>DIYK01000014.1 GCA_002429005.1 Verrucomicrobia bacterium UBA6056
ATCAGGGATCAGGGATCAGGGATAGGTTGCTAGCGGTTGCGCAGACGACAAGCACCAATGACTACTGACTAATGACTTCTGCCATGGCGATAGCCTGGCAGACTGACTCCCTCCCCCTACGCGTCGAGGTCGAGCATGAGCTCTTCGCCCAAGGGGCTGAGCTGTTCAGCGAGATCGTCGGGCTCAAGACCTTCAGGCAGGTTGACATGGAAGTGGGCCTGAAAGAGTTGCTCTCCGGACATAGGCGCGGACTGGCGGGAACTTTCCAGCTGCAGAATATTCACTTCATTTTTCAGCAGCAACTCCGTGAGTGCATGCACAAGTCCGGGGCGATCCTGTCCGAGAATGGAGAAGCTGTATTCATTGCGGTGACTTTCCTCCTGCTCACCGGACTGCCAGCATCCCTCTAAACCCGTGCGCTCCTTCAAATCGACAAGCAACGCATCCAGCTTACTCAGCTCAGTTTCCGGGAGCGAACATTCCACAATACCGGCAAAACGGCCCTGCAGATGGCGCATATGGCTTTCCTGCCAGTTACCACCGGCCTGAACTACCCAGTCCGCTAATTCCTGCACCAACCCGGGTCGGTCCGGTCCCAATACAGTCAGAACGACAGATTTCTGCATAACGATGTCTCCACAGCGCTGATGATCAAGGACTGACCAGCGTGGCCCCATCGACCACGAACTTGCCATCCCGGGTTTCCTGAAGCCGGACCGGGACGCCGGCAGAAGCTTGGTACACTTCTTTGACAATCGGGGATCCATCCGGAGCGAAGCGGCAGACCACAACCCGGTTGGGACTGTCATATTGAAGCGTAGTGACGGCTCCATCCTGCCCCATTTTCATACGGGGCGGGTAAAAGCGCAGTTGGCGACCGAGAAAGTAGGTAGCCAAGGTGCTGTCCTCTTTCCAATCACTCACCCGCAACAACACCTCATCACGGCCATTCCGGTTCAACGAAAAGAGCTCAAAGGTGCGATCAGTTTTCTTTTTACGGATGCGCTCCAGGCTGATGCCTTCGCTGACATCAAAGAGCAAGGCCGGACCGTTGAGGACTTCTTCATCCACTTCCACATTCACCTGAGCTCGGAAGCTCATGGCATGTCGGATGCGAAAAAGCTGAACCAAATCAAAGACCCGGGTTTCCGTTTCGCCAGGATCAATGATCCAGACCTCAGGAAACAGCGGCTGATCCGTTCGTGGAATCAAGTCCCGGCGGGTCGTCCGTACGCGAATATGTAACATCGCCGTGGGGTCTGCTCCCCCCAGAATAACGGGATCATCTCCGTTGTTGGTGATTTCCAACTGAAGCGGAATGCCTTCGAAGAGCAGAAAGCGGTCCTGGACCAGACTGGTTTTTACATCCACCTGCGCCCAACTTTTCAGGGCACAGAAGCAGCAGAAGGCGAATAGGGTCAATCGTGAAAAGCGCATCATCGTCCTGTCGCCAGACGGGCCGCCACCTTATTGGGCAGTCCCGCATCCAAAATTTTCTGCTGAGCCTTGGGCAGGTCATACTCGAGGCGACGCAGTTCAATGACATTATTCAACATGTCAAAAATTACATATGCCGCGCGGGGATCACCATCCCGGGGCTGACCAACCGAGCCGACATTGATGAAATACTTCCGGCCGACCTTGATCTTAATCTTGGAGTAGAGACCGGAACGGATTTCATCCCCTTTTTCAAAAGCAATGGGAATATGGGTATGCCCGTAAAAACAGACAGCCGTGGTCTGGTAATTAAAATTGGCATCCGCATCATAGCGGTCCAGCACATAGCCCCAGTTGTTGGGGTTATCCAGGGTGCTGTGCACTGTAGTAAAGGTTTCCACGCGACGGGAATAGGGAAGAGAGCGCAAGTACTCTTTCTGTTCGTCGGTCAGCTGCTTGCGGGTCCAGTTGATCACCTCTGCGGCCATCGGGTGAAAGCCGGTCAGGGGACTCTCACGGGATCCGTAAAAATCGTGATTGCCCATAACAATCGGGCAATCCAGACTTCGCAGCGTTTCCAGGCATTCCGAGGGATTGGCATTGTAGCCAATCACATCTCCAATGCTGACAAAATGAGTGCATTTATGTTCCCGGGCATCAGCCAGTACTGTCTCCAGCGCCTCGAGATTTGCGTGAATATCACCTAGAATCGCATACTTCATAAGAATGGGCATCATGAAGGAAAAAAAATAGCATGTCCATACCAATCAAAGCGCATCCCCCGCTTTTCGAAGAGTCTGTATAGACACAAAAAAACCGGAGCAAAGCCTCAGCTTTGCTCCGGTCGGGTTGCTGGAATCAGCTATCCAGGCTGATCGAAGGCATGGGCGGAGGCCCTCCCTCCGGAGCTCCCAACTGGGCCAGTACAGATACGCCGTTGGGCAGGATCTCTACCGGGGCATTGGACTGCAGCAGGTTGTCGGTCTCCATCACATCCATCACCGCATCGAGAATCTCCTGATCCTCCCCGGCAATCTTGTTCAGCGTAGCACCCACAATGGCCGGCCGGGCCGCGGAGGCTTCAGCCATCTTCTGAGAAACCTTTTTGGCGGTTTCGGAACGAATCAGCCCCACCCGGTTTTCACCATCCTGCTTCATTGCCGAGGTTACCTGCACCAGGCGTTTAACCACCTTCTCGGTGATATTATCCACCATGATGGCGTCGGTGAAGGCCACTTTCCGGATATACACAGATCCCAGTCGGTAGCCCCATTTCTCGGAGAGCGGCGAAACGCTTTCCCGCACCGTGCGGCTGAGGGTATGACGATCCTCCAGCATCTTTTCCATTTCCAGATTGCTGAGCACAGAAATGGTGCTGCTGGAGACGTTGGCTTCCAGCGAAGCTTCAGGATTGCTGTTGCGGAAGAGGTAGGACTCCGGATCCGTCACCTGCATTTCGTACCAGATGCCCACACCCATGGGCGTCCCCTCTTCCGAGTTCACCATCTGACTGCGCAGGTAATGCTGACGCAAAGCGGTGTTGACCTTGTAGATTTTGCCGAAAAAGGGAAAGAGCAGTGATTTCGGGCCAAATTTGAACAAAGGAATGTGCAGACCGGGCTTATCAAAGGTCCCCACCACTTTGCCAAAGAGCGTGAACACCAGGGCCTCGCACTCATTTACAATCGCATAGAGACCAAAGCTACGGCTGATGAACATAATGATGGGTACCAGGAGTAGCCCAACGAAGATACCAGGAATAAACTGACTCATGATGTCACCTCCTCTCCTAGGGTCTGCACGACGCGGGTACAGCGGCGCAGCAAGGGCAACTTCAGGTTTCGAACATAGGCTTTCAGGGCCCCGGATCCGCCTTTTTCTTTAATATCACCGAGGGTATTGGCCAACTCACGCAAGGGCGCGACTTCGGCTTCCGCGTTGTTCGTAGCAATATCCACGGCCCGCTTACTCATGGTGATTTGCTGTTCGGCATCCGCACGAGCGGTACTGATTTCAGCAGCCACCTGGTTACGGGTACTGTTAATCGCGGACAGAGCGCGATCCACTTCACCCGGAGGATCAATTTCGGTGATGAGAGCCGCATCCAGCTCAATTCCGTAGCGACCCACGGTGCTTTCGCACTGCTGTTCCATGTAGGAGTTCAGCAAGGGCAGGTTTTTACGCAGATCGTTGATGGAGACGCCTTCAGACAACTCCACTGCCGGGGTGGCATCCGGAACATCCGATCCATCCAAGCCTTCTTCTGCGGTGGGCGTGAGCAATTCATTGCCTTTGGGGTCCACAAAGTTGGCAATCCGTTCGCGCAGCACAGAAACAAAGTAGCCCATGACGTGTTCCATGGGACTGCTCACCCCGAAGAGATAGGGGTAGAGATTGCTCTCGGATACCCGATAGCGAAGTTGCCCGTTAACGCCGGTGGTCAAATTGTCCTTGGTCACCGCTTCGATGGTGCTCTGGATTTTGGTCGGATCCCAGGTCAAATCCACGGCCTGAGTGGCAATGGTCACTTTATGCACCTTTTCCCAGGGCATTTTCAGATAGGGTCCGCCAGGGCCAATGACTTTGAGTTGAGGATAACGATAGCGTTCTTTTTCCTCTTCAGACATGCCTTCGTTGTCTAACGCGACGCCCTCACGCAATCGAATCGCTCGACCGAAACTGGTCTTCACGGCGCGTTGGTCGGGGCGTACGGTATAAACTTTCAGTCTCAGGGCCAGATAGACCAAGAGCCCGATAATGATACCAAAAATAAACATGGGTACTCCATGGGTTAAGATTCCCCACGAAGCAGTCAGAGCAACTGGCTCTTGTCAATCCTACAGAGCTTAGGGATCTGTTTCTCTCCCTGCCAGACCAATGCCGCAAACAATTCCGTCTGTTCTTCCAGCTCCCAATAGTGCCAATCCGGATCGGCACTGGTATCAAGGCTGCTGATACCGCCTCCCAATCCGCCTCCATCCGCTTTGAGCCGTGCCTCTTTCCTGCACCACATTCGCAGAAAACTTTCCTGGGAATCGACACAGGCCTGTTCCCCCGCACTAAAGTAGCGTCGTGACAGGCGTTCCCAGGGACGGGGGCGTGAAAGGGTTTCCAGATCCAGCCCTAGCTCCCCTTCTTTTCTCCAAGCCAAGCCTACCCATTCACCTGAATGGCTAATGGAAAAGGATGAGGCCCCTACACGATTCCAAGCGGGTTTTCCGGCCGGACCCCAACAAAGATCCGCTACGGGGCCATCTTCATGCTCCTGCCAGAGAAAACGCAACATCAGACGCCCCAGCAGAAATCGCTCGCGATCCACCGGGGTACGAAACAAACTCAAGCGCTCCCGATCCTCGGGCATCCACAGGATTTCCGGATCGAGGCTCCCCCCCTCCACAGGACAGAGCAGCAGGTTCACAGCGACATCAGACCGCAAATCAGCATCAGCGCAGCGAAGGCCCCACCGGCTCCCAGGAGCGCAGTGCGTTTTTCAGGGTGGGCCTGAATCCACAACACATTCCGTTTCCAGAGGTTGGGATAAATCATCATCATCATGGCCTTCAAGATTCCTGCATAGCAGAACAGGACCACCGCAATGGAGGCCGGGCCTTCCTGCCAACGGGTCCAGGCCATGAGCGGCGCCGCCCCCAGCAACATGACACCGCAGACTCCGCGCAGCGCCAACAAATCCGGGATGTAGGTAGCGATCAGGTAAACCCCAATGGGCACGACCGCAAAGATGATGCGTTTAAACTGATTAAAGCCACCCAAATCCACGCTCCAAAAATTAAAGCCAAACCACAGCATACAGATCGCGGTCAACACCCAGCCAGCCGCTGTGTTTCGGGGAAAACGCAAAAGAGCCTCCTCCACTCTCTGCGGCGACCTGGCCCACAGGCCCAGTGCTCCTGCATAGAGGAGCGAAATCAGGATGGCAACCAGGGCGGAGGAACTCATCTGCTCCCCTTACCCGATCCCGTTCGGGACTGCAAAAGGCTTTTTGTGGAAAGCCAACAGACTACAGAACTGTGCGACAGATGCGTTGCATTTTTCGCGGGAAGGGCGTTACACTCACACAATGAACGAATTGCACTATCCCGGTGATCCGGACAACCTGTACGAACAGACGATCGCAGAGGTATTGGCTACAGCCGATTTCCTCAACCTTCCCGAGCATCTGCGTCTGATTTTAGCGCAGCCCAAAAACGAAGTTATGGTGCACTTCCCGGTGCAGATGGACGATGGCCGCTGGCAGCTTATGAAAGGCTACCGGGTTCAGCACAACAACGTCGCGGGTCCCTATAAAGGGGGAATTCGCTACCATGCCGGAGTCAAACTGGACGAAGTCAAAACCCTGGCCGTGCTCATGACTCTGAAATGTGCTCTGATGCGTCTGCCGTATGGCGGAGCCAAAGGCGCCTTGAAAGTGGATCCCCGCGCTCACAGTTCGGAGGAACTCATGCGCATCACCCGGCGCTTCATTTCCGCACTGGGAAATAACATTGGGCCGGATTATGACATTCCAGCTCCGGACGTGGGGACCAACGCCCAAATCATGGCCTGGATGGCGGACACCTACATCAACATGTCTGAGATGCACAACCGAGTGGAAGCCAAGAGTGTGGTCACAGGCAAACCCTTATCCTTCGGCGGATCTCCGGGCCGGGAAAAAGCTACCGGGCAGGGCTTGGTCTTTGTCCTGGAAACCCTTCTGCCCAACCTTGGAATTGAATTGACCGAGTGCCGCTACAGCCTCATCGGATATGGAAATGTCGGCTCCTGGACCGCTCGGCTACTTCAGGATCGGGGCTCCAAGCTCCAGGCCGTCATGGACCACAGCGGTGCCATCCGCAATCCGGAGGGTATGTCTGCACGGAAACTGGCGGAATATGTGGCCGAACATGGGGGGGTCGTTGGATATCCGGGCGGAGAAGCCTGTTCCGAGGAAGCCTTCTACCAGGAAGAGGTCGATTTGTTCATTCCCGCTGCCCTGGAGCAGATGATTGGACCGGAGCAGGCCAAGCTACTGAATTGCAAACTGGTCGCGGAAGCCGCCAATGCCCCAACCACTCCAGCCGGAGAACGGGTGCTTACGGAGAAGGGCATTGAAGTTCTCCCCGCGATCCTCTGCAACTGTGGCGGGGTCACCGTCAGCTACTTCGAATGGAAACAAAACCGTCAGTCCGAAACCTGGGAAGAAACCGAGGTAGACCATAAACTGCAGGCCATGATCAGCGAAGCTGCCCACCGGGTCCATGCTTTTGCCGAATCACATCACTGCAGTATGCGCCGGGCAGCCTTCGCCGTCGCCCTACAACATCTTCAGGATATTTACGCCCTGCGCGGCATTTTCCCCTAGGCCGTCAGGAGTCAGGGGGGATTAGTCAGGAGTCAGGAGTCAGGAGTCAGGAGTCAGGAGTCAGGTATAGGGTGTTCGCGGTTGCGAAGAGGACAAGCCTTCATGACGAGTCAATATTGAGTTGTCAGTTGAGCTAGCAGCCTGTCGGACTTTGGACTTCGAAACGAAAATTTGCGTGTTTGAGTCGGAATTCAGTCTGATTTGAGGCGAATAGCGCCGCTATTTAACGAAAATCAGACTGAATTTCGGCCAAATCACGCGAATTTGCAGTCGGAGATCCCAAAGTCCGACAGGCTGCTAGCCCGCGGTTGAGCAGACGACAAGCCCTCCAAACTACTGACTCCTGACTCCTGACTAATGACTAATGACTAATGACCAATGACTCCTGACTCCCCCCAAGGCGATCGCCTTGCAGATTCCGTATCCGAATTTGCGCGCTTTTCGGTTGAACTGTCCTCCTGAGCCACCAGAAAAGCAGGAATGCCTCCCGGAGCCCCCCATCATGATGCAGCCTTGGTTTGAAGAAGCGAAATTAGGAATTTTCATTCACTGGGGCATTTATGCCGTGCAGCGTCGAGGGGGGGAATCCTGGCCCTTTGTTCGGGGGGAAGTCAGTTATGATGAATACATGACTCAATTCGACGGCTTCACGGCGAAAGACTACGATCCGGAGGCCTGGGCAGCCTTGATCAAACGCAGTGGTGCCCGTTACGCTGTTCTAACCACCAAACATCATGATGGCGTTGCCTTGTGGCCCACCCAGGAAGAAGGGCCCTCTATTCCTGCCCGGGGCCATTGCGATGACCTTGTTGGCCCCTATGTCGAAGCCATCCGAAATGCCGGGCTGCACTGTGGTTTGTATTTTTCTCACACCGACTGGTCTCAGCCGGAGCACTTCGAAATCATTACCCAGTTGAGCCGCGAAGACCTGGAAGCTGCCCATCAGGTGAAACATAATTATATCGAAAACTGGCGCAGGGTGGACACCGAGTTCGCCCCCGGTCCGGACTACGAAGCCCGCTGGCAGCGTTTCCTCGATTTTCGCCAGAACCAACTTCGGGAGCTGCTCACGGAATACGGAAACATCGATCTGCTTTGGTTCGATGTGATGATCGGTTCCCACCTTCATGACTACAAAAGCCGAGAACTGCGTGACTTCATCCGAGAGCTCTCCCCGGATACCGTAATCAATTCCCGGCTCGAGGACTATGGCGATTACGAGACCCCGGAACAGTTCATTCCGGTGCAGGCTCCGGATGGGCCTTGGGAATTCTGTGTCACCACCAACAATACCTGGAGCTACACCGGTCGCGAAGAACAGTATAAAAGCGCTTTCGAACTCCTACACATGTTCTGCGAATGTCTGGGGATGGGCGGAAACATGCTCTTGAACATCGGACCGGATGAACATGGCGTGATTCCACCAGCTCAAGTGCAGCTGCTGGAAGAGATCGGTGACTGGATCCAACGAAACCATGAAGCGGTCTACGGAACCCGACGCGGGCTCCCTCACGGCTATGCCTACGGCCCCAGCAGTTTCAATGAGGCCGGGGATGTGATCTACCTGTACCTCTCCCATCTGCCCCGGGAATGCACTACCGTCAAAGGCATTCATAATCAGGTCAAACGGGTCAGCCTAGTCCACAACGGGATGGAATGCACGCAGCGGCGTGTGGGTGGAGCTGACTGGATCGGGGTTCCCGGTACCCTACACATCGATCTGCCCACGCAGGATCTGGACCCCCAAGTTACCGTGTTGAAAATTGAACTGGAGGGCCCTTTGGATCTCTATTCAGGTGAAGGCGTGGAAATTAACGTCAACTGATCCTGTCCAGCCTTTCAGAAGCGGTTTTCCATTATGAAAAAACTCCTCTATCTCTTTCTCGGGCTCTCCGCACTGATTCTTGTAGGCTTTGCCCTGGGCGGGGATGCCTTGGAGAACTTCTTCTCAGAGGAGGGCAGTCGAGAATTTTTAGGAAATCTGGGCGAAAACGCGGGGCCGCTGGGTGCGTTGCTCTTGATCTCGGATTTGGTTTTGCCCATTCCCACCACCTTTCTCATCGCGGGAATGGGGAGCATCCTGGGCTTTGCCGCAGCATGTTTCTGGGGCTGGCTGGGGCTCTCGCTGGCGGCTCTGCTCGGGTACGGTCTGGGTCGTCTGGGCGGGACGAAACTGGCCAGGCGCCTCATGAGCGAACAAGAGGAAGCTGAAGCCCGGGAACTGTTTGACCGCTGGGGAGGTCTGGTCATTGTTTTGAGCCGCCTGCTCCCCATTCTCCCAGAAGCCCTTAGTTTGCTGGCCGGATTCAGTCGCATGCGCCCCCTGCCCTTCTGCAGCGCGGCCGTTCTGGGTTCTCTCCCCCCCGCGTTGATATACGCCTGGATTGGTCATCATGGCCGTGAAACACCCATGCTCGCGTTGTGGTCTCTGGTGGGCGTTTCTGCACTGAGTTGGTGGTTGGCCATGCGCCTCTTTAAGACCACAAAACTGTAATTCTTCCGTTTTTAAGGGAGGATAATTAAAAATTAACTTTGCAGGGCTTTCTTTTACGAGAAGGATCATCACAGGTGTACACTTATGATCTTGGCCCTCTTTAGACTCGACTCTCCACGACAGGTGAAACGGATGCAACCGTTCATTGACCTGTTGCAGGACAGGTATGGTGAGGTGCTTCTCCATCCGCTGAATCAGCTGGATCCCCTCACTTGGCACACGGCGTTGAAACCATTTCACTCCGGGTACTTTCCATTTATCGCCTTGGACATGATGATCGAACTGCGCGGATTGCCCGCACAGATGATCTTTGCCCATGACCTTTTGAAATTTGGCCGCCCCGGCGAAGTGCTGGAGCTGGATGCGCCAACCTTGGAAGAGGTGCAACGCTTGTTGGGCACGCTTCCCGCAGAAAGCGCACAACTGGAATTCAAAGGCTTTGGCCCGCGAATTGATATTGCCCTCAATATCATTTCCACCCTCTACATTGATATTTTAGGTCACCTCACCAAAGTGGAAGCGGAAGTACTGCAACACTTGCGCAGCCTGCAGTACGAAAAGTTTGAGGATCCTTCCAATGTACGGACCTTCGGGTTACAAAAACGGGTGGCGGCCCTGCTCGACAAATCGCCTGTCGCGGTGCATAAATCGCTGCGCAGCGCGAAATACGAGCTGTTGGCGGATACCGCCACCGCGATGAAAAACCTGATTGTTTAATGCCTGATTCTGCTTCCTCCTCCCGCCCGAACATCATTCTGATCAACTGCGACGACCTGGGTTATGGTGACCTGGGCTGTTACGGCTCCAGCTTGAACCGCACTCCGGCCCTCGACCGTATGGCAGCAGAGGGAATGCGTTTTACCGATTTTTATATGGCCAGTCCGGTCTGTTCACCCTCCCGGGCCGCCATGCTCACCGGAAGCTACCCTAACCGGGTCAGTATGGATCTATTTGACGGCTTGCCCGTTCTGTTCCCCGGTTCCGCTGCTGGACTGCACCCTGATGAGCAAACCTTTGCCCGTCTGCTGAAGGAACAAGGCTACCACACCGCACTGGTCGGAAAATGGCATGTGGGTGATCAACAGGAGTTCCTGCCCTGTAACCATGGCTTCGATCAATATTTTGGCATTCCCTACAGTAATGATATGGGGCGGCAGCCCGGAGAAGGCCGCCGGAACTTTGCCCGTGAACTGGAGGCGACGCTTCACACGGATTATCAGAATGATCCCGATACTCCAGAAACCTGGAACTACCCCCCGCTCCCCTTGCTCAGGGACAACGAAGTGCATCAACAACAACCGGATCAGGCTGCACTGACCGAACGCTATGTCGATGAGTGCGTACAATTCATCCGGAAGCATAAAGAAGAACCCTTCCTGCTCTATTTTGCCCAGATGTATGTGCACCTGCCCATCTACACACCAAATTCCTTCCTGAAGGCATCTCAAAATGGCCGGTATGGTGCGGCGGTGGAACACATTGACTGGACCGTATCTGTGTTGATGGATGAGATCAAACGTCAGGGACTGGATGAGAACACCTTGATCATCTTTACCTCGGACAACGGCAGCCGGGCTCAGGGAGAAGGCGGCAGCAACGCTCCGCTGCGCGGGGCAAAAGGCAGTTGCTGGGAAGGTGGACAACGGGTTCCCATGATTGCCCGTTGGCCAGGAACCATCCCCGCAGGGACTGAAAACCAGTCTGTGCACAGTGCAATGGATTTTCTCCCCAGCTTCTGTGAACTGGCAGGTCAGCCCCTGCCCGCAGACCGGGTCATCGACGGACAAAGCCTGCTCCCGGCCTGGCAGGAGAGCGCTGAGGAAGAACGTCCCTTCTTTTACATCCACTGCGGCGCATTCCATGGCGTCCGGGTGGGCTCCTGGAAACTGCATGTCGCGAGGGGCAACCACCGGAATTACCATGAGGTCCTCGAACTCTATCATCTGGAAGAGGACCTTGGCGAACGCCACAATCTCGCCGAACAAGAACCCGAACGCGTGCAGGCTCTGCAGGCACTGATCGATGAAGCACGTCAGGAATTGGGAGACCGACAGAAAGGGCTGGAAGGCAGCGGCCGCCGCCCTCAGGGCTCCCATCAGCCCAACCTGCCTTTGACGCAGTTCGATCCGGATCACCCTTATTTCCAGAGCGAATACGACCTCGCGGATGCAGGCTAAGTCCGTCTTTCCTGAATGGCAGCTGCTGCGCAGCCGACTCTTCTGGATTGCGCTGTTGCTCTTCTTTCTCCCGGCCACCCGTAGGGTCGCGGATGGAGATTGTGATTATCACATGGAGCTGCGCTCCCTCCTCCCTGCCCAGGAGATCTGGCAACGCATGCATGATGGAGAGGCGGATGCCTGGAAACGTCCCAGTATCCGCGGCGAACCCCGGATCCGCAAACCGCCTCTACTCTATTGGATGAACCTGCTGGTATGGCAGGATCTAGATCCGGAAGAGCATCACCCGAACGATCTCCTGCGCCGCTCCCGCAAGCTCGGCGCAGCTATGGCCTTGCTGGGACTTCTGGCTATAGCTGCCCTTGGCAGCCGGCTCTATTCGCCTGAACGGGGGGCGCAGGCCATGTTGGTGCTGATGTCTTGTCAGGCCCTGTTGAAACAACTTCGACTGGCCTCCTACGACACCTGGTTACTCGGTTTCTGCAGCGCGGCGGCCTGGATGCTGGTTCTGATCAGCGAACGAACCCTGGGCTGGCGGCGCTGGGCCCTGGCGCCACTCGCGCTGCTTTGTTGCCTGGGCGCCTTGTTCAGCAAAGGTCCTGTAGGCTTTCTAGGCCCCGGCCTCCTCATCCTGCTGCTCCCCCTCTGTTTCCCCCGGGGACGTTTCAACCTGCTTCCGGCCTGGGGACTGATGGCCATCTGTGGAGTGCTGTATGCGGGCTGGTTACACTGGGTTCTGCATCATGTTCCGGGTGCAGCAGACACCTTGCGAAATGAATTCACTCAGGTCCGCAATGAGCCACAGCCCCTGCTCTATTACATCGTGATCATCGGAGT
Source organism: Verrucomicrobia bacterium UBA6056 (assembly GCA_002429005.1). Taxonomy (GTDB): domain Bacteria; phylum Verrucomicrobiota; class Kiritimatiellia; order SS1-B-03-39; family UBA6053; genus UBA6056. Next base: position 12,305 of record DIYK01000014.1, read on the forward strand.
GGTCTTTCCCTGGACCCTCTACGCGTTCCGTGCAGTCAGCAAAGTTCCCAGCCTGCATCGGCCGGACCTCTTCCCCTGGCTGATCCTCCTGCTGGGCATCCTCCTGCTCAGTTTCCCGGATAATAAACGACAACGTTACCTGATCCCCCTGCTCCCCTTTTTCGCCTTAGGCTTTGTGCAACTCTGGGAGCGACTGAGGACTTCGCCAGGAAAATGGGAAGGACTGCACGCGGGACTCTTTCTCCTGCTCAGTATCCTGCTTCCTGTGCTGCTTCCGTTTCAAACACAGTTAGTGGCTTTGGGTTGGATGTCCTCGGAACAGCTCCCCGGAGCGGGATGGCTGGCCAGCGTTGCGGCCATGCTGCTCTTGATCCCTCCCGCCTACATGCTCTGGAGGGCCACTCGAAGACAGGATCGCAAGCAGATGTTGCTCTATACCGCAGTGTGGTTTTGCCTCTTCTATGGCTTTGCCATGAATTTCTATATAGAAACCAACCTGTATCGTTACAAAGCCGAGACGGAACGACTCCGGGCGATCCTGCCGGCAGGCCGAGTCTATTTCGCCTACAATCCGGAACAGGAATGGAAAGCTCTGGATGACCGCTTCATTTTCCATAGCGGACATCGGATTCATGAAGTATCTTTGGACAACATCCCAGAAGAGGCCAGCGCGCTGCTCATTCCAGCAGATCACCCAGCTCCCTCCGGATGGAAGGCGATCGACGAAACCCACAGCCGCATCCACTGCCGTCTTTTCGTCAAAGAGTAAGAGGCAGACACGTCCTCCAGGGATGCTTTACCCGGCGGAGAGCCGCCTGCCTGAACTCTAACCTCAGCCCCGCTGTGACTGCACCCACTCGTAGGCATTTCGGAACATCTGCATCCAGGGGCCGTCTTCCCCCCAGCTTTCCGGTGCCCAGGAGTTCTGCACTGTACGGAAAACACGTTCCGGATGCGGCATCATAATGGTGACGCGTCCATCTGCAGAACACAAGCCGGTACAGCCCTGAGGAGAACCATTGGGGTTCAGCGGATACTGTGTGGTCACGTCCCCATGATTGTCCACATACTGCAGACTGACACAGCCGGAGTCCAAACTGCGTTCCACCGCTGCGGAGGAGCTGAATTCCGCGCGCCCCTCTCCGTGGGCAATCGCAATGGGCAAACGGCTACCGGCCATGCCCTTGAACAGTAGAGAAGGACTTTCATTCACCTGCACCGTGACGAAACGGGCTTCAAAGCGCTCCGATTCATTCTGCACAAAGTGCGGCCAGTGCTCACTGCCCGGGATCAATTCCTTCAGATTGGAGAGCATCTGACAGCCATTACAAACCCCAAGGCTGAACGTATCCGGACGGGCAAAGAAAGCCTGGAATTGGGCTCTGGCGCTCTCGTTGAAGAGAATGGATTTCGCCCAACCCTCTCCAGCCCCCAATACGTCGCCATAGCTGAAACCGCCGCAGGCCACCAGCCCCACGAATTCCTCCAGGCGGACCCGATTATTGAGGATATCACTCATGTGAACATCCACCGCATCAAAGCCAGCGCGGTCAAAGGCCGCGGCCATTTCCAACTGCCCGTTTACCCCCTGTTCCCGCAGAATACACATTTTCGGGCGTGCGACATCGCTTGTCGCTACAGAGCTCTGTGCCATGGCAGAATCGAGGTCGTTCTGAACCGAAAAAGAAAGGAGAGGTGAGATGCCCGGATCCTGTTCGAGCAAACGTTGTTCCTGTTCTTCTGCGGCACATTTCGGGTTATCCCGCAGGCTCTGCATCGCAAAGGTCGTTCCCGCCCAGATCTTGCGCAAGTCGCTACGGCTGCGCTCCATGAGGATCTTCTCTCCGGCGGAAACCTGAATCTGCGGAGTTTCCTGCACGGAACCTAACACATGCAGCGCCTCATCCAGTCCCAGAGCCGAAAAGCATTCCTGAACAGAACTCAGATCCTGAGTCCGCACCTGAAGGACGGCGCCCAGCTCCTCATTGAACAGAGCCGCCAGGGCAGCGGCTTCGGAGGCATCCGCGACCAGCGCATCGATGTGAATCTCCATGCCGCAGTTTCCTGCAAAGGCCATCTCCACCAAAGTAGTGATCAATCCTCCATCAGAGCGGTCATGATACGCGAGGACCTGCCCCCGCTCCAGCAACTGCTGCATGCCGTCGAACAAGGCTTTCAGATCAGACGCTTGATCCAGATCCGGAGGCGTCTGTCCAAGCTGACGGGTAACCTGAGCCAGAGCCGATGCGCCTAAGCGGTTCTGACCGCGGCCCAAATCAATCAACAAAAGCGTGCTCTCACCGGCGTCCAGACGCAACTGGGGGGTGACGGAATTCCGTACATCCGTCACCGGAGCAAAGGCACTGATAATCAGCGATAACGGAGCAGTCACGGTTTTTTCTTCTCCCGCATCTTCCCACTTCGTTTTCATGGACATGGAATCTTTCCCGACCGGAATACAGATTCCAAGTTCCGGGCAGAGCTCAAGGCCCACCGCTTTCACGGCCTCATAGAGTCCGGCATCTTCACCGGGGTGTCCGGCCGCGGCCATCCAGTTGGCACTCAGCTTCACCCGTTTGAGCCCCTCAATCGGGGCGGAAGCCAGGTTGGTGATGGCTTCAGCCACAGCCATGCGTGCGGAGGCAGCATAACTCAGCAATGCGGAGGGACTTCGTTCCCCCATAGACATCGCTTCCCCGGCGTAAGTATTGTATCCAGCCAGGGTGATGGCGTTATCGGCGACCGGCACCTGCCAGGGGCCCACCATTTGGTCGCGATGCACCATTCCGGTAATCGAACGGTCTCCAATCGTGATCAGAAAGGTCTTCTCCGCCACCGTCGGCAAAGCCAACACCCGGTTTAGCGCCTCATCCACACTCAGCCCGGACACATCGATTTCCGGAGCACAGGCTTTACGGCTCTCCACAGAGCGATGCATCTTCGGAGGTTTGCCCAGCAGCACGTCCAAGGGCATATCAATGGGCTTATTGTCGAAATGGCGATCCTGGAGTTCCAGATGCAGGGCTTCTGTAGCTTCGCCCACCACTGCATAGGGACAGCGTTCCCGGGCGGCAATGCGTTCAAACTCGGGCATATCGGCTTCGGCCACTGCCATGACGTAACGCTCCTGGGACTCGTTACACCAGATTTCCAGCGGGCTCATGCCCGGTTCATCACTATGAATCTCGCGTAAGCGGAATGCACCTCCCCGTCCTCCATCATTCACCAGTTCCGGCAACGCATTGGAGAGCCCTCCGGCGCCCACATCATGAATAAAACTGATCGGGTTTTTATCCCCCAAGGCCCAGCACCGGTCGATCACTTCCTGGCAGCGGCGTTCCATTTCAGGATTGCCCCGCTGAACGGAAGCAAAATCCAAATCCGCAGTTGAGGCACCGGAATCCATTGAAGAGGCGGCACCCCCGCCCAAACCAATCAGCATGGCGGGTCCACCGAGTACAATCAGGCGGGCTCCTACCGGGATTTCACCTTTTTGAATGTGCGAACGGCGGATATTGCCCAGTCCACCTGCCAGCATAATGGGTTTGTGATAGCCACGCAGCTCTTCTCCTGCCGGGCCGGGGACCCGCTCTTCATAAGTCCGGAAGTAGCCCAAGACATTCGGACGGCCGAACTCGTTGTTAAACGCAGCGCCCCCCAGAGGAGCATCGATCATGATATCCAAGGCGGAAACGATGCGCTCCGGTTTCCCAAAATCCTCTTCCCAGGGCTGTTCCGCCCCGGGAATACGCAGGTTACTCACCGTAAACCCGGTCAGGCCGGCTTTTGGCTTGGAACCCCGCCCCGTAGCGCCCTCATCGCGAATTTCGCCACCCGATCCAGTGGCTGCACCGGGAAAGGGAGAAATGGCGGTGGGGTGATTATGCGTCTCCACCTTCATCAGGATATCCACGTCCTCATGCTGGAAAGAGTAGGCCCGGGAATCCGGATCCGCCCAAAAACGGTCGGTCACCGTGCCATCCATGACGGCCGCATTATCTTTATACGCAGAGGAAATGTAATCCGGGGTGACCTCATAGGTATTTTTGATCATCTTAAACAGGGAACGTTCCTGCTCTTCTCCATCAATACACCAATCCGCATTAAAAATCTTATGTCGGCAATGCTCGGAGTTGGCCTGAGCAAACATCATCAGTTCCACATCCACCGGATCGCGTCCTAGTTTGAGAAAGCTATCCACGAGGTAGTCGATTTCATCTTCGGCCAAGGCCAGACCCAGCCGACGGTTGGCCTGCTCCAGTGCTTCGCGGCCCTCTGCGAGGACAGCGACGGTTGTGGAGGGACGAGGCGCTTCTTGCTGGAAAAGCTGAGCGGCAGCATCTGTATCCCGGAGAACAGATTCCACCATGCGGTCATGAATCAGCGAGGCTGCCACCTGCAATTGCTCTTCAGAAAGGGAGGCCTGAAGGTAGAGGGCCTGGCCGCGTTCAATGCGCTGTACCTTGTGCAGGTCACAAATATGCAGGATATCGGTGGCTTTAGAGGACCAGGGAGAAATCGTGCCGAAACGGGGTGTCACGATCAACAGTTGCCCTTCCGGTGGCTGGGATTCCGTTTGGGGCCCGTAGGTCAGCAAACGATCCAGGCGTTCCTGTTCCACCTCACTGAGTTCTTCATTCAAGGCAGCCAGATGCAGGTATTCCCCGTAGACATCCTCAACCTGAAGTCCCGCCGCGGAGAATTTCTCCAACAACTTGGATTTCATTGAACTCGAAAGACAGGGCGCGCCGCGCAAAACCAGCATAATGTACACCTTCGCGTTAAAATAGCCTGCAGCGGGAGCAAGCCGGGTCGGTTAAAGGATTCAAGGCTCACGTTATCTACACGAACAACAGGGTAAAGACTAATTGCAAACGGGTGCTCCGGATCCGGAAACTCCAGCACCGTTCAGCATCCTGGGGCCGATTCGTCCTGAGGAATTCCCGTCCCCTTATAAATCCCGGAGTAGATTCTAAGCGGAGATTCGCTTCCAAGCTCCTACACTGGAGCCGTATCACGCAACAGGAGGAACAGGTGATCTACCAAATCAAAGAAAAATTCTGGTCTCTGGGAAATTCATTCCGCATTCAGAATGAGCAGGGCCACGATGGTTACCAGGTTCAAGGCAAGGCGTTCAGCTGGGGGGATCAGCTTTCCTTTCAGGATCTGCAGGGCCGGGAACTGGCCCAAATTTCCCAGGAACTCTTTTCCTTTCAGCCACGCTACACGATTAAGATTCAAGGTCAGGAACGGGCGCAGGTGTTGAAAGAATGGAGTTGGTTTCAAAAACGCTTCAGTCTCGATGTGCCGGGACCCAATGATTATCAAATTGAAGGGTCCTTCTGGGAACATAATTTCCAGTTCACCCGCTCCGGCCAAGTCGTAGCTGATATCAGCAAAGAGTACTTCTCGTTCTCTGACCGCTACGGTGTCAGCATTGTAAATGGGGAGGAAGATATCCTCATTCTGTGTACCTGTATTGTGATTGATCAAGTTCTGCACGATGAACAAAGCACGCATTGAGTTAGAGCTTTCGCCCCCGTGGCGATGACTACGAGCGGTCCAGACTGTATCTTTCACCTATCTGACGATCTCGTCGTCTTCGCTCAGTTCTTAGAATTCCCACAGCTCTCCTTTTCACATTGGCGGAACCTCCTGGGGGTCGAAGGCGTCTTGGACAAACGGAACGAGGAGTATTTCCTTCGAAAGCCTCGTCTCTATGTGATTCACGACCAATAAGCGTCCCGAAGACTTGTTCTGAATCCAGCTGCACCCTCTCCTTGCTGAAGAGGCCCCAGAAAAACAGCTTGAGTCCAAGGCCCCTCCGAGTTTGAATAGAAGGATACTCTCCTCTCCCTGAATGTAGCACTACACGAGCCAGGGTATGACCTGTATGCTGAAGCCAAACGCCTCCTCATTGATTCTTTGTGTCTGGGCAATGACCTTGAGCTGCCTGGCCGAACAGGCTGTCTTTTCGGGGCTGCTCCAACGCGTGACGACCAAGCAAGCGAGCACAGCTGAGCTCCAGCAGGCCTCAGCCAAGCAGATTCTCGCTGATGCACGCAGCCAGCTGCAGCGACAATTCGATCAGTTCCTCATCGATCCCGAAGCCTACCGCAGAAAGGCCTTGAAAGAATGCGGCATGTTTCCTGAAGGGAATCTCTACCCCTTTGTGTTGCCTGCACTGGCCTACGCCAATCTGGCCAGCTCCGGAAGCATCCCCCCTGAACATGCCCAACACCACATGCAGAAGCTCCTGGATCTGGCGATTCCTTTGGTTGCGGAACAGGTTGAGGCACCTCAACAGGATCTATTGCAGCTAAGTTCCACCCGCAAACAGGGCAGCTTCCTCTCCATCTTGAATTATACGCTGGGGAGTTACCGCCTGGTCACCGAAGACCCGCGATATGACAGGCTCTATCGCCATCTCTCCTACCTGCTCTACGTCGAAATCAAAGAAAAGCAGGGAGCCCCCATCGACTCCTACCCCAGCTATACCTGGTATTTTGATACGGTCATGGGCCTCGCTTCGTTGGAGCTCTTTGACCGGGTATGCGGCAGTTCGCTGACCCCTCCCCTGCTGGAAGCCCACCTCGCCTGGCTGGAACACCATGCGCTGATCGAGAACAGCGGCCTTCCACGTGCCTTTCCTGGAGAAAGCTCACGGGGAAGCGAACTGTCCATGCAACTCTGCTTATGGGGAAACCTCATGCCCAAGCGGGCCGTCCAGCTCTATGAACGCTATGTAGCTGCACATTGGCTGGATCTGAACTTCACGGCTGGATTCAGCGAATGGCCCCGTGGAGCGAAGGCCCCGGTGACAGGTGATGTCGATTCCGGGCCCGTATTTTTTGGAATTGGCAGTACCGCCAGTGGCATGGGCCTGGGTGCGGCTCAGGCCGTAGGCGATACACAGCGCTTGCAACGCCTCGCACAGGAAATGGATCAAGCCGCCAAGTTTTTACGGGGCTTACTCGCATCAGAACAGGGTCTGCCCATGTTGGACTGGTTCAGCGAAGGAATGCAGCTGGACAAAAGCTATTACAGCGGCTTTCTTTATGGAGACACGGCCCTCTTCTATGCGCTCACCTGGGCCCCATTGCCCCCGGGGCGGACACAGACAACCGCGAAGCCCCAGCGGGCCCAACCCGAACAGCCTTAAGCCAACACAGATGCAACAGCTCCTCAAAGAACGAAACGGCTCGACCTGGACAGGAAGAGGCGAACTGTGGATGGATCCCTCAGGAAATGAGGCCCTGCACCATGACTGCAGCCTTCGAGTGGAGAGCACAGGCCTTCACTATTCCTGGACCCATGAAGGGAACGCGATCGAGGGGCAGCTTCGCTTCGAACAGGAAAAGCTTTTCTGGCAGGATGCATGGCATCAGCCGGAAGCCAAGCTCTGCCAGGTCTGTCCAGAGGCCTGGGGACTCTGCACCGCCCGCTTCGAATACGGCCCTCCCGGAGAAACGCCCTGGGGCTGGCGCATTATGCTGTCCCAACGGCCGGACGAAACCTTGGTCCTGCAAATGACCAACATCACCCCCTGGGGAGAAGAAGGTCGGGCCCTGCGGATGTTGTTCACCCAGCAGGAACTCTAAAGCATCCACAGCTTCGCGAACAGGATTCACCGCCCATGCTCCGTCTGCTCAAAAGAAGTCTCCTCTTCTTCATTCTGTTGCTGCTCCTGTTCCTGGGCAGGCCTATCCTTCACCTGGCTTGGACCGCATGGAAGGACCCAGAGAGTCCTCCTCCTGCTCCGGAACAGGGCTTAGATGATGCCAGCCATCTGGAATGGGTTGATTTGGAGATCCTCGACATCCCGCCAGGAAGCTCTCAGGAGGAGGCGGAACAGCTTTTGCAGCAGGCTTTGCTGCGGGCCAAGGAACAGGGGCGCTATATTTCCATCGGAGGGAGTCGCCACAGTATGGGCGGGCACAGCCTGCACAGGGGTTCCCTGCATATCCGAACCCGCGGGCTCAATGCGATTCAATACGACCCCGACAGTACTGTGCTCCAAGTTGGAGCCGGAGCCCTGTGGTCGGATATCCTGGCCCATCTCGACCCCCTGGGAAGATCCGTTAAGATCATGCAGTCCAACCATTCCTTCAGCGTGGGAGGTTCCATCTCGGCAAACTGCCATGGCTGGGCCTTTCCCTCGCCTCCCATCGCCTCGTCGGTGCTCTCCTTTCGGATCCTGCTTGCGGACGGGCGCATCATCCACTGCAGCCGCGAAGAACATGAAGAACTCTTCCGCGCCGCGCTGGGCGGCTATGGCCTGTTTGGGCTGATCACAGAAGTTCGGCTGGAAACGGTCCCTAACCGACGTCTGCAGCGCGAGCAGTGGATTCTCCCTTCCGAAGAGATTCTCACGCAGCTGCAAACAACGATCCTGACAAACCCAGAGGTCGAACTTTTCTATGGTCGTTTTGATATCTCCAGATACGCTTTTATGGAGCAGGTGATTCTAAGCTCCTGGCAACGTGATCCTGCCGGGGTCACTCCCGATCCCATCGCCACGCCTGCCATGCGGGGAATCCGACGGGCAATTTTCCGGGGCTCGGTCGGCAGTGACTACGGGAAACGCTTACGCTGGTCAGCTGAAACCAGACTTCAGCCAAAGATCGCGTCCCCCTTCCAGAGTCGCAACAGTCTATTCAATGAATCCGTAGAGGTCTTTGCCAATCACCAACCCGGAGCCTCCGACATTCTGCATGAATATTTCGTCCCACTGGATCAACTGACGCCTTTCATTCACAAGCTGCAGGAGCTGCTACCCCATAAAGAGATCGATCTCCTCAACGTGACCTTACGTCATGTCGAGCAGGACAAAGACAGCCTACTTCGTTACGCAAAAGAACCCTGCTTTGCCTTGGTGATGCTCTTTCACCAAAAGCACAACAAGCAGGCCGAAGCGGCCATGCAGGCCCTGACCCAAGAGCTCATCGACGCAGCCCTGGACTGTGGAGGCAGCTACTACCTGCCCTACCGCCTGCATGCCAGCCAAACACAGTTTGAACGCGCCTACCCGGATGTAGAAGCGTTCAAGCTCTTAAAGCAGAAGCTGGATCCCGAGGGCCTCTTCCGAAATCAGTTCTACGAACAATACCTATCAGGCAGCCACAGATAAGCTCAGGCTTCGTATGCGGCAAAATCCGTGTATCCCTCCGCACCCGCCGGAGTGTACCACGTGGACATATCGGAGAGGGGGTTCAGCGGCCAGTTATTTGCATAGCGCTCCACCAGGTCCGGATTGCTGAGGTACGGGCGACCGATGGCAATCATGTCGGCTGCACCGGAAGCGATCGCCTCTTCAGCACTGTCTTTCTCATAACCACAGTTGCCAATAAGCGGCCCCTGAAACACCTCTCGAAATTCCGGCAAGGTCATCGGCGTACCTTTTTCGTGAAAGCCAAAGGCCAGGCCATCCATTACATGCAGATAAGCTAAACCGAGTTTGTTCAGCTCAGTGGCCGCATGAAGATATTGTTCCCGGTAATCCTCAGAGCCCATATCGTTAAAGACTCCATTGGGCGAAAGTCGTACGCCGACCCGATCTGCACCCAGCACATCACAGGCCGCATCCACAACTTCGCCCAACAGACGATAACGGTTTTCAATGGAACCACCGTAGGCATCACTGCGCTGGTTGGTTCTGGATTCCAGAAACTGATTCAACAGATAGCCATTGGCAGAATGAACTTCCACAGCATCAAAGCCTGCCGCCAACGCATACTCACAGGCCTGACGATAATCCGCGACCACGCCGGGCAGCTCCTCGGTCTCCAGAGCACGGGGCGTCTCGTAGTCTTTTTTACCCTGAGGCGTGTAGATCTGATCCCCCTGCATGCGGATTGCTGAAGCAGAAACCGGAAGCTCTCCCTGATGAAAATCACTATGGGAGGCCCGCCCACAATGCCAAAGCTGCAGGACGATGCAGCCCCCTTTTGCATGCACGGCCTCTACCACGGCCTTCCAGCCTTCCATCATCTCCTGGCTATAGATTCCAGGGGATTCGTTCCAGCCATTCCCCTGCGCGGAAACCACGGTCGCCTCAGTAATTACCAATCCTGCAGAAGCGCGCTGCGCATAATATTCAGCCATCAAGGGGGTTGGGATCCGATCCGGCCCTGAACGGGCCCGGGTCATTGGCGCCAGGGCAACACGATTTTGAACAGAAAGGGCACCGAGCTGGGTAGGAGTGAGTAATTTCATAAAACACCTGGCAGTAGACTGATTTTGTTAGGGAGTGTAAAAATTACCTAAATGCGCCTATCAAAAAGTAAAGGGATGAGCTGACAGGAACTCGATATACATCGGAACAGAGCGGCTTATTCAAAGGAGCTTTTAAAGTCCTCAAACTGCTGTTGCAGGCTCTGCAGAGCCGTTTCCAGCTGCTTGACCTGTTCCTCGAGAACTTCGATGCGTTTTTCCTCCTGGCTGTGTGGAGCTTCAATCACGACCCGGTCCGCTCCCTCAGGGGCATCCGGAATTCCACCACTCATCACCTCCGCGAAACGGATTTCCCGGCGACCGGGGGCTTTGGGCAGTTCCCGCACCAACTCCATGCCTTTGAGTTCCTTCAGTTGTTCCAGAGCCTCCTCTACCTGACCGTTTCTCAGCGTAGGCACCATGCGAGGCACCCGGTTCCGGAGTTCGGCCACGGTTTGAGGCCCTCTCAGCAGCAATTCTGTGAGCACGGCCTGGGCAACAGGTTCCAAGCCAAAGAATTCCGCCAGTTCATGCCGGTATTTTGCAACACGGGCTCCAGCTTCGTGAATGAGAGTTGCCCACTTTTTCTCACGACGGATCACACCCAAAGCGATCTCAACACTTTCCGAATCCAATTCCATGACCGGGTGGCGATTGGATTTCTGACAACAGGCCGCCAACAAGGAACTTAAGCTCAAGGGGTACTGGTCAGGGGTGGCCAATTCTTTTTCCATGAGGGATCCAAGAATGCGGGCCTCGAGTGGGCTGAGGAGTGCTTCGTTTTCCATAGTGTTTTTGGGGCTAAAAGGGAGGGCCCTTCACCTTAACACCCCATCCCCCATCTGAACAAGCTCCGGAAGGAAAGAGATCCCGGAAGCCGGCTCCGTTCAGGTAAGCGTATGCATATAATCACTGGGACGAATGCCCACATGTTTCTTAAAAAAGCGGGAGAAGTAATACTCGGAACTGAATTTTAGGATCTCGGCGCAATCTTTGACGGGGAGGCCATTCATCAGCAAGCCGCAGGATCGGCGAATCAACAAGCGGGTCAGGTAAGCCTTCAAAGACTCCCCGAGATCTTTCCGGAAGCGCTTCGAGAGTTGGTCCCGGGTCAGCCCCAGTTCTGCCGCCAGCGCCTCCACCGTCAGCAACGCACTGAGTCGCTCTTCGATGATGGCGTTCAGCTCTGCATATTTCAGCCGCAAGGCCGCTTGCTGACGGATCGTATCAGGATGAGGAGAGCTCAATCGGGACAGGCTCCTGAAGACGAGAGCCATGACCTCAAAGGACTGCGCAAAGCCCTCTTCCCCCTCAAGCTCCTGAATCAACGCCTCCGGGTCCACGCCCAGTTCGGAAGCGGGCAGACAGCGGGGCGCTTCCTGCTCCATAAGATCCAATCCTGGAAAAGATTCGATATACACGTGCAGACCGGCCAGACGTCCCCGCTCAAAGGCATAGGACATTTCGACCTGCGGTGGGATAAAGAGCACATGCTTTGCCTGCAGGGGAACGCGTTCTGAAGGCAGGCCCTCTACACTCAGCTCCACATGACCACAAGCGGAGGCCATAAAAAGCAAACGGCTGTAGGGGATGCAGTTCCGTCCCTGCATCGCATGGATTTCCCCATAATGAGCATGCGTGATCCCCAGATGCAGGGAACCCGCATCCTGAAGGATGCGCTGATGCTGATGCCAACCTGTTGCAAGGCTTGGTTCCGGTGGAGGCTCTTTCGACATGAACCTCCATCCTATTCGATAATGATTAGCCCCCCAAGCCTGATGACTGGAACTCTTCCAGTTCTCCACTAAGCCGACACCCATACAGGGATTGAGGAAGCGCCGCCGTAACTGCAGTGCGCAGCCCCTGTTTTCTGGAGGAAAAATCGGTTCCAGTCACAGAAATCTGGCTATCCCCCATACACTGGATCAGATGCTGATCCTTCCGGGGACCACCGCCCGCATCGGTACCAATGATGCCACCGATAACCCGAAGCTCCTGAGCCTGATCTACACGAAGCCCGCAGTCATTGCGCATAAAGACATTGCCGCAGAGTTCAGAACCTTTGCCCTTCACCAACTCCACCCCAATGCCATCATTATCTGCAAAACAGCAGTTGGTGATGCAATTATACACGCAGGAGCTCAGGCGGATTCCATTCCCGCATTCCGAGAACCAACAGCCGGTCAGCACCGACATATCACAACAATCGAACTCTGCAGACCAGAGCAGGTCGATACAGTAGACCCGCTCCAGCATCAGCGCATCGGTCGAACCCCAGCCCCAGTTCTCCCCCCGCTTGACCAGGATCCCCGTTTGCCCCTCTTGTCGTCCGCTTCCAGCAAGCCCCAGGTCACGCAACGTGATTCCACCAAGCCGGGGAGGACGCGCTGTGGCCCCTTCCTCTTTGGCAGGGGGCTGAATGATAATCCCGTTACAGCCTTCGAAACAAAGCAACGAGCCCTGCCCGATGTTCCCGCCGGGTTCAAAGTATTTGCTCAGCAAGCCACAGTTTACTCCTTCCAGACTGAAGTAAGAGCGGGAGATCCGTAAGGGGCTTCGGCAGAGCATGCGTCCGACGGGCAGCAGAACTTTCCCCCCGGCCTGGGGCAGCGAATCGATGGCAGCCTGAAGAGCCGGGGCATCATCATGAACTCCATCCGCACGCACTCCAAACCAACGGGCGTCTACACGGGCCGGATCACATTGCCGCACCCAAAAGGCTCCATCGATGGATGCCAGAACCGTGCCCCCGTTTTCTTGGCATTCCTCGGTTTCCTTCATCCAGAATCCGCCTGCTGGGCCGGTTTGGAACGCAAGGTCTGCCCCCTGCAGCTCGCGGAGTTCTTGATCGTTCTTTACAGTTATCATTACGAAACCCCTGTTTCTTTTAGTCTCTACGACGGATAAACGCAGCCAGCAACAAACTGGCCCCGCCCAATAACATACAGGAAGACGGCTCCGGAATCGCCGTCAATACCGCCCCGGAGATGAACGCAGATTGACTCGTCGTGGCACCGGCCACGGTCACCTGAAGATTGCCAAAACCATCTGTTCTCAATCCTTGAATAAATCCATATTGATTGTCCGCTGCCAAACTCCCCAGCGATCCAGTACTCTGGCCATCGGCCGAAACCGAAATGCTGTTCACCGTCGAATTGGAAATTTGTCCGGCGGCCACCTGCAGATCATAACTCAAGGCATCGTTTAAGCCCTGGAGGGTGAAGGTCCAGGAACCCGGGTTGGTAAACACGCCTCCCCAATCATCCAGAACCTCTCCCGTAAATGGCGCCAGAATCTGTGCACCGACTCCGGGTCCTCCATCAGCAAACTCCTGGCCCTGTACATCCAAGGCCACCCCACTGAGACTGACCCCATCTGAAAGGAGCTTCAAGTCCGCGATATCTTCATTCAGTCCAACGGCATTCCAGTTGCCAAAAGAAACATCCCCAAAGTCCAAGCCCACAGATTGTCCTGAGAACAAGGCTGCACGGAGAGTCAGGCTGAATAGAAACAGCAGAGGATAGAGGGGTAAGGATCGTAAGGTCATATGCTCTCCATGAAACGAGGGACTCAAGCAGAAGCCCAAAAAGGCAGATCGTAAAAACTACCACGAAACAGCAAAGCCCTGGAATGCACTTATCAGCCCATAGCATGGACATTTACGCACGCAGCCCAACGTAATGAGTATTCAACCACAGACCACGCGGACCCAGCAAATCGCACATGCCATCCCTTCTGCTCCCTGCATGGGTCCGCGTCGTCCGCGCTTGAATCAAAACAGATCAGGCAAAGGCAGAGCCTGTTCATCAGCACTCTCGTTGAGACATACATGAGCCTGCAAGCATCACGGATGTTATCTACTTAAAACACCTTCAGATGCAGATGCGACCCACACCAGAAAGAGTACAACCGCGGACTACGCGGACCACGCGGACCCAGCAACACGATACATGCCCCCCCTTTTGCCCCCTGCATGGGTCCACGTCGTCCGCGTAGTCCGCGGTTGAGTCAAAACAAGTCAGGCAAAGGCGGAGCCTATTCATCAGCACTCTAGTTGAGACATGCATGAGCCTGCAAGCATCACGGATGTTATCTACTTAAAACACCTTCAGATGCAGACACGACCCACACCAGAAAGGGTACAACCGCGGTCTACGCGGACCACGCGGACCCAGCAACACGATACATGCCACCCCTTTTGCCCCTGCATGGGTCCGCGTCGTCCGCGTAGTCCGCGGTTAAGTCAAAACAGGTCAGGCAAAGAGCGGAAGCCGAGGGTAAGTCGCCCCGAGGATCTTAACCGCATCCTGATCCAGCCAGGAAGAAAGGACAGACCCATACACCGAACGGAAGTCGATGCTATGCCGTACATCACCGTTGATCAGGTTGCTTAAATCGGGCTGTTGCCCAAACAAGCCTGCTTTAATCTGTGGCCCCACCAGGAACATCGGAGCTGCCGCACCATGATCTGTCCCCGCACTGTTGTTTTCAGCCACCCGCCGACCGAATTCCGAGAAGCCTAGAATGCTAATGCGCTCCCATTGGCCGTGGCGCTTCATATCTTTGCGAAAGGCAGCAATACTTTCTGAAAGTTGTCCCAACAGCCTGGCATGTGTAGCCGCCTGGGATGCATGGGTATCAAATCCACCATGCCGAACATAATAGACCCGCGTATCCATCCCTCCGGCAATAAACTGCCCTACCCTGCGAAAGTCCGCTCCCAGGCGATGGCGTGGATACTCTACCCCCGAACGGTATTCCTTCACGGCCGCCCCCACCCACTCTGCCGACAAAGAGGCTTCGATCGCCGTGCGCTGCAGGTAATCGATGCGGGGCGTAGAGGCTTCACCCAACAAGCCCTGCTGGGCCTGCTCAATCAACAGCGCTTTTTGCCGTTCGTTTTGCGGACGGCTTCTCCCTGAAGGTTCCCACACATAGGCTGCCGGGTCTTCGATGACCACGCCTTTGGATCCTCCATCGGGTGTGCGAAAGGCCTGCGGCAGTTCCGTCCCAAGGCTGACCGCAGCCGTCGGAGACCCTGGATCCTCCCCACTGCAGGTCGCATCCAGGTAGCGTCCCAACCACCCGTCCTGAACGGTTCGCCTCCCGGTGTGTCCTGTGTGCCAGATTTCCATCGAACGAAAATGGGAACGGTTCGGATTTGGATAACCCACATTCTGAATCCAGGAGACCTCGCCTTCGTCATAGAGCCCCTGCAGAGACTTCAGCGCAGGGTGAATGCCCAACTGATCATTCAGCAGAATCAGGTCTTTCTTCCGCATACCCAGCACGGGTCTCGCCCGGAAGTACGCGGCATCCTCAAAGGGAACCAGAGTGTTCAAACCGTCATTGCCACCGGACAATTGCAAGACGATGAGAATCCGGTGGTCGTTCTGCCCGGGAATGGAACGGGTTTGTTCGGTTCCCGGGGCCGCCAGCAAAGACTGACTGAGAAAATGCGGCACGGTTGCGGATGCTGCAGCCAAAGGGAGGCTGGATCTGAGAAAATCTCGTCGGGTATAGAGGTTCATGCAAGCGTCTCCATTAACATCGCTGATAATCCGGGGAACTCATCATAAGGTAGAGGATTCCGCGGAAACGCTCCTCTGAGGTTGATTTACTTAAGTCAAATAACACCCGGGCATTATTCGACCCCCGGGTGAGATAGCGGCTCAGACGCAGCGTGGCCGCATCATCCAGTGGTCGGCCAAATAAACAGAATGCAGCCCGGCGCAATGCCCCTTGAGCATCCTGCTCCTTTCCGGTCACACGAAACGGAGCCAGGTCAATGTAACTTTCCGGCTTATCTCCTTTCACCACAGAGCGGAGACCTGCAGGGACCTCTCCGGTGCTGAGAAAATGCAACCAGTGATAACGCATCATCAAGGCATTGGTATTTACCCACACCTCGCCTTCTTTCCACCCGTCCACATCCGGAGGATACAACAGATGTTGTCCCATCAGACGCATCGCCACCCGGGCGGAATCCAGAGGGGGTTCCGGGTGGAGGCGAAGTTTACGGTAGGTGCTGATCACCAGCTGCACCGGGCTTTTGATCTGACTCCGATACGCCTGCTTCGAGTAGAACAGTTCGCTGCTGAATAAGAGTTTGAGGTAATCCCGTACCTGGTACTTCAGCTGGGCAAAGCTTCTCGCCAATTCTTCCTGCAAGGCTTCTGAAGGATGTTGAAAGACATAAAACTCAAACAACTTTACGGCGATGAACCGGGCGGCTTCCGGGCGGCTGAAGATCGCATCCACCACATCGCTCATCCCCAGCTTCCCCCGGGTCCCCAGCAGCTGTTTCATTCCAGCATCATGCCGTGAGGGCACGAAGTCCGATGCAAAGTGCTGAACCCGCCACCCGGTCAGGGCTCGTGCAGCTTCCTGAACATCCTGTTCCGTGTAGCCCTGCCCCTCCCCCAAAGTATAGAGCTCCATCAATTCCCTGGCAAAATTTTCATTCGGCCGCCCTTTTACATTGGACGCGGAATCCAGAAAAATCACCATAGCCGGATCCCGGCAGACGGCCTGAGTCAATTCCCGGAAATCCCCCATGCCCTGACGACGAAACAGGGTGAGATGCTCATGAAACATAAGCGGGTCCCGTACTTTATCCGCAGACACCGCAAAATGACTGTGAAAGAACAGCGCCAACTTTTCGATAAAAGGCTGCGGGCCTTGGATCATTCGCTGAATCCAGTCCCGCTGTACATCGCGCATGTGCCCATCGCGGGTACGACGCCGCTCCCGCTTTTCCTCCTCGCTCAATCCGGAGTAAGCCTGCCCCCGCAGTTCTCCCCAGGAGGAGGCCCAATCCGGTTGGCGCAAGAGTTCCTCCGAGGGAGCCCGCAATAAAAAATCCACGGAGGCATCCATGCCATGCTCCGCCAGCAGACGCACATCGTCTGCCGTTCCACCAAAACCTGCACGTTCCAGCAAATGATAGGCGTGACGGCTTTGCCAAGGTCCTGAGACCTCCGGGCGATACCGCGCCAGGGTTTTCCGATCGGAAGAACTACTCATACCCGATCAGAGTACGTAATCCCCGCACAGACATCAAGGGCAGGATGAATACGATCCGCTCCAACACCATGGGGCAGATCGCTTAGCCCCTCCTAGTCTAAGCTCTGAAAATCCTGGTGATGCGCAAAGGGCAAGGGATTTTCGTCTTCCTGCAGTTGGTCGATCTGAATGTTGGTGATCTTCTCGGCGTTATCGAACAGCAGTCTGCAGTTATGACTAACCCGAACCAGGGAGAAGTTTTTTCCTGCCGCGGCGTAGCGACCGGCAAGATGATCGATGGCCTCAATCGCAGAGTGATCCATGACTTTGGCATAGTGCAAATCCAGGATGACGTTTTGAGGATCCTCGTTGACGTTGAAGAGGTCTTTGAAGTTTTGCACAGAACCAAAAAAGAGCGTCCCCACAATTTTATAGCGTTTGCTGCCGTCCGCTTCCGTGTCCACTTTGGCGTAGAGAACTTTCCCTTTTTCCCAGGCGAACATGAGAGCGGCCAGGACCACACCTAAAATTACAGCGGTAGCCAGATCCTTGTAGACGGTGACAACCGTAACCGCGATCACCACAATCAAATCGTTTTTGGGAATCTTACCCCCATAGCGTAAACTTTCCCATTTGAAGGTGCCGACAACCACCATGAACATCACGCCCACGAGTCCTGCCAGAGGAATAGCATTCACAAAACTCGACCCAAACATCAGGAACAACATCAGCGAGGACGCAGCCACTAAACCGGAGAGACGCATCCGGCCTCCGGATTTGACGTTGATAATCGATTGACCAATCATGGCATCCCCACCCATACCTCCGAAGAAGCCGTTCACGACATTGGCGAAACCCTGAGCAAAGAACTCCCGATTGGTCCGCCCCCGGGTGTCTGTCATTTCATCGATCACCCGGAGGGTCAGCACAGCTTCAGTGAGTCCCACCAATCCGGCAATGAGAGCATAGGGCAAAATAATGCGAATGCTTTCCAAGTTGAAGGCGACCTGAGGAATATGAAATTCCGGAAAACTCCCCTTCAACTCCATCCCCGCAAAATCCTGAACCGTTTGCAGTTCGTGGATGCCACTGCGGCTCAAGCCAAACGAAATGGCGGTCATGGTCAGAATGGCTACGAGGCTGGCAGGAACCGCCTTGGTCAACTTGGGGAAAAAATGGATAATTGCCATGGTCACCGCAACACAGCCCATCATCCAAGCCATGTCTCCAGTGGGCAACCAGGATTTGGTGATCGTTTCCACCCCATCCACCAGGACCACCGTATCCACCTTAAACTGGTCGAACTGCGCTCTGAAAATCACAATCGACAATCCATTCAGGAAGCCCAGCATCACGGAATACGGGATAATCCGGGTATATTTCCCCAACTTGAACACCCCTAGCAGAATTTGAATAATGCCCATGAGCACGACGGTGGCAAACAGGTATTCCAAGCCATGGGTTTTGACCAAGGAGGCAAAGACCACCGAAATCGCTGCGGTCGAAGAGCTGATCATCCCAGGGCGACCCGTAAACAGGGCGGCGATAATGCCAATGATCACTGCAGTCTGCAAACTGAGGATCGGGCTGACTCCGGCTACAAACGCAAAGGCCACGGACTCAGGGATAAGCGCCAAGGCAACGGTGATGCCTGAAAGCACATCACTTTTAACCTGATGTTTCGGAATGGAAGAAAGGGTGGAAATCCAGCGGAAAGGGGTTGTCTTGGGCATGGGACTCTTTGGATCGGATGATGAAAGTGGTGAAACACGACACAGAAGGCGCGGCCTGTAGCTGTCGCTCGGAAAAACTGAGAGCGTTTCTATACTCAAGAAAACCCGGACTTAGCACCTTATAATTGATGAAACATGCCCAGAAACTATGGGCACCCTTCAAAAATGGCGTGCCGGAGCTATAGCTGGGCTCCATTCAGGCCATGCGGCCGGATGCTCCGCAGGGCCCCCGGCAGGAATCCGCCGCAGTCGTTTCAGCGCCGGGAAGCCTCCCTCAGAAAGGCGTTGGCAGGAAAGCCCCCATCCGTCTACAATGAAACTCCGAGACGCGCCCCAAGCAAACCAGCTCCAATCCCATCCCCGAGTTCCCTATGTCCACACCTCTTCGATTCCAATGTGAACATTGCGAGCGGACCTTGAATGTCCCCGCACACACCGCAGGACGCAAAATCCATTGCCCGGCCTGTGACGAATGCATTCGCATCCCCGGAGGTAGCATGGGCTTGCGGGACTGGCTGCTTACTCTCCTGAAAAAACGGAATCCGGCCTAGCCGTCTGTCGGGCTTTGGACTTCGAAACGAAACCTCGCGTGTTTGTGTCGGCGATTCCCAAGTCCGACGGGCTGCTGCTGTAGTCCGCCTTACAGATAGACTCATTGGCTACATAGGATCTGAAGGATCCCGAAAATATCAGCCCAGAGCGCCTGCCCGCGCGTGGCGCGAGCCACGGCCAGGGCAGCTCTGGGTAATGGGTACAAAAGATCCAGCGCTCTGAAGGAGCAAACAAAGATAACTGCATGGTATTCTGGAACGCCTTCAGCGTGCAGAAAGATGGGGCTACCCTTTCCCCGGGTTTCACCCGGGGCTGGTATTCTCCCGCTCTTTCAGAGCGATGGCTCTGATGCTACGGCATGATCGAGTAGCATTTCATCCTCGTGCAAGGTGCAAGTATGGCCGAAACCGATTACAGGGGATCGCTCAGATTATAAGCTCCATAACGCTCCTTCCCGTGCTAGCCTGATAGCAGATGAAGGACAGGATGAGTAACTACCCCATTCAACTCGCAGAAGCACAGCACTATATTGTGGTCCGGAAGGAGCTGAATTTCAATTCCTTTGCTCTCATTGGCCAGATCCTCCAGGAGGATGCTGCGGATCTCGAACAGCTGCTTCATAAAGCCGCAATCCCCATCCGGGGTCCCTTGGAAATGATCTACCAGTTTGCCGACGACCCGCACGGAGAGGATCTTTCCGACGGAAAATTCAGCATCCACCTGGGTTTTCCTGTGGACGAGGATTCGGTAGCGCCTCCGGGCTATGAGCGAATTCACAGCCCGGCCTATCACTACATCGCCCACCGCTGCGTCTGGCCACCTTATGAATTTGGCTGGATGCAGCTTCGCGAAAGCGCTGACAGGCATGGATATTCCCGCAGCCTTCAGGAACGGGAAGTTCACCTGAAGCTGAAGAGTCTGGGCGACAACGAGAATTGCCTCGAGTGCCGTCTAGTGTTAGAGGCATCCTGCGTAGCACAAGCCTCCTCCTGATATCTGGACAATTCCCTAGAGCCTTATTCCTTTTCATTGGGAAACTCGACTTCGATCCGCCAAGGATCCTCTCCCCAGAAAAGCCTCAGCAAAAGCACAAACACCTTATCCTAAAAAAGGAACCTTCTATGACCGCCGCCCTTAGCACATTTTTTACTCAACTCGTCATGATGCTCCTCTGCGTGCTGGCCGCACCAGTGGATCAGGAAGAATTCCACATCAGTATACTCACCGAACGCGGCTACATGGATACCATGCGGGTACAGCGGCAGGGTAACGGCTACAACATCTACGATGAATCCAATGGAAAAGAGGTCCTGTTTATGAGCATCATGCCCAAGGAAGGCAGCGAGCAGGTCTACGTCTTCACAGATCATGAACAGAAAAGCACCAGCATCGACCTCAAGCAGATCGAGCATTTTAGCCTCGAGGATCTGCGAAGCAAACAACGGCTGCGACTGAAGACCGAAAATGGGGAGTCCATCCGCATAGATCGTGCTAAGAATATCTGCGTCCTGGCCAGCAAAGCGCTCGAAGAAACCTTTGTGGTCCATTAAGTTCCCGCCGAAGAGAGAATCCATATGATCAGTAACAACGATCTTAGCCTCCTGTTGCTGGAGCAACACATCCTATGGGCAGTAACCTACGGCCTGGTACTCCTGCTGCTCCAGATCTTCGCCTCAAAACGGGTCTTCTCGTTGTACAGCGGAATCGAAGTACCCACCTGGCTTTTACTGATATGGCTGCTCCCCGTTGTAGGGGCACTGCTCTGCTTTCTGTATCAACCGGAACAGCTACAGCTCTCCGAGGAAAAACAACGCTGGAAACGTTTTCTGGCAGAGGAACCCCATCGAAAACACCTCGACAAAAGCGAACGAAACCGAGCTTTTCAAGAATGGCAGGCTCAGCAAAGCGACGCATCCTAACTCCACAGAAGCGCAGCTTCTCTCTCACGATGTGTGCTAATCCTGGATTCATTTTGTTTTGATATCCAACTAACATGGTTGGATATCAGAACATCTGATACGAATTTAATACGCGGTGATCTGAAGGATACTCCCCACTAGTAGTAGGAAAGTCAGATGTACTGTAGCTAACCCTACACATGCCCAAAACGAAGGGCCTGAGAATCGGGGTTCGCTACATGCCACGATAAGGGTAATCAAACCCATCAGCACCCCTGCAATAGTCAGTTCAAGACAAACATATCCAAGTACAAACGCTTGCGGGCCATAACCTATTCCGTTCATAATCCCCAAAACACCCACCTGCAGCACAATGTATAACCATACGACATGGGTGAACGGGAAGAACAGATGGAATGGTTTTGATGCGAGTTCTCGTTTTTTATGGAGAAGGGCTTTAATCGTTACGATACCGCCAATCAGATAAACCACAGCTATCAACAACCAAGCCAATCTCCCAAACATTCCGTGTGCCCCAAAAAAACGCATGAAATTAAGCTCAGGAGCATTCGCCCCCCAAGAAGCCAAAAGAAATATGGGCAACTGCATCAATGCAACCTAACGAAATATGTGTTCCATGTCTGCACATTTCGAATGAGCAGCTGGGTTCTCCTGAGCCATAAGCACTGAACCGGTAGAAAGGTTCCTGATGACTGAATCGAAAGGCCATAACAGCACCCGCCAGAATCAGTTGACAGGAGTCCAACCAGGTTAACGTGACACATGGTTTAAGCTTATGAAGCGCGCTGAAGGGTACAAGAATTTAGAGCAGAACAACCGGCTGCACCTTAGGTCGCAAACTCGCAAGCCCCATAGGGGCGTCACATAACAGCCCGGGCCGTAAGGCCCGGGTAACATTAAGCAATACACTCGCGAGCCCCAAAGGGGTGACACATAACAGCCCGGGCTGTAAGGCCCGGGTAAAAAGTGAGAACACACAGGAGAGCCCCAAAGGGGTGACACCCCGCAAAAGCCGGCAAAACAGTAGCAAACCTTCAGACCATCTCGGCAAACAAGCTTCCGCCCCAAACCTCAGAGCCTGGACATGTGACTACCCGCCCCTTGTTCCTATTACCTGACCCTTTGCCCCACACATACCCGGCTCCATTTCCCCAAATTGGGGAACTCTTGAGCTTTCTTTTCATTCGCTTTTTATTTCGATCTCCACCAAGTATATAGGTTACCAGAACACCTGACCCGCACTTGTAAGCCGCATGACTTCAGATGAAATACTATCCGAACTGCGAGACATAATCGGATCACCAAATACGGAGCAGAAGTTTTCAAGGTTCTACAAGAAAATCACAAAGCTTGAAAGCACGGCGCTAAGAGACGCTATGCTAGCTGCATTCCGATCTCCGAGTTATCCTCTCCAGCAAGCTGCAGGCGGAATACTTTGGAAAGCAAAAACTAGCTATGACCGCAATCTGGTAAAAGACTTGATTGAGCTAACCCCAAATTGGAATGTAAGCGTTGAAGAGCTCCCTTGGTATTTGGCAGAAATGACGGACATCGAAGAGCTGAGAAAAACCGCAGAATCTCTACTGGGAAAAGCTAATACGGCCCACACAGACCAGAAACTTGAGAGCATCCTTTGGTGGTTATCTGCTAAAGATCCAGATGTGTTCAGGGAAAAATTGACGCGATCCTGGGACAATACATTCACATAACACTGCCTAGCACCGGAATCGATACCGAACAAACTTCTATGAACCCTGATGATCAAAGTTACTTTGACCATGTTTTGAAGACCGGAAAACCATTGCGGGATTTACGGCCAGAATTTGTCTCATGGGAAGCCGTGTTGGAAAGCTATGCTGCAGCCCAATCCCAAAATTACTCTGCAGAAAGAGCGGAAAGGGAATATGAAGGCGATGAGAGCGCTCCTCCCGAATTGAAAATCACGATTACATGGACGGCTATGGTCTACAAGACGAACTGGATGATCTGGTCCTTGATCATCAGCCTGTTCAGCATGGTTTTGGGTTTTACCGTTGAGAAATCCTTAACTGTATCATTCACCAGTCATCACCGGATTTCCCCTAAATGCTATCGAAGCATAAAGACCCGTCAGGCCATCTTCAACATCTTCAACCCGCTCTTCTTTGGGGTCATGATCCTACTGATCTTCCTTATTGTACCTTTGGTCGTATTCGCTGCATATCTGAGCTGGCAGGCAGGTGCAATGGGGATGATACTGTTCGCGGTAGCGTTTGTCCTGGTATCGATTTTACTGCTTGGACTCATCAGAATCTTAGCCACAATACCAAATCTTATCCTTCCATCGAAATTACGAAAAATTGGTCGAAGGCCTTTTACAGTATCGGGATTCGACCTTGTGTATGAGTAAGTTTGCACGCTGGTTTGTATGATAAAGCCCCGCTAGCACTCAAAATCTGCATAGTAGGATTCCACCAAGAGAACCCCTTCGCCTATGAAAATGTCTCCAGCACAGCTCGCCACACAGCTCCTCTGCGGCCAAGTGTTGCCGATGAGCTGCTATAAAACGATCGATAAACGAATTGCAGAAGGCCGCCGGATGCTCATACAAATAACGGGAAAAGATTTCGGCTTTGCCCTCCAAGAATGTCACGATTTCCTGAAACACACTGGAGATGGAGGCTACATATGGAGACGAAACATCACATTGCCTGCGATCATGCAGGAAGCGCTGAATTCGAAGGATTGGATTGAAGCTACAACTCGGTTATCCAAAACATTCACCTACAAAGAAGCCTTGGAAAAAGAACCTACGGGTGCTGAGAAGAAGCGTATTCAAAAGATGCAAAGAGTTGTGTCAAATGCCAGCTCAACACCTGAACGCCAACCCGAATCCCTAAAACGGCGCAAGAGCTCACCCTATGATTGAAGAAGAACTAACCAAACGAAGTGCGTCATTTGGTTTTATGGTACTTGGGATCACAATAATGTTTTCGTCTTTCCTACTTGTGTGAGATTCCCCCGAAAAAGTAGA
>DIYK01000067.1:0-842 GCA_002429005.1 Verrucomicrobia bacterium UBA6056
ACGCGGGTCAAACACCCGCGTTTTTCAGGAAGATCAGCGTCGGCTGCGGCCGCCGCCTCCACCGCGGCTTCCGCCACGACTGCCGCCCCGGGGACCACCACGACCCCCTCCACGGGCTCCGCCGCGTCCTCCACCGCCTCCACCATTCTGGCGAGCTTTACGGCGGGGAATTTCGCGCTTCTCAATGTCCAGCCATTCAGATTCGGGCTGAATACAGTTCAGTTCACGACCGATATATTTTTCGATATCCGGAAGCATCATGGCATCCATTTCACTGGCGAAGCAGACGCTCTGGCCTTCGGAACCTGCCCGACCGGTCCGACCGATACGGTGCACATAATCCTCGGGATCTTCGGGCAGATCAAAGTTGATCACCAGTTCCACATCGTCGACGTGAATCCCCCGGCCGGCCACATCGGTTGCCACCAGAATGGGGCAGCGACCATCTTTGAAGGCTTCCAGGGTGCGAACGCGTTTGGCCTGCGGAACCGCTCCAGTGAGCAATTCTACTTTAAATTCATAGGCTTTGAGTTTGTCGCAGAGATCCTGAGAACGGTCACGGCGGTTGAGGAAGATCAGACAGCGGGCCGGATTGAGTTTCCGCAACAGGTTCACGGTCAGCGGGAATTTTTCTTCGCCGGTGACAATGTACACGTTCTGGTCCACGGTATCGGCGGCCACGCTTTCGGGTTCAATGATCACCGAAGCGGGATCTTTGGTCCAGGATTGAGCTAGGCGGCGCACATCATCACTAAAGGTCGCACTGAAGAACAGGGTCTGGCGTTTGTCTTTGTGAGGCGTGGCGTAGACGATGCGTTTGACGTCGGGAATGAAGCCCATGT
>DIYK01000067.1:924-74371 GCA_002429005.1 Verrucomicrobia bacterium UBA6056
CCCATGTCGAGCATGCGGTCAGCCTCGTCCAGCACCAGAGTCTGTACCTTGTCGAGTTTGATGACCCGGCTGCGCAGGAAGTCGATCAATCGACCCGGTGTAGCGGCCACAATATCCACGCGGTTGTGAAGCAGGGCTTCCTTCTGGGCTTCATAATCCAGACCGCCATACACGGGAAGGCTTTGGAAGGGAGTATGTTTGGCCAGCACAGCGGCTTCTTCTTCGATCTGGAGCACCAGTTCGCGGGTGGGAGCAAGAATAAGCAAACGGGGACTGCCGTTGGGCAGATCCTCAATCGGATTGCGCAGCATGCGGGCCAGACTGGAGAGCAAGAAGGCTGCCGTTTTTCCGGTACCGGTCTGGGCCTGACCCAGGCCATCCCGACCTGTGAGAATTTCCGGAAGGATGCCGGACTGAATGGGCGTGCCGTACTTGTAGCCCAAATCGGCCACAGCGCGTACCAGTTCTACAGGCAGATCGAGGTCGCTAAAACGCTGTTTCCCTTCTTCCGGTTCCACCACATAGCTGGCGGGGTCCCATTCGCTGGGCTCCGGTTTGGGGCGGGGGAAAGAAAAGCCTTTTCCGCGACTGTTGCGGGGGCCCCGGTTTCTGTCCCGTCCACCTTCCCGACCGCCTTCTTTGCGGCTGCCTTCATTCCGGCTGCGGCGCTGGCGTTGTCGGGGAGGACGATCTCCTTCAGCGGCCTGTGCTTCTGTAGAGCCTTTTTTAGAGCCTTCACCAGCTTCGGAAGCCTGTTCATCCCCTTCACGGGGTTTGCGGGGACCGCGGCGGCGACGGCGGCGACGCTGGGAGGAACCAGAGCCCTCTTTCTTTTCAGAGCCGTCACCGGGACGCCATTCCTCGGCTTCCATTTTGCGTTTCTGTTGAGCTTCTTTGAGGACCTTGGGGGCCTCGGTGCTGGAAGCTTCTTCGGTTTTTAAGGCGCTGCCAGGAGCGGGTTCGGCAGCCTGAGCCTCTTTGGGCTCTTCCACGAGTGGTTCAGAAAGAAATGAAACCAGTTTTTTAATGATACGGGCCATGAGGCCCCCTTTCAGTGGATGGCGCCGTTCCGGTATCGCGGCCCCAGCTCTCTCAGAGCCTGGTCAGCTGCGTGTCCCACGGCGACAACATTCATGCCGGCGGAGAGGGCCGCCTGTACCCCGGGAGGACCATCCTCCAGCACCAGACATTGCTCTGGTGCGACCCCCAGCCGTTCAGCGGCCAGAAGGTACATGTCCGGTGCAGGCTTCCCATGTTCCACATCCTCAGGGGTGACAATGACATCAAACCAACCACGGATACCAACCCCTTCCAGGGTTCGTTCCACAGCCGGACGATGTCCGCCACTGACCACAGCCACTGGGTGACTGCGATGCACGCGTTCTGCCAATTCCACCACCGGACGGATGGGAGGAGCGACTTCGGGCATCTCGAGAAAACAACTCCGCTTCCGCATCGCCAGATCCTCGGGATCTTCATTGAGGTTGAACCAACGGATAATCTCCGCAGCCACTTCCACTCCGGACATACCGCCCAGAGAACAGAAACGATCGTAATCCAATTGCCCGGCTCCATGTACAGATGACAGCGTTTTTTCCCAGCTGCGATGATGCGCACCCATGGTGTCTACCAGAGTGCCGTCGCAGTCGAAGAGAAAAGCCCGAGCCTGGTCTTCCAGACCCTCTAAGGGCTCGCTGAGATGTAATTCCATCATAGGAGAGTTGATAAAACGCACAGGACCTGTGCGGATCGAAGGATTTCGAATTCGATTTGGATTTCGATTTCGGGGGAAGCCCGTATGTGTCGCCGATATACATCGGCAGAGTGAAATCACCTAGGTGCCTATATGAAGACTTTCCTACGAACGCTATTCTTTTTTGTCATTTTCTGGTTGCATCAGCTGCTGATTCTTCCCTTGCTCCTGCTGTATGGCTATCAGCAAAAGCGTCAGGGAGAGCCGGCGTTACGGAAAAGAGTGAATGGAATTACCTCCAGCTGGGGTTGGCTCACCTGCATGCTGGCCGGAGCCAAGGTGGAGCGGGTGGATTTGAGCGGCGTGGATGAGGAGGAAAGCTTTCTCATTGTCAGCAACCACCAGGGAGATTTCGATATTCCCCTGCTGCTGGGTTGGCTTCAGCGCCCCATTGCCTTTGTTGCGAAAAAAGAACTGGGAGGGATTCCCTTGGTATCTGACTGGATGCGGTTGATGGGCTGCGTGTTTTTGGACCGCGAAGATCGCCGCAAACAGGTGAAACAGATCCGCGAAGTCTGTGACTTGCTGAAAGGGGGACTGAATATGGTGATTTTTCCCGAAGGCACCCGTAGTCGCAGCTCTGAGATGGCTCCTTTCGCAAAAGGAAGTCTGCAGATTGCTCAACGGGCGGGGCTGCGCATTCTGCCGGTGACCTTGGACCGGACTTGGAGCCTGAAACCTAAAGGAAGTATGGGTTTCCCCGGCGGGAAGGTCCGTATTGTCCTCCATCCCCCAGTAGATCCCAAGGCATTGGATGAGGAAACCCGGGAACATCTTCATGACTATGTTCAGAACATCATTCGCAGTGGGCAAAGCGAACTGCAAGAGGAGACAGCCTAATGCCTGCCGCCCATGATTACCCCGATGCGAAACCGGATCAGTGCATTCTCTACAAATCCACTGCAGAGGGGGAGTTGTGGATGGATCAGTTTGATCCTCCGGATGCCTCAGCTGATGAGCCGCTGCCCAGTGTGGTTTTTTTCTTTGGTGGAGGCTGGCTCAGCGGGACCCGGAGACAGTTTCATCCTCAATCCCGCCATTTGGCTGACAAAGGGCTGCGGGTCTTTTGTGCCGATTATCGGGTTCAGTCCATTCATGCAACAGATCCCCGAGCCTCGGTTCGGGATGCCTGTTCGGCAATCCGGTATGTGCGGGCCCACGCGGATAGCTTGGGGGTGGATGGACAACGACTGGCTGCGGGTGGCGGTTCCGCTGGCGGGCACATTGCTGCAGTGACGGGGAATACACAGGGCATGGAAGAAGAAGGGGAAGATCTGCTCATCTCCTCCCGACCCAATCTGTTGCTGCTGTTCAACCCGGTACTGGACAATGGCCCGGGTGGCTATGGTTTTGACCGGGTGGAAGCCTATTGGCAGAGCTTTTCTCCCCTGCATAACCTCAAAGCAGACAGCCCGCCCACACTGATCCAAGTCGGGGACTCCGATAAGCTGGTTCCGGTGAGCATGTGTGAACAGTACCAACAGAGCCTTCAGAATCTGGGCGTGACCTGCACCCTGCATGTGTACCCGGATCAGCCACATGGATTTTTCAATCCCGCCACTCCGGACATGTATCGCGAAACCGTATCCAACATGGACCGTTTTCTGCAGCAACAGGGCTGGCTCTAAGCCATGTGCAGGCGTAGCGGGAAGCTCTGGTTCGATAGAAAGGCTCTTCGCCTGCCCTGAGATTCTGCTTTTCCTATCTGGGGAAGCCTGCTAGATTTCCTGCAAAGGTGACCCCAATGCGCTTCCTGAAGAATACCACACTCCCATCATGACCCGTGGCCAGTCTCTGTACTGGCCTGTCATTCCTGTGTATTCCTCCGGCGAAATGAAGCCGGATCTTCTGATCCCGACTGATCTGTGTCCGGGATCCTGACTCAACAGACATTTGGGAGTTCTGTTATGGACCGCGCTAGCGTGGACTTTATCCGCTCCGTCCTGCCCCGGGGACGGACCTTGTACTACTATTATCGGGATCATTATGCCGTATACTTGATACGCAACTGGATGGGTGATCAGCCCGCCCGCGTTCAGGATCTGAAACGGAGTCCTGTGGCTTCGTTATTGAACAAACCCCGCCTGCGCCCCTTTCTGGCCGCGGCAGGTGATGGCTGGCTTTATCCGGAAGATCTCGAGTTCTTCTGGCCGGAAGACACCCGCGCCTATCGTTTGAGTCTGGGCGTGTGGCCGCACCTGGACGATGCCTGTGAACTGGATTGGGATCAGGTGACCCGTGAAGGGCGCAACCTGGTGTTGCAATTGAATATGAACTCCACGCACAAACGTGATCTGCAGCGCCTGCTTCCTGACTGGAAACGATTTGCTCAGGTGGATTTCCACCCCGTGGCTCAGGGAGAAGAGTTGACCCTGGCCTGGTCCCGGATCGACCTGGATCTCGACCGGGGGGAGGCGCTGATTGAAGAAATTCAATCCGACTGGGTTCGGGATGTTCGCTGGTATGCCGATGCCGAACATTCCGACCGTCATCAGCTTTGGTCTGCCTATCAACGCCGTGCTTTCCAGATGGAACGCAACTGCTGGGCTGAGCTGATGCTGAGCGCCACTCTGTGGTTTCTGCATCAGGAACTCGGAATTCATACGCTGTTTTATCATCGTCACGAAAGTGGTGCCAAATTCAAAGGCATTGAGCAGGATCCGCCCCCGCGCTCCCTCTACACCCGGGTGCCGGAGCAGTTCTGCTTCCGGATCACGCATAACGGTCCCAGCTTCATCCGGGACAGCCTCAGCGGAGAGCGTCTCCGTCTCTTCTGTGACCCGGAAACGCAGTGGTATGTGCTGAACCTCAAGGCATCCTGAACCCGGAGAACCTTGGAGGGGCTTCCCCCTTCAGGGTTCTTCCTCGGGATCCTTTTACAGCCCTTTTACAGGGCTGTGACATTTGCTTCCGAAGAAAAGCTATGCTGTCTCCATGATCGCAACCCGCACCCTTCGTTTCTGCGGCTGGACCCTGATCTGGGTTTTCAGCTTCTTGTTACTGTGGAACAGCCGCTTTTACTTGCTGGAGCCCATGCGGGTCCCGTTTTTCCGGGAACGGATTGATTCGGTCTACCCTGGTTGGGGGCTTTTACTCCGGGTGCACATTGCCGGGGGGATGATCTGTTTGCTTACCGGGCCTTTGCTCTTTCTGTCCCCTCAGCTGCGCTGGGTTCGTCACCGCAGTTGGGGGCTTTTGTATCTTGCAGCGGCCTTGCTCATGCTTCCTACCGGAATTCTGCTCTCCTTTTCGGCTCATGGCGGCTGGTTTGGTCAAGCAGGTTTTCTTCTCAGTGGCATGTGGATGTGCTTCTGTGTGTTACGGGGCATGCAGTGGTTGACACTGAAGAACTTCCGCCTGCATGCAGACTGGATGGCCCGCAGTTATGCGATTGCCGCTTCGGCTCTGACTTTTCGCCTGGTCTACGCCGGTAGCTTTTTACTCCAGGTGCCCTACGGCATCAATTACCCCCTGAGCACGTGGATCAGCTCTGTGCTCAATGTGCTGCTTATGGAATTTCTGCTCCGCAGTTCTTTTGTCCATCACACCCTAACGAAAGCATCCCTCCATGAAACTGAAACCTATTCTCCTCCTCCTCGGCCTGTTGAGTATGGCATTCCTCTCCGCGAAGGACGTTGACCCTCTGCTTCTTGGTGAAGGCCTGATCCAGAAACAGGTTCAGGAACCTTTGGCCCTACAACAGCGCAGTATGCAGATGTACTCCCGTGTGGCTCTTGCTCCACCCATATTGACCTGGCGAGGAAAGATTCAGGCCGATCTGGTTTCCTTTGAAGTCAGCACCCGTGAAGGCCTGGTGCTTCTGGGAATCTATAACCAGAAAGAACGGAATCTCCTGCTGTTTGACGCTGAGAAAAATAGCTTCGTGAAACCGGAGCAGCATCCGAGGCTGAATGAACCACGCTTGCAGATGCTTCCGCGTTCCGAAACTTAAGGTCCTTCCATTTCCGCCGCCAGTCCCTGCAGGACATCTGGGTACCGGAATTCCAGACCCAAACCCCGGAGGCGGCGGTTGGAAATACGTTTATTACCCCGATCCATTGCGGATTCGGGGTGATTTTCGTCAAAGAGTCCCTCCGGTGCCTGATGTTGGCTGCGTACCCAGTCGAATATCTCCCGCCGCAGCATAGGACGATCATCGCTGGCCAGTAGTGTTTCCGGGAAAACCCGTTTTTCCAGTAACTGGCTAACGATGCCAGCCACATCTTCCACGTGAATATTGTTGGCCCAGAGATCTCCCTTGAAATAGGGCCGTTTGCGTAAGGCTTGACGGATCAGACGGGTGCGTCCCGGACCATAGAGACCGCTTAGGCGGAGTACACAAAGCGCATCGGCGGCCTCGCGCAGGGCTGCTTCGGCTTCCAGCTGGATGCGTCCGGTATCGTGTAGGGGTTCCGTCGGGGACATCTCATCTATCCATTCTCCGTCCCGCTGACCATAGACCCCGGTGCTTCCCAGATACAATACTCTACGGGGCCCCTGCCAGGATAGCCTATCCAGTGCACGCAGAGGACCCTGGGTTACCAGATCCCGATACGCATCCAAGCCCAGCCTGCGGGACCCGGACAGGGAACTGATCATCAGGTCCAGGGGAGGTAGTTCCGTTATAGCGGAAAGTCCTTCCCGAGAGCTGGCGTCCCCCTTGAGAATACGCAGACCCGCCGGCCCCGTACCGCTTCGATTCAGGCCATAGACCTCATAGCCCTCCCTTTGCAGACGCAGGGCGATGCGGCTGGCGCTGTATCCCAGCCCTAACAGGAAAACATTCTTGATTGGAGAAAGTGAAGACATGTACTTTATTCACTACCCCGAAACCGCGGGGGGTACACTCGAAATGTTCACAGAGCGACCCTGATATGAAGTTTTTGTTCCTGATCTGTTCTCTGATCCTGCCCTGTTTGGCTCTCTGTGGATCGGGTACGGAGAGCTCGACCTATGAAGAGTCCGACCGTTTATTTGCTCAGATGCTCCAGCAACTCCAGGCAGAGAAGCTTGGAGAACTCATTACTGAGATCGATCATTCCCGGTTGGCGAAAGAAGCGGGTTCAGTGATGCCTCCGTCCCGGGTACTGATCTGGTCAGACCCCAAAGTGGATGCGCTCATTCTGAAAGAAAATCCCATGGCGGCCCTGGATTTGCCTTTCCGAAACCTGGCCTACCAGGATCCAGAGAGTGGAAAATCCTGGGTGATCCATAATGAATACAGTTATTTGGTGAAACGATATGGCCTGAATCCGGATACGGAAGCTGCTCGCCGTTACGCTGCAGCGATGAAGGCTTTGGAGCAGGAACTTCCTCCTCAGCATATCAAGCGTTTTGCTCAGGACAGCTTACAGGGAACTGCATGGATCACCTTGGAAAGTCCTTTTTCCTTTCAGGAAACGGAAAAACGGGTGTTAGCGGGCATTCGGGCTCAGGAAGACACCGTCGAGTTTGCTCTGGTGGACTTTCAGCAACGTAGTGCTTCAGAAGGGGTAAGCCTTCGCCCGCTTCGTTTGTATTTATTTGGTGGCCCGGCTCCGGGAGGAAAAGCGATGGAACGGGCACCGACTCTGGGTTTAGATGCCTTTTGTCAGAAACTGGTTATATACGAAGTGGAGCCGGGCCGTGTATGTGTATCATTTAACGATCTGATTCCTTTGGCAAAACGCCAGCAGGTCCCGGTGACGCCCCCTTTGCGGATCGTGAACCAGCGGGTTCAGGCTACGTTTCGCAAAGCCCTCAAGGAGAACAATGAGGGTTCTGGGCGCTAAAGGTCCTCACTTGCCTTTGGCTTAGAAGCGTTTATAGGAGATGATGTATGTGGAAGAGGCTCGCAGCTCAAATGTCCCCCTTTATCGTTCTGATGATCGTGCTCTATCTGCTGGCCCTGCTGCTGGAGAACATGTTCGAGGAGCAGGAGATCGAGCGAGCTCCCCAGAATCGGCCCGTACAGGTGATGGAACGCTGATTCCAGAAGCCCCAGTTGTGTTGTTTGATGGAGACTGCGCTCTCTGCCATCATTCCGTTCGATTTGTCCTGCGGCATGAACGATCCACCGTATTACGCTTTCTGTCTTTGCAAGGGGCACGGGAACGTGGCGTGCTGGAAGCCCTGGAGCTGCCGGAGACTCTCGACAGTATGGTGCTGATCGAAGAAAACCGGGTGAGTGTTGAATCAGAAGCGGCTTTACGACTCAGCCGCTATCTTAAGGCTCCTCTAAGTTGGTTGGCCCCGCTCGCAGCGTTACCGGATGTTCTGCATCGCCCGCTCTACCGCTGGATTGCCCGCAACCGCCTTCGCTGGTTTGGCGCTCCGAGCTGTGAGCTTCCCGATCCGGAACAGGCCGCCCGCTTTTTAGACTAGCAGCCTGTCGGACTTTGGAACCTCCGACTGCAAATCCATGTGATTTGGCCGGAATTCAGTCTGTTTTTCGTTAAATAGCTGCGCTATTCGCCTCAAATCAGCCTGAATTCCGACACAAACACGCAAATTTTCGTTTCGAAGTCCAAAGCCCGACAGACTGCTAGTCCTCTATGAAGCTGAATTCCCCTGCCAGCCAGATCTCTACTCGCGCTGCTTACGCTTTTCAGGGCGTGGCTGTGTTGCTGTGGTGGATCGGTATGCTGTGGGTCGAAGGCGTGTTGGAGCTCTTTTCCTTTCCAGGCATGTCTGATCAGGCCTTATTGTCCTTTTTGGCTCCCGACCTAATCATCTTGGTTGCAGGCTCTCTGTTGTTGAGTTGGAAGTTGATGCGTCCCTTGCAATGGCTGGTTTTGGGTGGCTGCCTCTACGCAAGCTTATGGTGTGTACAGGCCTCCTGGTTCACGGGGGGTGCTTGGCTGGGAACGATCGTGATGGGCTTAGCGACCTGCTTTAATCTGCTCCTTGTATTGGGGGATGAGCTCTACCGAGTCAGTTCCACGAACAGCCGGAGCCAACACCGCCTGCATACCTTGCTGCAAAGTGTGGTCATCTGGACGCTTTGCTTGGGTATATTGCCTTGTTTGATCGAATATTCGCTCGGAAATTGGCCTCTCAGCAGTAGCCCAGCCACCTTTCTACCGGGTGCTCTCTGTTTTATACTGAGCTCCAGTTTGGGAATATGGAGTGGTTGGGTCATGTCGGGAGAGGGTGCAGGAACGCCCCTCCCCCTGTCTACCGCCAGACATCTCGTGACCCAGGGACCTTATGCCTATCTTCGAAATCCGATGGCCGTTGCAGGATTAGCACAGGGCTTCTCTGTCGCCCTGATCTTAGGCTCCTGGGCGGTTGCGATCTATACCTTGCTGGGAATGCTGGTATGGAATTTTTTCGTCCGGCCTGGGGAAGAAGCCAATTTAGAACTTCGTTTTGGCAAGGCCTTTCAACAGTATCGCCGCGAGGTTCGTTGCTGGATTCCTCGCCTTCATCCCTACCAATCCAGCTGAGAACAGATTGTGAACGCCTTTTCGAAACCTACCGGGACCAACACCTTTACCCTCAAACGCGAAAACTTGCTTCCCTTGGATTTCGAGCGTGTGCGCTCGCTCAAGCTGAGTCCGGAGGCCGAAGCTGAACTCCGTGAAGAAGTGGAGGCGGCTCTGGCTACGGAAGCGTTGAGTGTGGTTCGCAACAAACGTCTGGCACCTAGTGGGAATCCGCACGATTACGTAAGCTTGGCTCCCTATTTCTGGCCTGATCCGGAAAGCGAAGATGGGCTGCCCTGGGTCATGCGGGATGGGGAGCTGAATCCGGAACGGGATGAAGGCGACAATATGCCTTTGTTTGAGCTCTGCATTGTCCTGCGGTTGCTCTGCCTCGGACATGTGTTGTTGGAGGATGAACGCTGTTTAGCACAGATAGAACAACGCCTGCAGCATTGGTTTTTGGATCCGGAAAGATACATGACGCCTCACCTGGCCTATGCTCAGTATGTCCCGGGCTTGGCGGACGGACATTGTTGGGGTCTGATTGATACCAGTTTACTGCCGGGAATGCTGGATGCACTCCTCCTAGTTGAAGCAGATCTGGATCCAGTTCTAATGCAGGGGCTGCGGGATTGGGTCTCGGCATACGCTGACTGGTTTCTCCATTCCGATCTCGGGGTGGAAGAAGCGGCCATGCATAACAATCACGCTTCCTGGCATCTGACCCAGGCGCTGGCCTACCTGAATTTCGCCGGGGAACCGGATGCCGCCCGTGAGCTGCTGCAGCAACGTGTGGCGCGATTGATCTTCGACCATATTCAGGCAGACGGAGCGCAACCACATGAACTCGAGCGCAGCCTTAGTTTCATGTACAGCAGCTACAATCTGGTCGCACACTGTTGCAGCGCAATCTATGCAGAACGAATGGGGCAATCGCTTCCGGCAGATCTACTGGAGCGCTTGGAGGCTGCGGCCTGTTTTCTGTTGCCTGCCGCTGGGGGAGAAACACCCTGGCCCTATGAGCAGATTAAGCCCATGGATTCCAGCCCGCTGATTGCGGTGTTGGCCTGGCTCAGCCCGTTCACAACAACGCCGCAGCTGCGGGTGCAGGCTGCGGCGCTCTGTGAGCAGGGAGGCTGGCGTCAGTCGTATCGGCGCGAGCTTCTCGGGCTCTGAATCGAGACTTAGTTAAAGTCGTCGCAAATTTCTTCGGCCAGCTCTTCGGCAGCTTCGGTTGCCATGAGTTTGCGGGCTTCGAAGTCAACGTGTTGTTTCGGATTCTGGCCATCTGCCCAGATCACGGAAACGTTATCCAGACCGATGTCTTCGAAGGCCGTTTCGATAGCCGGAGTCAGGCCATCGCGGGGATCGGCCTCACTGAAGACTTCATGGGAACTCACCAACAGCACCAACTTTTTCAGTTTGTGTTTGGACTGTTTGCCCCCGTTGTCGGTGATGTCATAGAGCAGACCGGGAGAAAGGACATGATCGATCCAGGATTTCATCATGGCCGGCATGGAGTAGTTCCACATCGGCATGGTGAGAACGAGTACATCTGCTTCGAGCAGCATGCCTGCCTGATTATTCGCGTAGGCAGCAGCAGCTTCCTCTTCCTTGGTCGGCACGTATCCATCGATGAGCACCGGGTACCAGAAATTCCGGAATTCTTCGGTGCTGTAGAGGGAGGGGGGCTCCTGGGTCAGATCAATGTTGCTGATGCGAGCATTTTCATTGCGGGACACAATGCTGGCGAAAAAGGAGGCGGCGATCTGTTTGGATGCTGCTTCCTCCATGGGCTGGGGGTCGGCGCAAATGTGGATGATGTTCATAAAAGGTGTTCTCCGTGAAAAAAGTCTTCCGCTGAAGAGAGGGGCATGCATACCTGATGAGCGCCCCTGCTGGCAATCCTTAACTTTACAGTCCTCGTGGGCTATTTCGGGGGGAAAGCCGACCCGGGTTTAGGACGGACGGAGCCTCTCCTGATAGGCTTCCCCAATGATCTGTTCCGCCTGACGGCAGAGCGGCTTGCGTCCCAGTTCATAGGGGAGAGCTTCGGGTAGAAAGTGGATGCGGGCCTCAAAGCCGGGGCCGGCCAGTAGGTTGAGGGCATGATCGAGGAAGGGGTCTCCCTCAAACCACACCGGATGGGGGGCATTGTCCCGGGGATGATAGGAAATGACCGCCAGATGCAGAGGGCGCTCGGCGGCTGGGCAAGCTTGAAGCAGGCTGGCCTTGAAGGGCTCCAGTTCCACTCCGTTTCCGGTTCGCCCTTCCGGGAAAAGGATCACGCCGTCACCCGCTTCCAGAGCCTGGGTGACGCTGGCAAAGGCCCGGGACACATCCTGGCGGCGGGTCCGGTCGATAAACAGGGTACCGGCGAGGCGGCTGAGCAGGCCGATTCCCGGCCAGCTGGCCACATCCTCTTTGCTCACGAAACGACCGGGACATTGCGAGGCAATGAGCAGAATATCGCAGTAGCTCAGGTGATTGCTGGCCAGGAGGTACGGAGGCGGGGGAGGGGTACCTTCTACAATGATGCGCATCCCCCAGCCCCAGGCACAGCCTTTGGCCCAGAGCTGCATAGCCCGGCGCTCCACCTTGCGGCGGCCCAGTGAAGAGGGGATCAGCTTCATCAGCAGTGAACACAGCCCCATCACCAGAGAGAAGGGGATGAGAAAACTCAGCCGCAGGATGCGTCTAGTGTACGGTTTGAACATGTTCAAACACTACATTAGCCATGCCGCTTTTCGTGGGCCCGAATCAGTACAAGGCAGATTTCGTAGAGCAGATAAAGAGCGGAGGCCATGATGATTTGGGACATGGGCTCGGGAGGGGTTAACAACATAGCCATAATCAGCAGGCCCACAAACACCTGTTTTCGGCTCGTCTTCAAGGTATCGGAATCCACGAGACCGGAAAAACCCAACATAAGCAACACGATGGGTAACTGAAAGGCCAGGCCAAAGCCAAGCACCAGCTTCAGGGTAAAGGCAATGTAGCTAGTCAGATAAATCCAGTCCGAGCGGGTTCCCAGCCATTCATGAATGCCGAAAATCAAGGCCTGCAGCGCACGTTCCACCGTGCCGAAGTAGCCCAGAGCGGCCCCCAGAAAAAACAACAGCACCGCAGCGACTGAGGCTTTGCTGACCATACGTTTTTCATGGCGGTGCAGACCGGGAAACACGAAGCGGGCGACAAAGAAGACGATGAAAGGGGATGCCAAGAGCAGGCCGCTCCAAAAGGCCAGGGACACTGCGACTTTGAATCCGCCCATGACTTCCGGAACCACCAGATAGGTATCGGGATTGACGTCCATCTTAGCCAGCGGAGCGGTGAGAATATTGAGAATATCCCGCATGAAGGGGATGCTGATGATCATCCCCAGGATCAGCGCATACACGCAGTTCATGATGCAGCGGCGCAATTCCTCCAAGTGATCCAGCAATCCCATACTACCCGACTCCTCCTCATACGGAGGGGCTGTCGGAGCGGGGGGAGGCTCAGGTGGAGGGGTTTTCGGGGCCTTCTTCGGCTTGCGCTTGCGTTTGAACATCAGATTCTTCCTCTGGTATTGCAGATCCCTGAGCTTGGCTTACCGCGAACTCACTGCACTCTTGTTCCCAATCCCTGCGGGCTTTTTCGATGGGTTCCCCGGCTTCTTCCAATTCGCGTTGTAACTCCCGGGTGATCATCCGTAATTTGGCAGACCACTGTCCGAGAGTGCGAATGGCCTTTGGCAGTGAATCTGCACCAAAGAGCAGGAGAATGGCGCCAAAGACCACCGCAAGTTCCCAGGGGGAGCCTCCGAGGAGATTTAAAAAGGCCGAAATTGGAAGCGACAACATGCTTGAATTACGTTAAATACAGTTGAGAGGTTACCTAACTCCTTCTAACACGGAACCCAAGTTTTTCATGCAGACTTTTGCGACACTTGCTTACATGCCGAGTCTCCCCGAACTCATTATCGTTCTGGTGGTGATTCTGATTCTCTTTGGCCCGAAACGTCTGCCTGGTCTGTCCAGATCGGTGGGGAAAAGTATCGGCGAGTTTAAGCGGGGCAAAGAGGAAGCTGAATCCGAGCTCAACAAACTCCGTGAAAACAATGAGGAAAAGAGCTCTTCCCCTGATGATCTGACCGAAGAGGTGAAGTAAGTCTATGCAGACGCTCTACCTGCTCCGACATGCTAAATCGTCCTGGCGGGAACCGGAGCAGCCCGATCATGCGAGGCCGCTAAAGAAAAAAGGTCTTCGGCACAGCGAGGCGATGGCCACCCAAGTCGCTGCCTTGTTGCCGGCTCCGAAACGGGTCCTCAGCAGTGACGCTGAGCGCTGTCGCGAAACGCTGCCCCCCTTTCTCAAAGTGTGGGATCTCAACGAAAAGCAGGTGGAATACAGCCGTGATCTCTATTTGGCTACGGATTCCCAAGTGCTGGAGATTTTGCGTGAATTGCCTGATGGCGAAGAGCCTGTCCTTCTTGTGGGCCACAACCCGGGCTTAACGGATCTGGCCAACCGCTTGACCCGGGATGACTTTTACCTTGAGAATTTGGTGACCTGTGGCTTCCTGCAATTGGATTTTGATATTGAATCCTGGTCGGAGCTCAGTCCGGGCTCGGCAGAGCTTAAGGTCAATGTGAAGCCCAAAACTCTGGATCAATAGGCTCCGGTATGGAACAGCTCCGGAGCAAAGAAAAGCTGCGGGATTGGGTAGGGCAGCAAAAACAGCAAGGGCTGCGTATCGGCTTGGTTCCTACCATGGGCGCCTTGCATGCGGGGCATCTTAGCCTGATTCGGGAAGCCCGGCAGCATGCGGATGTGGTGCTGGTCACGTTATTTGTGAACCCAACCCAGTTTGCACCCAACGAAGATCTCGATAGCTACCCCCGAACCTGGGAAGCCGATGTGGCAGCCTGTGAATCGGAGGGGGCTGCGGCGCTTTTTGCTCCAGAGGTCAATGACATGTATGAGGGGGATGCCTCGGTCACGCTCATAGAGGATCGTCTCAGTCGGGGCCTCTGTGGTCGAAGCCGGCCCACGCATTTCAGTGGTGTGCTGACCATTGTGCTGAAGCTGTTTAACCTGTCGCAGCCGGATGTGGCCGTATTCGGGGAAAAAGATGCGCAGCAGATTCGGCTCATCCGCCGCATGGTACGCGATCTGGATGTGCCGGTCCGCATTGTTGGCGCCCCGATCATCCGCGAAGCCGATGGACTGGCCATGAGTTCGCGCAACCGCCGCCTCTCTCCTGAATCCCGGCAGGAAGCGCTGCGGATTGTGGAGTCTCTACGCCTGGCCGAAACCGCCCTGGCTGGCGGAGAACGCGACCCGGCTCAACTCCGCCAGCTCGTTCACACGCATCTGGAGCGTGCAAGCAGGGGAACTGTGGATTATGTGGAATTGGTGGATGATGAGAGCTTGGAGCCCTTGAACTCCGCGATCGAAGGCCCTGCATTATTGGCTGTGGCCTTGCTTTTTCCCGAAGCCCGTCTGATTGATAATCTTCGTTTGCTTCCGGATTCCTAATGCCCGCGAGTGCAGGCTCGATGCCCCTGCAGATGTTCAGTTCGAAGTGAGAATCGCCTGAGAGCTGCGGGCAAAGATGTAATTTCCGCTGCGTCCGGTCAGGCTTTCGTCCCAGTTGATGGACCAGCACATCATGCCGCCAATCTGCGGATGGCCCCGGCGAGCGCGCATGCGGTAGCGCCCCTCATGCGCACGGCGTCCTCCCATCAATCCCTGCATGGCCTGCTGGCGGGAGGCCGCATTCATAAAGCCTTTGCTGGCGGCATCCGGGGCAGATGGCAAGCCTACGGCTATTTTCTCAGCTGGAAACCCGGCAAACCACATCGAGCGATCCCGGGTGACAGGAAAGCCCAGGATGAGCATCTCACTCAATCCGACCACAAAATCGCTACTCCCCACTTCCACAATGATTTCAGCCTCGTCTCCTTTTTGCCCGGTGTAGGCATACATGGAACCGGAGTTGTAATATTGCATATGAATGAGGTCAATTTCCTCCCTCAGTGCATGTAGAATGGGCAGGTAGCCCCCGTATTTCTCGCCATAGCGGTGATACGCTGCGACCACGTATTGGGTTTCCGGCGCCACGGAAATAATGAATTCCTCGCCATAATGCTGCTTGAGCATGCGGATGGCCTGAATGAAATACACAATCTTCGGCGTTTTGGGTCTGCGGAAATCAAGATCCCCCGGATTGAGGTGTATCGAACGCCCTTCCAGATTGATATCCAGGCCGTCGAAACCGTAGCGGTCGATGATATCCCGCATGCTCCTCACGAACTGCTCCCGCATTTCCACGGTTTTCAATTCAATCGGATGATTTCCGCCGCCGATGGAAATCAAGACCTCCGTCCCCTTTTTTTGCAGGGCCCGCATGCCTCGCCGGAACTCCTGAGGCGTTTCTTTGGTCGGATTGAAACTCATGAGTCCCGTACCCGGCCCCCGTGGCAGGGCAAAGGCGACATTCACCCGGGTATAGACACTGGGGACCTGCCGGATGGGAATGTAACGGGTGTTGTTTCCCCGCCAGTTATGCCAGTATCCCGCGACCACCGGGGCGGACTCGCTGTCCCCGTTTTGGGCCTCCGATCGCATGCGGCAGGTGCTGCAGCTGATCATAAGCAGAGTGACGGCTCCCAGACGTAGCCAAAAACGGGTGGTGCGAATCCAGGCAAAGTTCATGGGCTCCCTCTCCCATGTTTCGATGTCGGGGGCCAGCAGAATAAAACACTGAGACAGGATGACTCACATGACTCTGTGTTGGGACAGCTGTGACATAATTACACATACTCTATAAAGGGTGGGAATAGGTAAGTCGTTGGTTATCAAGGTTTATGTCTGTTGGCACGCGCTAAGCATATAGGAGGCAATTCAACAAAACCTCTCAAGGAGAATGATGATGGTACAACTACGACAGCCCTGGATCTTTCAGGAACTTTTCAACGAAATGGACCGTTGGGCCCGCGGGGCAAGCGCATCCATTCCGGCGGCTTCATCGGCCTATGCCAACCTGGAGTCGAATGTACAGATTCACGAAAACGAAGCCACGGTGGAGCTGGAGCTTCCTGGGGTACGCGCAGAAGATCTGGAAGTGGAAGTCCGGGCAAACCGGCTACGCATTCGCGCCAAGCGTGACAATGATCAGGGTGAACAGGAACGAAGCCTGCAGCGTGAGCGGGGTTTTGGCGACAACAGTCGCGAGCTGCGCCTCCCCTGGGCGGTGCAGGAAGATCAGGTGAAGGCTGAATTCAAAGACGGACTCCTTCAGCTGACCCTGCCCAAAGCCGAAGCGGCCAAAGCCCGCCGCATCGATGTGAACTAAAAGATGAACAAACTGAAACAACGAATCAAAGGAACCAAAAACATGAATACTTCAAATTGTGTCGCAACCAAAAACGAAGCCGCTGTCTCTGACAGCAAACGAAACGTCTATGTGGAACCGGTGGCGGATGTGTTCCGCTCGGATGATGGCGTGCGCCTCATCCTGGATCTTCCCGGCGTGAAGAATGAGGACCTGGAGGTCCAGGTTCAGGACGCTGTACTGAAGGTGGAGGCCAGGAGTGAGCGTGCCAACGCCACCCGGGTGTATCGCCGCAGCTTCCGCGTGGACCGCCGCCTCGACAGCTCTGCGATTGAAGCATCGCTGAAAGACGGCGTGCTTGAGGTCAAACTCCCCGTCAAAGCCGAGGCGCAAGCCCGACGCATTGACGTGGTGACCGCCTAAACTCAGGCGCGTTTCATGTCTCCGTTCCCCCAGGTGTCAGCAGGCGCCTGGGGGTTTTTCTTTCCTCAACTCTGCCGGTGATCTGCATCGCCGGGGAGGCTATTCCATGGGGTGTGATCGTTATGGTAGAGGGCCAGGGCTTCGGGGTGGATACCGCTCTTCTCTGGATCTTCGTAACTCGCATAGAAGCTGTGGATGCGTTCCTTGAACGCTTCAATCCGTTCGGCATGGGCCGGATCCCCGGCCACATTGCGGGTTTCCCGGGGATCTTTGTTGAGATCGTAGAGTTCGTCCTGCACCTTCAGCCCGGACGGATGCGGCCAGCGTTGGATAAATTTCCATCCATCTTGTTCCACCATGCGGTTGGGACCCCCTTCCACGAACTGCTCCCTGCGCCAGCTGTTCTGTGTTCCTTGGAGCAGGGGGAGGTAGGATCTACCGGGGGACTGCAGTCGCTGGCAGATCGTATCACTATCCAGACCGGCTGCATCCAGCAGGGTGGCAAAGCTGTCGCAGTGGTCTACAGGAGCGGAGACGCTTTCCGGCTGAGCAGGAATACCCGGACCGCGCAGCAAGAGCGGCACGCGGATGCTCTCTTGCAGGAAGTTATTGGGCAGGGTGGCGTTGGCTTTGGTGTGCAGTCCATGATGCCCGTTCATGTGACCATGATCCGAGGTATACAGAATCAGGGTATCGTCCAGAATCCCCTGGTTTTCCAACTCGGAAACGATGCGCAGCAGCTGTTGGTCGATGCACTCCACCGCCGCGTAGTACCCGGCAAGACTTTCGCGGCGATCCGGGTCCTCCAGATCAAAGGGTTCGATGCGGGTATGCCCGTGTTCACCCTGATCGCTTTCGCGTGGAATATCCTCAAAACTGCATTTCCGGTAGTGATGGGTCAGCGGAGCGCCTTCCATTTGATGGGGGGTATGGGTGTTGGTGTAACCGACGAAGAGGAAAAAGGGTTCTTCCTCCGGGCGTTCCTCCCGCAAAAACTGTACGGCGCGGTCGCTGAGGATCTGCTCCTGATGGCCGAAGAACTCTTTGCGCTCGCCGTTATCCACATACTTTTGTGTTTTCATGGAGGCATTGGTGCCCATGAGCGAGGTGAACCAGGTATGGAACCCTGGCATGCTCTCGGCGTAAGGGCCGGCATGCCATTTCCCTACCATGCCGCAGCGATATCCCTCCTCAGAGAGCAAGGTCCCCAAGGTTTCCAGGTTGCGGATTCCAGGGTGGGGGTGCTGTTCATTCGGTTCGCCCAGCCAGTCATGCACTCCATGGGCTGAAGGGATTTTTCCCGTCCAGAAGCTGGCCCGGGCAGGGGAGCAAACCGCATTGGGGCAGCTGGCCCGTTGAAAACAAGCGCCGGTATCTGCCATCCATTGCATTACCGGGGTGTGTAGTTCGCGATGGCCATAGGCGCTGGAGGCCCATTGGCCGTGATCATCCGTAAGAAAAACAAGTAGGTTGGGTCGGGACATGCAGCAAATCAAACACGAAGGGCAATGCTCTGCAAGTCCTCTGTGTGATCGCGCTGTAGGACAGTAATGTGAATCGATCTGCCAGGTGCAGGGTGAGAATTCATATCGAATAGGCTCTGGAAGATCCCCTTCACTATCATTATCCGCCAAATGCGTTTTCAGGTCGATTTTATCCCGGATCCGTGGATATTGGCCCCTGATGACTGAACTCCGCCTCCATCATGCTAGTTGGTTAGTCCCGTTTGTCCGGTATTTCCAAGAACGGGATATTTCGCTGCAGCGGCAGTTGCAGGAGGCGGGCATCGAGCCGGCGATGGCGGAGAGCGGGGATGGCTGGATCCCAAAAACCGTACTCTACTCCTT
Organism: Verrucomicrobia bacterium UBA6056; assembly: GCA_002429005.1. Classification (GTDB taxonomy): domain Bacteria; phylum Verrucomicrobiota; class Kiritimatiellia; order SS1-B-03-39; family UBA6053; genus UBA6056. The sequence goes on from DIYK01000067.1 coordinate 19,675, forward strand.
TCTGGAGCAACTGGCCCGGGAGATGCAGATGCCGGAGCTCGGTTTCGTGGTCGGAGATACCATCCAGCCACAGGATCTGGGCATCGTGGGATATTCCATGGCCGAAGCACCTACCCTGGGCGATGCCATTTCTGCGTTTAGCAGCATGATTAATCTCCGGGTGGAGGAAAATTACTGCTGGTTGGAGGCCGATGCGTCTGATGCTTCTCAGGTGTGGTTGCTCAACCAAACCTCGAATTCATTTCCGGCAAAGCGGGATTTAGCCGATCATACCGGGTTGATGGTTTTGGCAAATGTGATCCGTCTTGCGGAGGGCCCGGACTGGTTTCCGGAACAGTGTCAGCTGCAAACATCCAGTACAGATGCCTTCAGAAGTTTGAAGGGCCTGGAACACAGTTCGTTCCGCTTTGAGGCCCCGGCAACGGGCTTTCGTTTTGCGACACGTTTGCTGTTTAAACCTCTCCTCTCCGGCAACATTCCAGCTGAGGAGACTCAGGCTTGGAGAGACCTCTTAGAGCCGGATGAAAGCAGTTTGGATAAATATAAACGGGTATTGGGTGGGTTACAGCGGGCGGGAAGCCGGGTGCCCACCCTCGAAATGCTGGCAGAGTTGTGCCAGATGAGCAGCCGGAGTCTGCAACGCCGTTTTCAGGAGGCGGGCGTTTCCTTTCAGGAACTGTTACAGGAACAGCTCTTCCAGCATGCCCGCAGCTTACTGGAAGTACAGGAGTTATCGGTCACTGAAATCGCCGAACGGCTGGGCTATTCCGGTCCTCATAATTTTATTCGTGCCTTTAAGCGTCAGGAAGGCTGCACTCCGGGGGAATGGCGGCAACAACGATGAGCGGCCAAGGGCTCTCGGCTTGCTGGCAGCGATCGTCCCGCCTTTCCGAAGCTCGGAAAAGGGAACCGGATCATCTTTCGAAGTTCGGAAGCTGCTGAGAGGCCACCTCTAGCGACAACTGAGCTATACCCGAAAGCTTGGCGTAAAATGATAACCCATAGGCTATACATTTTCATTGAAACGGAGCCTTTCCTCAGCAAGAGTTTCCAGCTCGATTTCTGTGTTTCACCCAAAACCACAAACACCCAAACATGACACAACACTTCACCATCAAATCGTTGATGCTGGGCGGCGTATTGCTCAGTACGACCTTTCTGGCTCAAGCAGAACTCTGGCCCCATCGACAGCCGGTTCTGGAACCGGTTGACCGCAACGAGGTTCCTTTCTCGGAACGGGTCGACCCCGAAGCTGATCGAAAAATGCGTTCGCTGGAATGGCGCTGCATTGGTCCCTTCATGGGCAACCGCGGATCTGCGGTGGAAATGCATCCCACCGATAAGAATGTGTTTTATCACGGTCACTCCTCCGGGGGACTGTGGAAAACCGAGGATGCCGGTCAGTACTGGAAACCGATCACCGACGGCCAGATTAACGTGGGTCCGGTGGGTGCGATTGCCTTGGCGCCAAGCAATCCGGATGTGATGTACATCGGTACCGGTGAGCCGAACCTGCGTGACTGTGTCACCTGGGGAGACGGGGTCTACAAATCCACGGACGGAGGAGATACCTGGCGTCATTTGGGCCTGGTGGAAACCCGCCACATTTCCCGCGTACGGGTTCACCCCACCAATCCGGATTTAGTCTACGTGGCCGCCATTGGCAACCCCTTCGGCCCCAGCGAAGACCGTGGCGTGTACCGCAGTAAAGATGGCGGTCTCACCTGGGAAAAGATTTTCTTCAAACATGAACAGGCCGGGGTCATTGATCTGGTGCTCTGTGAGCACAATCCCAATATTCTTTATGCCTCCACCTTTGAAATCTTCCGCCGCACCTGGGGGCTGAAAGCCGGTGGCCCGAACAGCGGCATCTTCAAATCCACCGATGGTGGCGACACCTGGAAAGAACTGACTCGCAACCCGGGTCTTCCTTCCGACAACCTGGGCCGTATCGGTCTGGCTCACTCCAAGGATAAGCCCGATCGGATCACCGCCCTGATCGACTCTAAAGAGAAAAACGGCCTCTACCAGTCTGAAGACGGTGGTGAAACCTGGACCTGGCTGAGCGATCACGACGGCATTATCCAGCGTCCCTTTTATTACTACCACCTGCATGCCAGCCCCAGTGACGGGGATGAGCTCTGGGTGGCCTCCAACAAATTGTGGCAGTCCATGGACGGTGGCAAAAGCTGGAAGCAGCGCACCGGCACCAAAGATGACTTTCATGACATCAAATTTGATCCGGAAGACCCGGACCGCATGATCATCACCCACGACGGTGGGGTCATGGTCACACTCAATGGGGGGAAAACCTGGTCCACGCCCTACACCCAGCCCACTCAGCAGGCCTACCGCGTGGATGTGGACAATCAGTTCCCCTACAATGTCATGGGGAACCACCAGGACCTGATCGGTTACAGCGTGCCTTCCGCTTCCATTTACGGAGGTATCTCCATGGCCGATGTGAAGGTACTTGGCAGTGGTGAATCCGGTGCTACCGTGCCTCATCCCAGCAAACCCGGGATTTATTACCACCTGGCCCAGAGTACCTTTGCCGCCGGGGGCGCGCCCATTCAGCGCATCGACCTGAGCACGGGTCAGTGGGAACACCGCAACGTGTGGCCGGTGCCGACCTTCGGCGAAGGTCAGAACATGGCCAAGTACCGCTTCAACTGGCATGCCCCGATTGTCATCGATCCCTTTGAGGAGGATACCCTCTACACCGCCGCGGAAGTGGTATTCCGCAGCAAAGACGAAGGCATGACCTGGGAAGTGATCTCCCCGGTGCTGACCTTTGATGATGAATCCAAGCAGCAGGCCGGCGGCTCCCCCTCCTCTCTGGAAACCTCCGGTCAGGAAGCCTATAATACCATTCACCGTATGGTGGCTTCCACGGTGAAGCAGGGCGTGCTCTGGGCGGGCAGCGATGACGGCCGCATTCATGTGACCCAGGATGGCGGCGCCTCCTGGCAGGATGTGACTCCGAAAGACATGGTGATCGACACCAGTGTTACCGAGCTGGAAGCCTCTCCCCATGATGCGGGTACGGTCTATGTCACCGCCACCCGTTACCGGACAGCGAATGATTTCCTGCCCTATGTCTGGAAGAGCACGGACTTCGGAAAAACCTGGACCAACCTGAGCAAAAACTTTCCGCAGACGGAAATCACCCGCACCATCCGGGAGGATATCGTCCGCAAAGGCATGCTCTTCGTAGGAACGGAAACCGGTGTCTACCTGTCCATCGATGATGGCAAGGTCTGGAAACCGCTGAACCTCAACCTGCCTGCGGTTCCGGTGATGGATATCGAGGTGAAGGGTGAGGACCTGGTCATTGCAACCTTCGGGCGCAGCTTCTGGATTCTGGATGACTTCTCTCCCCTGCGGGAATGGGACGAAGCCAAGCGTGAACTCAATGCGCACCTGTTCAAACCCCGTACCCACACCCGCCTCGGAACCAACTGGTGGGCCCTGTATGGTGGAGGTGTCGGCGGCGGACAGAAAAACTACTTCGTCCAGAACGGTCGTATGGGTCACACCTTCTATGAGCTGGGTATCGTAAATGGTGAGCGTAAACGCCGTTACATTGATGCTGGCGGTGCCCGTCCCTATGGTGCGATTCTGCATTACTGGCTGGGTGAGGATGCCAAGGAAGTGGAACTCAGTATCCATGAAGCCGATGGCGATCTTATCAAAAGCTACAGCGGGGACATGCTCAGTCAGGAACCCGGACTGAACCGCATGATCTGGGATATGAACTATCCGGATGCGATTGCCGTTCCCGGCAAACCCGCCCCGGGCATCATTGTCCAGGCCCCGGTCGGCAGCTATAAAGTGCGTCTGACCGTGGATGGCAAGAGCTTCGAACAGGACTTCGAGCTCAAGATGAACCCCAACGAGAACTACACTGCAGCAGATTCCAAAGCCCGCTTTGATCTGTGGATGCGGGTTCGTTCCATCTTCGAAAAAGCGAACAAAGAAGTGATCATTGCCAACGAGATCGCAGAAAAAGCTGGTGCCGACTCCGAGCTTGGAAAACAGGCTACAGCTTTTGCTGGAAAATTGGTGCCTCAGGGAGCCAATCTTTCCCAGATCGCCAACGAGCCTCCGAAACTGCTTTCCAAACTGACCACCGTTTCTGCCGTTCTGTTCCATTCTGAAGGTCCGCCCCCGGCATCCTGTTATGCCGTGGTGGATGAGATGGAGAAACAGATCGATGCCGAAATTGCCGCTTTCCAGAAGTTGAAAGCCTCCCGCTGAGCCTCCCGGCTTCTGTGAACCTGATGGAGGCCGGTCTTGTACCGGCCTCCATTGTTGTTTAGAGAAACTCTTCGGTTCCCCGCCTTGTTCGTGTTCTTCCAGCTCCCGTTCTGCAATCCCTTATGAACCTGTCTGTCTTCCTATCACAGCTACAGAGATTCTTCCTGATTCTGGGGAAGGGCCTTCAGCATGTTTGGACGACGCTGCTTCCCTACAGCCTCTTCTTTTGGCGTCGTCTGGGTCGGGCTATCGCTTTGCTCTTTCGGGGGATCGCCAATGACCCCAGTCTCATTGGCCGGGATTGGAAATTCTGGACCCGGCAGATCCACTACTGGATTTCGGTGAGTTTTGCATTACCAGTGATCATCACCATCTGCACGGGAATGCTGCTGTTGTGGAAAAAGCAGAGTGACTGGGTACAACCACCAACCCAGCAGGGTTCAGGAAGCGTTCCCACGCTGGCTTATGAAAGGCTCCTGGAAACGGTAAAAGGCATTCCCGAGGCGGAGATTGAGGACTGGTCCGATATTGCCAGGTTGGATATTCGTCCCGAGAAAGGCATCGTCAAAGTCCGTGCCAAGAACCGTTGGGAGATTCAGCTCGATCACCAGAGTGGCGAGCTCTTGCAGGTGATGTACCGCCGCTCCGACCTCATTGAGTCTATTCATGATGGGGCCTTTTTTCATGAGAAGGCCAAGCTCTGGGTGTTTTTCCCCTCCGCCCTGGTACTCCTGGCCCTCTGGGTCACCGGGCTAATTCTCTTTCTGTATCCGCTGCCAGGGAAAGTGAAAAAGTGGCGTCGCGGCATGGAACGGGAACGCGATCAGGAAATCCGGGTGGAGGATCCCCCTCTGAATTTATGATTCAGCAACTGAAAGCCTGGTTACGTAAGCTTGCTGCCTCCACTGCTGAACAGACAGTGCCTGTGGAAGGCCCCCGGATCCGTGTGCTGTTCGGATCGGAAAGCGGCAAAGCCAAGACTCTGGCCAAGCGCAGCTGCAAACTGCTGCTCTCACAGGGCTATCCCACGGAAATGCAGGAGCTGGATGATGTGGATCTGAATAGCTTTTCCTCGGAAGAACGGGCGCTGATCATCTGCAGCACCCATGGGGAAGGGGAGATGCCGGTCAATGCCATCTACTTCTGGAAAGACCTGTCGGCAGAGGGCATGCATCCACTTCCAGAGCTTCGTTATGCGCTCCTGGCCTTAGGGGACCGGAAGTATGAAACCTTTTGCAATGCAGGCAGACTGATCGATCAGCGGCTGCAGGAGCTGGGAGCCCAGAGCATCGTAGCCCGGGTGGATTCGGATGTCATCGTTGAAGAAAGCTACCGTGAATGGATGACGGCGGTGGTGGCGCGGCTGAACGAGGAACGGGGATCCGTCACTCAGCCACAAGCCGAGCTCCCGGAGGAAGAAACGAAGCTCTGCGAGCTGAAGCTGTTGCGAACAAAGCGGCTGACTCAGGAGCGCTCAAGCAAAGAGGTGTGGCATGTAGCGTTTCAAACAGAGCTTGAGTATCATTCCGGTGACCTCCTGTATCTGCAGCCGCTGAATTCAGACGCAGCTGTGGAAGGGTTTTTACGGCTCTGTGGACTGGAGGGGGATCAGCTCATTCAGGATCGGGAGGGCAAGCGCCGACCCTTGTCAGCCTGTCTGAAAAGCGATGTGGATCTGACTCATGCCGGCGCAGAGCTTTTGAGCGCCTGTAAGATGGAAGCTGTGTCCGCAGGGGCCTATCTGCCGGAGCTGCTTTCCCCTGAGCGTGTGCAGCGTCTGGGAGTTCAGCCTTTTTTCAACCTGTTGCTCCCGCTTCAGGAGCGGGCTTATTCGATTAGTTCCAGCCCGCTGGCCCATCCGGGGGAACTGCATCTCTGCGTGGCCGTTCCCCGGGCCGGCCGGGACGGCAGTCTGAGTGACGGCGTCTGCTCCAGTTATGTGGTCGATGTGCTGCAGCCGGGAGATAGGGTTTCCGGCCGCCACGCAGAGAATGATCCTTTTCAGCTTCCGGAGGATGATACTCCCATCCTGCTCATCGGTCCCGGCACCGGAATTGCTCCGTTCCGAGCTTTTATCGCCGAGCGGGCTGCCCGCGGCATCCTGGGAAAAACCTGGCTGTTTTTTGGAGATCGGAATGAGGATAGCGATTTTCTCTACGGCTCCGAGCTTCTGGCCTGGCAGCAAGAGGGGGTCCTGTACCGCCTGGATGCTGCCTTCAGTCGGGATCAAGTTGAAAAACGCTATGTGACCCACCTGTTGGAAGAAGCTGGGCAAGAGCTGTTCGTATGGATCGAGCAGGGTGCAAGGATCTATGTTTGTGGGGATGCCAAGTCGATGGCCCCCGCTGTGGAGGCATGTCTCTGTCGGATTCTGCAAAGCCAGGCTCGGCTCAGTCCTGAGGCGGCGGAGCAGCGCATTCGCAGTCTTCGAAAGGAAAAACGTTATGTGCAGGATGTCTATTAAGCTCAAAGGAGTTTGCCTGGCGGCATGGCTTGGCTTTGGATGCGTTGCGTTCGCAGCTGAAGAAGCTCTGCGTCTGCCCCCACTGCCGGATCAGGCTGTGGAACGAATTGCTTTTGGTTCCTGTGCCAAGCACTGGCAGGCTCAACCCATTTGGGCCTCTGTGCTGAAGCAGGACCCGGATCTCTGGTTGTTTCTCGGTGACAACATTTATGCCGATACGGATGGCAAAAGCGCTTGGCAGGTCAGCGAGGATCAGCTTAACGGCGAATGGGCCCGATTGGCGGATAAACCTGAATTCCAGGCCTTTCGCAGCAAGGTCCCCATGTTGGCGACCTGGGATAATCATGATTATGGTTCACATGCCGGGGGAGCGGAATTTGCAGGAAAGCACTTCAGCCAACAGGCTTTTTTACGCTTCTTTCAGGAGCCCGAAGCTTCTCCGCGTTGGCAGCAAGCCGGGATTTATCAATCGGTGATGTTGGGGCCTGAAGGACGGCGGGTGCAGATCATTCTGCTGGATACCAAATTCAACCGCAGTGTGTTTCGGAAAAATCCCATGCCCAAGGAGGAGCGCCTCAAGCTGGGCCGCACGGGAGGCTATCTGCCGGATGAGGATCCTCAAAAAACCATGTTGGGAGCCGAGCAATGGGCCTGGCTGGAAACCGAACTGAAGAAAGCTGCCTACCTGCGTATCCTGTGCAGCAGTATCCAGGTCATTCCGGATCAGAAGGGCATGGACGAATGGGGAAACTTTCCCTTAGAGCGGGCGCGTCTGTTGAGCCTGTTGAAAGAGTCTGGACCCAGCCTCATCCTCAGTGGCAATGTTCATTTTGCCGAAGTGTCCAAAGATCCCGAGTCTGGGCTCGTGGAATTTACATCCAGTGGCCTGACACATATCAATACGCTCTATGGCGAATCCCCCAATCCAAAACGTCTTGGCGAAGCGGTGCTGAAAGAGCAGGCTGGCCTGTTGCGCATTGATTGGGAGGCCCGTCAGATCGACCTACAGGTCATTCCTGTGGATGGGGAGCTGATCCAGCTTCATCGTCTTTCTTTTGATGGCCAGACTTCTGAACGCTCATCCCGGCCATAAATACGCATAGACACCCTTCCAACCACATTTATCATGATATCACAGCATGTGGAGAACTTATGAAACGATACCTATCCCTTATCTGCCTATGCCTGTTCAGTGTGTGCCCCCTGATGGCAGCAGAAACAGCCGATGCCCGTGCTAACCCCCGCCTTTCCACGGACGAGGTGGAAAACCAGGTGGCCCTCGACCGGGCGGCGAATCCCTTGTATCAATCTCAACTTCTGACCCCGCTGCGGAACTGGCGGGATGGGGTGGCCAGCGATACCGGTCTCAATCTGGCGGTGGATTATAATGCCCTCCTTCTGGGGGTGAGTGACAGCCCCGGAGAAGATTCCGCCAGTGGCGGCGTGTTCCGTTTTTACGGCTTCTGGAATTTGCTGGGTACAGATGGCCCAAACAAGGGCAGCCTGAATTGGAAAGTAGAACATCGCCATAAGTACAGCGATATCGCTCCCGCCGACCTCGGCTTTGCATCCGGATATGCCGGACTGCATGGTCCCGTATTCAGTGACCAGGGAACCCGCTTGAGCAATCTGTACTGGAAACAGTATTTTGGGCAGGGTCAGGCTGCAGCGGTGGCGGGTTTTCTGGATGTAACCGATTTTGTGGACGTGTACCTGTTGGCCAGCCCCTGGATGGGCTTTACCAACTTCGCGTTCTCCACCGGCTCCGCCAGCATGGATCTGCCGAACGATGCCACCCTGGGTGCGGCTATCGGCGGGATGATCACGGAAAATGTCTACGTGCAGGCCGGTTTGACGGATGCGAATGCGGATCCCACAGATCCCTTTGAAGGCTTTTCAACCTTCTTCGATGAGAGCGATTACTTCAAGTGGGTCGAAATTGGCTTCAGCCCCGCGCAGGACCAGCTGTATTTCAACAACGTTCACGCCACGCTCTGGCATATCGACGAACGTGCCAACGGCACTCCCGATGGCTGGGGCATCAACCTCTCCTGGCAGCAGTGGATTCAGGATACCTGGCTGCCCTTCATTCGTGGGGGCTACACGGAGGACTCCGGTTCCCTCATGGAGCAGGCCTTGACCTTCGGGTTTGGCTATCAGCCGATTCCTCAGCGGGGAGTCATTGGCGCGGCATTTCACTGGGGGCAACCCAATGACGTTTCCTTTGAAGGGGCTGAAGATCAGTACACGACGGAAGCCTTTTGGCGTTATCAGCTGACCAAGGAAATTGCGCTCACCCCCAGTTTACAGTATATCGTGGATCCGGCACTCAACCCCGAGGAAGACAGTCAGTGGGTGGCGGGTCTGCGGGTCCGTGTCGCCCTGTAAGTTTTCCCGTTCATCCTCTCGACTCAGGTATCGCATGAAGCCTTATTCCGGATTGATCTGTTTTCTCGTTCTGACCGCTTCCGTTCAGGGAGATGTGCTGGGGCATTTGTTTTCGGATTCCAGCAAGGAGCAGGAAGCTCCGGTGGAGGCTCCCCCAACCGAAGCTCAAGATGTGGTTTCGGACCCTGTGGAACTCGGCGAAGAGATTCCGGAGAAGCTGAACGCGGTGCAGGAACAGGAAACGGAGTTGGAGGGTCTACGGAAACAACTGAGCTCCCTGGAGGCTAAAGTGGAGGCTGCTGCCTCCACAGGCTCCGTGGATGCACTGCGACAGGAACAAGGGACGCTGCATATTCAGCTGCAGGAACTGCAACAACAGCAGGATGCATTTCTTCAGGATCTGAAGCAGTTGGAGGCTTCTCTTCAGCGTATGGAGTCTGCGGTGAATGCGATGGGTGAGACTCAGCAGAGCCTGGAGGCCCAGCTGAGCGAGGCGGCCAAGGCAGCTACGGAGCCTCTCGATGAGGAAAAGATCCATATCTACCCCTCCAGTGGGAAGCTTCTGAGCCGCGGGATCTTGCTGTTTGGCTTTTTCGCGATGCTGTTGTTCAGCGGCTTGCAGCTCAAACAGGGGAGGCCTGCTTCGGCTCCCTTTTGGAAGCTTCCGGGATGGATCGCGTTGATTTCGGTAAGTCTCTCTATGCTTGCGGCGGGTCTAGCTCCTTTGCCCACCTTGATTGGGCTCTTGATCCTGTCTGCGGTGGGAGGATGTATGCTTGGAGCGGCAGAAGCGAAGCCGGAAGAAGACTAAGGGAGTTGCAAGGTCCATGATGCATTCATCACTTCAACACACTACAGGAAGCAAGCGCCTGGGCCTTGTGTCGGCTTTTGGCCTATTGTTACTCGGATCTTCCTGCCGTTCTGTTCCGGATGTGGAACCGATGATGACCACTCCCATTCTGTATCAGAAAGCGGGCTTTGGTCCCTTGGATCATATTCCGGAAGAGGAACAGTGGAATTTACGGAATGTGTTTTATGTCACCACACGAGCACGGGAACCCAATCTGCGTGGCATCAGTTATGGGAATGAAGAATCGGATGTGGCTTCGATTGGATTGGCTCTGGTGGGTTTCGGGAATTACCAGTTTGGCTGGGAGGAATTGTCTGAGGCGTCCAAAAGCGCTGAGCGGAAGCAGGATGTACCGCTCACCATTGCCGGGGTATTTGAAGCGGGCCGCCTGCCGCTGACGGATCAAGGCGATCTTCCCGAGGAACCTGTGGGAGGAGCCAAGTGGTTATTCGCGCAGATGCGGGAAGAGATCGACAGCGCCCGGGATAAAGATGTGCTCATCTATGTTCATGGCGCCAACGTGGATTTTTACAATGCCTGTGCCTTTGCCGCCCAGCTGGACCATTTTATGGGCCGGGACATGACCTCGCTCGCCTTTTCCTGGCCCACCCGGCAAAACATTCTATCCTATGCCTTTGGCAATGATATTGAGCGTGGGGAACGGGCTTCGGTGGTTCTGGCTCAGGTGATTCGCCGGGTAGCCAGTGAAACGCAGGCCCGGAAGATCAACATCGTCTGCTGGAGTGCGGGAGGGCGCTTGTTGACGCAAACCCTGGAACATCTGTACGACAGCCATGAAGGGGACCTGGATGCCAAAGCCCTGCGCAAGGAATACCGTTTGGGTACTCTGTATTTTGCGGCTGCAGATGTGTCCCGCGATTATTTTGTAGAGGTGCTTCCCAAAATGAACAGCCTGGCTCAGGAGATTGTGGTGACGGGATCGGATCAGGATGGAGCTTTGAGAACCTCTGTCATCGCCATCGGGGGCGATACCCGGATGGGTACGGTGGATCCGGATGACCGGGCGACGCCGGAACAGCGCGAGATCATTGCAGAAGCCGACCGCTTTTTTTATGTGGATGTGTCTTCCGGCAGCGATATTCGCGGTTTTGATATCACCGGTCACCGCTACTGGCTGGATCACCCCTGGGCCAATACCGATATGATCCTCGCGATTCGTACGGATCTGAAACCCGCAAAACGCGGTCTAAAACAAGGGCTGAACGCTCAACACTGGATCATTCCTGAGGATTACCCACAACGCATCCTGGACCTGGCGAACGATCCCAGCGTGCAGTCCCGGATTTCTCCGACAAAGTAAGAGGGGGAACACCGAAACAAAGGAGCTTAGGCCTCTGGCCTGAGGGTGGCATTTTGCAGATGACAGGCCGGAGGCCTATCCTCCATTGCTGAACTCCGAAAAAAAGGAGCTTGGGCCTCCGGCCTGAGGGCATTTTTGCAGATGACAGGCCGGAGGCCTATCCTCCGTTGCTGTGAACTCCGAAAAAAAGGAGCTTGGGCCTCCGGCCTGAGGGCATTTTGCAGATGACAGGCCGGAGGCCTATCCTCCATTGAAGTCTCGCACTTGTACAGATGCCGCTTCCGATGTAGTAGAGCTGTATGAATATCGGTTTTGGTACGGCTGCCATTGGGCGGCCTCAGTATATCAACATTCGTGCAGAAGGGCCGGCTCCGGCTTTTGAGCTTTCAGATTTCCGTCGCCGGGGCGTGGAGGTCCTGGAGGCGGCCTATCAGCAGGGTCTGCGTTATGTGGATACCGCTCCGGGCTACGGCATTGCGGAGCAGATCATTGCGGAGTGGCTGCAGCAGCATCCGCATGAGGATGTGGAGCTGGCCACCAAATGGGGCTACCGCTATACGGCCAACTTTGATCCGAAGGCTGAGCTACATGAAATCAAAGAACACAGTCTTAGCATGCTGAATACGCAGTGGGCCTTCTCCAGAACGCTGCCGCATCTGAGTACGCTGCAGATTCATTCCGCCACCTTTGCTTCCGGCGTACTAGAGAATGATGAGGTGCTGAACCGCCTCGCCGAGATTCGTGATGAAGAAGGCATGCGCATCGGTATGAGTAGCTCCGGAGCGGATCAGATGGAAGTGCTTCAGCGCGCTTTGGAGATCGAACGCAACGGAGCTCCGCTATTTGAGGTGTTTCAGGTCACCTACAATATGCTCGATCCCAGTGTGGGACAGATCCGCTCGGCTTTCGAAGGAAGAAGACTGGTCATCAAAGAATCCCTGGCCAACGGCCGGCTCTTTCCCAACGAGGCCTATCCACACTATGGAGCCCTGTACCGCGACCTGCAGAACATCGCGCTGCGCTATGAGGTGGGGGTAGATGCTGTGGCCCTGCGCTTTGTCATCGATTCCCTCTCTCCATTTATGGTGCTCAGTGGAGCTTCCACGCGGACGCAGCTGGAACAAAACCTGAAAGCGAAGGGCTTCCGCCTCACTGCAGAGGAGATCCACACGCTGCAGGCTCATGCGGTCGAACGCGAGGCCTACTGGAGCGAACGCAAGCAGATGCCCTGGAATTAAAAGAACATCGATACCCAGCAGGGATCGGATGCCTATCCTGTTGATCCTGTTCATCGATGTTCAAATTCCTTGCGTAATCGCAAGCCCCCTTGAGCGACCGGAAGCATAGGTACTGGAAGTAAAAGAACATCGATATTCAGGATGCAAAGGATGCGTATCCTGTTGATCCTGTTCATCGATGTTTATGCTCTTTGCCTAACACGAAGCCCCCTTGAGCTTTTTGAGCTGACCTGTATAGATGGGGTATGAACACGCTGTCCTCCCGAAGCTTTTCGTTGTTTTCTGTGTGCATGCTGTCTGTACTGGGCCTCTGGCTGAGTGGCTGCAGTTCGGATAACCTGCCACCGGCGCCGGTGCCCAAGCCGATCAAACTGGTGGTGGATCTGGAACCGGAGCGCCTGGAAACAGTGAGCTATACCGGAGATGTGAAACCGATTCTGGATGCCCGCTGTATTTCTTGTCATGCCTGTTACGATGCGCCTGGACAGTTGAAACTGAACTCCGCTGCCGGGATTCGCCGCGGAGCCAGCAAAGCCCGGGTCTATGGCGTGGATTTGAGTACTCGTCCGACGACCCGTCTCTACGAGGATGCGGTGAACGAAGAAGGTTGGCGGGATCTGGGCTTTTTCCGCGTGCTCTGCGATCCGGATGCGGTGACGCCCGAGGAGCGTTTGGACAGTTCCGTGCTCTATCAAATGCTGGCTATGGCCCGCCTGCGCCGCCTGCCGGAACAGGGCTTGTTGGATGGCATCGTGCGTGACTCCCATGATGTGCCCCAGGCTCCGACCATCGAGGAATTTCCCGCCTATGCTCACAATTTCCCCCATGCCGGCATGCCCTTTTATACCTACGGTTTGGAAGAGGAGGAGTTTCTGACCCTCGCGCACTGGATTGGTGCCGGGGCTCCCATCGATGATGAGGATGTCAGCCTGACCCCGCTTCAGCAGGAGCGCGTGGATGCCTGGGAGGCCCTGCTCAACGGAGACAGCATCAAGGACCGTACCATCGCCCGCTACCTCTATGAACATTGGTTCGCCGCCAGTCTTTATCTGGAGGAGGGGGAGGGACGCCCCGACTTTTTCAGTATCGTCCGCTCCCGTACGCCTCCCGGGGAACCCGTGGACCGCATTGTCACCCGCCGTCCGAACGATGGGCCCGGTTCTGAGGTGAAACGGGTGTATTACCGCTTGCTGAAGCGTCCTGATACGATCATGCGTAAAAACCATCTGCCCTATGCACTGACTCCGGCGAAGATGGAGCGAATCAAAGAGCTCTTCTGGGAAAGCAAATACGCCGTCCCCACGCTGCCGAAATATGGCAGTGATGTTGCGCAACGTCCGCTGGAACTCTTCTCGGCAATTCCGGAATCGGTTCGTTATCAGTTCCTGCTGGATGACTCCTTCTATTACATTCAGTCCTACATTCGTGGTCCGGTTTGCCGCGGCCAGGTGGCACTGAGCGTGATCTGGGATCATTTCTTCGTCTACTTCCTCGATCCTAGCGCAGATCCCGCTTCCAATGACCCGGAGTTTGCCGCCCGTACGCGCGAGCAGTTGCGCATTCCTTCCCACGTCAAAAAAATTCGCGATATCTTCGTAGAATTTGGCTACGTGAAAAAAGGATTGAAGGGCTATTGGGAGGAACGTGATGCGTACTTTAACAAACAACCCGCGCTGGGTTTGGATCAGATTTGGAAAGGCGGACGCGAAACCGATATTCCTTTTATGACCGTGTTCCGGCATTTCGATACGGCCACGGTAGAACCGGGACTGCTGGGGGAGACTCCGTCCTATGGTTGGTTCGTGGACTACGATCTGTTTGAACGCATTTATTATCTCCTGGTGGTTAACTTCGATGTATTTGGACCCGCAACCCATCAGGTGGCCACCCGTCAGTATTTTGATCTGCTCCGCTTTGAGGGGGAGATGAATTATCTACGTCTGTTCCCGGCGGATCAGCGCCAGGCGATCTATGATCATTGGTATGACGGCGTGTCCAAAGGAAAGAAAAAGGATACCTACCCCTTCCCGGAATTCGGGGTGGATACAGATATCGTCTTTTCCGGAAAGAAAGATGTGCAGGATGAGTTGCGGGATCTGCTGATGGATCTCTCGGCTCTTCCCCAGTCCCGTCATCCTCAGAGCGTGGACGCTCAGCCATTGGTACGCAGTTACCGGCAAGTGAATCAGGATCAACGGAACTATGTGCAGTTTTTCCCGGAGGTCACTTTTGTTCGTATTGAGCGCAAAGGAAAAGAAGACGAGGTGTACACCTTTCTTCGCAATAAGGCGCATCAGAATATCGCCTACCTTTTTGGCGAAGATAAAAAGCGTGTACCGCAAAAAGACAGTCTGGTGATGGTTCCCGGTCTAGTGGGAGACTATCCGAACTTCATGATGGTGTTGAATGAAGACGAGTTGGATTCGCTCCGGGAGACCATGAACAAGGTAGACAGTATGGATCGGATGTTCGATGCCTGGTTATCGCATGGTATTCTGAGAAATTCCCCGGAGTTTTGGCCGGCTCTCGATGCCTTCACCGAGTGGGAGTTGAAAAACCATCCCATTCAGGGGGGGCGTTTTGATCTCAAACATTACTATTTGACCCGCATGTTGATGTTGGAGCAGGCAGATCTGGTTCCCGGTCCAGATCTCAGTGGGTTTTGAGGGGCATATCCCGGGAAATGGATGTGGAGACTGTCTGAGTCAGACCTTGAAGTCGGGACTCAGAGCTTCGGACTTAGGCCATCATGTAAGGCACTGCGGGTGCTGAGGATGGAGGGGAGTAGGCTGATGACCTGTCCCAGGAGGAGAACCACGAACATAAATTTGAATTCCTGAGGACCCAGACTGAAACTGTCCAAGAGTAGGCCACTCCAGTTGAGCACGGCGGGTTGCAGCAGTTTCAGTCCCAGCGCCAGCCCCAGGCTACCCAAAATCAGACCGCCCACACAAAGGAGCAGGGCTTCCAGTTGAATCAGCAGGAAGATCTGCATGGGAGTCACCCCGATCGCCCGGAGAATGGCCATTTCCCTGCGGCGCTCCTGCATGCGGGCGAGTAGAGACAGAGCCATACCACTCAATCCCACCGCCACCACAAAGATGGAGATACCGAAAAGAAGTTTTTCGACCAGGCCCATGATCTCCCAGAGTTCTAATAAGGTGACCCCGGGCATCACGGCCTGAAGGGCTTCTTCCTCATAGCGTTGAATTTCAAACTGGAGAGCTAAGGCATCGCGCCTGTCATGCAATCCGATCAGGAAAGCTGAAACGGAACCGGCTGGTGGGTGAAAATGATCTCCATGGTCACACCCGGAATGGTCCCCGTGATCATGTCCAGAGTGGGCTGCATGATCATGACCAGCATGACTACTGTGATCATGCGCGCCATGATCATGCCCATGATCCCCCTGCCCATGACCGTGTGCCCCATGCCCGTGATCGTGCCCATGTGAATGAGCTTCTGCCCCATGACTGTGATCATGGCTGTGATCCGCATGGCTATGCCCATGATCGCCCTGGCCATGACCGTGTGCCCCATGCCCGTGATCATGTCCATGTGCATGATGCAGACCCGAATGATCATGATCATGACTGTGATCTACATGCCCATGCCCCTCATGTGCAGAATGATCATGCCCCTCATGTTTCTCTCCCTCATCATGCTGCCCATGGTCATGACCTTCATGGCCTTCGTGATCTTCGTGCCCTTTGTGGTTTCCATGATCATGTCCCTCATGTGCGGAATGATCATGCCCCTTTTGATCCTCTCCCTCATCATGCTGCCCATGGTCATGACCTTCATGGCCTTCGTGATCTTCGTGCCCTTCGTGGTTTCCATGATCATGTCCCTCATGTGTAGAATGATCATGCCCATCATGGGCATCCAGGTCGATATCCGGCATGAAGCGGGCGAGGGGATCCATTTTGCTGATATCGCCTCCGGCCTCAAATTCCTGATGGAGGCGATCCATGGCCTCGATATGCACATGCAGACCTTGATCCACGGGAGTTCCAGTGGGCTCGAGTACGCCGGTCACGGTGAAGGGATGATCGCCATGTTCGACAAAACTTTCATCGCCCCCCCCGTGGGCAATTACCACCTGATCCCCGATCTTCAGATTGAGATCCCGGGCAGCACGATGTCCGATCAGCATGGCATCGAGTCCGGAACCCCATTCACCCTCTGCAATGACCAGGGCTTTCCCCCGTCCATAGCGAAAATGATCAAAGTAGGCTTGCGTGGTACCAATCACGGGATGACCTCGGAAACTGTCCCCCAGGCTTAGAGGAATGCTCCAAGCTACTTCCGGTCGTTGGCTCCAATAGGCAAAACTCTCGCCGGACACGGCATTATTCATCGCGCCAATACGGAATACGCTGGCCAGCAAGACCTGCACGGAGGATCCCCGTGGGCCGATAATCAGGTCGGTACCCGAAACCGAGCGGGAAAAGTGATCCTGAGTTTGGTGCCGGATCCGTTCCACGCCTAGCAGCAGGGCCACGCTGAGCGCGATGGAAAGCAGGGTCAACAACGCCGACAGACGGCGGTTGAGCAGGCTACGGAATGCTAAGATCAACAGATGTTTCATGGCCGTAGCTCCAGCTGTTGCTCAAAGTGTTGGGCAAGAGCAGGGTCATGACTCACCAGCACCAGACTGCTCTCATGTTCTTTGCAAAGTTCCAGCAGTCCCTGCATGAGCAGATCCCGGTTTTTTTCATCCAGTGCCGAACTGGGTTCATCTGCCAAGAGAACTTCCGGCGAGCCCATCATCGCTCTGGCAGCGGCTACGCGCTGTTGCTGGCCTACGGAAAGTTGCTGTACGCTGCGATCTGCCAGCTCTTCCAGATTCAACCGGGACAGCAAGCGTTTGGCCTCATCCCGAATGGCTGAGGCTTTGCCATCGAGTTTGTTGCGGCGTTCCGGGATCATCCGTGCCGGGAGTTCGACGTTTTCCAGCACCGACAGGTAGGAGAGCAGATTAAACTGCTGGAAAATCACACCCAAATGAGCCGCCCGGAAGCGATCCCGTTTGAGCGGGCTCTGTTTTCCCAAATCCAGACCCAATACGTTGAGTTGATCCGGGGCTGCGGGGAGAATGCCTGCCAGCAGACCGAGAAGACTGCTTTTTCCACTGCCACTGGGGCCATGGACATAGAGATGTTCCCCTTGGGAAAGTTGCAGGCTGAGACCATCCAAAATAGGACGATCCTGCCCGGGCCAAGTATAGCTCAGGTCTTTCATAGTCAGACAAATCATAAAAGAAGTATGCTTAGTGAGAATCGATTCTCAAGGAATAGCATGCTGCTTTTTTGATTTTTCTGGAAGATAGGAGCAAGAAGAGTAGGCTGGTTCCTATGAAAACCTTCCTCCTCAGCCTCTTGCTGTTTCCCATGATTCTGTGTGCGGAGGAGGAAACATCCTCTTTGCTCAAATTGGGCTGGGAAGATCTGACCTATAAAGTGGAGTTTGAAGATCCTTTTGCCAAATTGAGCCGGGATCAGCTTCTCAAGTTGTCCACCGTCGCCCGGGTGGAGCAACTGCAGAAACGGGTTCCGGACCGGGTGAGTGCAGGCATGATTGCCGAAAAAGACAAGGCACGTGCTGAGCTGACCGAACAGGGGGTGGACATTGAAGGGTTGTTTGCCGCTCGGGAACGGATCAAGGAATTGCGCATGAAACGGGCATCCACCACCAATCCTGCGGTGGATGGGAAACGGGTTGAACTTCCAGGATATGCACTGCCGCTTGAGCTCGACGGCCGGAAGGTTACCGAGTTTCTCCTAGTCCCCTGGGTAGGGGCTTGCATTCACACTCCCCCGCCGCCTCCGAATCAGATTGTATATGTGAAAGTGAAAAACCCCATGGAGATCCGTTCTCATTTTGCCCCAGTGCGTATTACCGGGACCTTGAAGGCGGGCGAAACCAAGAAAGAGCTCTTCCTGGTGGATGGCACTGGGGATATTCTTATGAGCTACAGTATGGATTCGGCCCAAGTGGAATGGTTAAAGAAAGACAAGGGTTTCGGCGAATAAGGGCGTAGATACGATGAAACAGTGTCTTGTATTCCTGTCCTTGCTGCTGCTGAGCATTCGGACCTTAGCTGCAGATCAACAGGAGCCCAGCTATGTAGTGGCTCCGGCGCTATCCTCGAGTCCCGGTTTTGGGAATGGCTTGGGGGCGGTGGGCCTCTTATTTTTTCGGCCGGATGCTTCGGATGAGCTTTCGCCGAACTCTACCCTGACCTTGGTGGGGCTCTACTCCGATACCGATAGCTATTTTGCAGGCGCTTTTCTGCCGATGTACCTGAAAGAGGATCGTTGGCGTATCACTCCGGGAGTCGTCAGTGGCCGGGTTCGCAGTGCCTTGGATGTGGGTTTGGAAAGCACAGCCCGTTTCGATAACGAATTTTTAGGGGCCTTTTTTAAAGTACTCCGCCAGATTCAAGGCGATTGGTATGGGGGCCTTCAGCTCTTTCTTATGGATCAACGCTATCAGGCTAAAAATGCAGCTGGAGAGCTCTATTTTGAGCAGTTTGAGGTTGAGGACACGACATCGGCTACCTTGGGAGCTTTGCTGGCCTTTGATACCCGCAACGACCAGCGTTATCCGACACAGGGTCAAAATGGGGAACTGATTTTCACCTACGCTCCTGAAGCCTGGGTGGAAGATGAGGCTTATGCGACTACCCAGCTCAGCTTTGCGTCCTTTCATGCTCTGGGCAAAGAAAGCGTGCTGGCCTGGCAACTCTTCGGAAAAACGGTCTCGGAAGATGCACCCTATTTCGAGCGACCTACTCTGGGCCAACGAGGGGATTTACGCGGTTATACTCCCGGGGAAATCCTGGGGGATCATTCTATCAGCGGGCAACTGGAACTGCGTAGCTTTTTCACTCCACGGATCGGGGGCGTTGTGTTTGGCGGTTTGGGAGCAATTTGGGAAGAAGATCTCCGCTCCGAGGATGTCTATCCCAGTTACGGCCTGGGGATCCGCTTTCGCATTCAGGAAGAGAACAACGTAAATTTCCGGGTAGATTATGCCATCGGTGAGGATGATCAGTCCGGATGGTATATTAGTGTATCCGAAGCATTTTAAGGTCCCTCCCGGTTCACCTGATTATGTCGCCGTCTCATGCTGATGAAGAATTTCCACTTCCTGCCACGCGGATTACGCTTGGCCAGGTGGCGCGTGAATTAGGGGTCGCTCCTTCTACGGTTTCCCGGGCTTTGAGTGGAAAAGGGCGGATTAATCCGGAAACCCGGGAGCGGATTCGTGCTGCGGCCGAATCGTTGGGCTATCGGGAAGATGCTTTGATTTCCACACTGATGACCCAGCTTAAGCAGGGCGGAGAGCGTGAAATCCAAACCGCCATGGCCTGGTTGAATTTTGCCCCGGATCGAGAGTATTTTGCTAAAGGTTCCCCAGCCTATCCCTTCTGGGCTTCGGCGAAAAAACATGCGGCCCGGCTGGGTTATGATTTAACCGAATTTTGGATGGGGGATCCCCAGTTGCGGGTATCCCGATTGAACCAAATTCTGGAGGCCCGGGGCATCGAGGGGGTGCTGATCGCCCCCTATGCCTGCTTTGATCTGGAATGGAACTTGGACTGGAGCCGACTGGCTCCGGTTGCGATTGAGTTTACTCCTTTTCAGCAGGAATTACCCCGAATTGGCGCCTACGATTATTACAATGTCTGCATTGCTGTGAATCAATTAGAGGCGCGTGGGCATCGCCGCATTGGCTACGTGGTGCGACCGCTGCATGAGACCAATCAGTTTTATATTATGCAGGCCCGCTTTGCGATTACCCTGATGGAGAGTCAAGCCGGGGAGGCGGTACATCCTTTGGTGCTACCTATTCAGCCTGGACGGGAAGACCTGGACCGCTTTCGAAACTGGCTCCGGGAGGAGAAGCCCAGTGCCATCCTGACCAATGTGAACGAACTCTATCCCTGGTTACGGAACGATGGGTTCTCCGTGCCAAAGGACATCGCACTGGCTCATCAGGATGTGTGTCTCAGTCCCCCTGAAGAGCAGTGGAGCGGAATCAATCCGCAGTACGCGGCAATTTCCCGACGTGCGGTGCAGGAACTAAGCACCCGGCTGCAGCATCGTTGGCTGGGGATCAGCGAGCGCGCGGAAAGCACCTATATCAAAGGCACCTGGCAGGATGGTCTGACCGCACCCTATCGGTAATTGATCTTCGGGGGGCCGGGGATATCCGAGCGGCTGGGAGACAGACCTTGAAAATTGGGTTTGCTGCTGTTGCTGGGCTTCGGGGTGGGAGCCGGAGTATAGCCCAACTCCTCCTTGATGTAGGCCTGGTCCTCTGCAGAGAGCTTTTCCAAGGGAAAGCGGTACTGACGTTGATTGTCTTTGAGCAGAATGACGGCATCTCCCTGTAGCATCAGGGCCTTGGCGTAAATCTGACGGCCATCATTGTCTGTCCAGGTTCGGAAACCCGGCAGCTTGCTTTGAGGGGCACTGTGGTTGCCGGCGCTGGCTGCGCTGCTGTCGGGAAGCTGTTCCAACCAGGGTCCCAGTTCTTTCCAGTTCACCCGGAACACATGACCGGTTTTGGGCATCAATTTTGCATCCAATTGCACCCCAGAGCTACGAAGAGCTTTGACCGTACCCTCATAGGCCTGGCCCCATTTTAACTCATCCCGCTCTCCAATACGCAGAAACATGGGTTTGCCGCGGAGTCCGCGGGTATTCACCCGCGAATTCCGTAGGACGCCGGGAACGATCACCAGCGCTTTGATTTTCTGAGGATGAGCACTGGCCACTTCAATAGCAGAGATGCCCCCATTGGACACCCCGGCCAGAATCACCTGCTTTTCTTCCAGACTGGAGAGCAGGGCTGCGATATGTTCGGTGTTTTTGCCGAAAAAGGATTGCCCATTTGGAGATTCCGGAATCAGCACTTCCCAATTCCGCTTCGCAAATTCTTTCCCCAGGTTTCGTTCTACATCCTGAACCATTTGGCGGTTCCCCGGGCCCGGTGGAAGCAGAATACAAACCCCTTCCTGTTTTTCCGGATTGGCTGGCGGGATGGTGACCAGACGGATGTCTTTCTGATTGGCCCCTTTCACCACGGATCGTTTCGAGGCGGAGTTGGATTTCGTTCCCGAGCTTCCTCCGGAAGTGAAGGCGCTCAGGCTGAGGATGGCGAGTATACCTAAGATGCATCGAAAGCTGTTTTTCATAAATCCACTCAGAAACGATAGGGGTTCATCGTATGATACATCTATTTCATCCCGCAGGAACTGGCTTCTGTCATTCTTAAACGATTGAGGAACTGCGCAAAGGTTGCGCAGAGCTGCGCAACGGTTGCTCCATGCCAAGGTTTTCAAGTTTCCAGGATCAGATTATCTTGGGCACTCACTCTTAACCCTAGGATGATTCCTTATGAAAACTTCGAAATGGCTCCTCGCATCTGCGTGTATTCTGTTTGGCTCCGTTGCCTTCGCTGAAACGAAAACCGCATTGATTCCCATTGAAGGCATGTCCTGTGCTGTTGGCTGTGTGGGAAAAGTAGAAAAGCAGTTGGATAAAGTAGCTGGTATTGAAAAAAGTAAGGTGAAAAAAGGCTCTGCTAAAATCACCTATGATGATGAAAAGACCAGCGAAGAAGAACTGGTGGCGGCGATTAAAAAGGCCGGCTATAAGGTGAAGAATTAAGAAAAACCTAACTACGGGGCTGCCGGATCTTCCGGCAGTCCAGTTCGTGGAGTTCTGATGAAGCTACCCCTTATTTGCTGGGCATGTGTTGGTTTGCTGACGCTGCCGATCTGTGCTGAAGCTCTTCAGTTGGAGATTCATGGCTGTAATTGCAAAGATTTAGCCAAGATTTACACGCAACGACTGAATCAGGTGAAGGGGGTGAACTCCGCCCGCATTACCCATCGCAAAGGCAATGCCTCTCAGGTCAGCATCCAGTACGATCCTGAAAGTACCTCTCCTAAGCAGCTCAGGAACTGGTTTGAGCGCCATGGCATGTTTGAGAAAGCAGAGGAGTTCAGTGACGGGGCCAGCGGATTGATTCCAGGGGCTGCGCAAGATGGGTTCCGTACCTGGACGGATGTCAAAGGCCGTAGCTTGAATGCCCGCCTGTTATCCCGAAACGGGGAAAACGTCGTCATTCAAACACGAAATTTCCAGCAGCATCGGCTGCCGATCAGCAAATTTTCCGAGCAGGATCAGGCCTTTATCGAAAAACAGTTTCCGGCTGCGGCCGGGGCCGGGGGCAAGGCCAAGGCTTCTGGGGAGCTGGTGGTACGGGTCAGGGAATTGATGTGTGCCGGAGCGGCATCCCACATTGAGGCCATTTACGAAAAGGTTCCCGGTGTCCGCAAGGTCGATATTCTCTCCACGAACCGTCAAAAAGCGGAAGGGGAGGCCAAAGTGAGTTTTGATGCAACCCGCACAGACCGGGACACGGTACTCAAACAGCTGAAACAAGTCAGCTATGTGATGAAGGTGATCGACTAGCTCCAGTTGCTGCCTTTGATGGCCTGCACGATCAGGTCCTTGGCTTCCGGATAGTGGGTTTCTGCGGCTTCGAACACCACATCCTGAATCTGCTGGATTTTGTTCTGAGGAATGCCCAGTTCCTGAAGCCCTTTCAGGACTTCGGCTAATGCCAGGCCTTTGGCGCCCCCCAGGCTGCCCATCAATTTGCCCATCAGTCCGCCGCTTTTCTGTGCGGAGGCTTGCGGTGCTTTGGCCAACAGTTCGTTGGCGTCTGGAAGCAACTGCAGCAGTTTTTGCAGATCCTGGGAGCTGAGCAGGCCACGCCCCTGCGCCAGTAACAGTCCAATAATTCCTTCGGCCTGGCGCTGGTTGAGACCGATCTGTTCGATGAGTTCTTTGACGATGGCATTCATATGAGAAGAACCGCTAACCGGATTGGCGCGGAGATCGATGAAAAAGCGAAGAGATTCCCGTCAGGGGGAAGGGGCTTCCTCTTCGTTTCCGTAGTCATCGATGCCCAAAAGCCGCTCGATCTGTGCTCCCGCCCGTCGCCCCAAGGCCTTCAGGTAATGAGGCATATTCGCCCCTTCCTGATGCCAGTATCCGGGGGCGGCGGCCAAGTAAACGAGCAGGCTGAGGTGGATCAGGGCGCTGACGATAAACAGGGCCTGAAACCCACGTTTACTGATTTTATGGCGGAACAGGCGTTGCGCAAGCAGTCCGCCCGGCCAGCCCCCAAGCAGATCCAGAAGATGCAATTGCGCTTCGGAAATGCGGAATTTGTGTTTGATGGCCCGATATTTATCCACACCATAGTAGCTGAAGGAGATCAGGCTCACCCCGAGCAGGGCCCAGGGAATACTGGAGCTGTAGACCCCGCGATGCACCTGATACAGCAAGGCCGTCCAGAAAGCGGCAAGGATCAGGAGCGCAGGGACCAGACTTTTGAAATGGATCCGGTTTTTGCGTTGTTTGCTGCGTTTGCGCAGAATCGGTTCTTCGCATTCAGGCCGTTTGACACGTCGGGCTTCTAAACGGCCCTCTGGATTTTGAATGGGTTTGTAGCGAAGGAGTTCTCCTTCTTCGGGACGAGGTCGTTGCGGCTCCATCTCCTTGATGTGCACAAATACATCGTCCCCGCCTTCCGCTGGACGAATGAACCCGTAGCCTTTTTCGTCATCCCATTTAATCAAATGGCCTTCTTTGTACATGCTTGGGTACCTACCCGGGCCGGGGCACTCTGTCTATGGAGAGTTGTACATCGCTTTTCCCTATTCCGGACTTGCATCTTTGTCCCGCTTTGAGATAAAGGCAGACCATTCGATACACGGAACCGCGGAGAGGTGGCTGAGTGGTCGAAGGCACCGGATTGCTAATCCGGCGTACATAATTTATTTGTACCGAGGGTTCGAATCCCTTCCTCTCCGCCATTTTTCGCGAGAAATCGCTAAAAACCCCTGATAACTCAATGTTTTCAGGGGTTTTCTTTTGACCGGTTGCTTTGTGGTTGCTCCGCTATATACCCTGCGTTACCCTTAGTTGTCCTCAAAAATCGGCAACCACGAGCAACCAAAATGGCAACCAGAAAGGCCCCCACTCCTCCACCAGTAGGGACACCCATATCCGAGTACAACCGCCCAGATCGGAAAGCAAAGTATGGTGCAAAGTGGAAAGATTCTGATGGGAAGCGGAAATTTGCCTTCTTCGAGAAAGAAAGCGCCCGGAATAAATTCATCAAAGATGTCCGGCGAAAGACTCATAAAGAGGGGATGGCGATCCTAGAGCTGACATCCACTCAAGCGGCCGCAATGGTCAAGTGCCTCGAGCTGCTTGGAGATGAATTCACCGTCATTCAGGCCTGCCAGGAATACGCAAAGCAGGTGAGTTTGGTGGACATCACCGCGAAGGAGGCCATCCAGAAGTATCAGGAAGAGAAGCGGGCGATCGGCCGGGATGCCAATTACCAGCGAGCGAAACGAAAGCACTTTGAACGCATGGAAGAGGTCATGCCGAGAAAGCTGCAGGAATGGACCGAGGAGCAGGCTAGAGAATGGGCCCTCGTATTGACTAGGGGATACGCCCCTACCACCGTGAAGAACCATATCCGGACGGGGATCGCGTTTTGCAACTGGGCGATCGACCGTCGATACATGAACCGCAATCCTTTCGTGAAGGCGCCGGTCCCGGATGTGATTTCGAAGGAAGTTGAATTCATCTCCGTGGATACCATGTCAGCCTTCATGGAATGCGCGAGAATCCATTTTCCAGATGCGCTGGCATACGCTGCTCTGAATGCATTTGGAGGAATCAGGTCCAGCGCCTGTGCCCGTCTCGGCTTTGAATCGATCCACTTCGCTCAGAAAGGTATCCTGATCCGGGCGGACATCGCTAAGAACAAGGCTAGGCTCTACCTGGACGGCCACCCAGATAACCTATGGGCCTGGCTGGACTTCGCGCTGTATCACGCGCCCAAGGGCTTTCAGCTCACCAAACGGCAATGGGATAAACGTAGAGAGCAGATCCGGCAGAAGGCTGGGATCCAGATGCCTCACAACGCGTTAAGGCATTCATTCTGTACTTACCATGTAGCGATGCATGGCGATGCCGGCAGAACGGCCACCCTGCTCAGTCACAAAGACGATGTGAACATCCTGTACCAGCACTACAAAGGGAACGCGACGAAGGAGCAGGGGAAGGCGTATTTTTCGATCATGCCTCCAGGATAAAAAAAAAAAGCCCCTCACTTAGGAGGGGTCTTGGGTGCTGGTTTGGAGATTAAGCGCATGATTTCTTCACGATTTTCACGCCATACTCCCGGCTTTGCCTTCAGCCGGATGGACAACCGAGTCAGTTTACGATCGGTCTCTATCACTACTTTTTCTGACGCTTCTGTCGCTTTCACGCGCACGCCCTCCTGAGTTGAGTTGTTCCCTTTTTTGTGAAACCTGAGGGCCTGACGATCGCGGGGCTCAACTCTCCCGTTACGAGGCGATGTCCAGTAGAAGCTATACGTTTGTTGTAGCCTCTAGCCGCTGGGTCGCAAGACCTTTTTGAAAAATACTTATCAACAGCCTTTGTGTCGTACAGGCACTGTCTATGTAAAGTGTTCATAGTTTGGTTGTATCAGGGCTAGAAATTTTGGGTAAGGGAGCCCGGTCAGGATTCATGCTGTACGTCATTTTGTACCTGACGGATGTATCCATTCTTGAGCGTGTTAGGGTCGCAAACCGGAACAAAATGTATCCATAAGCCATAATCTGATTAGATTATGACACGAAAAAACCGCCTCAGCATTTCGCTCTGGCGGTTTTTGGGAGGAATGGTGCAGAGCTGTCATGCTCTGTTAACAATCACTTTTCTGGTGGTTTGGTCCAATTTCAGGAAGTGGATTGATAAAAAAACCGCAATAACATTCGTCAAGGCGGTAAATTTACGTATCTTAACTGTGAGTAAGCTTTACATCTCCAATAGATCTTCCTCTGATTTTCTTAAGACTTCCTTAGCCCATGCAGCTTTTTTCTCAATGGCTATTCGTTCCATCATTTCTTGATCATTCACTGCAGCCATAAAATCGATAATTTTGTTAGTTTCATTTTTTTTGGTTGATAATTTTTGATCAGGCTGAATCTGGAGGGGGAGCTCCATTTGATTCTTGTCGAGATTTTTGTGTTTCTTGCTCATTGGTGGTAGTCCCGGCCTTTTCACTGTACTCGGTTGTTACGGTTCTTTCAAGCTCGTGAATAGCGGCTAGTGTGACGCCGAAGCGGTGTCTTGCCGTTCGGGTTGTGTCAAGTTTAAGATGTCCTTGATCTTTTACTTTGGTATTACTCCTACTAAATAATGCATCATATCTATTTGGGGCAATACCCTGAAAAGGTTCGACTATAACTCCCGATCCTGTTTGTTCTTCATCTTGCCATGAATCAAAATGAAGTTTGGAAGCTTTAGATTTTGGGTAAGGTTCAATAAAATACACATGCGTCACACCAGACAAGATAATATGCCTTGCACAATTATGGCAAGGATAGGTAGTAACATAAGCTTTTCCCCCTTTAACTTTGTTTGGTGAGAACTTTAGTGCATTAAATAATGCCAACATTTCAGCATGAATTGCTCGTGAAAATTCAATAAGATTAGAAATTTCATCGCTTCCCCTTAATGCTTTGGAAGTATCTTTCTCTTGGCCGGATTTTATTATGCCAGATTTTTTAAGTAATATAGAGAGGTCATTTGCAATTATATTTTTTTCGAAATCATTAAAGCATTTTGCTCCTGATAAAAATGCACACCTGTTATCATCTGTTTTAGGGTCCGAATCTCCACCATAAACACCACCACCAGCTTTTGGCACATCATTCCAACCTAATCCAATAATATCACCTTCATAATCAGTAATCGCAGCTCCAACTTGCCTTGATAAGCAGGCGCTGTTTAGTGCCGATGACCATGCTGCATACATAGCTTTTTCATGAAAAGTAGGGGTAACAATTGAAGTGAGAAAAAGGGCATCTAAAAATCTGTTAAAAGAATTAGATACATCATGGAGTGGATTGTCTAGATTCGCAAAAAAGTCTGCCTTGTGAAACAATTTTTTCATAGCTTGCCCGTTATCTAGCAAGGCAACTTCATCATAATCTCGATTAATTAGATCTTGCACCTGAACATCATCATCACCTTCGGATAAATTATTTTTCCGATGGATCTCGTGAGAATAAACTCCAATTAAATAAAATAAATCCCCATAAACTTTTTCTAATAATTCTTTTTCTTCGGGATGCTTTAAAGAGTTTATAACATAGCATATTTTTCTCACTTCAGTTCGGTCACCTCTTCTCCATTCTTCCGTTGTGGTTCTTTTTTTGTAAATTTTACCAATTACGTCCTTAACTAAAATATCGTTGCCGTATTTCTCACGGTATCTGTTCCCTAAGGTTATTAAACGATTTTTTCTTTGAATTCCGGTTTCATTTTTAGGTTTAGGTGCACCCGAAAGTTCTTCTATTATATCACTTACTTTAAAAGGAATAACCTCATATCCCCGCTTAATCATAAGATTACTAATCTGTTGCCCCATTTCATCAAGTGGAGACCCTATAAGCCCGCATAGGGCAAAAACTACTTCGTCAGTAACTGTTTCATCGATACTTTTACGAGGTTGTTCTTTGATATGACTACCGCTTGTAACTTGTAGATCCATAATTTATACCGTTAGTTGTATAGTAAGTTTTTAAATTCTCATCTTTGTCAGGAGCTTCTAAGTGGTGTACTGGTTTTCTCTTCCCTCACGGATTAATTAATCTTCTTTACCATTCCATGTAGTTCCAGGCCCCCAGTTTTGATCGCCATTCCCTGCCCTTTGAGGTTGTAAATTATTTAGTAATGGACCTACTTTTGCTGCTACAATTTCGGTTTGAATTAATGCATCTCGCAAAAAAGCAATTTGGAGTCTAGTTACTTCTTCTTTAGTATCAAGTTTGCTTAATAACTGGTCAGCTTCATTCATTTTTGAGTCCAGTTTTTCTTCACGTTCTTTTAACTTTTCCTCAAGCTTTACTATTGCTTTTTCTCTTTCCTCAATACTTAACTCTACCTGTTCAAGAGCAGCTAGTATATCCTGACTCTCTTTAAGATTCTGTTTTGATGTATTTAACATTTGAGCAATTTCATCCCTATCTACTAAAGCTGAATTTGTAGCTGTTTGTATTTCTTTTAGCTTGTTTTGCCCATTTCGTATTTGTTCATCTAATTTTTTATCGGCGGACTGTACGATGGCGTTTGCTTCTTGCACCTCGTCGAACATAAAATCCTTATAAATGCTGAATGTTCTATTAAATGCGGCTTGTTCAGCTTTTCGTTTAACAACCTCATTAAATGTATATCCAGCAATTGCAGATAATACGCCAGTTGGAACCACTAAGCTCCAAACATAGATGCGAATTAGTTTTTTATATTTTGGCCCAAGTTTCTCTTTGTACATTTTTTTGCCTAAATCAGTTTTAGGGTTTAAAGAAGGACTCTGTTTGGGATAAAGAATTTTTTCGCAGCCAAAGGAGGCTTCTCGCACACGCAAGCACCATACTCAATATCATGAAATATAGTATCAGGGTTTCTCCCTTACCTAAGGTTTAGGCTAAAGACCGATCCAGCCAAGGATCGCCAACAGGAAGCCCCCGAAGACCAGGCCAGCTCCTAAAGGCCGATCGATAGTGAACTGGAACAGCCCCACTGCTATCAGGGCAAAACCGACAAAGTAAAAGAATATGGATCTAGGTCTCATGGCGTGGTGTACATATCCGGGATAGTGATCCGCTTGCCTGGGGGGAGGGTTATCGCTTAGCCCATTTTTGGTGGTACTTTGATATTTTGGCCTCTTGGCGATCTTCTCGATCGTACCATTTGTCATTACACGTCATCAGAGCGTCATCGGCAGTGGTATAAATATCTTCGAATTTATCGAAATTGGCTTCGAGCTTTGCCCGTTTCTTCTCATCCTCAATGCCAGACTCTTCAAATTCTGAAAGCTCCTCTTCAGCTGCAAACGCTTTATCCTCATATTTCTTTATCTTATCAATCAGGCCGTTGGATTTTTTAACGTAGGCTAATTCAGCTTTGTGGAACTTGTAGTCAAAAACAATGGCTCTTCCAGTTTCGTCAGCGCATACAACGAATTCAACCTTGCAGAACTCACATTCATGCCTGCCAACTTCATACATATTGTCGTATAAATCCATTTCACTCTCTTTAAAATCAATGGATGTATACGTTATGTCAAATGGGTTCGGGCAAACTGGGCATTTGAACTTCAACTTATATTTACCGTTTTTGACCTTAGCCATGTAGCTGTCAAAATGGCTTGCTGAAGAATGTATGTAGGTAGGATCACCTACACCGCGCCTTTCAGGGGGATTCGGTTTCTTCTTCTTGAATAGCCCGAACATAATAAAGACTCCATAAAAGGTTATTTCTCACCCATTCTACCAGCGACGGCCAAAATAAACCCAACCACCAAAGCTGCTATACCAATCTCGGCAACCCAAAATAAAGCGAGTACGCCGACAACCATGAAGATAAATCCCATGTTGGTAAGGCCTTTACAGTCCATAATCACTCCTCAGATTCGAGTAGTAGGTCAATCATCTTCAGGATACGTTCCTGTTCTTTCGGTGATTTCTTTCTGAGCATTTCCATCGCCATGTCAATCTCGTCTCGCTCTTGGTCGGTGAGATCTTGGGATTCTGGGTACCCAATACCATATAGTTCAGTTACGCTGATACCTAATGCGCGCGCTAAGCCATCAACGTTTTTATCTTGAATGATTGGCACATCGCCAGTCATCCAGCGAGATATGGTTTGAGGGTAAACTCCTGCCAAATCAGCGACGGCTTTGACCGTTCCCAGCTCCTGAGTGCGCAAACGCAATCTCTCTTTGATGGTATCTGTAACCTTCATTTGGGCCCATAAAAGCACACTTTTTATTCTAATATGAAAAAAATCACAAAAAAAATAGAACAGATGATTGACTAGCGTGCATGCATTCTATTACCGTGTGATCTATGACAACGAAACGAACTCGTGGACGCCCTAAAAAATCCGACCGAATGGAGCAAATTTCAACAAATCTACGCAAAGATCAGGTTGATTCTCTCAATAAAATTGAAGGTCCTGAAGATACAAGGGCTTCTTTAATCCGAGAGGGCGTTGATATGATTGTTGAAAAACGTGAGTGCATGCATTCTACTACTTAACCCCAACAGCCAAACTGAAAGAAAACAATGAGCAAAGCCGCCACCGCCGACATCCTGATGGACTCTATCTCCATCTCCTCCCGCGTCTCTGAAGCCTTGATGGACGTCATCAAGGGAATCGACGTTTCTATCCTTGCGGACCAGTCGAATGACCCCGACCTGATCGCATGCCGCAAACAGGTAAAAGTGATCTTGAGCCTGCTGGAACCGAGCAGCAAGGCCTACAAGGCCGTCAAGGTTCTCGAAGTCAGCCTGCTGACAGCGATGGATAAAGATTTCAATGACCAGACCAAAGAGGTCCTCAAGGGTCGCATCCTTCCGCTTCAGGAAAGAGTCGATGAGCAGATCGAATCTACCAAAGCCCTGATGTCCCGCCTCCAGGAGGAAAGCTAATGGAGGTCAAGCGCATCACACACAACAAGGCCGCGATGATTGGTTCAGTACGGACAATCACCCAGGCTAAAAAGCTGGCCAAGTATGACCTGCTCGCAAACCCGATGACCAAAGTCGGTGACTGTGCAGAGTACTTCACATCTGAAGGTCATCACTTCCGCGCCACCGCCGCTATGGAGCCCGTCTTTGAAGACATTGTGGAGGCTGAGTGATGGAAGGCAAAGTCATCATCTCCGGTTACCGCAGAAGCCCTGGTGGAATCGTGAACGTGCAGCGCAACGGAAAGACCCGCCGCTACAAAGTCGGGCCGGATCGTTACTGGCAGATGGCAACTGGACTCCAGACTCCCCGGGGGACGGGGGGCCACGTGAGCCGCTCTTCCTTCTACTGGCACTTTCCCGCGAAGGAGGTCTCCCATGGCTGACCTTCTCGCAAACCTCAAACCGCTCATGACCCTGAGGGAGGTGGCCGAGGCCCTCGACATCTCCGTAAAGGAAGCCCGCAGGCTCGAGCATGAAGGCGTTCTGAAGCCCCTTCGGGGATACTACAACCCACACAAATTCTCTGGCTACCAGGTGTCCCGGTGGCTGGACGGAGAAGACCAATGAACCAGCTCCTTGAAGCCATTGAAGAGACGCGTGAAATGATCCGCAAGACCCGCACCGGCCATCGCTTTATCTGTGAAGATACCGGCTGCGCGTACACCGCCGAAATGCTCGAAGCCGAAGAAACCCGCCTGCGTGGCATGTTGAAACGGTACAGCTGATGAACCGGGTAGAATCTCCAAGCCACTCCTCATGCAGTGAGGAGGAGCGAGCGACTGTGCTCAAAGCTTTCCAATCAGAAGAAAAGGAATGCTGGAAAATCGTCGCGGGGTTCCTGGCCGCCATCCTGGGGACCTTCGCCTGGAGCGCTCTCATCTCCTGGACCCTCTACGGACTCTTCTGCCTGTAATCACCAGGTTGGCACACTTGGGAAATGGCAACCCTTATAACTACATCAACACGACATCACCATGAACCGCAATCCACACAGCACCACCAGATTTATCAAACGCGGCAACCGCGTCGCCATCAACATCCGTACAAACTGGATCCCGGAAAAGTTCAAGAGCTACCCCTTTGTGGACTGTGGTCTCTGGATGAACAGCGGGCCCGGGGAACTCACCCTCGACGGCGAATTCAGCGGCACCGCCTCCCGCATCACGTTTGTTCCGGCTGAATGATCAATTTCCAAACCTAAAACAAAGAGACCCAAACAATGAGTTCAACATCGCCTGTACAAATCAACGCTCTGGAAATCCAGAACGTGAAGAAGATCAAAGCGGTCAAAATTGACTGCACCGGAGAAGCCCTGACCGTTATCGGTGGCCGTAATGGCCAAGGCAAAACCTCCGTCCTCGATTCCATTGCCTTCGCCTTGGGCGGCAAGCGCTACGAGCCCAGCAACCTGAAGCGCGAAGGAAGCATCGGGAACCCGGAAATCAACCTTACGCTGTCCAATGGCCTGATTGTTTCCCGTAAAGGGAAGAACGCCTCTTTGACGGTGACCGATCCCTCAGGCGAGCGTGGAGGGCAACAGCTTCTAAATAGCTTCGTCAGTCAGCTGGCAATTGATCTCCCCCGCTTCCTGAATGCCACAGAATCTGAACAGGCTCGCATGCTACTTGAGATCCTCGGGATCGGTGAGGAGCTGGGTAAATTGGAGAGGGAAGAAAAAGCCCTATACGACAAGCGCCACACCGTAGGTCAGTACAAAGACAGTAAGAAGAAGCATGCGAATGAGCTGCCTTCCTATGCAGATGTGCCGGATCAGCTCATTTCCGTTTCCGAACAGATCCAGGCCTACCAGGATGTGCTTCGACGGAACGGCGAAAACCAAGCCAAACGCGAGCATCTATCACAACTCAACAGTGCAAAGACTCGAGGGCTCGAAAAATTAGACGAGCTACTCGATGAAGTGGCATCCGTAAAAGAGGGCCTTGAACGTCTCGACCGTGAAATTGCAACAGCCAGCAAGACCACTGAGCAATTGAAGGACGAGTCCACTAAAGAGCTCGAGGAGCGGATCCAGAATGCTGAAGAGATCAACGCTAAGGTCACCGCCAACCTGGATAAGCAAAAGGCGATCGATGACGCTTCACAGTACGAGCAGGAATACATTCAGCTTACTGAGCAGATTGAAGGGATTCGTAAGTCACGCTTGGACCTGCTGGAAGGTGCCAGTCTCCCTCTGCCCGGCTTAACCGTGGAATCCGGAGCACTCATTTACAATGGCCGGAAATGGGACTGCATGAGCGGCTCCGAGCAGCTCCGAGTCGGGACGGCCATCGTGAGAAAGCTTAACCCCAATTGCGGATTTGTGCTGCTCGACAAAGCGGAGCAGTTCGACCTGCAGACCCTGAAGGAATTTGGCCAGTGGCTGGCGAAGGAAGGGCTCCAGGCGATCGCAACCCGGGTGAGTTCTGGTGATGAATGCTCCATCCTCATCGAAGACGGCATGGTTGAGGGTGAAGAGGCCTTCCTCCCCACAGAAGCTCCTGCTCCCAAGTTCAGCCCCGGCACTTTTTAACCCAAAGGAGAAATAAGACATGCAAATCATTAAAGGAAAACAAGCCCGGCCACAGCGCCTGGTGGTTTACGGACCGGAAGGGATCGGGAAGAGCACTCTTGCAGCAAATTGCCCTAATCCGTTGTTCATGGATTTGGAGAATGGAACGTCCACCATGGATGTTGCCCGGCTGCCGAAGCCTCACAGCTGGTCTATGATGTCCGCGACCCTGAAGGAGCTGAAAGACAGCCCCCCGGCTGAATACAGCACTCTGGTCATTGATACCGCGGACTGGGCTGAGCGCCTTTGCTTGCGCCATGTGTGTGACGAAGGAGGTAAGACCAGTATCGAGGACTTTGGCTATGGCAAGGGCTTCGTGAAGGCTGAAGAGACCTGGGGTCGCTTCCTGGACTTCCTAACGGACTTTTCCGAGGTCACGGGCTGGAATGTCGTCTTGCTCGCTCACGCTCATCTGAAGAAATTCGAAAGGCCGGATGAGTCTGGCGCTTACGATCGGTACGAGCTGAAACTCAGCAAGAAGCTTTCACCCCTGACCAAGGAATGGGCGGACGCTGTTCTCTTTGTGAACTACAAGATTCTCGTTGTAGAGGATGAGAGCACGCACAGCAAAAAGGCCCAGGGCGGGAAGCGGGTCATCTACACCACGCACCATGTGTGCTGGGACGCGAAGAACCGCAACGGTCTACCTGGGGAAATCGACTTCCTTCAGGATAACCCTTGGGCGCCGTTCGGTGATTTCTTCCCTTCAGCCTCTCCAGTCTCAGCACCGGCACCGGTACTAGCTCCTGAGCCGGCTCCTAAACCAGAGCCCCAGAAAGAGGAGGCTCCTCCGCCTGAAACGCGAGTTGCGAAAGAAGACCCGTCTGCGTTCCCGTATCAGCTGTTTGAGTTGATGGACCGGGACCATGTGACCGATGAGGAGATCCGAAAGGCCGTATCGCAAAAGGGGTACTACCCCTTCGAAACCCCCATCGGGAACTATGAAGACCAATTTGTTCAAGGCGTTCTCGTGGCCGCCTGGCCGCAGGTTTTGAACATGATCAACGAAATCAGAAAGGCAGCATAACATGAGCGATCGTGAATTAGGTTGGGATGACACCATCCAGAATGACTCCGGGGATTTTATCCTCTTACCTGACGGGGAATATGAGTTTCTCGTAATGGGTTTTGAACGGGCCCGACATGGAGGGTCCGCAAAACTCCCTCCATGCAATAAAGCAGTGATCGAGATTGAGATCGATGGGGGCGAGAAAGGGACCTTGCACCTGAAAGAAAACCTCTTCCTGCACACCAAAACCGAAGGGCTGCTCTGCTCGTTCTTCCGAAGCATCGGTAAGCGGAAATCCGGAGAGCCCCTGGTTATGAACTGGAATGAAGTGCCCCTGTCCCGCGGGAGGCTGAAGCTAGGCACTCGCACCTGGGAAAAAGACGGGGAGAAACGCAAAGCCAATCAAGTCAAAGCTTGGCTAGATCCAAAAACTGAACCCGCTCCCCAGCAGACCGGCTACCAGAACGGAACCTTTTAACCACAAACCAACTGGGGCGGTTCGCCGCCCCCCATTTTCCCCTCATGCAACTGAGACCTTATCAATCAAATGCCATCTCCCAGATCGAACAGGAATGGGAACGCGTAGACAAGACCTTGCTGGTTTTACCCACTGGATGTGGGAAGACCATTGTATTCTGCAAGCTGTCGGAGAAGCTCGTTGCTGAAGGTAAGCGTATTTTGATTCTTGCGCATCGCGGTGAGCTCCTCGAGCAGGCCGCCGATAAAATGAAACAGGCCACAGGGCTGGGATGCTCTGTCGAAAAGGCAGACCAAACCAGCATCGGGGAATGGTTTCGGATTACCATTGGATCCGTACAAACCTTAATGCGGGCCACCCGCTTGGAGAAGTTTGCACACGATCACTACGATGTGATTATCGTGGATGAGGCGCATCACGTCCTGAGTGATTCATACCAGCGTATTCTCAACCACTTCAGCACCGCCAAAGTTCTCGGTGTGACGGCAACCCCTGATCGCGGGGACATGCGCAATCTGGGAGAGGTCTTCGAGACCATCGCTTTTGAATACCATTTGCCTGAAGCGATTCGTGATAAGTACCTTGTTCCCATCCGGGCACAGACCATCCCGATCAAGCTGGATATGACCGGCATCAAAAAAACGGGTGGGGATTATCAGGCTGCAGCTGTAGGCAATGCGCTGGATCCGTACCTGGAACAGATCTCTGAGGAGATCGCGACCCGATGCAAGGATCGGAAGACGGTCATTTTCACCCCTCTCATTGCGACATCGCAAAAGATGCATGGTTTCCTGGCTGCCAGAGGCCTGGATGTGGATGAGGTCAACGGCAATACCACCGACCGCAAAGAACGCTTGAAGCGGTTTAATGAGGCCTCAGGTGGCGTGATGCTCAACTCCATGTTGCTGACGGAAGGATGGGACTGTCCCTCTGTAGATTGCGTCATCGTCCTTCGAGCTACAAAGGTCCGTGGGCTCTACTGCCAGATGGTTGGACGCGGGACGCGGCTTTCACCTGAAACCGGAAAGCAAGACCTGCTACTTCTCGATTTCCTTTGGCACTCGGAAAAACACGACCTTTGCCGGCCAGCACATCTCATCTGCGAAAGCGAAGAGGTTGCCCAGGCTATGACCGAGAACATCAATAATTCGGCGATGCCTCTGGATCTGACGGAGGCCGTTCAACAGGCCGAATCTGACGCAGTTGAAGCCCGAGAAGAGGCCTTAGCCAAGAAGCTGGCCGAATTGCAGCATAAAAAAGCCAGGATGGTGGATCCACTTCAATACGAGATGAGTATCCAATCCGCCGATTTGGCCAATTACGTTCCGGCCATGGGTTGGGAGGTAGAAAAACCCACCTCTGAGCAGGTCGATATTCTCGCGAAGATGGACATCAACCCCACTTCGATTGAGTCAGCTGGCAAAGCTCAGCGAATTATTGACACCGTAAAAGAGCGGAGAGCCCAGGGGCTGGCCACACCAAAACAGATCCGGATGTTGGAGCAGAAGGGCTTTAAGAATGTGGGCAAGTGGCCCATGAGCGCCGCGAAGGCTCTGGTTGACCGGATTGCGGCTAACAAGTGGCGGGTGCCCTATGGTGTCAACCCTTCCACCTATTCCCCATCTTTCCAACAAACCTCAATGACCTTCTGAAAGCTACAGAATGACACCCACTGAATTAATTGAACAGAAGCTCCGTGACGGAATGACCGAAGGGAATATGCACGCCTGCCTGCGAGATGTGGGAAGGCTGGCAGGGGGATATGCAGCTTCAAATGCTATTTCAGCTGTCGACCTATTCCAGCTGGAAAATATTGCGGCAGGTTTATCGATGAACTCAAAAGAGGGCGCCCGCAAATGGGGGGAAGCTGTAGTATACGGCAGGAAGCAGCCCATAGCCTGGGAGGAGCCGGATAGTTACCAGTCTAGGAATGATCGTGCTCTCGACTGGGGGGATACGATTGGTGATCCTGAAAAACTAAAGGTCGTAGATCCTAATTGGATCCAGGATGCTGAGGTCACAGAACCCTCAGACCAATGGGATGCACCCGGCCAACTGATCGGTTACCTATCCGCATTGTTCCAGGCAGATGATCATGTCGCCTACACTACCGAGTGCTTTCAGAAGGATGACAAGTTTCTTCCTACAAAGGGATGCTGGGACCGGACCGCGGGGCAGTTGATTGATCAGTTGCAGAAAAGCAAAGGCGATATTGGATCTGTCATAGGTGACGTGAACCCGGATGTCGGGGGCTGGATCCGTTTCAACCCGTTTGATGGGGCAGGGGTGAAGGATTCTAACGTCACCGAATATCGATACGCCCTGGTGGAATCGGATTCACAGGAAATCCCCCGCCAGATCGCTATTTTGAACGAGCTGGAGCTCCCTATCGCGGCCATGGTCCATAGCGGCAAAAAATCCGTTCATGCGATTGTCCGGATTGAAGCGGATACCTTTGATGAATACCGGGAGCGCGTCGACTTCCTGTACGAGGTCTGCAAAAAGAATGGGCTGGAGATTGATCGGCAGAACCGTAACCCTTCCCGCCTCTCCCGTATGCCGGGGGTTGTCCGGAATGGTCATAAGCAATTTCTGATCGGCACAAATATCGGGAAACCTTCCTGGAAGGAATGGGAAGACTGGATCCAGGACCTGCATGATGACCTTCCGGAAATCGAGCCGCTGGAAACCACCTTCGCAAAACTACCACCCAAAGCCGATGAGCTCATCGCGGGTGTTCTTCGGAAGGGTCATAAGATGCGGGTTGCAGGGCCTTCCAAGGCTGGGAAAAGCTTTCTACTCAATCAACTGGTGATCGCAATCGCTGAGGGGCGGGAGTGGCTTGGCTGGCAGTGCGCCCAGGGCCGGGTGCTGTATGTAAACCTCGAGCTCGACCGGGCATCATGCCTCCACCGGTTCGCCGACATCTACAAGGCGAAGGGTTGGCAGCCTGAGAACCTCCATAACATCGATATATGGAACTTGAGGGGGAAGTCTGCTCCGATGGACAAGCTCGCTCCAAAACTGATCCGTAGAGCTGCGCAAAAGGGCTATGTGGCCGTGGTTATTGACCCGATCTATAAGGTGATCACTGGGGACGAGAATAGCGCGGATGCGATGGCCCACTTCTGTAACCAGTTCGATAAGATCTGCAATGAGCTGGGCGCCGCGGTAATTGACTGCCATCACCACTCCAAAGGGGCCCAGGGTGGGAAGAAATCGGCAGACCGGGCGAGTGGATCCGGAGTCTTTGCTCGAGATCCTGACGCCTTGCTGGACATCATTGAACTGGATGCCAGTGACGCGAAGCCTGTCCTCGAGAATCGGTTGGTTTGTGATGCCTTGACCGCACGCATGCATGAGCTGACTGGGAGCAATTGGCTTGATGAAATCAGCATGGATAACGCTCTGGTCGCTGAAAAGTTCCTGCCGGCAGCTCGTGAATTGCTGACTGAAGACCAGGGACGAGAGCTCACCGATTTAGCCGCCCGCACACGAGAAGGGATGCAGCACTTCACCGCCTGGAGGGTGGAGGGAACCTTGCGGGAATTCGCATCCTTCAAGCCGGTCTCTGCGTGGTTCCAGTACCCCATCCATATGGTGGAGGACGGGATGCTGACAGATGCTGTGCCGGCTGGAGATGAGGAACCTTGGCAGCGCAAGAAACGCCAAAAGGACAAATCTGCCAGCGAGCGGAAGGTCGACCGGAAGGAGTCATTCTTCAATGCAATGACGGCTTGCTCCATTGATGCTGAGCCCACGGTCACCACGTTGATGGAGTACATGGGAGTCTCGAAAAGGACCGTGATGTCACGCCTGAAGGAGTTCGGGTATCGCTCTGAAAGTGGCCAGGTTGTGAAAAATGAAGGGGAGGAAGAGGCATGATGCAGGGAATGCAAAATGCAAATGCAACACTAGGTTTTGCACTCTGCACACCTGACACCTATGCAAATGCAAATGCAAACCTAGTAGTTGCACAGTTGCACACCTCAGAGGAGTGCAAATGCAAATGCAAACCTAGGTGTTGCACTTGCACAGTGCAGTGCAGTGCAAATCATATACTACGTATATGTGTTTGCACACCTGCACATGCCCGCCTGGTCGGTAGGAAAAGGGGGCCTTTGCTTCGCGCCCCCTATTTCCCCTACCCGAGCGTAGGCACGCGGTATTGTCGCGCGGGAGGGGAGGCATGAAGATTCAATTCTTTCTCCCCATGAAGAAGATCCCGACCATCACGTCGCAGCAGAAGGGGATCAATCACCAGACTGGGACGGTGTACACGAAGGAGGCTGTGAAGGCTGCCCGGGCGAAGTTCGCAACCGCTCTCGCAGCTCACACTCCCAGCGAGCCGATAACTGGCGCTGTACAGGTGCTCACGAAATGGTGCCACCCTACGACAAAGCGCGAACGGTGGGGAACTTGGAAGGTGACCACCCCTGACCTCGGCAACTGCACGAAGCTCTTCCACGACGTGATGGAGGATCTGGGCTTCTTCGCCAATGACGCGCAGATCGCTTCCGAGATTAATCAGAAGTTTTGGACCGACCCGCAGCACTCCGGAATCTTTGTCCAGATCGATAACCTAGAAGCAACGAAGGAAAAACAATGAAGATCCAAATCCCCACCAGAACGAGAAAGACATGGGTTGAAAACTCAGTTCACATTGAGCAATCTGAATCCGCCAACGGGCCAGCAAATGACAGCCTAATCCTCCAAATCAATTCCACTGGGTACACTCGCCAGGAGCGTAGAATGGCCCTTGAGGCTGGCGAGGCTGCGGTTATGGCTGCCTTCTCTGCGATCATTGAGAGTGATCTCAAAGTCTGCTCTACCTACGATCAGGAATGGTACCAGGCTCTAGAGGATGAGTGCCATTGCTGATTTTGCCAGAAGAAAGTACCGGCATGAAACCAAACGCACTACAACCCAGTATAGCTGCTTAGCTGTAGGAAGAATTTTGCGAAAACTTAAAAGTGGAGGTTAACTATGATATTAGATTTTATACCGGATACGAGAAAACTATGACTGAAATCGATGCTACCGTATCCTATATCGAATAATCCGAATCACTTAAATAGTCGATTTCAGGGAATATCGACTCCATCGTTGATGGGAGGCTTAGATGTAGAGTTGTGGGGAGGGTATATTTTAATGAGAGTCTAGTTTTTACTAATCTCTAATTCTTTTACTCTGACAATAAAATCCAGCATCAACTTCCGAGTGTCATTATATGATTTTTCTGCAGCATAGCAATCTGACTCAGATCTATACCTATTTTTATACTCGCATTCGGCTAGTCTTCTGCAAGCTCTAATTAATTCAGCGTGTAGAATTTCATACTCTGCGGTATATCCACCAATTTCCTGGTTTAGTTTAGTATATCTTTCAAAGCCTATTTCTAGTCGCGCGGATTCAAGTTGATTTCGCTTACCATCAATGAGTAATTTGATACCCTTAGATTCCCCAACCAGAGGATCTGTATCACACCTTTTATCGGCATGCTTATTCATGTTTTTAACACTATCTGAATCAATTTTATTTACATGTGAAGCATGACTTCGGCATGAAGTAGATGTAATCATTAATAAAATTGTTAAAAAAGCGCCTATAAATTTCATAATATAATCGGGGTTTAGAACTGATATCTGGTAACTCTCGGAAGACCTTGATTTCAAGTAAAGTTTTTTATCAAAAAAAAATAAACGAAATTCAATTCACACAAAAATGTTATACTGATTTAAGGCTGATTTACAAAAGTAACTACACTCCGATAAAGCGTTTGATTATGCCCGGGATGACTTTGGTAACCAGCCCCACTCTAGGACCTGGGTCCTTCTAGGTAGTCCGGCGACTGGGGGTTTCCCCCCGCCCACACTTTTTGAGCGACTGACTTTGAAAACCAAATTGCCGCTTTCTGTCGGATAGAGATCAGGAAAAATATCGTAGGATACAGGAATGAGCGCATCTAATTATTACAAAACCCAGGATGAGTGGAGCGCGGACTGTAATGTCTCCCCACGCATGCTCCGGAATTACTTAACGCTGCCCGGGGCCCCGAAGAAGCGAAAAAGCGGCTGGCCGAAAAAGCAGTGTCAGGAATTCGTGGCTGCCTGCAAGAAAAACGGAGTGAGTGGGGATGGGTCAGTCAGGGACCAGAAGGCGCTGAAGGAGATCGAACTGATCGAGATTAAGATCCAGGCTGCGGATGATGATTTGAGA
Organism: Verrucomicrobia bacterium UBA6056; assembly: GCA_002429005.1. Classification (GTDB taxonomy): domain Bacteria; phylum Verrucomicrobiota; class Kiritimatiellia; order SS1-B-03-39; family UBA6053; genus UBA6056. The sequence goes on from DIYK01000067.1 coordinate 61,125, forward strand.
AAGGCCCGGAAAGAACTGGTCAACCGGAAGGAGGAGGAGGCCCGCTTCACCAAGATTCTGGAGGGGATCGCCGGGAAGGTTCGTTCCTGGTCTGATCACCAGTCCGCGAAACATCCCGAGCTGGTGGAGGAGATCGAGGGTCTGAGAGATTCGCTTTTCGCTGGGATTCGGGAGGTGGAACTCGATGATTGATTACCGGAGAATTCTGGACACAGTTTTCACAAACACGCCCCCGGAGCCGTCCTGGCAGTGGGCGCGGGAGAATGTGGATTACTCCAGAACAGAGAAATACGATACCCCGTACCGTGGCCCTTTTGACCCGGAGCTCATGCCGTTCTGGAAGAGGCCTCTCGAGGATATGCGGGATCGGGATTGCCGGGAAGTGGTGATCCTGAAGTGTTCCCGGGCTGGATACAGCGAAAACCTGGTGCTGACGGATCTGCGTTACACCATTGCCCGGGAACCGGAACGGACCATGTACGTGACCGGAAAGATGGAGCTGGCTAAAGGGTTCCTAGATGAGCGAGTGATTCGCGGGATGGATCTCTCCCTGGAAACGAAAAGAGAATACAAGAAAGGGAAGGCTGTTGGGCAGAACATCTCTTTCCCGCGGATGGACTTCAGGGCCACCTGGGCGAGTTCAGACACCTCCACGAAGCAGGACGGATGGAAGCGCTTGTACTGCGATGAGTTCAGCCTATTCGATGGATTCAGCGTGGATGCATACCGTCGCCGTTGTTCTGCTTACACGTTTCATCATATCCTCTTTGGCTCGAGTTTGAACTACGAGCGTCGCGGGGATCCGGAACAAGACCCGGCGCTGTTGCTCTACAACGAGAGTAATGCATGCATCTGGAAAATGCCGGACCCGGCCGGGGGCGAGTTTCATTGGAACCTGGACGGAATCAAGATCCCGGAGGAGTGCAAAATCGATGACATCTGGGATCTGGATCTGGTAGCGGCCACTGCATACTACGAGACCCCGAACGGGACGAAGATCACCGAGAAGGAACGGATGAAATATACCCGGGCCGGTCGGTGGCAGGACACGAAAGAGGGGATCCGCCGCGGCTACAAGGTCGTGGCGCCCATGATCCCGTTTTCCGACTGCTCATTCGGGGAGATCGCGAAGAAGTTCATATCCGCGAAGTACCGGATGGATCAAAACGCGAAGCGTCAGGACCGGAATCGTAACACTCTGAGGACCTATTTCGCGGAATACTGGGCTGAAGCGCACCGGGAGAAAGAGCAGCAGGCCACCTCCGACAAGCTCGCGCACTGTGAAAAGGATTACCAGATCGGCAACATCTGGGTCCCGACGGGCTGGAAGAGCGGGGTCTTCGCCACCTGCGATGTCCAGAAGGCCCACATCTGGTGGCTTTGCCGAAACTGGGCTATGGGGCCGGAAGGGCAGTGGGAGAGTGCACTGGTGGATTATGGAGCAGCCCCAAGCTTTCCGGACTTAGATGCGACACTGGCAGATTATTCCCCCCGCCAGGTCGGGATAGACATCGGGTATGCGTTGCGGGCCACAGAAGTGGCTGATTACTGCGCAGAGTACACAGATGCGAATCCCAAGAATAGCGCGGTCATGGCTTTGTCCGGACAGGAAAATCAGAAGGTTGCGGTCCTGCTGCCAAATATCCGCGACGCAATGGAAGGTCGCGGGGGAGGGCGGGCTCCATTTCTCGAACTGAGCTGGGCTACAGATCCGGTCCGTACCTGGTTGATGGATTCGATCGACGCTGGAACGGACTGGCACATCCCCGGGGACTGGCCGGACCCCCGGCATCAGAGAGAATATGTGAAACAGGTCACCAGCACGAAGAAGGTTGATGGGGTATGGGTAGCGCCAGGCCATAAACAGGACCACCTTTTCGACTGTGAGGTCATGCAATTGGTTCTTGCAAGGTGGGATAAGATCATATAGCCTGAAAATCTACTCATTGTTTGCCGATCTACTCGGCGGTTGATCGGAACGCGCAGCCCCTCAGGCATCCCTTTTACGGATCCTGGGGGGCTTTTTTGTGAATTGACACCTTTTCGCTTTATGCCTACATTGTAAGGCATGGCGGATCTGACAGCCCTGACGGCAATTTACCAGACGCATATCGATGCGATCACTGACGACCTGACGAAAGAAAAAGCTCAGGTGGCTCTTTCTGCGTGGTCAGCAGCTGAGACGCAATATCAGAGCATTCTTGCCGCAGAGGCCACGGGTTACACCGTCACCGGCCGCACGATCACTAAACGTGACATCGATGCCGCCCGCCGAGCTCGAGATGCGGCCGCCGCTGACCTCGAGGGTCTGCTCGGGGTAGGGGATGCCGGAGTCAGTCTTGTGAACATGGGTGGGAGAATTCTCTGATGGCTGGCAATCAACTCGATAGGCTGATCTCACAATTTGCCCCCTCATGGGGCCTGAAGCGTGCCGCCGCCCGGCATGACATGAAGATCCTGGCCGGCTGGAGTAGTTCCGCATTCAGTTCAGGAAATACAGATTCTCGGAAGCGGAATCATGCAGCTTTTGGCCGGTCCCAGCTGGTCTCAGAGGAAACCGCCGTCGGGCTATACGGTTATGACGCCATGCGCCTGGAGGCAATGGACCTGTACCGGAACAACCCGATCGCCCGCGCAACGGTAGAGATCACCCGTCGATACTGCCGGCAATCGAAGGCCCGGGCGAATACCGCGGCAATCCTCCGGATGGAGAAAGCCAGCGCTCAGGCCATCGCAGATGCCGAGGCATGGGACATGAGGACCACCGACTACTTCAACGAGTATGTCTGGAAGCGGGCGGATTTCTACCGCCGCCCCGGGGTCACCCTTGGCACTCTCCAGGATATGTTCATCACCCTGCAGGCCACTCAGGGAGACCTGGCATACATCTGGACGGAATTCGGCTGGCTGACGGTTGAAGGGATCCAGATCCGCACGCCTTCCAAGCTCTCCGGGGAGCCCAATATCCGGAACGGATTCCGGTTCAACGACAAGGGCCGGATGACCCACATCTATGTTTGTGAGATCGGGAAATATGGCGGGGTAGACGCGAATTCCTATAAACGATACCCGATCTCCTCCGTGGTGTTCTGTCCCTGGCTCTGGCGTGCATGCCAGTTCCGCGGGGTTCCCCGCCTGCATGGGATCATCGATAACCTCCGGGACCAGGAGGAGATTCACGATAACGTGAAGATGAAAGTAAAGCATGAGGCTTCCTTACTCTCCATTGAGCGGGCAGGGGCTCGTAAGAAGGCACCCGGATCTACGATCACCAACGATGATGGGACAAAAACCACTGTAGAGAATACCAGCTACGGCATGCGGTTCCGAACAACCGGGAATCCGGGTGAAGACTTCATGTTCGCGAATGGTCAGGCCCCTAATGCCCAGTACGTGGGGCTGATGGAGTACGATCAAAAGGTGACGAGTGCTGGTTCTGGGGTCCCCTACAAGATCTTACTTTCCCTTTTCGATGGCTCCTGGAGCAGCAACAAAGGCGCCCAGGCTGCGCTCAAGATGTACATCACTGAGGTTCACCAGAACCGCAGGGAGGTCATGCTCCAGCGGATGTACAATATTGAGATCGCTGAGGCGATCCGCCGCGGAACTCTGCCCACAGCGCCGGTAAACTCCCGCGGGGTGAGCCTGTTCAACCGGGCGGACTGGACTCAGCCCTATTTTCCGCAGCTGGACCAGGAGAAGGAAGAAAAGGGCCGCCGGGCTGCATTTCAGAACTTTACCGCCTGCCTTGAAGATTTTGCCGAAGAGCAGGGCTCTACTGGGGCCACCCTTCGCCAGAAGCACAAAGAGGAAATGAAAGCTCTGAAAGAAGATGCTGATGAGGTCGGGATTCCGTTCGAGACCTACATCGGGAACCTTCTGGCCGGTTCAACAAGTGTGGCCAGCGCAGCAAAGGAGACCTCCAATGAGATTTGAACGCATTGCCCGTGAACTGTACGCGAAGCCCTGGGCCATCTCTCTGGCTACCTATCAAGCCTTTCATGAAGTATTCCAACAGCACCTGCAGGGTGTTCCGATGGATAAGAAGGCCAATATCTGGGGCTTTGAAATAGAGTATACATCCCCGGATGAATACGCTGTTGTCGATGGCGTCGCTGTAATGACGATCGATGGGGCTCTCGGATACCGGTTGGATACCTGGGATAAGGCCTGTATGGGTGGAGTGGATTACATCGACATCCGCAATGGTCTAGCCAAAGCTAATGAGGATCCGGCTGTTTCCTCGATCTTGATGCATATCAACTCCCCTGGGGGGATGGTGACCGGACTGGAAGAGACCGCCCGGGCTATTCGGGACTCCGAGAAACCGGTTGTGAGCTTCACAGACAGCCTTTGTGCATCGGCTGGCTACTACCTGGCCAGTTCCGCCTCCGCAGTGTTCGCCACTGCTTCCGCACAGATCGGGTGCATCGGCACCTTGATGACATGGATTGACATTACCGCTGCCATGGAAGCCCGTGGCTTGAAGCGTGAGATGATCGCCAGCGGGAAATACAAAGGCATGATGTTCCCCGGGATCCCCCTGACGGATGAGCAGAGGGAGCTGCTCCAAGGGGAAGTTAATTCACTTGCCTATGAATTTAGGCAGTGGGTTGTTGACAGGCGGGGAGAGGTTGAGGACAATGCAATGGAAGGTCAGACCTTTTTCGGGCGCGCTGCGATTTCCGAAAACCTGATCGATGAAATCGCAGAACTTGAAGACGCAATCACAGAAGCCCGACAGATGGGAGAATGACATGAGCAAAGTGAAGACCCGCAACGAGATCAAAGCTGAGATGGACGATATGGCCGCCCAGCTGGAATCCAAAGACGCTGCACATGCTGAAGAGAAGCAGGCTCTCGAGGCCAGCATCACTGATTTACAGGGGCAGCTTGATGCTGCAAACGCCGCAAAGGCTGACCTTGAGGGACAGCTGGCCAAAGCCAAAGAAACCAACATCGGCACCCTGGAGCAGCTCAAGGCCGAGGAAAAGGCAAAGGATGAAGTCGTGAAAGCCAAGGATGAGCTCCAGAAGGAGAACACGCGGCTTCAGGGCGCTCTAGCCGATCCTGCCCAGCTGGATGCTTCCATGGTCCCCACCGCTGTGAATCAAAAGCTCGAGGATGCTGAGGCTGATCACCAGGAGGCCAATGCCAAGGAGCCTGAGGATACGGCGCCGAAATCCGAGCTCGAGATCTACGAGTCGATGGAAGCCGGCACGGAGCGCCAGGCCTATTGGCAGAAAAACAAACGGGCGATCATCAAACAGATCAATGCCCGCGAACTGAAGGACGACTGATTTCCCGGAGTGAAAACCCGTAAGAAAGATCAAATATCATGGCAAATACACTGACGAATGTATCGAGCGAAATGGTGCAGGATGAGATCCTCCCCGCTCTGAAACTGGGGTTGATTCCCCTGGGCGCTGTTTCTTGGGACGTGGACACCACGGGAACCAAGGGCGTCGGCGACAAAGTAAAAGTTGGGATCGTAGGATCCCGCACTGCTGCTCCCCTGGGTGCCAGCTTCGAATCTGGCGACAGTACTGTCAGCACTCAAGAGGTGGCCCTGGAGGTCCCGACTGTGGCGAGCTGGTATGTTGACCCCTACCGCGAAGGCCTGCCCACCATTGAGCGCTTCCTGAAACAGGGTCGCGAAGCCGCTTATGCTGTGGCCAAGCTGGTTCTACAGGACACCCTCGGGCTGTATGTGGGGGCTAACATCGGCGCTGTCGCGAACACCGACACTCTGGTTGTCTCCAAGGCCAACTACGATTCCGACAACCAGGCCACCCTCTGGGAAATGCTGAAAGGAAAAGGCGTCACCGGTCCGGTTTCCGCAATTCACTCCATCGGATACACCGCTTCCCTGTTTAAGGATGTGGATCTGAAGGACCGCTCCGCTTCCGGAAGCGATGTCCTGCAGACCGGTGAGCTCCCCGCCATCCTGGGTGCCCGTCAGTTCTATACCGACGCCTTCCCCAGCGCAGTGACCACGGAGAACACCGAGGTGATCTACACCGGCCGCAGTACCGCAGGCGTTGCTTTCGCCGCCCCGAACCCGGAGATCCTCGAGCAGGAGAACCAGGCCGGAGTCCGGAACATCACTGTGATCGACCCGGAAACGGGGATTCCGCTGACCTACCGTACCTGGGTCAATACCTCCACCGGTCACTACTGGGGTGCCGTGTACGTGATGAAAGGTCAGGCGTTCATCCAGAACGCTGCCGTTCGCGTCATCAACTCCTAAGCGAATGCAATCAGCCCCTGTCTGTCTCCGGGCGGGCAGGGGCATTTTCTTGAAAGGACTCACTCATGGACAAGTTTTCTGGACTTTACATCAAGCAGAACGGCGAATGGCAGCTTCACGGCAAGCTGGATTCTGATGTGGATGGTAAAATCGATACCCTCTGCAAGCTCACCGATAACGGGGGCGTCATGGGCAAAGGCAAGAGCGCAAAGAAGCTCGAGGAGGCCTGCGTCATTCACAGCACAAAGGGGCTTTTGAAGTCTCGTCGGTTCAATCATGTGGTGGTTAAGCCGGCACCTGCAGAGGAGCCCCCGGCCGATGATCCGCCGGAAGCTGCTCAGGAATCTGGAGAGGCTCAGGACTAATGCCTCTCGCTGACTGGGATGCTGACCTGAAAGAGATCGCTGGGGACTTCTCCAGCGCTCTCGTTTATGGCGTCGACTCTATCAAGTGTGTCGCTTCCCAGGTTACGCAATCTGCGAATATCGACGAGGACGGGATGAGTGTCCCTGAAGTATGGGATGTCGTGGCGACTCGATCGGATTTCACCAGCATTCCTGAAGATCGCAGCCCTGTCACCTTGGACGGGTTCCCGGGTCACATTGATGGGATTGAAGATGATCCTAAATCGGACAGCATTCGTTTTACTGTGAGGCGGAGCTGATGCAGGTCGAGATTGAAACTGATGTTGTAAGCTACCGTCGCGAGGTGGAGCGCTTTGCAAAACTAACCGGTATCTCCTTACAGGATGCGATGCGGGAAGGCGCTGCCATTCTGTCTGTTCAGCTGGCAAAGAAGTTTCCGCCGAACAAATTAGCGACAGGCCGAAAAGCGATTCGAAATGACTTAAACAGGATCATCATCTCAGATCAAAATGTGATGTTAACTGCGGAGATGGATAACGAGAGCCATATGCTCTTATTCAAAAGCGGTGCTAAGATCGCAATTGAAAACCATCTATTCCGCCCGGAAGGGTCTGTGTCTGATATTCGCCGTCATCACGAGGCATCTCGGGTAGGGGCCCGCCGCCGTCCATCAAAGAGAGCAGGAAAGTCTTATGAGCGACGGGGGATGACTCATTCTCCGAAGCTGTATGTTCCGAAGAGCTCCGCAGGGGCATACCTGAGAGAGCGTCAGAAGCATGTTGGCAAACTCAAGGGGCGATGGACTGCTGCAGCAGTTCGGTATCCAGGTGCAGCCAAGGTGCCTAAATGGATCGCTAAACATCCAGATAAAGGCCGGGTGATCGATCGAATGAAGGCAAATGGGGATGGATACATAGAGTTGATCAACACTACGCCTTACGCTTCGAATTGGGCTGATGTGAATGCTTTTGTGGTCCGCTCTCAGAAACGAATGTTTCGTAACCGGATTAATGCTGCGCTGAAGAAAAATGCAGAGGCGCACAATAGGAGAGCTGCATGATTTCCCGCAAACGTGAACTAGAAAAAACTGTGAGGACTGCGTTTGAAAACTTCGCTGCGGATAACGGAGACCTGACAGGCGTAAATGTCTACATCTCCCGTCAAAAGCGAGATAATGACGATCCCTATGTGCAGGTGATTTGCAGCGCTCAACGCTCCCTGGATGACATCGATACCTATGGCTCCCGCATGATGGTTGAAGGTGCAATCATCTGCACCGCACCCGCAACGGATGACCCCACGACCATCGAAGATTTGGAGATCTTGGCGGAAAACTTTGTAGAGATTGAAGAATCTCAAATGCTGTCCATCTGGCTGAACGGGGAAACTACTGCCATTGAAATCACGGGCTGGCAACCAGAGGACAATGAGGACGGGTATGACGCAGACACCAAACGCTACATAGCACGACACCAATTTTCGGCATACGTCCGAGATTTAAACCCCTATGCATAAAAGGAGTAAAACATGGCAACAGTAAAACATGGCAATGCAGATGTAGTAATCGGAGCTCCCACAGCTGCAGGTTATATCGTTCAGTCAGTAACTGACCCCGCAGGGGCCGATATTGATATGGAAGATATCATTGATCACAACACTGGGCAACTGGTCACCCGATTGGTGTTCCAGGTACATAAAAAGTTCAGCCTGACTTTGATCACCACCACTGGCGATCCTGAAGCGGACTTCCCGCTTGGCAGCCTGGTTAGTAACCCTCCGGGAATTACCGGTGATGTTTTCGTAGATGACCTTCAGGTTGAAAAGACACGAGGCGCACAGCGCGTTACGGTATCCTGCACTAACATCGGTCTTACCGTCGCGTAATGGTTGATCAGGTTTTTCTTGCAAACGATCTAAGCGCAGGCCCCGTACTATTCGGCGGCCTGCGTATCAACGTGCTGTCAATTTGGCATTCATGGGCTTTATCCGCTTCGGATAATGCTTTTGCATTGCACAAAGATTGGGAGTTTGAAGACCTATGCCAAGCTGTGATGATCTGCACCCTTACCCGGGATCGGTATCAGGAGCTTGAGCATAATAATGCGTTGGCTATTTATTTGGGGGAAGTATCAGCACACATCATTGATTTGGATTCGGAAACGCGAAAAGGGGATATTCATAAATTTGCTGAATATTTCGAGGAATGCACCTGCATACCTGAGTGGTGGGATAAAGGAGGCTCAGATCCTAGAGCACGTATACGAGCTCCGATCGAGTGGCAGGTCGTTGCAGTTTTACTCAGAATGAAAATTTGTAGAACTGAGTTGGAGGCCTGGAATTATCCATTTGCCAAGTCCTTTTGCTGGATCGCAGTCGACCGTGAAGCGGAAGGAAATCAAAAATATATAGATCAAAAGGATCGAGATGGTCTTGCACTTTTGAACGCCCAACAGATGGAAATTAATAATGCCACCAATCAAGAATAAGACCACTCTCGATACGACAGAGTTTCAGTCTGGTCTTAGAAAGATGCAGAATGGGGTTCAGGGTCTAGGAAAGTCTATGCAGGCTCTTCCTGGGATTGGTACTGCTCTCTCGGTCGCTGGAGCTGCAGCATTCGCTACACAGGCGCTGGCAACCGCTGATGAGATTGATAATCTAACAAAGCAAGTGGATCTATCTGCTGAAGCTGTTCAGGCTCTCAAATTTGTTACAGAAGAAGCTGGTGTGAGTTTTGATACGATGCGTCCAGCCATTAATCAAATGCGTCGCGCCTTGGAGGCTGCCAATACAGGCTCCAGAGAAATGCAGGCTGCTTTTGCAGATTTGGGTATCACTCTGGAAGAGGTGCAAAGTTTAAGTACAGAAGAAGTGTTGGATCGCGTTGCGCAGGCGATGGCCAGGGGTACTGGTAGCGCGGATGTGGCCGCGGCTTCTACAAGAGTGCTTGGTGCAGAAGCAACTCGCCTTCGCGGGATAATGCAACAGTTGGGAGATGAAGGTCTCCAAAACGTTATCAATAGATTGGATGAAATGAATCTGATAATTGATGGCAAAACGATTTCAGCATTGGACCGTCAGGAGGAGGCATTTAGCAGGGCAGGGGTTTCGATTAAAAACTTTACAGTGGAGGCCTTAGGTGGGGCTGTAGGATTCGTTGAAGATGTGGGTATTGCTTTAGGGGCTTTAACTTCAGATACGAAGAATTTTGTCGAGGTATACGCTAAAGCTAGGGAAGATTTAAAGGGAGAAGGGCCTTTGCTAGAGCCTGATGACTTAGGGGAAGCCCCCTCGAACCCAAGTGAAGAAGTGGATGCAGAAGGGAAGAAGAAGGAATTCTGGAATGATCGCATCATGGAAAGCATTGAGCGCCAGAATGAATTCGAAAAGCGTAGAGATAGATCGCGCATGGAAACTGCCGAACAAATCCTTGCGATAAATAAAGAAATTGACGAGCTGCATCAGAGTCCTCCCAAATCAGGAGAAGAGGAATTTAAGTGGCTAGAGAAAATACGTAAGCTCCGGAATGAGCTGGACGTGGCAATGTTCAAGCAAGGGCAGGAAGAAGAGCAGATCCGTAAAGAAAAATGGCGAGAAAAGGAACGAGAGTTAGAAAACGAAAAGAAATTGAAGGCCTTAAAGCAGGAAGTGAATTCTGATAACTTTGGAAGGTTAGATAGCAGAGACAATGGATTTACAGGTCAAACTCGCTGGGAGCGCTTGGGGATGTTTTCGGGTGCTAAAACTAAAGAAGATAATCAAAGACAGAATATTGAAAAGCTCACCCGCAGACAGTTGGACATTTTGGAAAGATCCCAACAGACGCTTGAGCGCATCGAGCAACGAGAAGGGGGCGCAGTATTATGACGACGCAAGTTTATGGTTCAACGGGCGGGCAACAGATCCAGCGCAATCGAAAATACAGCGCAGACGGAACAATTACTGATTCCTACAGGATGCAGTCCTCTGATGCTGCTGCGTTTATTGCAAGTTACACAATCGGTACATCAACTATCGGTTCACTCGTATTAGCTGAGATCGAAGAAGCCACTGTTAAAGGTGGCTCGCGGGTAACACTCAAATATACCACCCCAGCAAAATACAATATGTCATATGGGGGGACTACAGCAGACATCCGAGGAGCTGATACTTCAGCGCAGGATTTACCGATCCGCACGCATCCAGCGTGTAACGACCCTAATCCTAAGTTGGATGTTTGGTCTATCAACGGCGTCCTAAAGCCTGAAGTAGATGTATTTGCTGCGCCAGTTTCTACTTATGAATATTCCACCGTAGAAAACACTTTTACTTGGTCGGAGGCTAATGTCTTGTCTGGAGTAGGTAAAAGGTCAAGTCCGACTGGAATGACGGGAGTAACTGATAATAAATGGCTAAAAACAAGCCGTAGAATTTCACAGGAAGGTGAAAAATTTAGAGTTACTCAGGTGTGGCAAGCAGCCCCTGTTAATGAAACATGGGACACTGATATTTATGAGGCGGAATAGTGGCAACCTCATCCCCTCCTCCTCCAGTACCCAACACCGGAGACCGTGTACTACATTACCTGCAAGAATTACGTAGGTGGTTAAAAAAGAATAACGCGAACGTAGGGGCTGGTCTTTCATCACGGCAGACTGCAGATGGCCGAATATTCTCGTTAAGCAATCTGTCGGATGGGCCTAGGGCACCTTGGGAACTATTCCAAGTGGATGCTTTAGAAGTCTCTATGGAGACGGGTCTTTATACCAGCAACAACGCCACGACTGCTATTCCCACACCTGGATCTGTAGATATATCTGGAGCTTTTGTCATCACTGATAATGCCACCACCTACTTCTGGGTTACGGTTCCGGTTTCCACTGTAGACTTTGGATCCTGGAAGCTTTGGACTGTGGGCTCGTTGGCCATCAACAGCGGAGCTACTGTACCTGATCACACTGCTGATTTATCTAATCCGGGGTCCGGTTCAGGGGATCTTCATATTGAGATCGGGAGCGTGGCGGCCGCGTCCGGAGCCCTTACCTTCACTCAGGAATTGGATGACCGTCTCCAGCTGGTCTTCCCCCTGGTGGCCAGTGTCGAGACGATCACCGTCCAGACGGACTACCGATACGACACATCCACCCTGAAGCTTCAGAAGAAAACCCGATCGGCCGATGTGATGAATCCGACGGCCGAAAGTGGATGGACCGACGTTTACACCGCCAAGCAGTGTACTTGAAATGGCTGACGATTTATGGGCAGATTCGAATGGGGACCTCCTTGCAGATTCCAATGGGGATCTGTTTGGGTGTTCTGAGTGTCCATGTGACCCGCCAGCCGGCTGCGGGTGCGATAGTGTCCCGGCCACAGTAAGCCTGACTCTCTTTGCAGCCGATAACGTAGGCCACAGCAACAGTGATTGCTCGAGCTCTCCGACTGCGAATAGTGAAGGGTATGACCAGGCCGCCACCTGTACACTCACGTTTGACAGTGATGCCTTTGGCACATGTAAATGGACAGGAACCATGTCCGTCGACCGGGACACAGCATCAACATACACAGCTGATGTGGACATGCTTTGTACTGAGGGTGAGGATGTCTGGAAAATCGTAATCGATTCCGGATCCCTTCTTCCGGATCTGGTGATGACCTCCCCGACCTGGGATGGAGTTTACACAGAGGAAGATGGGGCCTGTAAACCTTGGATTGTGCAATGGCAGCAGCAGACGGCAACGGTTACGGTTTCATGACCTGCTCGCGGTGGTCAGAGTGCGCTGTCCAGGGTGGTGGGTGCTGCAGCAAATACGGATCGGTCAGTTTTGGCGTATGTCGGCAATGTGGGGAGAATGATGCTGGTGACAAATGGCTCCAGTTCCGTCGGAAACACCGGCTTGGCGACAAAGTAGCCAGGGCAACAAAGGCGGCAGGGGTTCAGCCTTGTGGAGGCTGCAAGGCCCGTCAGGCCTACCTGAACGGGGAGTAAATCGAAGCCAAGTTCTTCATGCGTTGACAGTTTCGAAATTAAATGCCTATAATATAAGGCATAGGTTGAATCAGAACCCGGAGAATTTCCCCGATGAGCACCAAAGTCCGAAATAATTCCAACAGTCTTGTTACCGTTCCTGGATCTGGGACAACCGTACCGGTTTCTGATAGTGCGGTTCCGCTTGCTGATCCACTCACCACTGACGCTCTATACGTAGAGCTTACGGTCCATAATGGGGATGTCTGGTATACCTTGGACGGGACTGACCCCGATCCCAGTACCGGCAAGGGGGTAAAGATCGCTTACGATAGCGACCCTCAACAGTTCCAGCGTGAGGATGCTGAGGCCATGCGCCTTATTCGTGATAGCGCCGACGCTATCGTGTATTTCGAGGCCAAACAGTTTGCGAGCTAATGCGTTCCGGGCGTACTAGAGCAGGAGGCCGTTCTCGAGCTTGTGGCGGCGCTGTGGCTTTGCCCCACTCTGCACAGGCCCTCTACAACCTCAGCGGAGCCCGTGGTCCTGTAGAGGTCCAGGACCGTAGCCCCCGTGACAACGACGCCGTGTTGAAGATGGGGCGGGCGGTAAACTACAGCGGTGGCGGGGATGTAACTCCATTCGATCCTACGGAAGCGTCAGAGCTTGCGGGTAAGACTCGGACCAT
>DIYK01000063.1:0-26403 GCA_002429005.1 Verrucomicrobia bacterium UBA6056
GCTTTGGCGGCACGCGGGGTAGTCTACGGGGAATCCGTTCAATGGCAGGGGCCCCAGTTCCACGAAGCGGAGCTTCGGGAAGGGGCCGTAGTCATCCGCTTTAACGCGGAAGGGGGCAGGCTGGCCTGGAAGCATGGACAGGGGCTCACGGGCTTTGAGCTTCAGAGTGAACAGGGTCAGTGGTTGCATGCTAAGGCGGAAGTACTCGGAGCACATGAACTGAAGGTGGCTCATCCTGAGCTGAAACATCCCCGTGCCGTGCGTTATGCCTGGGGAAATAAAATTCCCTGGGCCAATCTGTATAATGAGCAGGGTCTTCCTGCCTGCACCTTTGTGCACAGGCTTTCCAGATAAACAGATTTTAGCGGTCTTAGATGGACGCAATATAAATACTGCAAAACTCATAAATGTATTTTAATGTTAACAATCTGGGGTAGGCTTGGTAGAGATTGAGTTCCTGAAGATGCCTTTGATCCCGGAGTACTGATGAAATCGATGCTGAAGCTGATGGTCCTGTGTGCAGTTGTAGCGGTGGCGAAAGCGGAGACCCTGCATACGGAAGTGTTGAGCTCCACCTATTTGGGCTCCAGCTTTGATCAGGATGAAGTCATGGGCGTCCGGATCCTCAAGGACGGAACCCTGGTGGTGGCCGCCAATGTGGGGGATCAGGTCTTTGAGGGGGCGAAGGTGGTGGATCTTCCCGGCTTTCTCCCTCCCACAGAAGCCAAACCGGATCCGGTAGCCTTTGAAAACCGTGAGGCCTATGTGGAAGCGGCCATTGGCTGGATTGGCCGGAACATCCCCGGGGCGCCTCCTGTTCCGAAGATGGAGGATGAGTGGATACAGCGGGAGATTGAACAGCGCCGCTCCAAGCTGAAGAAAAAGAACCGCATCGAGAAGGTTCCCGACCAGGTCCTGTCCGGAGCCCGCAGCAGTTATGCCGAAAAATGGGCGGAAGGCTGGGCTGGAGGCTGTCTGCTCCGAATCAGCGCGGACAGCTCCAAGGTGATCTCCCAATTGCGGATCGGCCCTCAGATTCAGGATCTGCATCTGGATGCCAACGATAACATTTACCTGGCGGCCGGACCCAACGGAGTGATGAGTCTGAAGCCGGATGCGCTGACTCTGCGCAAAGGCTGGCCGCAGCAGGAAGGGCAATTTGTACGCCGGGTGCATGCTTCTCCGGATGGCTATGTGATTACCCTGGTGGGAACCCTGCCCGGGACCTTGACCACCTATGACAGCAAGGGCAAGCAGCTCGCCCAGCGGAAAGGCAGCCGACGCACGGAGGACGTGGCCATCTCTCCGGAAAACGGCCTGGCTTATTTTACCGGCTATAAAGTCACCCGTGCCCCCAGTCAGGAAGGCGGCGAATGGCGTACCTACCCGGTGCATATTCCCTATCTGAAAACCTTTGATTACAAGAGCGGTCAGGACCGCTGGACCAATTATGACTGGCGTGGCCGGATCAAGTTAAGCGGTAAACTGGGCAGCGAAGGAGAACTGCCGGATGATTTTTTGAATAAATCAGCCAACAACATGGCCGATTCCCGCGGCTGCCGGGTTACCCTGGGCGATGATGGAAAACTGTATCTGGCCATGGAAGCCGCCGGAGGCAATCATCCCATGCGCTGGGAACCCAAAGACATCATGACCCGGGTCGGGGAGAAGATGGCGGGCGGGGATTCCTGGCACCGTTTTTCCAACACCCGCGCCAGCCACAAAACGGTGATTGGCCGATATGATCCGAAAAGCGGAGACCTGGAGCGGATTCAGGAATTCAACACGCTCGTGCTCGAGAAAGGCAAGTTCCCCAGTGCCAATGCCCTGCGGCTGGAACATGGAGATATTCATGCGGACGCCGATGGCCGCCTCTATATCACCGGGCAGGGGGCTACCGGGCTGCCCATCCGGCATGCGCCCCGTTTTGGCGCAAAAGATGATCCGCCCAACTTCAACCCCTTTGACCGCACGGTCTTGACCAAAGGCTCTTTCCTCATGGTCATGTCTCCGGATTTCAGCAAACGCGAATTCACCACCCGCCTCTCTCCGAATGGCTACGGGCATTCTGTGGACACCCGGGTGGTGAATGGCAAACTGGAAGTGGTCTGGGGCGGGAAAGCCGGGCTTCGCCAGCCCACCTATACCCGTCGGGCCTTGCAGCCCACTCCGGGCTGGGGACGGAATGACGGGTTCCTGGCAAAGCTCGGGGATGCTTCCGATCTGGAGGGAGCCGGAAAGCGCTTCAAGCTGGAGATTCTTGGCGAGGGCCTGGTGATGAAAGAGCATCAGGGCAGCCTGAGCAAAAGCGATCTCAATGGAGATGGTCAGCAGGATGTAAGCATCTCTCTGGGACTGCAAACGCAAAGCCCGATTGCGATGGCGAACGGCCAACCTATTTTTGGCGGCTTTAAAGCACAGGCCATGCAGACCGGGACCCGGGAGGTCAAAGGGCCCACCTCGTTTCATCGTGGCAAAGGGGGGCTGGGTCTCCTGGATATCGGACGGGGTTCCAACCTGGGGAACGAAAAACAGGCAAAGGTCCGGGCCTGGGCGGTGTTGATGCATCCCATTGCCGGACCCGGCGAACGCCTGGGCTTTGGTCGCGGAGACCGCTTCCAGGTCAGTCTCTCCAATCATTTCGGATTGGGACAGGCCCGTGCCATGCTGTTTGATGGCACGAGTTGGTTTGTTTCAGAGAAAAACCTGAAAGAGGATCCGGTATTAACGTTTCAGATGGACAGCTCAGATGGACGCTGGGCCGCCCTGGATCCGGTTGCGCTGTTGAATGCGAATGAGCCCCCGGCCTTGTTGAAGTCAGAGGAAGGGGAAGTGGATCCACGATATCAGGAAATGAATTTTGAGAACATTCAAGCGGTGGGCCTGCTTCTGGGAGGGGACTGGCGGGGAGCCCGACGTTCCGGAGGCATGGTCCAGAGCTGGTCCTTGCAGATGGCCGTGGATCCGAAGGATGATCCCGCACCGGTGGCTGTGCCCACGATTACGCCACGGATTGTGGAACGTTTTGCGCTGGTCAGCTTGGATGCCAGCAAAAGCCATGACCATGGAGCTCCTTTGGGTTTCATTCAGTGGAACCTCGGCAGGGATGGCAGTACCAGTGGGGTTCAGCTGGAACATCGTTTTGAAAATGCCGGCCTCATACCGGTGGAGTTAACCGTCTGGGATGCAGAGGGCGCCACCTCCAAAACGCCTGCTCCGGTTTCGGTGTATTTGGAAGGGATGGAGCTGGGCAACGGACTCGTTCCCATCGTCAGCCATGTGGGCGCCGGCGGGGTAAAACATTTCAGCCTGGGCGGTCTGAAAGAGCAGGGGGAGTGGCTGTACCGAGCTCCCTCCTTTGAAAGCCCGGTGATGAAAGGACCCGGCGGGCCGGTGTACGGCGCCTTGGTAGCACAGAAAGATAAACGACCCTTCCGGGATTATGGATCGCGGAGCATGGGCAGTTCCACCCGGCCGATGGGTTTTGTAAAAAGCAAGACCCCGGGCAAAGCAGGACTGCTGTTTATGCAGCGTCAGGATCAGTTCCTATCCGGGGCTGCGGCTTCAGGTGCGGATCTCCGGAAGGGCAGCCTGCATGCCCGCGGAATCAAAGGAGGGCAGGTCTACTGGGTGCTGCATGGTCCGGCAGGTTGGTTTATCAGTCAGGATCCCGCTCCGGTGCTGAGCAGTGACCGCATGAGAGTCCTCCAACAGGAGGTCGCCGATGTCACGTGGCTGAGCTGGAACCCGGAAAGCGCTGCGGGCATGTTGAATCTGTCCCAAGGGCAGAGTGCTCCCCAAGCCGCTGCTGTGGTGGATGCCATGGGCGTGCTCATTCTCATGCAGGGAGGCGAGTGGAGCTTTGCTGCGATCGGGGCTACGGGCAGCCCCGTGCGTTGAAGCGGATCAGCTGCGGCGACGTAGCCCCAGCGTCAGTCCAAGCGTGGCCAGGCCAAGAAGCAGGACGGAGCTGGGTTCAGGGATGGCGTTCAGAGCTACGGCTGAGAAGGCAATGCCGTCGCTGTCCGAGTTGACGTTGAAGCTGTAGGTGGATGAACTGGCCTGCGCAGCCGTGTCCAGCATGTACATGTGCCCCCGGTTGTTGATGTTGGCTCCGCTGATGCTATCGATGTTGGCGGAGTTGCCGGTGATGGAACGGCTGTTGTTTCGCCAATTCGCCACTCCGAACACAAATGCATCATTCTGAAGAGAACTAAAACTCAGTGAGGCGGAGGTGGCATTTCCATTATTGCTACCAAAGGCCACAGTTTCAGCCCCGGCAAGGGTTGCGCCGGAGACCTGCAACAAAGAGAAGACTTCTCGAGCGGCGGAACTGGCATTGTTAAAGGTCACCGTTTCCCCTGCAGCCACATTTCCGATATCAAAGGCCCAGAGGGAGGTCTGGGTGTTGGAGGGACCGGAGTCTGTGATCAGTTGGGTTCCAGCGATGTTGCTTCCTCCGGACCAGCTCAGAGTCACGTCCGAGGCGGGCAGGCTGCTACTGGAATCTGCGGTAACACCGACAAGCAGGATACTGTTGCTGTTCCCTCCACTCTCATCGACAATGTTCAGAGTCGGGTTCACTCCAGAATCGGAATCGATCAGGAAACGCGAAGCCTCCACAACGATTGCTCCCGATATGGGCAGATGCAGTAACAGGGCTAGCCCACAGATTTGTAACGTTTTCATGGCAATCCTCTATTTCTTTCCTTTTGTTTTTTTTAAGTATCCCTTGAAAACAAATATTTGAAAAGTGTTAGGAAGCTTCTTTGTAGCCAATATTTTATGCAAGTACTTATAGGAATTGAATATGACGTTATTTAATGATGTTATCCGTATAATGCGTGTATCTTAAAGGTGGAATCCGGTGTATTCTCTTTGAATACAAACAGTTACCCTTTCCCGAGAGACACGATGTATCGAAAACTTTTATCCCCCATTTGCCTGTTGTTCAGCCTGGCTATTCCTGCGGCCATCATCATTGAAAATCAATCGCTTCTGATTGATACGGATAATGTCAGCCCCTACAGCTCATTCAGTTTAGTGGATGAAACCAATGCGATTCAAAACAGCATGTTGCTGGTTTCTCTTACGGGCGAAGGGGATACTACGAGTGGGGTTACCATCGACTGGTCGGGGGGGATGGGCGTGGCGGCCAATGTGATGGTGGAAGAAGAAGCTGGCAGCCCCTACACAGGAATCTATCTCTTTGATTTGGGGGATGTCTCATCCGAAACGATCACCATCCATTTGCCGATTGTGGGTCAGGTTGATCGTGAACGTGTCTCGATTCTCCAATTATCTGGTGGAGACATCGATTCCGTAATCAGCAATACCGGTCGGGTGACAAACAAAAGCACGACCGGGAAAACGACCCTGGCGGATGTAGAGGACGGCAGTTTTGTCTTTTCTGTAGGATCAACCCGAAAAAATGGCCGGAATCTGGTCGCAACAGCGGGTAACTCAGATGCTGCGGCGTGGCAGGGAAATGGCGATGGAAGGGGACATGGCTACATGTGGGATCTGGATTCCGCTGCAGGCACACGGGATGCGGGATTCACATTATCTGGTGATACCGATGGAATGAGCATTTCCGCTGTATCGATCGCTGCAATTCCCGAACCCGGAACCTTGGCGTTGTTGGGCGTAGCGGGCTTGGCATTAGGCCTGATGCGCCGTCGCCGCTGAGCCTGGGTTTAGCCTAATTCCCGAACGGTCTCCCGGTATTTGCCGGGAGTCATTTTTTCGTATTTGCGGAAGAGGCGGATGAGTCGGTTTACATCATCCAGGCCCGCATTTCGTGATACGATCGATACCGCATCGTTGGTCTCCCTCAATAATTGTTTGGCCAGACGGACATGTGCACGATTGATTTCCACCAAGACGGTGTGACCGATTTCTTCCTGGAATCGGCGCTCCAGAGTTCGCCGTCCCCGTCCCACTGCAGCAGCTACATCGGGTACAGCCAGGTCCTGATCTGCGTGATCCCGGATGTATTGAACGGCCGCCAAGACCAAGGGATCCGAGGTGGCGACCAGTGACGTGGATTCCCGTTCATTCAGTTCTCCGGGGTCGAAAAAATGATCGGGGGGCTGTTCACCCGGTGCAGCAATCCAATTCAAAATCATTTCACCAGCGAGCGTCCCCCATTTTCGGTTTGAGATTTCCACGGCGGTGATGGGCGGATCTGAAGGCCAGTCCATATCATGGCCGGAGACCACCCCCGGACGGTCGTTTCCTTCAACATTCAGGAGCTTCAAGGCTTCAACAATAACGGAGGCCGTGGGATCATCCGAGGCCAGGACCCCGGTTTGTGGGGGCAAGCTCCGTAACCATTCGAGGAGTTGACCCGGATACGGTTTGTCCTCACGCTCCAACGACATTTGTGGGGGTAAGATCCCTTCAAAATGTGGAAGCAACTGCTCCTGAGGGATGTGATGTTGAAAGCCGTGCATGCGTTCTCTCGAATAGACGAGATCCGTATTTCCGACATAGGCGAAGTATTCATAGCCTTGGCGTCGCAGATGTTCTGCGGCTTTTTGTCCAATGAGAGCATTGTCCGGAGTGACCGTGGGGTAGGGCAGGTTCTCGAGGACCCGGGAGCAATTCACGATGGGCAGCTGGAATTCGGCCAGTCTATCCAGAAAAGAAGGGCTATGGATATGCGCGATAATCCCATCCGGTTTCCACAGCTTTACATCCTCCAGATCTCCTTTGGAACTGAACATGGCGTTGCGGCAGCCCGGTTTGCGCAATAGCCGGCGACGAGCCTCCATGAGAATGTTCCGGGGCAGGGTGTGCCCAGGGCTGATCATGGCGATGCGGATTTGAGATGTGTTAGGCATTTCTCAAAACTGCAGGAAATGTGACGTAAAATAAAGATTGATTTCGGAAAAATTGCCTAAAATCGCTGTCGCAACTTTGGTATATCCTTCTCCAGAATCCGAATAGTCCTATGAAAATCATGAAAACACGATCTTTGTTTGTTAGCGCGCTCCTTTTTGCGCAGCTCCCTCTCTGTGTCAAAGCCCTGGAAGGGGCGGTTACCAGTCGTTCCAATGAATGGAAGGGGGTGGCTCCCACCAAAACGGTCCCGGATGCCCAACGGGCTGGCGAGCTTCAGGCCCGTCAAAAGGTGATGGCCTCCCACAAAAAGCATTTGGAGCGGCGACTGAGTACGGTACCATCTGATGCAGCCCTGGCTGAAATGCATGCGGAGATGAAAAAAATTAAGGCCAATTTCGGTTGGGCGGAAGAGCAGAAAATGGTCTGGGGGGTTCGGGACATTGATGGGATTTTACAGGATCAGGGAGAAGTTCCCAAGGATCTGCTCGCGGCTATTGTTCAGTTAAAAGAAGATCTGGCAGCCCGGGATATCGATTTTATTTTCATTCCCTATCCTCCAACGCCTCACTATCAGGGACACCTTCTCAGCAACAAGGTGAATGCCGATCAGGATTATACTCCCGGCTGGACCCGGATGCTCATCCAGTTGCTGGAGCATGACATCGAGGTGATTGATCCGCTCGAACTCTATCGCAAGCAGGCCGAGAATCCCTACCTGATCAACTGGGTGAATGATTTTCATACCGCCAGTCACGGACGGGAAATCACCGCCAAGCTGCTGGCTGAACGGCTGCAGCGCTATGATTTTGTCCGCGAACTCCAAGGCAACCGGGATAACTGGTCTGAAACGATGAAAGAATCGAAAAAGTCCTCTTTCCCGCAGCGGAACTTTGTGGTGAACAAGGGACTACGCAGCATGAAAACGGAGGATATTCCACCGAATCAGAAAAAATGGCATGCGAAGCATCCCCGGAAATCCATGGTTCTGGCCCCGGGAGCGCCGAATATTGAAGGCGAACTGGCCAACCGCCCTTACCGCTACAAATATCTCAAACGGAACAAGGTGCCCGAAAGCCTGCGTCGGAATGATCTGGTACTCATCGGCGATAGTCAGTTGCATTCTGCTGTGCATGGGGCTGGACTGCCGGAATTTTACATGCGCGAAATCGGCGGGCTCTTCCGCTGGGGCAGTAAATCCTGGAGCGGCTTTGATCCGCCCAATATCTACCGGGAAGTGGTGCCGGATGATGCCGAACAGCCCCGGGTGGTGGTGCTGAGCTGTCTGGTGAAGTATTTCTGGGATACATCCGGAAAATACAAGCCCCGCAAACTTCCTCCGCTGGCCGGAGTATCTGCACGGAACCTCAATGGAGTCACCCCCGCCGCGGCACCCGTGGCAGGGCCGAGCTCCTCTGCGAAACCCATGGCCCGGATAGATCGAGCCACCATTCGGATCACCGGCATTTCTCAACCCAAAGATCCCGATTCCGTTGACTACGATGAAGCCCTGCTCCACGCATCCGCTCAAATCGTCGATGGTCCCATGAAAGGGCAAGAGATTGGTGTTCGTTACTGGGCGATGAAAGACGGGGCTTTGGTGAAACACATCGACAAACTGAAGGTGGGTCACAGTTTCCCCGTGGCGCTGAATATTTGGGAGGATACGGTACAACAGGATCCGAGCCTCGCACGGCACATGGTCTATGATGATGTGGAACAGGATCTCACCGTTCCGGTGTACTGGGTGACTAAAGGTCCGCTCTCTCCGGAATTTCTCCTCCGCTGAGTACAGTCATCCTGAATCAGCTACTCCGGTGACGAACGCGTAAGCGCTCCTCAGCTGGAGTCAGGTTCAGACTACACTTCCAGTTTCTGGTCCTTAGACCGGAAACTGGATTTTTTTATCGGAAACACACAACATGCCCAAGGATCTGGACACCCTTGGGCATGAATAAGTATCGTTACGACAAGGCCGGTGAAGGCGTTGCCCTTCAGAACCAGGAGATCCGCGCATTTCCGATGATCACTCAGCGATGGCGGGCCCTGCCTCTACTAAGTTTGTTTTTCTTTCTGATCCAATTCGTGTCTCCTCTTCCGGCACAGGGGATACCGGATCTGAGTTACCCCTCCTCGGATGTGGGCAAAATCATTGGCCGCATGGATAAAGATAACGGTCTGCTTCCGAAAGATGGAAATAATACGCTCGGGGTGGTGCAGGTGTTATTTCATAAAGGCTACATGATTGCCCCGGCTGCCCGGAATGCGGCCCGCAGGGGAAATGGATCCACCCGGGGAAGTTTTGTGGTGTTTGATATCAGTGACCCACGGGATCCCAAACGGGTGTTTTTCCGCCAGGATGATGTGACCAACAATCTGCGTGAACAACATGGGCATTTGATTTTTCATCGTGAGGGCCGGGATTATTTCGTGGGGAATGCGATCAAGGGGATTCAGATCTGGGATGTAACCGATCCCAGTCAGCCCAGCCTGGTCAGCGACTTTCAGGCTCCATCCATGAATGGGGGCGGGGGAACCTACCAAAGTACAGGTTGGTGGGTTGGAGGCGCTTGGCCCTATCTGTATCTGGGGGTTCCGGAACGGGGCTATATCACCATTGATGTCACAGATCCTGCGAATCCGGTGGATCTGGGCTTCCTGATTGATCCCGACATTCCGAATCACAAAGGCTACAGTCACAAAACGGCCTTCTCCCTGGTTTCCGTAGGTTCCGTGCACACGGTGGGCAACCAGATGGTGTTGGGGAATGCCGGAGGGACGGCGAATGGGGGAGCCAATTCCGGTCAGTTTGCCACGGTGGATATTAGTGATCCGCTGCACCCTAAAGCTCAGGACCGCGGGGATGGCGTCGGGAATTATTCCGTCGGCTTTTACGGAAACTTTGTAACCATGCATGGGGGGCGAACCTTGCAGGCCTGGGACATCTCCACCCCCAGTGATGTGCGAAGAGTGACTTCACGCAGCGTAGCGGATTCGGCTCTGTATTCAGCCTTTCAGGACAAATTTTACCAGGGCCCGATGTTTAATACTTACCACAAGCAACACTTTGATTGGGAGGGGACCCCCAGTTTCAATCATGCGGGGGTGAGAACGGCCCGGGGGCCAATTTCCAAAACCTATGAATTTGTCTCTGTGGTGGGCAACCTGGTGGTGGGTGCAGGAGGAGGGGATGGTAATGGGGTGAAACTTATTCCACATCAAGCTTCACAGGACAGAACTCCACCCGAAGTGAACTTTGTGTCCCCGGCTGCAGATGCTGTGATGCAACCTCTCAGCAGTCGTATTGGGGTTACGGTGACGGATAGCTTGGACTATACCACCGTTAACGCTTCTACCTTCGTGGTAAGGCCGGTTGGAGGCTCCGCTCTGGAGGGCACCTACACCTACAGTAGAAACTATTTGAATTTTACTCCAGAGCACCCTTTGCAAGAAAACACGACCTATGAGGTGGTGTTAGTGGAAAATGGAATCACCGATCTCACTGGGAACGGAATCAAAGCGTTCACGAGTTATTTCAGCACGGGTCCGGAAATTATCATCAGTCAGGATCCGGATATCACGATTCTCAGTCCAACGAACGGGGCTCAAACTGCGGAAACAGTCACGGTGACTCTGCAAGTCAGAAACTGGTTTGGTGAAGGTGAGTGGTTGGAATATTCTCTTGATGGCAATCCCCCTGTAAACGTTTTTTCTGCACAGCCCATAGAACTTACGGGGCTGAGTGCTGGGAATCATAGCTTGACGCTTCGTTTGGTCGATCAAGATGGGGGAAGCCCTGATCAAGACGAAGTGGAGTTCAGCGTCGATCCTCTATTTGACAATCAGGCTCCTGTCGTTGTACTTGAATCCGACCGCACACTGGTTGAAATCAACGACATGGTCTTCTTGGATGCTTCTGCGTCAACGGATCCAGATCAGGGACCGAGTGCTCTAACGTTTACTTGGTCGCAGCTCAGCGGACCCATGGTGACGTTCCAGCAAGCTCAGTCTGCAAGCACCTTGGTTCAACTTTCAGAAGCGGGAACCTATGAGTTTCAAGTTACGGTTTCGGATGGGCACCGTAGTAGTAGCGAAAACATTTCGGTTCTTGCTCAAATACCAGGAAATGATCTGATCATTGTTTCCTCAAGTTCAAATTTGACCGCTACGGAACAGGCCATGCGAACGTATTTGCAAGCCAAAGGCTGGGAGGTTTCTCATGTCAATACGAATGGGCTCTCTCCTCAAGCGGTTGCTGGAAATGACCTCGTGCTCATAAGTTCCAGTGTAAACAGTGGACAGGTCACCTCTAAGATACGTGATGTAGAGATTCCAATCGTTGTTTGGGAGTCATACGTGTACGACGCCCCGGATCTCGGGATGGTTACAGGGGCCGCGAATACTAGCTACGGCAATTCGGCAAGTCAGAGCATTGAGATTCCGGACACAGTCAATGCTTTGAATCAGGGATTTAGTGGTAGGCTTGAGATTTTTGACTCGGAGCAGACAATGGCTTGGGGCGTTCCAGGGGATCAGGCCATGATAGGTGCCACCTTACCAAATACCAATCAGGCGCTGTTGTTTGGATATGATATTGGAGTGCACATGCCGGGGGGCATTGCCGCACCCCATCGAAGGGTCGGGATCTTTCTATATGACACGACCTTCACCCAATTGAATGAAACGGGCTTGGCCTTGTTTGATCAGGCGCTGTTGTGGGCTGCTGGTCAGCAGGCTTCCACGCCTTTGACCTTGGAAACCTCGTCATTACCTTTGGTCCAAACCGGCGTTGAAGTGAGCCTGAGAGCCGAGGTGAGCGGAGGGCAGGGGACGGTGGAATATTCCTGGGATGTGGAAGAGCCCGATGGGACCCGTACGCAAACGGCTTGGAGCTCCAGTCCGGAGTATGTTCGTAGCTTCAGTGAAGCCTGGAACCATAATATTCTCCTGCGTGTCCGGGATCGTGTGGACGAAATCACCCGGGGACTGACTCTGGAGGTCTACAGTCCCGCGGCAGCCAATGAGGCTGCATCGGCGTCCACAGTGCTTATGGACGAAGTCCGGAATCAGGCCGTGGTGGTCAACCCGGATAACCACAGCATTAGTTTTGTGAATTTGGAAAGCTTTCAGGTGCAGGAACGAACCGTTGCACCGGGGCCCCGTAGTCTGACCCTGACTGGAAACGGAGAGCTGTGGGTCGTTTCCTCGCTGGAAGCCCGGATCAGTATCTTTTCCACGGCGTCGAAAACCCTGATTGAAACGATTGAATTGCCTTATGGATCTGCGCCCTCGGCGGTGATCAGCGATCCGGATGGCCAGAGCGTATATGTTGCCTTGGAAGGCTCCGGAAAACTGCTGCGCTACGGGGTTTCTGACCGCAGTGTACGCGGTAGCCTCGACATCGGATCGACTCCGCGGGGCTTGGCTATCGATCCCGGAGGCGAGAAGCTCTATGTGGCCCGTTTTATTTCCCCTGAAGAAGAGGGACGCATTGAGGTCGTGGATCTGGATACCTATACTCAGCTTCAGGGCATTTCCCTCCGGATCTCAGATGTACCTGATACGCATCTGGGTGGCTCTGGTCTGCCGAATTACCTTGGCTGGATGGATGTGCATCCCGATGGGAGCCGCTTGTTGGTTCCTGCAAAACAGGATAACATTGGAAGGGGGAGTTTTCGCAACGGGATCGCGTTTACGCCTGAAAATGTGGTACGGAACATGACCGCAACCCTGAATCTGGATACAGCAAGCGAGATCTATGCGAAACGCATGGACATCAATGACAGCGAAGGTGCAGCTGCGGCGGTCTATTCCCCCCGTGGGAACCATGCCTTTGTCAGCCTGCGGGGCAATAACCGGGTCCTGCTCATGGATGCGCCCCGTGGCGGTGAACTGATGCGGTTTTCAGTGGGGGCCGCACCAACAGGGTTAGGAATGACTTCCGATGACATCCTGGTGGTGCATAACTATCTGGATCGAAGTCTCAGCGTGTTTGATGTCGGCGCACTCTTGCTGGGCGAGGAGATTCAACCTCAACTGTTGGCCACGGTGGATTTGGTATCAACGGAACAGCTGCCTGAAATGGTTCTGGCCGGGAAACAAGTGTTTTATAATGCCGTCGACGAGCGCATGTCTGCCAATGCGTATATTTCCTGTGCGACCTGTCATTTGGATGGAGGTCAGGATGGTCGTGTCTGGGATTTTACGGATCGCGGAGAAGGTCTGCGCAATACCATTGATTTGCGGGGGCGCGCGGGGACTGCACACGGACGTATGCATTGGTCTGCTAATTTTGATGAAGTGCAGGATTTTGAAAACGATATCCGCAATCACTTTGGCGGCTTAGGTTTTCTGAGCGATTCGGACTTTGAAGATACCCAACAGACCCTGGGAGCAGCCAAAGCCGGGCTGAGTGTGGAATTGGAGCAGCTGCGCGCCTATCTGGAAAGTCTGGATCGGGTTCCCGATTCGCCTCATCGGGAGGCTGACGGGTCGATGAGCGTCCTGGCGCAGGAAGGGGAGAAGGTCTTTCGTCGTCAGGACTGTGCCAGCTGTCACAGCGGGGAGCACTATACTGATTCCTCATTAAGCGAATCCATTCTGCATAATGTGGGCACCCTGAGTAACGCATCCGGGCAACGTTTGGGATCGGGCGCGCTTCCAGGTGTGGATACGCCAAGCTTACGGGGACTTTGGAATGCGGCTCCCTATTTTCACGATGGCTCGGCTGCGGATTTGAATGAGGTCATTCAGCGTTCCTCTGCGGCTCACGGCAACTTGCAGGCCATCACGGAACAAGAAAAAGCTCAACTGATTGCTTATCTTCTGGAGTTGGATGCGAACAATGGGTCTTCCCCGGAAAACCGTCCTCCGGTGATTAACTCGGTCGAAATGAATCCATCCACGGTTAGCGGCACTACAAGCCAACTTAGCGTGAGCGCCTATGATCCTGACGATGAGCCTGTGCGCATCAGCTGGCAGGGGAGTGGTCCGAAGCCCGTCGTGCTGAGCCATGAGGATGCGTCGAGCACGCAGGTGACCTTTCAGGGCATTGGCAATTACCGCTTTGATATCCAGGTACAGGATCCACGAGGCAACCAAAGCCAATCCCATATAAGCGGTCAAGTAACCCCAACTGCAAGCAGCCTTGAAATTCTAAGCCAACCTATGGAGTAAACGATGTTGATCCGATGCACGTATACGTTTTCTGTACTTCTCCTATTCCTTGCTCCTGTGTCTGCACAGCTGTTGTATCCGGGTAACAGCCTGGCACTGAGGGCTGTGATTCGTGATCAGTTTGGCGAGGTTATGGACTCTCCGCCTCCGGTAAGCTGGGAAGGGCAGGGAGGCAGCTTCTCCCAGCAGCAGGGAGAACAGACCCAGTTCACTGCGGGCACGCTGCTTCAGGATAGCGAAGTGAAAGCCCGCACGGCCAGTGGTCTGGAAGCCAGCCTTCCCGTGCAGATCCGCAGCCAGCCAGCTATACATGACAGCTACTCCCGTTGGAAAACATCTGTTTTTGCCAGTCACCCCTCCGGGAACTCGGGTGCACACACGGAAGCTGCTTATATCCCGCATGCCAATGGCTTGAGCAACTTTGAGTATTATGCCTTTGGATTGGACCCGACAGATGCCACAGTCCAACGCCCCATGTGGATGAGCCTGATCCGAGATGGAGGCTTACGCATGCAAGTGCAGTTTCTACGCCCGTCCGCTCTGAAAGATGCACGCTATGAACTGATTCAGACGGAACAGCTATCAGACAGTTGGGCCCTGCTCGCCCGGGGCGAACAGGGGGATCTCATCCGTCCAGTGGAAGCAATGCCGGACATGAGGTTGCAAGAGAAAGAAACCGCTGCCGGGGTTGAGGTCACGATTGAAGTCCCGGTGGAGTCGACGCAGCTGTTTCTGGGGCTGCGAATTGTACAGGATCCTGCTGGGCAGAATTAAACACCGCGTCGACAGAAGAAGCCCAACATGGCTGCACTGATCAGGAGTAGAGCCGTGGAAGGTTCAGGAATCGCATTGAAGCTGATCAGCAGTTCGGGCCGGTCCGCCGTGGTTCCGTCTCCATCTGCGGTGAAGCGACGGAAATCGCTGCTCCCTCCGGAGTCCTGTTTGACCAGAAAACGGAGCTTGCCATCTCCGGACAGGGCGCTGTTCACCGCGCTTTGGAATGCGGAACTGTTGGCAAAGGTCACATCAACCGGACCGGAGCCCCCGGGGGCGTTCGCCGAGCTCAGAAGCGTGCCCACACTTCCTCCGGGCGTGCTGTCACCCAGAGCAGGACTGTTCCAGGTGGCTGTGCTTTCATCCACAGGGAACGCATACTCATAGAGGCCGATATTGAAGTTTCCGCCACTGCCATTGGCTTTGATGTTCAGGATCAAGGAAACCGAATCAATGCTGCTGTACAGGCCATCCAGGGCCGAAATGTCATATTCAATCAACCCGCGCAGCGTATTGTTTCCAGCTTCCCGTCCTACGAAAAACTGGTTTCCATTCCCGGTCGTGGTGGGCTGGTCTTCCCGGATCATCACATTGTCCATTCCGTAGGAAGCATCCAGCAGGGTGTCTGTGCTTAGGTTACGAAGGTCGCCTTCCTGAAAACGGATGACATCCGCAGCGAGCGGGAAGAGGAAGAGGGGCGTGAGGAGCAGCAGGGATCGTTTCATATCAGATCGTTCAGGTTGTGTGATGTGTTTTGAATCATATCAGTGTAGGGTTCTTCTGTAATCACTGCCAGTCAGCTTCTCCGCCAGCTCCAGTGCATTTTCCGCCAATGAATCCTCCCACCATTCCTTCTCCCAGTATCCGTGTGGCCCTGCTTTCCCGTGGGAGCGGCTTTGTTTCGGAGATTTTTAATGCCGCCCGCCGGGTGTTTCTGGAGGAAGCGAACTGCAAACTGGCTCACTTTCATCTGCACAGGGACTGGGAGGACTGCCTCAACTGGTCTCCGGATGCCCTGCTGGTTCATGTAAATCATGCCCGGTATCTGGAGCCCTTACAGCAGACGGCTCTTCCACTGGTCAATACCTCTGCTGTGTTGCAACAGATGCCTTTTTCCACGGTGACCGTGAACAACCTGGAGGTGGGAGCTCTCGCAGCCCGGCATTTGCTCGATCTGGGTTATCGCCGCTTCGCCTTTGTTGGAAGCTTGGATCTATCTTACGTGGCATTGCGTCTGCAGGGCTTTCTTACAGAGTTGGGACTGGAGGAAATTCCCCTTTATGGCGATACCCGGCCTGCGTTTTTCCGGATGGAACGTGAAGAGGCCGATCCGCATCAGGAGCAATATATGAACTGGATCCGCTCTCTCCCGGAAGGCAGCGGAATTCTGGTCATGGATGATTATGTGGGGCAGGGGCTGATCGGAAGCGTTCAGGCCTGTGGGCTTCGACCGGGGATCGATTTGGGGGTGGTCTCCGGGCATCATCTCAATCAGCCCAGTCAGCCCCGTATTACCGGTATCCCCTTTTCAACCGAGCAGTGGGGTGCAGAGGCCGCCAGGAAACTGTTGGCACTCCTCCGGGAGCAGGTCGGAGCGGAGCAGGATCTGCTGATTCCTCCTCTGGCTGTCGAAGTGGGCGGTTCCACGGTAACCGTGGGCGCCCGGGATCAGCGCCTGCATAAAGCGCTGCTTTTTATACAGGAACATTCCGATCGTGACCTCAGTGTTCAGGATGTGGCTGACGCTACAGCCGTGCCCCGCCGCACCTTGGAACGTCTGTTTCAGCAGCAGCGCGGCCATACCGTGTTGGTGGAAGTGCAACTCGCTCATCTGCAGCGTGCCCGCAGGCTGCTCTTGGATGCACAGCTGCCACTGGAACAGGTCAGTCGTCTGGCGGGGCTGAGTGATGTGCCACGTTTGAAGAGGCTGTTTGAAAAATATGAACAGCTGAGTCCGCTTGAATACCGAAACAGGCATCGCTGAGGACTCTCAGCGATGCCTGTTCTGATAAGGCGCTGCGGTTGCTGTTTAGCGACTGCGCATGGCGCGGCGGTTCAGGGGGCCCTGTTCCACCCAGAAGATAGGGGCGGCTAGATCGAGATCGGTGTCATCGTAGACCATGATGGTCCCTAGAGAGGGATCTTTTTTGACGGCCATCTCCCAGGGAACCAGACGGTAGTTTGCCTCCTGATTGAAAACACGGGGTTTTCCACCTTTCTCGAACTGTTTTGAGAGGCGTCCTTCGTGCATGACTTCGTGACGAAGTCCCACCACGGTACCTGCCAGAGGTCCTTCTGTAACCAACGCTTCCGCCTGCATCAGGGCTTCTTTATAGTCCACAGAGTTCGGGTCCTTGGGCTTGGAGAATTTGGTCACTTTGACCCGGGCATTGAAGGGCAGGGTGCCGGGGGCTCCCTCAGCAAGTTCGCCTTTCATGGGAGGAAGGGCTTTGGGTTTGTATTTCTGCAGGCTGTCTTCTTTGGCGGGTAGTTTGAAGAACAGGTGGAACACCACCACGACCCGAGGTTGCGCTTCTGCTTTGTTCGGAACCGTCTCCAGGTAAATTTCCGGAAGGGAGAAGCCACTCCAGGATTTACTGCCCCAGCGGCAGATGCCATCGAGTTCAGCCCACACAAATTCCGGCATGCCGCTGCCCCACACGGCCGTATGGAGTTGGCTGTCTCCCAACAGAACCAGATCCTCAAATCCATAGCTGGCGGGGTTGGAACGGCCATGAGGGTTTTTCTTGTTTTTGCCATCTGGATAGGTGACCTGCACCCGGGTCATGGGGCGTTTGGCCAGAATCGGCATCACATCCGGAATATTCGTGCTTTTCAGCGGATCTTTTTTGTTATTCCCGGTGATGCGGGCATTGAGCAGGTATTGACTCCAACCCGTTTTTGCCCCGGTCCAACTCACTTCTGTGTAATCGATGGGGTTTTTGCCTTCACTGCGGTCCCGGGCAAAGTCATATCGCTGCAGGCGTTCTGCCAACTTACGGGCAGAGATTTGTCGACCCAGGGATCCCACGTGGGAATCATTAGGCCAATGTACATCGATTTTCCCTCCGGCGGCCTGACGGAATTCGGTAATGAAATCCACGACTTCAATGTCGTTTTCCAGAAAAGTGAGCAGCATTTCCGTGTAGCCCGGATAGATTTCATCCATGGGATCCACTCCATCCACCAGCACGTGGGTGGTGAAATGGGGTATCGCCGGGTAGGGTAACACAATGAGGTCAATATCCCGTTCTTTGAGGTCTTTCTGAAACTGTTTGTAACCGGCAAGCAGTCCTGGGTTCAGGGTGCCTTGCCCTTTCATCATCGGTTCCAAATCCCGCAGACCGAAGACCACTTCGAGTTCAGGCACCCAGCCATTGTTGTCATAAATTTCTTTCAGCTTTTTCTGAACCTTGGCCATGGTGGCAGCGTCTGGAACCTGCTTGAGACGGGCCTGCAGAGCCCGTTTCTGAGCCTCCATGTCCTTGGCCCGCTGGGCCAGTTCCTGTTGACGGACCTCTTTGCTGGGCCGGGTCATACTGGGTACAGGGTTGCGGGTCCAATTCGTGCTCGTGGTTGTGAGACCGCCTTCCAGAGCCTTTGCCTGAAAAGGGAGGATGGCTGAGCTGAGCAGCATAGGGATCAAATACGTCTTCATAGTCACCTTACTATATTGAGATTGCGAAATCAGGTATGTGTTATGCGTAGCACATCACGATTTCCTATTTCCTCCTGAAATCTATGTGTGTTCTTCCGCAATAGTACGACGCAAAACGAGGTGGAGTTTTCGTCTATTGCATCAATGGGATTCGTTTTATCTCTTCAGGAAAAAAGTTGGCGGTAGAATGCGAATTATAGCTGCAGATCCTGGGCCGGATTTCTTCGGATTCTTTCGGATCCTGTGCCTCAAACGACAACAGCTCCGTCGGGGAGACGGAGCTGCTGTAGCTGAAAGGGCGGCACTTGGGTAAAGCTCAGGGCTTCAGCTGTAAGGCTTTGGGGCTGAGTGCTCCTGCGCTGATCCAGAACACCGGGATGAGCAGGTCCTGATCTGAGTCATTAAACACCATATGCTGCGAGATGCCTTTGTTCTTTTGGGTCGCTTCCTGCCAGGGCAGTAAGGTCACCTGGATCTTGGTGCCGGGTTTGATGGCAAAGGCGGGTTCCATGAGAGTGGAGTCGACCATCGACCAACTGCGGATGCCAATTTCCTGTCCGGCGAAGGGTCCGCTTTTAATCTTGGCGGGAAAGTGATTGAGCGCTTCCGAATATTCCAATTCTCTGGGATTTCGACGGGCGGGAACTTCGAGAATTTCCACGGTGGCGGAGAAGCTCTGTTCGGGGATGGCATCCGCTGCAGCCACCGCGTCTCCCTTCTGGACTGGGGGCAAGGGACGTGGTGCCATTTTGCTTTTCTTTGAGGCGTTGAATTTGTTGGAGAGCAGCCACATCACCACCACCCGGGGTTGGGGAACCTCTTCCGGAATCACTTCCAGGAAAATTTCCGGCGGGCTGAATCCACTCCAGGATTTACTGCCCCAACGGAAGCGTCCGTTTACTGCCGCATCCATCATCGCAGGAAGGCCGGAACCCAATACGGCAGTATGTAGTTGGCTATCGCCAATAAAGGCCATGTCCAGGCGACCATATTCGGAAATGTCTGCAGAACCGGAGAGCGTGTAGTACTTGTAATTCATTTGCTTCAGGTCATCTATGATGGTCGGAGTCAGGGGAGGGTACACATAGACCCAGCCCTTGTGGTTTTTGTTTTTTACTTTCAGGCCTGCATCCACCGCCTGCGGATCATCATAAGGAAAGGGTTTCCGACCCCGGTTGGTCTTTTCCCACCAGCGTTCATTAATCCAGCCACGGTTGTTCAGGAGGGTGACCATCTTGGCTCCGGTTTTGTCCTTCACCTCGAGTTGGTACGCTTGAGGTTTGGCTGCCAGTTCCCTGGCAAATTCATAACGTTGCAGACGTTTTGCAAGGGCTTCTCCAAAAATTCTCCGGCCTTCCGGACCGGTATGCGGTTCATTAATCCAGGTAACCGGAACTTCCCCTCCAGCGGCTTTTCTGAATTCATCCACCGTATCGATTACCTCGATATCCTGTTCCAGTAATTGCAGGGTCATGTTGGTCCAGCCCGGCCAGATTTCGGTCTGTTCATCGATTCCGTCGACCAGCCGATGTGCTTCGTAATGGATCTTGGGCGAACTTGGCATAATGATGAGGTCAATGCCCCGGGCTTTCAGGTCACGATCGAACTGCACCAAGGCGTCGAGCAGTCCCTGGGGCATTTCAGACTGACCTTTTTGGAAGGCTTCAAGGCTGCCCTTGATAAAGGCCTGTTCGATCTGGTCGCACCAACCGTGATGGGCGAGAATCCGCTTCACTTCATCCCGTAATTTCTGCTGATCCGCAGCCGAAGCTGTACGTTGCATCCGTGCGGTGAGGCGCTCAATGTCTTTCTGGATGGCCTCCTCCCGGGCTTTCACTTCCTGTGCACGTTCCTGGGCTGAGGGCTGCTTTACCGGAGGAGCACTTTTCCATTGGGCCTCATCTCCGGTGGAGCCTCCTTCCAATGCGAGCAGGCGGAAACTGCTTAGCAGCAGGCTTCCTGTGACAAGGAGCTGTGGAATCGAATGCTTTCGTATCATGATGCTGAACCGGTGTTGTGATATGAGTATTGTTATATACATAATGCGTATCACGTGTCGCAATTTGACTTCTTCCTGTTCACTCCTGAATACATTCCTCAATGGTGTTATTCCTTGTAATGTGTCGATTATCCATACTTTTGTGGTGTTGCCTGCATCTATGAGCTTTGATTTCGAAAACGAGCCGGGCTGCAGCGGTATTGTTTGCTGAAGGCTTTGCTGAAGCTGAAACGGTCTGAAAAATGGCAGGCTTCCGCAATCTGTTCCATGCTGTCCCGGCTTTGGCAAAGCATGGACGCAGCCATCATGAGGCGTTGTTCCCGCAAAAACCGGGAGGGAGATTGATGCAGATGTTTCCGGAAGAGCCGACTCAGATGCTCCCGGCTGCAATGAGCCCGCTTGGCCATCAGATCCACGGTCCAGGGAGACAAGGGGGTCAACGAGATTTCCTGAGCCAGTCGTTGAATGGGATGAGTGCCCTGTAAGGCCCGGTCCAACAGGTCGCGTGTTGTTCCAGGCAACGATGCGAAATAGGCCTCTAAGGCTACGCTGGCTGCCCGTTGCACGGGAAGGATGGAAAGGCCCTGTAAAGCGGAAGCCTGTTGGGTGTGGTCACAGAGCTCCCCACATGCTTCAAGCAATTGAATCAGCTCTGGAAGCTCAGGCAGGGGCTTGGGGCGGGTACAAGAGCTGCGAATCAATTCGGAAGAGAGGGTCCCGGCACTGAATTGAATGAAAGTCTGTGTCAGGCCAGCGCCGGGAAGACAGGTGACCGGCAGCCAGGCCGGGATCAGAAAGGGCACATCCTTCGGAATGGCGACCCGACGGGAGGCAATCCGAATCCCCGCCCCGGGGCCATCCATGAGATAGAGTCTCCAGGAATTGTCATGGAGCTGATGGCACCAATCCCTGCCAAGTCGCACCCGTCCGATGCGGTGAATCCGAATCAGAGGCGTTTGCGAAATTGGAAACTGAGGGCCCTCTGTCTCTGAGGGATCGTCATATATCATGAGGACAAAGATCACATATGGACATAAAGCTGTCACGCCAAAGCATTCACCGAATCCGGAGTCTGGAGCATAGTGGATTCTCACCCTGAGCCCAGGAACTCTCATGCACAGCCTCCTTCATTCGCCTTCTCCCTCTACGTACGCCACGGAATTGCACCGGCAGATGATTCAGCGGAAGTACGGGATGTTTATTCATTTTGGTCTGAACACCTTTCATGATCAGGAATGGACGGACGGGACCCTGGACGCCAGTAGTTACCATCCCAAAGGGCTGGATACGGATGATTGGGCCCGAACGGCATCCGAAGCCGGGATGCGGTATGTGATTCTGACCACAAAACACCATGACGGCTTCTGCCTGTGGGACAGCCCACACACGGAGTACTCCATTGCCGCGAGTCCGATGAAGAAGGATGTGGTGGCTGCGATGGCTGAATCCTGTCGGAAGTTTGGTCTCGATCTGGGTCTGTATTATTCATTGTGGGATCGGCACTGGGGTAATGGGGTCATGCGCAGACATAGTTTTGAGATGGATGCAGCGCTCAGCAATGAGCAAAAACAGGCCTATGCGTTGTACATGGATGCCCAGATTCATGAACTGATGAGCTCTTACGGTCCGATCTGCGAACTCTGGCTGGATGGGGGATGGAATATGCCCCGGGAGGCATGGGAGATCCCGAGGATCTACGATACCGTTCGCTCTCTCCAGGCGAACTGTGCGGTGGGGGTGAACTGGAGTATCGGACATCCAGATCAAATCGACATCCATGCGCTTCACCCGGATCAGCAACAGGAAGGCTACCCCATTCGGTATTTCCCTTCCGACTTCCGGTTGGGTGACCCCGAGCTGCCTGGAGAGAAGGATCCAAAATGTTTCTCCCATGAAGGGGAGCTCTATTATATGCCCTTTGAATCCACTGTCTGCCTCAACCAGCACTGGTTTTACCACACAGGGGATACGGAACTCAAACGCGTGGAAGACTTAGCTGCGTTGTATCGGCAGGCAACGGCTCAGGACAATATTCTGATCCTCAACTCGCCACCGAATCGGGAGGGCCGTATGACTGAAGCGAATAAACGAAGATTACGGGAGCTGGCAGCTCATTTGGGCCTGTGTTGAGGGCCCGCTGCCAGGGAAGTCTCAAGTGATCCCAATCTCATCCACGAAGGCAACACGAGCCGGATCCAGCGTTTCTTCCAGCCAGGACCCCAGACGTTTTCTGCAAGCCTGTAACGCTTCCTGAGATTCTTCCTGATCGGCCAGGTTGTTCAACTGATAGGGATCCTCGTCTAGGTTGAACAGCATTTCCGGCCATCCCGCATTCCAGACATAGATCCATTCATGCCAGCGGAGGACCCGTTGAGTGAAGAGCATCCCACTGACGCCATGACCTTCGGCCACCCAGGCATCCCGCCAGGGAATCTCCTCTCCAGCTAACAAAGGCGTCAAATCCCGGGTAGGGTCACGGGGAAGGGAACTGGGGCTACCCGCCAGGGCACAGAGGGTGGGGTAGATGTCGGTGTTGGCCACGATCTCATCCCGCAGCTGCCCAGGCTTGACCCCGGGACCATATACGACGAGGGGGACACGCAGGACTTCCTCAAAGGGTTGGCAGCCTTTGTTGGCAATCCCGCCGTGGCTGCCCAAACTTTCCCCATGGTCGGAGGTGAAGAAGATGAGCGTGTTTTCCAGTTCGCCGATTTCTTCCAAATGCCTGAGGATGCGTCCCAATTCATCATCAATCATCTCGGCAAAGGCGTAATAATAGCGCAGCAGATTTTCCCAGTACGCCCAGGGTTTGTCTTTCACCCAGAAGCGCTGATGCGGACCGGGAATGCTGCCCGGGTCCCAGTCAAAATCCGGCCAGGGTTCAAAAGACATGTCCCGGTAACGGGCAAAGTACTTTTCCGGGACGAAGTAAGGTTCATGCGGCCCCCAATCATTGTGCCAGATAAACCAGGGGGAGCCCTCTTTCTGGAAACGGTCGATGAGCTCCAGACTGTGTGAGCAGAGAAAATGGCTGACGGTACTTTCTGCAGGCCCTTTCCATAAACCGGCTTCATGGCCAAATGCTGCATCCACCCGCTCCACTTCGTCCGTCCAAGCATTCCGGCTGAGGTAGTCTTGAAATTCAGGATAGATCTGCCCACCGCCACCGTGTCCATGAAAGTCCTGACCGACAAAGCCGAGATCATTGGGCAGGTTCAGGATGTAGTCTGCCTGATAGCGGGTACGTTTATTTTCTTCTGCACAGAGATGCCATTTTCCGGTGTAGCCGCAGGCGTAGCCCTGGGATTCCAATTTACGGGACAGTAGCTCTGGACTGTCTTGGATGTGAGTCTGGTTACAGCCAATATCGCCGATGTTGTTGGTCATGCCATGAGCATGGGGGAGCATGCCCGTAAACAACGAAGCCCGGGAAGGGCCGCAGATCGACGCCGGACAATAGGCTTGTTTAAATAAGCAACCTTCAGCGGCCAGCCGATCCAGATTGGGCGTACGGCAGGGCGTGGGTCCATAGGCACTGACCGCTGAGAGCCGCTGTTGATCGGTCATGAACACCAGAATGTTGGGCGGCTTCGAAGTCATAGCTTTTCCAGTTCTGCAAAGGAAATTCGTCCTGCAGGAAAGACCGTGCCATTCAAACGCAACTCCTGGCTATCCCGGTCCAGACAGATCTGCTTACCTTTGATGCATCGTGTCATGCGGATAGAGCTCCATCCAGTAGGTAAGGGGCTATCGCTCAGCTGAACGCCATCGGCTCGAAGTTTGAAGCCGGCCAGTTCCTCGACGACTGTGAGCAACAACCAGGTGGTCGTCCCCGTAGCCAGGGCCTCGGTACTGTGGCCTGCATCCGGGGCATCCAGATTGCCGAACCAGGCATTGGGTTGCCAGATGGGAATCTGTTTGCTGCGGGCAGGGGGGTGATCGGGGTTACTGGGGCGAATCTGTTGCACCAATTTCAGGGAGGCATCCGCATCTCCGCTCCTGGCTACTGCAGCTGCGGCAAATGCCGCTCCATGACAGTATACAGATCCGTTTTCACCAAAGCCGGGCACTTTGATAGAGAGACGCCCCACCTGAGGGTCCCAGTCCGGAAAGGGCGGAGCCAAGAGGCGGGGGCCAAACGGAGTACCCAGCGAATCAATGGCCTGAAGGCAGGCTGCCCGACGATCGGCATCACCACAAGCAGCGAGCAGCGCCCAGGTCTGGGTGTTGAGAAAGACCCGGCTCTCGCCGAAACGCTGCCCCTCATCATCAAAGCCGTAAGCGTAGTGATCACCGCACCAGAGATGGGTATCCACGGCATTCCGCTGAGATTGAGCCCGCTTGCGCAGTTCGTTCACCAGGTCGGATTCACCCAAAAGCTCCGCAAGTTCAGCCAGCTGATCGCAGGCATATGCCAGGGCCATGGAGGCCCAGCCACTTTCTCCGCGACCTTTCCGTCCTGGCCCGTTGATGGGGTCCGTCCAGTCTCCATCCCGCATCAATACCAAGCCATGTTCCCCCAGTTCTTGATCATAAAAACGCAGGGCCAGGGCCAGGTGTTCCAACCAGCTGGCTTCACCGCCGTCGGCAAAGGGGAGGGATTCCTGTAACAGGCTGGCATCGCCATTGGCATGAATGCCCATGACACAGCATATGGCCAGCCAGATGCCTCCGTCATCATGTACTTTGTGAACCAGCGGATGATTGGCCTGTTCTCCCTCACGGGTTACCCACATTTTCAGGTAGCCGTTACTTTTCTGCTGGGCCGTGACTTGGCGCATGGGTATCAAGGCTTCTTCAGGTTCATAGAGGGCATACCCCGCCGCATCCTGAAGAATGTTCCGCAGGGGGTAGGAAATGCCATTTCGCCATAACCGGGTCTGCCAGGTGATCTGTTTTTTGATCCAGCGGTTTACATCACGATCCAAAGCCTTGTCCGGGGAGCTGAGGTGCAGCTTGGCTTCCGTCCCGGCGTTTTCTTCTTCGAGTTTCCGAAGTTCGGAATCTACCGCTTCCGGAGTTCCGATCATCGGAAAGAAGGCACAGAGCGGCACATCTTTACGGACCATGCCATTAAAGCCATCCACCCGCCAGCTGGCCGCGGGCTCGAGGGTCAGGGACCACTGCAGGGCGGCCACCGGGTCGCCATTGGACACGGTGTCGCAGGAAAGTCTTTCGGCATTGAAGCCCAGCGGAGCTTCGCCCTCACAGGCTCCCTGCATGACATCTCCGAGGCGTCCGGCCCAACTGTCCGGAGCGATGGAAGGCAATACAAAACAGTCGGTGGGACGCTCCTTCAGCCGATCATAGTCTTCATACGAAGCGTGATGGGGAAAGGCATATTTAATCAATGCGTTTCGCTGTTCATCCCAGCCACAGTGCCAGCCCATAAAGTTTTTGTTATCCAAGCCAAAGATGAGCAGCGCTTCAAGGTGGCGGGGGCGTTGTGACAGATTGTTCAGGCTCCAGGTCCAGACTTCTCCGGGCTCATCCCGGGGGACAAAGAGTCGGAAGCTGCTTCCGATTTCCTGAAAATCTCCCTCAATCCGTGTATCTACCGGACCGTGGCTACAGCAGTATCGGTCCAAGCTGCTCCCCATGGGCGCCCAGGCCGGACACCAGATCTCTCCAGTGTCGCGATCCAAGAGATAGAGACGGCGGAAGGGGCGGTTCCATTGCTGGATCACTGGATGGCGCAGCAGGCTGTTGCCTTCAGCGCCGGGACCGATGGTCACATGGGTGGCATCGTTATAAAGGTAGTTCCACCAGGCGCCTACCTGGCGTGGATCTGTAAGTTCGAAGCGGTTATCGGAGCTGAAGGTCATGGGTCAGTGGTCATTAGTCAGAAGTCAGAAGTCAGAAGTCAGAAGTCAGTGGTCAGTGGTCAGAAGTCAGAAGTCCGTGGTCATTGGTTAGTGGTCAGTGGTCAATGGTCAGTGGTCAGTGGTCAGTG
>DIYK01000063.1:26475-41524 GCA_002429005.1 Verrucomicrobia bacterium UBA6056
CAGTGGTCAGTGGTCAGTGGTCAATGGTCAGTAGTCAGTGGTCATTGGTCAGTGGTCATTGGTCAGTAGTCATGGGTCAGTGGTTATGAGGCAGTGGTCATGGCAATGATTATGAGTGACGGGTCATGCGGGGTTTGTAACGTCTGACTCGGGGGGCAAGCCGGTGGGATAGGCGAGGACGGAGGGGAGCACGCCGTCGTCAGGACGTTGCCGTTCCGGGCCGGCCCAGCCCCGTTTCCGTTCTGTTCGCCAGGGACGCCGCTCCCAGATGGCGCCGCGGAAGGGATCCCGTTGTCTATCCATTTCATCCAGCAGGGCATCATGCAGTTGATTCCGGATCTCTGCATGCTCCGCCTCTTCGAGCAGATTAACACATTCGCCCGGATCCTGTTCCAGGTGATAGAGTTCGTCCTCGCTGAACAGGTTGACCACAAATTTCCAAGGGCCACGAATCAGGCCGCGGATCGGCATCAATCCCCCCCGTCCGTCGTGACCGACTTCGAAGCGGTTGAATTCCACCAACACATCTCCCCGTTCTTTGGCCGTGCCCTGTTCCACATAGGGAAGCAGGCTTTTGCCATCGAGGATGGGGGGGCGCTCGACTCCGGCTAATTCGAGAAAGGTGGGCACCACATCGACCAGGCTGACCGGTTCGGAAATCTGTTGTGCCTTTCTCTCTGTAGGAGGAGGACGCAGGATGCAGGGCACTCGGGTAATATCGTCGTACATGGCCGGACCTTTGGCACCGAGGCTGTGTGCACCCAGAAAGTCGCCATGATCACTGCAGTACAGAATCCAGGTGTTCTCGGCACAACATGCATCTACGGTATCGACGATCTTCCCAATGAGCCGGTCCACATAATGGTTGGCGGCAAAGTACTTGGTGCTGCTCCATTCGGTGCGGGGCTTCCGGTTGGGATCATGGGCCCGGGACCACTCGAACTGATGAGAAGGTTTGCTGCTCAAGTCGTCATGCCCCCCCGGACCGTTGGAGAGAGAAAATCCTTCAAAGGCCTCATAATCTTCAGCAGGAGAAATGGAGGGACCATGGGGTTCATCAAAACTGGCAACGAGGAAAAAGGGTTCCTCAGCCTGGGAGGCTGATCTGACAAAATCTACAGCATGCTGGCAGATACGTCCTCCCCAGGTGTTTTCCTCACTGATCCCCAGTTTACGCAGTCCTTCCGCAGATCCGGGATGTTTGCGGAAGCGAGGGCGCTGTTCCTTCGTCAGTTCCTCGAGGAAATTCCGGCCGTCGAACCAGGTTTCCGTGCTAAAGGGCTCGGGTGGGGTGCCGGTCCCGAAATAATCATGGCCGTCCAAGTGCCATTTGCCGAAATGGGCACAGTGGTATCCGGCCTGGGCGAGCCGCTGGGAAAGGGTGCGACTGTTGGCTTCCAGTCCCAGGGCATTGGTCCAGGCACCCGCTGTATGAGGATAGATTCCAGTATGCAGACCTGCACGGGCGGGAGTACAGACAGGCGAAGCGGTGTAGGCCCGTTCAAAGCGGGTGCCTTCTGCTGCGAGAGCATCAATACGGTCGGTCCGAACTCCCTCAGCGCCGTAACAGCCCACCGCATTGGCCCCCTGTTGGTCGGTCATAATCAGGACAAGGTTGGGTCTCATGAGAAAGGGGCTCCTGCTGAAGAGGGTTCTGTTCGCAAAATCATCTAACGTTGTCCTATATCCCCCTGTTTGCTCAAGGTCACGAGGAAGTGGCAGGAAATCGAGATACCCGGGTGAACGCTTACCTGGGAGCTCGAACCCCATGTTGAATCTAATTACCTTTTAAAGGTGAATATAGAGCAGGGGATCCATCAGGGTTCATCAGCGGGAATCCGTGGTGGAACACAGCGACAGACCGTGAAGCCGGGACTCGGACGATCTCTTCAGGCATGACTGATTTGCTGAGGAAAGCGATTCGAGGTCTGCAGGAGTTGATCGATAAGCTGAGCACGTAATTCCGCGCATCGCTGCGTTCGCTCGCCGGCCACATTGTTCTGCTCCTCCGGATCGGATGCGAGCTGGGTGAGTTCTTCCACGCCATCCTGATATCGAAGGTAGGTCTCATCTGCCGATACCAGCCCGGCACAGGCATAATCCTGCTCAGCGAAGCCGTTGCGGTATTCCAGCAACGCGAAATCCCGGGTGGGTTGAGAGGGGTCTTTCCAGTGGGCGGAGAGGTCGAGGCCGTCCGCGAAGGGAAGGGCGGGGATGCCCAGCATACCGCAAAGAGTGGGGGCCAAGTCCACATCCGAGATGACCGCGTGGGAGACCCCTTCCGCCACGGAGGGGCCATGGAGGATCAGTGGCGTTTCAATGATGCTGCGGTAGCCCCAGGGACCTTTGCCGAACACTCCGTGATCTCCGAGCCCTTCGCCGTGATCACTGGTAAACAGGATCAGCGTTTCCTCGGCGAGGCCGCTTTCCTCCAGGGTTTCGAGGATCTGTCCGACCGCCTGATCGATGAGGTTGACCATCGCAGTGGTTCGGGCTCGCAGGGTGCGTACATGTTCGCTGGCGATCCCTCCCGGGTGATGGGCTTTGGCTTTGAGACCTTTCCGGGACCACTGTCCATCTAAACGCTGCCGGTAATGGGCGGGGCGGTCATGGAGATCGTTCTTTGCCGGGATCGCTTCGGGCTCACGTGCCGGATCTACTTTTTCCGCAGCCTCCCGGGGAGGATCGAAGGGGTGATGGGGATCCGGGAAACTGATCTGGGCAAAGAAAGGCTCTCCATCCTCCGCCCGTTGTTTGATCCAGGCACAACTGCGTTCGGCAATGAAACGGGAATGATGAAGCTCCACAGGCATCTCCCGGACCCCGCTGTGTTCGGGGTTGTCCGGATCTTTATGCAAGTGCATCATCTCCTCCGTACCCCCTCGTTCCCGGAACCATTGACCGTAATGCGCGTCCCGGGCATTGGAGGGGCCGTGACCAAGGGTGAGCTCCACATGTTCAAAGCCGAGATAGGGACCGCAATGTTCAAAGAGATCCTCCCCGGCCTCCTGCAGGGCTTTCCAGCGATGTTTACTCTCCCAGCTGCGCAGGTCGGTCGTCCCGGTGGGGCTACAGTGGATTTTACCGAAGTTTGCAGTGCGGTAGCCCTGTGCTTGCAGATGATCCGGCAGGGTGGGGGGAAGTGGATCCAACAACAATCCATTGGTCCACAGTCCGTGGTTGCGGATATGTCGTCCGGTGAGCATGGACATGCGGTCCGGCATGCAGATCGGAGAAGCCACGATGTTGTGCTCGCAGCGCAGCCCCTCCTTGGCGAGACGGTCCAGGTGCGCTGTTTGAGCGGAGGGATGCCCGTAACAACCCAGAGCGTCTTTACGTAGCTGGTCGCAGAGAATGAACAGGACGTTGCGGATCATCAGCAACGACCCCGGTGCATGGCTTTATCCTTCAGGTTGGAGTGCTTCACGGGGAAGGTTTGCCCGGTGACCACAAGTTCACCCTCCTGTGCCCGGGGATCCCCCTGTGCTGCGAGATGATCGTGCAGGGCCTTGCGAAGGCGGGTACGGTGCTCCTGATACTCGGGAAGTTCGGAGAGGTCCCGTTCCTCCCGGGGGTCTTCGTCATGATCAAACAGCATTTCCAGGCCATTGTCTCCGAACCAGCAGTAATTGTATTTGCCGTCGGTGATGCCATAGTTGTCGTTGAAGACGGTGGGTAGAGTTTCGTGGACTACGGCTTCGGAGCCTTCCAGACAGGGCAGCAGACTCTTGCCATCCAGGTCTGCGGGAATCTCGATGTTGGCAATGTCCAGCAAGGTCGGCATCAGGTCCGTAAGACTCACGGCGTGACTGCGGTTGATACAGGGTAGGGTACGTTCCATACCCTCGTTTTGGATGACATCGCGCACGGGGGGGCGAATCATAAAGGGGACGCCGGCCGAACCCCGGAAGGGCGTTGCTTTGGCAAAGCCTTTGTGGTCGAACAGCATTTCTCCGTGATCCCCGGTCAACAGAATCCAGGTGTTGTTGGCCAGACCACTTTCCTTAAGCTGCCCCAGCACCATTCCGATCATGGCATCGATGTGACTGATCATGGCGGCATAGGCCCGGATGTTATCGGGAATTTCATGCGGATGATCCCACCAGAGATGCGTACGGTGTTTTTGGTGCAGACTTTGCCAATGGATGGGCTGTTTTTCCTCGCACCAGTCTCCGTATACGGGCATGGGCACTTCTTTGTCGCGATACATTTCCCAAAAGGCGGGTTGCATCACAAAAGGCGGGTGAGGCTGGCGGAAGGAGGCATAGAGGAAAAAGGGCCGGGTGGGGTCACGGCGCTCCAGAAAACGACAGGCCCGGTCTCCTACCCAGTGGGTGGGACTGTGTTCCTCGGGGACGGAATCCAGGCGCCATCCGTACTGGTTGGGACCGACCCCGTGACTGCTCATACGGTGGGCCAGGCCTTGATCGCGGAGATACTGCTCATAATCATGAGGCTTGCCGTTTTCATCCAGCCGGTATTCCTCATCGTTTTCGATATCATCAAAACCAAGGCGGTCCCGGGATGGGTAGCAGTGCATTTTTCCGACCGCATAGGTTTGATACCCTGCATCTGAAAGCAGTTCGGCGAGTTTGGGACGACCCTCCGGAAAGGTCTGCTTGCCGATGTTCCGGGTCATGTTGATGCTCCAGGGATCCAGGCCGGTCATCAGGCTTTGGCGAGCAGGAATGCAGGTGGGGCATTGGCTGACCGCTCGGTCGAAGCTGATGCCGGCGCCTCCGATGGTATCGATATGCGGGGTGCGCACAAAGGGGTGACCATGCAAGGAAAACCAGTCCTGGCGAATTTGATCGAGACAGAAAACAAGGATGTTGGGTTGGGAAGAGTCAGGCATAAGGATGATTATGCCGGAGCTGTTGTTCTCAGATCCTCCAGTTTTTCTTGTTTTCTTTTCTACTTTTCCACTCCGCGTTCGACACAAAAAACGCCGGGCTTGCCGGCGTGTGTGTGTGTGGGAAGATCCGCAGGTTCTCAGCGTCGCCGACGGAGCAGGAAGAGGCTGCCTCCGGCGAGCAGGGCCAGCCAGAGTGTCCCCGGTTCGGGAATGGCATAGGCAACGCTTTGCAGTTCGCTGAAGGAGTCTGTAAGCACAAATTCATCCACGCGGTTTCCAGAGCCGACCGCACCGGCCATGGTGATGGCTACGTCGTTCGGACCATAGCTCTGTCCATCCTGATAGTTCCCAGAAACAGAATAGCTGGCCGCGCCCAAGGCTCCCACACTGGAGAGATCG
The DNA here is from genome assembly GCA_002429005.1 of Verrucomicrobia bacterium UBA6056. Classification (GTDB taxonomy): domain Bacteria; phylum Verrucomicrobiota; class Kiritimatiellia; order SS1-B-03-39; family UBA6053; genus UBA6056. Next base: position 31,730 of record DIYK01000063.1, read on the forward strand.
CTGGGATTGATCCAAAAATCCAGATCCTCGAGTACCCCATTATCCGAAGAGACCGTGTTCACAGCCACACGCCCCAGGATCATGGTGGTCACCCCCGCTTGCAGGTTTCCCTGGTTGCTGCCTTCCAGCAGTAGATCCGATCCACTCATGCGCATGTTGATGGCAGCACCGCCGTCATCGATTCTGAAATTCAGTTCCGTGATTTCCCCGGAACTGATCGAGCCCGGGTTGAACAGGGTGGCAAACCAGAAGGTGTTTGGACTGTTCAGGCTGTTGGCTGAGCTCAAATCCCGCCCGGTGCTATTGGCCCCGGTGCCTCCTCCATCGGAGCGACGAATCACCGTGCCGCTGCTCAAAGATCCTAAGGAGACATTTCCTGACTGGTAGCTCAGTCCTGCAGTGCTAGTGGCCCAGCGATCGGTGCCTCCCGTCCAGTTTCCAGTGAAACCACTAAGCGTGGGGCCCACATTTTTCAGGATGCCTCCGTCTACATACTCACCCGCAGCGGGGTTCGTACCGATGGCAAAGGGGTCGTAAATGAGTTCAGCAGGAAGCGATGTGCTGATAAGCAGAGGAATCAGGAAGCTACGAATCATGGCAGTGTCTCCAAGGGGATGTTTCATTGTCGTTTTCTGAAGATGCACTGGCAAGAAATATTCCTTGCGCAGTTACGCAATATTGCGCATAAACGAATTAATGCGACATGATCATCCCACTGCTCCGAATCGAAGTGCCTGGATGGGAAGACCACCCAGAGTGTTGATTATTGTACAGGATGGGGGGGATTACCAGACTCGAATTCTGGCAGGGATCTTTGAATGTGCCCGTCCCTTAGGTTGGCACTTTCGAAAACTACGTTCCCTGCTGGGGGGAGCGGTCCTGCGGATGATCGAAGACTGGAAACCCGATGGCGCGATTGTGGTGAACCCGATTTCCAGAGAACAGCGGCAGCTCTTAAAAGGCATTCCCTGGATTCAGGTGGGGGGACAAGGGGATAGCCAACTTCCGTATCATATCACCTATGAAAATGTTCAGCTGGGCCGAGTTGGCGGCGAGTTTCTCCTGCATAAGGGGATTCGTTCTGCCGTGGCCTTGGGGAATTCCAGGAATACGGTGGCTCAGGATCGGGTAGAGGGCTTTCTGGAGGTTTTGAGGGATGCCGGGGTTTCTCCGTATCATGAAGTGGATGAACTCCAGTTTCGGGAACGAACCCATGATGCGGAAATGCCATGGATCTCACCCTATCCACCTTTAATGAACTTACTGCGTGAGTTGCCCAAACCTGTGGGCTTGTTTGGATGGCAGGATAAACTCTGTGAGTGGATTCTCGAACATTGCTTACAGAACGGGATTGCCGTACCGGATGATGTCCTGGTCCTGGGGGTGAATAACAGTCCGATGATTTGTGAGATGACCTATCCGCCGTTAAGCAGCGTGAAAGTTCCTTTTCATTTGGCGGGCTTACTGGCGGCGCAGCGCTTGAACCTGCTGATGCAGGGGCAAAGCCCCCCACGCCGGCAGAAACTGGATGCGATGGGGATTGAGGAGCGAGCCTCGACATTGAGAAGCGCTGAACCGGATGAATTGGTAACCCGACTGCTTCATCTTCTGGAAAAACCGGGGGGCTGTACCTGGAGCATGGCTCAGCTATGTGAAGAGTTGGGATGCGGACGGAGAATCCTGGAGCGCCGGGTCCGTCAGGGGCTGAATCGTTCCGTCTTGGATTTAAAACAAGACGCCCGTCTCAACATGGCGCAACAGTTACTCATGCAGGATGTGTATTCCATTGAAGGCGTGGCCCAGGAGTGTGGCTTTCAGAGTGTACGCTCGTTGCAGAAACTGTTTCTGGAACGAATGGGCTGTAGCCCTTCTCAGTATCGTAGGCGTTGGATGAATTCCGTCGGGGAAAACCCTGCATAAGCATCTTCCGGGGTGAGCCATGTCTTGGATTTACGTGATGTATTAGGGCTTAGCATGAAATACGTTCGCATTATTGGGGTAATAAAATATAATTTTCGCAGGTTTGGCTTAAATTGATAGAAAATGACCGTATGTAGAGCATGCTTCTTCTGGGACTTCATAGAATACGACGCCTAATATAGTTTTATGTTCGTAATATTTGTCGCGTTTTGCGGCCGATGAGTTGTTTCACAGTTGTTCCCGAGGAGTCCCTCATGAAATTTCGTTCTCATTTGATCGTTCGATGGCTGTTTTCCCTGTTCGTAAGCCTATTCCATCTTGTCCTTCCTGCTCAAGAGCAGGCGATGGAGGATGGCTGGGATATCAAACTCAATGATGTGTTTACCGACCGTCAGGGAAATACCATTCCTTTTACAATTTATGCCCGCTCCGTTGATGGGCAATGGAAAGCCGGCGTGGGTTCTTCCCGCGGGAATTTTACTCCGGGAACCAATCCCCGCAGGGTCTACAATACCAGCTGGCAGCATGTGGACATGTCCAAGGTGCACGTGGTCGACGGGAAGATGAAAGGGGAGATGCTCATTCACATGACCCCGGACCTGTGGGTTCCGGTGAGCGGGCGAAGCTTTCCCATCCGGTATCAGATTGACGCCAAACTGAATGATAAAGGATTCATCGTCGGAAGCTGGAGCTCCTCCAAACCGGATGTGCAGGAACCCACTATCGAAAAAATGAATTTCAAAGGTGGATCCATCAGCAGCTTTACCAAACCGCAGAAAGCCTTTGCTCTCCCCAAAGCCTATACCCTGAAATTCAATTTGCAGGGCATCCTCGTGGGCGGCAGTGCAGATTACAAGCAGCGCTGCATGATCGTGTATGTTGGCGTAGAGGACGGAAAGGTGGTCAAAGCCAGCCATGGCACCATGACTCAGAAACGGGCCACGATTTCCCGGACGGAACTGGATCCGGAACTCATCTCCCTGACCCGGATTGAGGAGGACGGATTTGCTGGCACGCTCCGCATTCCGACCTACACTCTTGATCTGGAGCCCTGCGAATACATCGTGGATTTCGAGGGCACATTTCAAGGTGGCCTGATGACCGGTGTGAACCAGGTGCGGGTCACCCGGGAAGGGCAAGAGGACATTGCTTTTACAACCTCCTTTGACGGGAATATGAATCCGGGAATCTCCAAGACGGTGTACAAATCCCAGTTGGATGACACCTGGTTTGTGGATGTGGAAGGGCACCAGGCGGTCAAACCCGGTGAACATCCCCGTCTGCTCTTCCGGCAGTCGGATCTGCCCGAACTTCGCAAACGCATGGAAACGGAAGAAGGCCAAGCTATCCTGAAACGGCTGCGTTATTTGTTGGATGGCGAAGATGGGGACAGTGGACCCAAGGTATATACCGACTACAGCAAAGCCTACATGGGCGGTGGCTACCGGAATTTCACCAATAATGAACCCGGGGTCTACACCTTCTCCCATGTGGCTGGATACGGACTCTTGTATCAACTGACGGGTGAGCAGAAATACGCAGATTTGGGGAAAGAAGCGTTTCAGAAAGCAATGGATGGACAGCGGGACCGGGATGACCGCTACAGTTTCCGTGCGCCCGGCGGTGGACTTCGTGCAGGCCCGGTGCTGGGATGGATGGCGGTAGGCTATGACCTCTGTTACAACGGCTGGGACGAAGCCTTTCGTACGAAAGCGACTCAGGCCATTGCTGAATATGATGAAGGTGTGAAGATGAACCTCGAGACGCTGGCCCGTGCCACCATGCCTCCCGGTTCCAACCATTTCGGGATGCAGGTGGGTGGAGCCAGTCTGGCCCTGCTGGCGATTGATGGCGAACCCGGGATTGATCAGCAGAAAGTGGATGTTCTATTGCGCATTGTGAAACGCAATATGATCCGGAACGTGGCCGAAGGCTTCGGCAACGGAGGCATGTTTCAGGAGGGCGATGGAACCGGATCCATGGCCACCTACATCAGTTACCTGAGTGGTCTGCAGGCCTGGAAAAACGCCAAAGGCTTGGACATGGTGAATAATGGACGCCCGAATGTTCCGATGACCACGCTGAAGTGGATGTACCTTTCTCAGGTCTCCGCTCCTGGCGAACTGTCCAATAAAGGCGGCTGGGACCGCAAAGGAATTGCATTCCCCATCCGTGGCGAATACGGCCACAATGTCTGGGACCGGGATGGCTTGAGTGGGGCAGGATATTTTGCCCATGGCTTTGCCGGGATTACTCCTGAACAGAAGCCGGCACATCTCTGGTTTTACAACCAGTTCTTCAAAGAGGGCGATGCCCGCATTGGGCGGCCTTTTGACACCGTCTCCGTGTATCCGCATCTCGCGGTTTCCGCGTTTGTGAACTGGCCGGTAGGGATGGACGCCGTTAATCCGGCAGAGCTTCTTCCCAAGATCACAGCCGATACAGAATTGGGGCTCTATATGTGGCGGAGCCGTTGGCAGGACCGGGGCGACTTCGTGATGAGTCTGCTGGCTAGTCGCACCAGTGGTGGATATATGTCTGCGAAACCTGACCAAGCATTAAAAGTGAATGGCAGCGCCTGGTTGGACCTGAAGAAAACGAAAGGCGTCAAAGATTGGTGGGTTTCCGAGGAGGGGGATGTAAGTGTGCTGACCTTCAACCGGAAAAATCAGAGCTTTCTTGTGGATTTCAGTGCGGCTTCCGGTGAGGAGGTGCTGCTCGCCTCCACCATTCCTGCCAGTAGCGGACAGAAGATCAAGCTGGGTAAACAGACGGTGACTCTGTTGTTCCCCCGCAGTGCCCAGGCTCCAGACGTGACTGTGGAAGGGAATACCCTTCGCGTTGGCGGTCAGGTCCTGACCTTGAAGGAAGGCCGTCTGGCCTTGGTGCCCTAAGACCTGATCCATAAAAAGACAGGGAATGCTGAAAGGTGATCCTTGTCTTTTTTTGGGGATGGATGTCCGGAAGTCCAAATCGATTTTATTCCGCTATGTCGGAACGAGGCCGTTGGTTGGCTGAATCGGAGTAGAACCATGTTATGTAAGATCTTAATCTGTATGATGAGTATCTGTGCCGTGTCACATGCGAGTGTGGCTCCGGCCTGGACCTTAACCGCTTTGGGAAAAGCTGAAGAAACCCTTCAGTTCTCCCTTCCCGATTCGAGTGAATTGACTCTCAATGCGACGGGGCGTGAGGCCTATGTTGGCCGCGATGAGGGGCGTTTTGCCGGTATCCAGACGGATGCCTCCGGGCTGCGTCTAACCGCACGCATCGCCAAGGTGGAGGGCCTTCCCGGGAATGCAAAAGTGGGGTTGATGTTCCGGGAGGGATTAAAGGGGACCGAGCGGAATGTTACCCTTCGCTATGATGGTTATGAGCTGAATCGCTGTTTGCAGTGGTTTTCCCGCTTGAAAATCCGGCCGGGTCAGGCGGAAGGCAGCCAGACCTGTTTTCGGGATGGCCTGATCCGCGAAGCGAATGAGTTGGAGGGAACCTGGTTGCGTCTGGAGCGCCGCCATCCTTTTGTGGATATGTACTGGAGTGAGGATGGGGAGTCCTGGAACCGGGTACCGCATCAGGCAGCGTTGCTCAAAGGAGAGATCTGGGCAGGTTTTCTGGTGACGGCTGGAGGATCCGGTGCGGCAAAAGGAAAGGTGACCTTTGATTCCATCTCCCTGGACATTCTGGATGAAACTCCTGCGGAATCTGTAGTCGGAGCGGAACTGCCCAAACGGGAATGGGAGATGCATATGGTTCGGGTGGAGCATCCTGGTAAAGGGAGTTTTAACCCCTTCCTGCTGATGCCGAAAGGGATGAAGCCGGAGGAGGTACGGGGGATCGTGCTCAGTTCCGGAAGTAAAGAGGTTCAGATGGATGAAGGCGCATTGCCTTTTGATTCGGGACCTAAGTCTGTGAAAGGGAAGTTACGCAAACCGGCAGAATTTCCTGATTATGAAGGCGGCGTCTACAGCTATCAGGATGGAAACTACCATGGAGTTCTGTTGGCGCAGCAGGGACTGATCCGTTTAGGTGGAGCCTGGCCTCCTGAACTGTTTCCCTTGGCCGTAGAGGCACTGGAACAACACACATCCGTCCCACTCTCCAAGCTGCCCATCTTTCCGACCGGGGCAAGTTTCGCGGGAGGCTTTTCGGCAAAATTTGCTCACCTGTACCGTGATCAGATTCACGCATCGGCTCCGACCCTGATTGGTCTGGCAGGGGGAGGCTGGGAGAATCCGGCCTTTGAGGTTCCGCATTTGCATATCATTGGCGAAAAAGACGGGAAACACATGAAGGATCTGCTCAGAAACAATGCCCGACTTCGAGCCCAAAAGGCCAAGTGGGGCGGGGCAGTGATGTGGACCCTGGGACACCGCCATGGAGAAGCAGATGCGTTGATTTATCCTTGGTTCTTTGAGTTTTTGAATGAACAGGCGGCCACGGAATACGAGGAGGGCTGGTATGGGGACCTGCGAAGCTGGAAAAGCGCGTCGCCGAAGATTCTGCCCCTGCGGGAACATCAAGGTGATGACGCGGAGATGACCTGGCTTCCTTCCGAAAAAAGTGCACGCATTTGGCAGGCCTTTGTCAGCTATAAACCACAAGTGATGATTCAGTATCCCACCTTTGATGGCTATGCCCCCTTTATGGGGCCAAATAAACAGACCTGCACCGTACTTAATGCCGGCGAGCCTTTTCCACTGGTGGCTTCGGGGCCCCTGGCGGAGGATTTGACCCTGGAGCTATGGAATGCGGATCAACGTTTGGAACTGAAGTCTCTGGATCCGGAAGATCCCTATGCTCTGTCCGTAGCGGGTCTGCCGGAAGGGATGCATACCTTGATTCTGAAGGCCAGGCTGGCGGGTCGTGAAATCATTTCGAATCCGGTGATGCTGCTGGTGGTCTCAGAGTAGAGTTGTCTGTACTTGCTAACTAATGTCCGACTTTGATGTAGTTGTACCCTTAATCAGTTTGGCATTTTTTTCTATTCTCTTGTTCACACTCCCTGTCCCATTCAGGTGGGTACGCATGGAGTTGTCTGATTTCGATCCACAGTAGAAACGCAAGGATTCATATGAAAAGACGATTGCAGATGAGTCTGGGACTATTCGGTTCCATCTGTTTGCTCATGCAACTCCCCGCACAGACCCGCTACCATCAGTATATGAAACGGATGGGAAGTCCGCCGGATCTGATCGAAATTTCGACCTCTTCTCTGTTTGGCGGCAGAGGGAATGAAGGATTTGTCAGTGCAGGATTCCGGGAGGATGGGGACGTACTCGTGGGGGGGATTGCCTTCGGCCCGGAATTTGACCCGGGGCGAGGGGTTTCGGTCAAGGTGCTGGCAGGGAAGGATGGACCACTGCCCAGTTTGGAAATGCTGGAGCGGATGGACAAAGGGCCCGTGGACACGACGCAGCAGCCGGGGGAGAAAAAGAATCAATATCGCCGTCGCATGGCCCGGGAAAAGGCCGCACGGAAAGTTCCGCCTCTGGTGGATATGCCGGATGGCGCTCCCTTTGTTGTGCGCTTCAACCAGAAGATGAACAAGGTGGAACAGGTGGTGCGGCTTCCCTGGGGAACCGGTTCGATGAGTGATATGACTGTGACGCCAAAGGGGGAGGTCTATCTCACAGGGCGATTAGATGGAACGCTGACGGGGGCAAAAGAACTGAAGAACCCCTATGAGTTTTCTGCGGAAAAAGCCCGGATGATCTATCTGATGAAACTCTCCTCGAATTTAAAATCGGTGGAGTGGGTCCTGAAGCGGAAAGATGAAGTCAGCTCCCCGGAACTACAGCTGCTGGAGGATGGAAAGCTGTTATGGATTGCGGATGTGATTCAGCAGTTCACGCCCAAAGGAAAACTGGCCTTCACTTATCCGGATGTATCGAGCCGCGGCTACAGTCGTGCTGTGGATCCTGTGAGTGGCAAGATTGCCCTGGGTGGAGATCATAACAAAAATACAGGGCGGGAGCCCTGGCGACGTCCTTACCTCAATATCTACGATGAGCGGGGGGAGATGGAGACCAATCTGTATTCCTGGGACCCGGCTTATGTGGGCATGTCCGGACGACGGCTGGTCTCGGATTCTTCTATTCGTGGCGCGACCTATTCCACGGACGGGCAGCATCTCTGGTTGGTGGGCTGGTCGGATGGGGGGAACTCCGTGCTGAACAAACAGCCCTTTGATTTGGAACGTGAGGTAACCAATAATGGGATGGGCATGAGTGCCTGGGGGGCGAACGTGACCAGCGTGTGTTACATCATTAAGATGAATACGCAAACTTATGAGGTGGAGGTGAAATCGCTGTGGATGGCTTATCTGAAACAGAAAAATGCACCAACCGGGATGTCCATTGATGATATGGACATTGCTAGCAGTGGGGAACTGGTTGCTGCGGGAGGCGGCGGCGGAGGGGTGATTATGACGCGCAATCACCTCTACCGTGGACCGGAAAATCCCGAGTGGGCTCCGGGCGGAACCTATGTCAGTATTTTCCGGCCTGAACTCAATGGCTTTCGCTTTTCAAGCGTTCTTCCTGCAGCGGGTAAGGTCAACATCATGGATCGCAAAAAACTTCGCGTGGTCACCGGAGAAATTGGGAATACCCAACGGGCGATCGCTGTGGGGGTTGCGGTGAAAGAGGCCCAGAGCAAATATGACCTTGAGCCGCAGGCTTACCCCAGCACAGGAAATGCTTTACAACCTGAATTCGGAGGGGGCCTGATTGATGGCTGCCTGCTGTTGTTGGAATGGCCGAAGTAAGTTAGAATCTACGAAGAAAGACAGAACCCATGAAACAGGTCCTTTTCAGTTTGTTACTTTGCGTTTGTGCCCTTCAGATCCAGGCCAAACCCAAAAGCAAAGTTATTCCGGATAACAACTTTGTATTTGAAGCCGATCGTCCGCGTTTTCGGAATGCCATGATGCGCTTTCGGGACAAGCAGGGGGAGTTATGGCCCAGCTACATTATCGGTTCCACCCAGGGTCAGGGGCGGGTGGAGATGAAAGCGGGGGTCCCGAACCTGGTAACTCCGATTCAGGCTCAGGGGCAGCATCGCAACCGGATTCAATCCGCGAAGTTTGATCAGGTCATGCCGGAAGTCAGCGAACAGCATCCTGTGAACTTCACCTTGATCTCAATTAATCCCAGCGTTCGCAGCGAGCAGGTGGAGGTCCCTGCAAAAGGCGGCAAGACCAAAACCATCACCCGGAATTACTTTGACAGTATGGGGGAGTTTGTCGTGGATGGTATTAAGATCCGTAAACAGATGAAGCTTACGGTTTCAGCCAATGACCGGGATTCGAAGACGCCCTTGTTACTGCTAAAAGCATCCTGTGAGTTGAGTGGCAAAGAGTTGGGCTTGAAACAGGATGCACGCATCTCCGCTACCGTGGAGATGTCCGGGATTGATGCTTCATGGACTTCGAAGAAAAAGCGAAAGAAATAATCACATCAGAGCTGCCTAGCCCTGGTAAACATCTGTTGAAAGACAAGTGGCCCATCCGTGAAGGAGAGGGCACGCTACCCGGTATCTGTTTTCGGGCGATCTGGATGGTATACCATCCGCCGGCTGGACCGCAACGGTCTATGGGCACACATGCCTGGCATGAATTGATCTGTATGTGTGAAGGGGGCTACCGCATCCGTCTGGAGGACGGAGTGCGGGTTCTGCAACCTGGAGAGTGGATGCTTATTCCCCAAGGGACCCTGCATCAAGCGATTCCGGATAATCAATGCCGCCTCTATGCGCTGCAATGGGAAGGCGAGTCCGGGGCCCCGGAGGGGGTATTGCAACAGGATGATCCCAGCGGCAGGGTGCTGGACCAATTAAACTGGATCTGGCGCACCTGGATGAACCGCAGTGAAG
>DIYK01000054.1:0-889 GCA_002429005.1 Verrucomicrobia bacterium UBA6056
GTTGCAGCGGCCGAGCGATGGGAGGGTAGGTGGGGGGCGGGAGTTCTTCCTGCTTCGGAGGCAAGCTCAGCTGTGGGGGCAGCATGGGGAGATCCTCTTCGGGGGGCTCGGCTTCCTGCGTGGAGGCTTCCGGACAGCGTAAGGCATCCTCGAGTCCATGCAACAAGGCATCCCGGATACGGTTGCCCGGACCAAAGCGCACTTCACGTTTGGTGGGATGCACATTCACGTCTACCCAATCCGGCGGCATATCGATATGCAAAAAGAGTAAGGGATGCCGATCGCGGGGCAAACTGTCCCGGTAGGCTTCGCGAATCGCATAAGCCAGCAGGGGCGCTGTGGCAGGGCGGCGATTGATGAGCAGCACCTGATCTCGCCGATGGCTGCGATGCAGATCGGGTAAGGAACAGAAGCCACGGATCTTCAGGTCCCCCTGTTCCAGTTCCAGTTTCCGAAGTCTGGAAAACACCTCATCGCCATAGAGGTCTGCAATGCGGTCGCTGAGGCTGTGCTGTTTGGGGAAATGTTCCAGTTCCCGGCCATCTACTTTCAGGCGAAAGGCAATGGTCGGATGAGCGAGGGCAAAGACATGAAAGAGGCTCCGGATATTTGCCAGTTCAGTGGCTTCGGTGCGCAGAAATTTTCGTCGGGAGGGCACATTAAAGAAGAGGTTCCGCACTTCAATACGGGTGCCGGGTGGGCTTCCGCTCTCCTCGACATACTTCATGGTGCCGCCCTCCAGCATCAGTTCCACTCCGGCGAGTTCTTCCCTGGGACGGCTGCGCAGGGTAAAGCGGGAGACGGCGGCGATCGCGGCCAGGGCTTCTCCCCGGAAGCCCATCGTGTCGATATGTTCGATGTCATCAACATCCCGGATTTTGCTGGTGGC
>DIYK01000054.1:957-4790 GCA_002429005.1 Verrucomicrobia bacterium UBA6056
TCCCGGATTTTGCTGGTGGCATGGCGTTCCATGGCCAACAAGGCATTATCCCGGTTCATGCCACAGCCATTGTCCTGCAGGATGACGGCCTTGCGGCCTCCCTGTAACACTTCAACTTCAATGGCATCTGCTCCTGCATCCAGACTGTTTTCGACCAGTTCTTTGAATACGGATGCCGGCCGCTCAATGACTTCGCCGGCCGCAATTTTATTGCAGACGTGGTCCCCGAGCAGGCGTACCTGGGGTTGAGATGCAGAAGATGCAGCCGGTTCAGCGGGCATATTCAACCGAACGGGTTTCGCGGATCACGGTGATTTTTACCTGACCCGGGAACTGAAGTTCCGATTCAATGCGGCCGCTGATTTCTTTCGCCAGATGGAGAGCCTGGTTGTCATCGATTTCTTCCGGCTGCACCAGAACGCGTAGTTCGCGGCCGGCTTGAATGGCATAGCTGCGTTCTACGCCATCGTAACTGTTGGCAATCTGTTCCAGATCCTCAAGGCGTTGCAGGTACTGCTGTGTGTTTTCATTGCGGGCACCGGGGCGGGCAGCGGTGATGGCGTCTGCGGCCATAGCAAGGTGGGCATAGACGGATTCCGCTTCCACTTCCCGGTGGTGAGCGGCTACGGCGTTGACCACAATGGGATCTTCGTGATGTTTCTCCAAGAGGTTTGCGCCAATCAGAGCGTGCGAGCCTTCTACCTCATGGGTGAGGGCCTTGCCAATGTCATGGAAGAGACCAATTCGTTTGGCCACAAAGGTGTCCAAGTTTAATTCTGCAGCCATACTGGACATGAGATAGGCCATTTCAATGCTGTGGCTGAGTACGTTCTGGGAATAGCTTTGGCGGTAGCGAAGGCGACCCAGGGTCTGTACGATCTCCGGATCCGCCTTGCCCAAGCCCAGTTCAAACAGAGCGTCCTCTCCAGCTTTGAGAACCGCCTCTTCGGTTTCCTGACGTACCTTTGCCACCGTTTCCTCAATATTTGAGGGGTGAATGCGGCCATCTTGAATGAGTCGTTCCAACGAAATGCGGGCAATCTCCCGGCGTAGCGGATCGTAGCCCGAAAGCACCACAGTTTGCGGGGTATCATCAATAATCAAATTGACCCCGGTTTCGGCCTCAATGGAGCGGATGTTGCGGCCTTCCTTGCCAATAATCCGGCCTTTCATTTCCTCAGAAGGCAGCTGGATATTGCAGGTGGTCACTTCATGCACCGTGTCGGCGGCATAACGTTCGATGGCGAAGGTGATGATTTTCTGGGCTTCCTGTTTGGCCCGGGACTTCATGTCTGTCTGCACTTGGCGAATCAATTGAGCCGAGTCGCGGCGGACTTCCTCCTCGACCAGACCTTCCATTTTTTTGCGGGCCTCTTCGCGGTTCAAACCGGCGATGGATTCCAATTTGCTAAGCTGTTCTTGAACCAGAGCATCCACTTCGTCTGCACGATGAGTGAGCTTGGAGGCCTCAGCATTTAAGGTGCTGCGTTGTTGATCCAGAGCGTGTTCACGCTCGTCGAGAGTGTTGGATTTGAGCTCCAGAGATTTTACCCGGTGGTGGTAGGTATCTTCCAGATTTTCCAGACGGATGCGTCGCTCGCGAAGCTCCTGTTCGATATCCCGGCGGGATTCGGTGATCACTTCACGTGCCTGTGCCTGAGCCTCACGAAGGCACACTTCGGCTTCGTGGCGGGCATTGTTTAAAAGATCCTCGGCTCCAAGCTCTCCATTCCGGCGAGCCACCTGCTGCACATGATAATGCCAAAACCATCCCAGTGCGGCGGCGGCCAAGGTTGTAAACCAGGCTAACCACCATTCTACCATGTTTTTTCCTCCGCTTTCTCCCTGGTAGAGGGCCACACGAAGGGCCTCGCGGAGAAAACTGGTTGTGTGTTAAATTGGTTGATCTGGTAACATAGGCCTTTTCCGTATTTTTTTAAAGAGAGATCGCTGGATGAAAGCTGGAAAAGTAAGCTGGAACGATGCCTTCCGGTTCTGAAGCCGTGTGGAAGCCTTCGATCCCGATTGACCTTTGTCGCACCCAGAATATGATCAGGGCATGGAATCTCAACGTATGCCTCCCTGGATCCGCCGTTCCCTTCACACCAATAAGGGCTTCAGCAAGGTGCAGGGATTGGTCAATAACCTTCATCTGCACACCGTTTGTGAAGAAGCAAAATGCCCCAACCGGCATGAATGCTGGAGTAGTGGTACCGCCACGGTGATGATCCTGGGGGATACCTGTACCCGTAGCTGTCGTTTCTGCTCCGTTCCTTCCGGTCGGCCGGCGGAGTTGGATGTACTCGAACCCCGCCGAGTCGCTGCCGCAGCGCGGGAGATGGCGTTGAAACACATTGTGATCACCTCCGTAAACCGGGATGATCAGTTGGATGGGGGCGCTGGCATTTTTGGTGAAACCATTGAAGCGGTGAAAGAAGCGGTACCGGGGATTACGGTTGAAGTCTTGACCCCCGACTTTGAAGGACGGGAAGCGAGCATGGAAACCTTGCTCACATCGGCTCCCCACGTGTTTTCACATAACATCGAAACGGTTCGTGAATTACAGGCGGAGATCCGCCCTCAGGCCAACTTCGGCCGATCTCTGTGGACCTTACGCTATGCTTCGGAATGGGAGCCGGGTCTGGAAGTGAAGTCGGGCATGATGCTGGGACTGGGAGAAACCCGGGATCAGATCCTGTCCACCTTGGATGATCTGCTGGAGGCGGGCGTGCGCATGCTGACCATGGGTCAATACCTGCGACCAACCAAAGAACATGAACCGGTTCACCGTTTTGTGCCTCCGGAAGAATTTGCGGAGTTAGAAGAAAAAGCCCGCTCGATGGGATTTGATGCCGTAGCTTCGGGTCCATTTGTCCGCTCCTCGTATAAAGCGGATGCGCTCTATGCCGAGATGCTGGAAGCCCGCCGCGGGGGACGGAGTGATGCCGCTTCGTAAGCGGAAAGAGGATGAGCAGGATCGTTATCCGGTTCCCGAACTGGATACGATGTCCCTGCATAACATTCTGGTGCTACTTCCTGCCTATCAGGAAGAACGAAAAATTGGGGACATTGTCCGTGAGCTTAAATCGTTGAATCTTTCCGTGTTGGTGGTGGATGATGGATCTGCTGACCACACCGCGGAGAGGGCCGAGGAAGCCGGAGCCGAATTGCTGCGCCTGGAACATAACCATGGCAAAGGCCTGGCCTTGCATAAGGGCTTTGAATGGGCGGATCGGGAAGGCTTTGATGCCGTAGTAACCATGGATGCAGATGGACAGCATTCTCCCATCGATGTGCTTCGTTTTTGCGATGCTTATCATCGTACCGGAATTCCGGTATTAATTGGAAATCGGGTCTGTGAATGGAATCGGGTGCCTTTGCTACGCCGGGTCACCAATCGCATTATGAGTCAGATTTTGAACCGCCGCATGAAGCAGTATGTTCATGATACTCAGAACGGCTTTCGGCTCTATCAAACGGATGTCGTGCGTATGGTGATTCCTAAAAGTCAGGGCTTTGCGGCGGAGTCGGAAATTCTCCTGCAGTTGGACCGGGTGGGCATCCGCATGGGCTCCGTACCCATTCGGGTGCTTTACGGAAAAGAAAAGAGCCATATCCGGCCTTTGAAAGATACGCGGCTTTTCTTTGAAATGCTGAGCCAGCAGGGGGCTTGAGGGATGGGTTTGGGTTGTCGGTTGCCGGTTGCCCGTTGACGGTTGATTGTTGGTGGGTTTTGGGGTTTTGGATGGGTTGGTGGATATCCAACGACTCGGGGCCTAGTTGTGTTGTTTTCACCACGAAGAGCGCGAAGGGCACGAAGGACGTCGTGGAGA
>DIYK01000054.1:4973-43180 GCA_002429005.1 Verrucomicrobia bacterium UBA6056
CCATTTGAATGGTTGATTCAAGGAGCACGAAGGACGTCTTGGAGGCTAAGGGAGGATCTTGCTGTCCATTTGAATGGTTGATTCAAGGAGCACGAAGGACGTCTTGGATGCTTCGGGATCTGTATGGACGAATGAAGCTAGCCCCTCAAGGGATTAGTCTGATTCCGGAGCGGGGGCCTTGAACTGCTGCAGGATGCGCTCCGGTACATTGGTGGTGATGGAGCTTGCACCGGCTTGGGCAAAGGCTTGGGCCTGAGTGGGATCATCGATGGTCCACACATGAAATTCGAAGCCTTGTTGTTGCAGCTCTTGGATGAAATCTTTGGAGATGTGGCGATGGCTGCAACTCACGCCATCGGCGCGAATCAGTTTGGCGACGCGCAGGATTTCCTCCTGACTGGGCTGAACACCATGAAAGGCGCTTTGTTTGCGGCTGACCAGCCAGTAGGCCTGTAACTCAGGGGCATGCTGTTTGAGATCCCGGATGACTTCCGGTTGAAAGCTGATCACCCGAATCTGGGAAGCCTTGAGGGAAGAGGCACGGATGGCTTTGAGCAGGGGCGGAAGCATTTCCGGTCCCTCTTTCACCTCGATGTAAAAGAGACGATCTTCCGGGACCAGTGCGGCCACCTCTTCAAAGCGGGGAATATACAGGTCCTCGTTTTTCTCTTTGCCCTTGAGAGCTAAGGCTTTCAGTTCCGCATAGCTGGACTCAGCGACGACGAGTCGGCGTTTGGCAATGCGGCCGCTATGTTCATCATGAATGCAGACAACAACCCCGTCTGCGGACATGCGAAAGTCGGCTTCAATTCCATCAGCGCCCTGTCGCAGACCCTCGATAAAGGCTGGAAGTGTATTTTCCAAGCGTTGTACCGACGCCCCCCGGTGGGCAATGATGGGGGGCGGCGGAGATTCCCCGCCCTGTGCCTGCAGTCCGAGAGCAAAGGTCAGGCTGCAGATCCAAAGGCGGGAAAAGGCTGTCATGTTCGAATCAGCCCTGGCGAAGGATTTTTGTGATGCGGCCGCCAATAATCCATTCCACCACGAAGAGGTTGCCATCGGCATCAAAACAACCGCCATGGGGGCTGTTGAAAAAGCCGCTGCGTACGTGTTCGGTTCCGGCCAGGTTGGGCCAGCCTTCGGGAACGGCCGGAGGCCACCAGCCGCCGTCCGGATTGGGGCCGACGCGGTCGCTGGCACCGAATTCCTCTTTGAGCTCCAAGCTGTCAGCATCGAGAACGTTTACACCGGTAAACAGTTCCGGCACCAGAACCTCGTCCCCGTAGAAATCAAAGCAGCAGGGGGAGTGGTTGCTGCGACCGCTGCGCAAAAAGTTTCCCGCGCCGTCAAAGACCTGAATGAGGTGTTTGGCGCGGTCGGTGACAAACAATTCGGCCTCGCCGGCGGCATTCAGGCGGAAGTTGATGCCATGTGGCTCGCGGAAGGCGCCTTCCTGTGCGGAACCCAGGAGGGAATCCATATACTCTCCCTCAGCGGAATAGTGATGCACCTGATAGGCTCCGTAGCCATCAGCGGTCCAGATCTCGCCGTTGAGGGGATTCTGCGCAGCCCAGGTGGGAGCATAGCGGCCGGGGTTGTACACCTTTAAATCGGGTTTGGCCAGGGTCATGACGGTTTCGCCCGCCAGGGTCACTTTGGCAATTTCACCGGTGTTTTGATCGGTCAGCCACAGAAATTCCTCTCCATTCTCTTCGATTTTGGTGAGACCATGTGCGCCCAACCAGCGATCGCCGCCTACCGCGGAGATGAGGCTGCCTTCAGCATCGTAGGTGACCAAGGCATTTTCGGCCTGATGAAAGACGATCACATTGCCGTTTTTACAAACGCAGACGCCGTGGGTGCGGCCATTTTCTTTGCCGCTGGGGCTTTCCGGGATCTTTGCCCAGTTATCAATCCAGGTACTCATGGGGGTTCCTCCTCTTCAGGGATGGGGTGTCGGTCTTGTTCCTGCTCTGCCCAGTTCCGCAAGGCCTCATCCGGTGCAAGACGTTGCAGCTGTCGCAGTGCAGGGGGAATAAAGTTCAGAAAACGTTCTGTGCCGGGGTGGCTTCCCAGGCGGCCAAAGGCTCCGAGGGCCTGCATTAAGCGTTGGACGGCTCCCCAGCGATAGCTTTCTTCGCTGACCGGATCCGGCACCAGTTGGTTGTAATGTTCGAGCATGTCCAGTTGCAGCTCCAGGGGATGCTCAATATAGGGGTCCCCCAACAACGAAGCCAAATCATAGGCCGCGGGTCCCAGGCGCATCCCTTGGAAGTCAATCAGCCGAAGTCCGTCCCGGGTCCAAATGAGATTGCTGCTCTGTAGGTCCCGATGCAGGAGAACTCTGGGTTGGGGTAGAAGCTGTTGTCGGGCTGCTTTGAAAGCTGCGGGCAGGCTGCGGCGTTTCAGATAATGCGTTTGAAACAGATCCTCTTCCCATTGGTAAAGCTTCGCGTCGAAGCCCGGTTCCAGGCGTTCCGGAGCCGGGACCTGGTGCAATTTCGCGGTGAGCTCGGCAGCTTGACGCAGGTCATTCCGGTTTCGGCGGGGGCCTCCGTCCTGAAAACGCTGTTGCAGATCCATTCGCCCGCAATCTTCCTGCGCCCAGATGCGTAAATCCGGACTTTGGTGTTCAATGCGGGGGACGGGAATGCCCTGTGATTCGAGATAGCGGGCATGATGACCAAAATGCATGTTTTCCGGGCGGGCATCCCCCCGCTGCATCAAAATTCGACTGCCGCTGGGGAGGTGCAGACGACGGAAGCTGCGGTCGGAGCCCCGTGCCGGGAGTTGTTCCACAGCTTCTGCATTGGGATACCAGCGTTGTTCCTCTGCAGAAAGTCCCTGTGTGGGGGAGAGGACGACGCCGCTGTAGAGGCGACGGCGGCGCAAGCGGGTTCCCGGTCCAACCAAAGCCGATTCTAGCCGGGCCTGTTCATCCACCTGCGCTCCGGGGAGAATTACGGAGTCTCCATCCGCAGCCAGGAGCTGTTCCGGGGTGCCAATATCCGCCCACTCTGAATCAGGCAGGCAGATTCCGAGCAGTTGCTCTCCTGCGGCCAGGGCCCGGGTAAAGGCATCGATGCTGCTGGAGAAGGCTTCGACTTCCGGAATGTAGTCCAGAATGCGGGGAGAAAGGAGTTGAAAGCCGCTGAACGTCATGCCTCCACCGCGGAAGTTGAGAATCTCCTCTCCCTCGAGTTCTACCGTCCGGGGCCCTTGGTCCGGTAGCATCCAGAGGCAACCCAAAGGCTTTTGTTGGGCAAAGCGTTGCAGGAGCGGAGTCGGGTCCAGTTCGCAGAATACATCGCCATTCAGCATCCAGAAGGGCTCATCCTGAATAAACCAGGCCAGGCGTCGGAGTCCCCCTCCCGTACCGAGAATCTCGGGTTCATGTGAGATAACCAGTTTCAAGCCCTCGGGCAGGAGCTTGGGAAGTTCCTGCAGCATCACATCGGCGCGATGATGAATATTGACCGCGACTTCTTCGACCCCCCAATCCCGCAGTTGGCGGAACTGGCGTTGAATTACCGCTTCCCCGCGTACCGGAAACAATGGCTTGGGCCAGAGGTCGGTCAGCGGAGCCAAGCGGGAGCCGTAACCAGCGGCAAGCAAGATAGCGCGGCGAGGGGAGGACATGGTTCAGGCACGCAGCGGGAAACGGAGCAGGCGACATTCGAGACTGCCGTTGAACAAGGTATGTTTCTCAGCGAGTTTGACGCCGAAACGTTTGGAGAGCGGAAGGTTTCCACTGATCACCAGCGCGGAACCTTCTCCCCGCAGCGAACGAATCCAGTGACCAATGTCCTGGTACAGCGGCAAGAGGTCTTCTCCTGCTTCCAGGCGTTGACCATAGGGCGGGTTGAGGGCAACCCAGGCCTGCTCAGATGGCAGTTCGGTTTCCCGAAAGTCACATTGTTCAAAGTGAATGTGTTCCTCGACGCCTGCCCGTACGGCATTTTTTTCTGCAAAGTGCAGGGCGGAAGGGTCCAGATCACTCGCCAGGATGCTGGGAACCTGATCCTTGCGGATGCGCTTACGGGCGTCACTGCGCAGAGACTCCCAGGCCTCCTCATCAAAATCCTGTAAATGTTTGAAGGCAAAGTGTGGTCGAAGCAATCCAGGAGCCTGATCCCGGGCAATCAACGCGGCTTCCACGGCCAGCGTGCCACTGCCACACATGGGTAAGAGCAAGGGCGCTTCTGTGGGCCAGCCCCCCAGGCGAAGCATTCCCGCAGCAAGGCTTTCCATCATGGGGGCGCTTCCTCCCTGAGTCCGGTAGCCCCTGCGGGACAGAGGGGAGCCTGCCAGGTCCAGAGAGAGTTCGATGTCCTCGCCGATCCAGTGCAAATAGACGGATGAGCCATGATCTCCAGGGCCACTGTCCGGACGTCGTCCATAGACGGAGCGTAGACGATCCATGATTGCATCTTTGACGGTTTGAAAGGCGAATCGTTCATCGCGGATGGCCGGGCTGCGCACATGACCGTGAATGGTGATGTAGCCATCTGCGGCAAAATGCGATTCCCATTCCAGCTTCAGCAGGGCATCGTACAGATCTTTTGGGTTGTAGGCCCGCATGCGGTGCAGGGGGCGCATGACCCGAAGGGCTGAACGCAATTCCAGACAGAGTTGCATTTCCTGCAGGCGGGTTCCTTCGGTTTCCAGCACCGCAGCCTGTTCCTGCAGAACCGGGAAGCCCAAGTCACGTAATTCTGTGGCCACAACCGGAGAGAGACCTTTGGCGCAGGTCACCAGAAGACGGGAGGTTTCGCTCATGCCTTCAGGAATCCTCTTTCGGGGGGAAATCGTAATGGGTTTCCAACAGCCCAATCAGTTTGGCCAATTCCTCCGCTTCCCCCGGTCCGCTGGCCTCTACCTGAACTTCGGTGCCGCAGGCCAAGGCCAGCATCATCAGACTCAGCATCGAAGAGAGGTCACTCTCTTCCTCATCATGCTGGATTCGCAATTCACAGGGGGAGCCTGCCATGCTTTTGATGATGTGAGCAGAAGGACGGCAATGTATTCCGGCTTCGTTCTGGATGACGGCGGTTCCCGTGACGGACATGGCCGTACTATGTGCTTTCCTTTCACAGGAATCAACGACTTTTCCCGGGAGATCCACGATCCAGATTTTTCGCCGTTTCGTAGGGGGATTTCCCTTAACTCAACCTTGCCTACTGCGTATGCATTTGCCAAGTACGCCCGGACACCCCGGAGATTCTTATGATTGAATTGACTCAGATTAGCTACAAAGGCTGGGAGAACTGTCTCTGCCTGGCCAACGCGCACGTGGAACTGATCCTCACTCTGGATGTCGGTCCTCGGGTAATTTCGTTTCGTACCCGGGATGGGCAGAATGTGTTTAAGAACTACGATGAGATGATGGGTGTCTGCGAGGAGGATGAATGGATGATCTTTGGCGGGCACCGCCTCTGGCATGCCCCCGAGCATGAAGTTCGTACCTATATTCCGGATTTTGATCCCGTATCCTACACCTGGGAAGATTCTGTGCTCACCTTGTCTCCTCCGGAAGAGGAGGGGACTGGCCTCCGGAAAGAGATGCTGCTGGAACTTGCGGAGGATTCACCCACCTGCAAGGTGACCCATCGTATTCACAATCATAACCTCTTTGATGTGGAGCTGGCTCCCTGGTGTTTGTCGGTGATGGATGTCGGGGCCCGGGCCATTGCTCCGCAGGAGCCCTTTGGTCCCCATCCCGATTATTTGTTGCCCGCCCGTCCGCTGGTCCTCTGGTCCTTCACCAACATGGCAGATCGTCGCTGGACCTGGGGGGAACAGTATTTGCAACTTCAGCAGGAATGCGAACAGGCTCCGCCCCAGAAAGTGGGCTTCTTCAATAGTCTGGGCTGGGTGGCCTGTGCCGTTCATGATTCTTTGTTCCTGGTGGATATCGAGGTTCAGGAAGGGGCTCATGCGGATATGGGGTCCAACATGGAACTGTTCACCAATGAAGACATGTTGGAAGTGGAAACGCTGGGGCCTCTTGCCCCGATTGCCCCGGGAGACTGTGCAGAACATGTCGAACATTGGGGACTTTTTGATGTGAAACCGGGTAGCAGTGATGCTGAAATCCGTGCTACGGTGTTACCCTGTGTGAAGGAGTTACGGGATGCGTAAATGTCTATGTATATGTGGAATGCTTGTGTTGGCGGCCTGTGCTCCGAAGGCAAGAGATAAAACCGAACCTGTTGCTGAGGTGACACCGGAACCCAAAACGGCTCCGGAAGTTGTGCCCACTCCGACCTTGCTGGCGGAGGTTCCCGCGGTGGCTACGGCCACGCCCGTTCCTCAGAAAGCCGCGAGCTTCGATCCGAAAAAACCGGACTGGAAACTTCGATACCAGCAGCTCTACACTCATTTTGAATCCGAGTTCACTGCCCCTGCGGTGGGGGACGTGGTGAAGATTGAGATGGTGGGGGGGACCATTCGGGAGGGCGTCTTGATCGCGTTGCGGGAGGACAGTCTGGATGTGCGTATTGGGGAAAGCCAGCTGACCTTGCAAGCCACTCAAATGACCGAACGCTCTCAGGCGCAATTTTTCAAACGGGCCTATGCTCACTTGGGCGCCGTGACCCGGGGCCGCCAGGAGTACCAGCGTTGGCAACAGATGCAGGTGGCCTCCCGGCCGACGCCGGTTCCGACCCGGGCCAGTCTGCCCCCTCAGGGGCCCACGCAAGGGTGGCCAGCAGGTACAGGCACCCGGCCCCCTCCCGGACAGGTCGTAGGCGGTCGCGATGGCTTGAACCGCGCTCATAAAGTGGATCCAAAAGCCAAACCGCCGAAAAATGAAGGTCCTAAAGGCCGCGTGTGGCAGGTGGATCAGTACATTCGCCGGAATGCCGCGGTGCCGCACTCTTTGCGCTATAAATCCTGGGGCCGCGTCCAACCGGATAAGAACGGATACAAAGTCCGCGTACAGTATTCACTGGAATCCGCGGATGGCTTTGGCACCTCTCATGAGGATATGACCTTCTTTATGCATAAAGACGGTCATGTGTACCGACGCGCTCCAAACAAGGGCGGATAAGCTTCGTGCGCATTCTTGTTCTCACTGCCTCCGGCGAACCGCTCAATAGCATCCGTCCGGAGGCGGAAATGTTTATAGGCTGGCACCGCTCGGGGGAAGAGGTGACGGTGATGAGTGCTGCCGATAACGTCTACATGCCTATGTGGAAAGCGGCAGGATTGAACTGCATTGACGCCGAGCCTCAAGGCAAATTCGACCTCAGCATGATCCGGCGTTTACGCGGCATGTTTCAGGAAGAACGCTTTGACGTCGTGTATGTTTTGAACAATAAAGCCATCTCTTGTGCTGCCTGGGCCGCGATCGGCTGCAAGGTGCTGCTGGTGGCCTATCGGGGGCAAACGGGAAATATCCGCTGGTTTGACCCCAGTTGTTATCTGACGCTGTTGCATCCCCGGGTGGATGCGGTTCTTTGTGTCGCTAATGCTGTTCGGGATGAACTTCGTCGTCAGATGCGTCGCCCCCAACGGGTGGTCACCCTCTACAAAGGGCATGATCCACAATGGTACCGGCAGGATCCTGCAGATCTTCAGGCTTTGGGGATTCCAAAAGACGCCTTTGTTCTGGGCTGTGCGGCCAATCTACGACCTCGCAAAGGGGTGCCGCAGTTGTTGGAAGCTCTGCAGACCTTGACGGATTTGGAGGATCTGCATGTCTTGCTGATTGGCCGGGGAATGGAAGCCGCTTCCTTTGAACAGGGGCTGTCCCCACGGGTCCATGCCTTGGGCTTTCGCACTGATGCTCCGGAGTTACTTTCCGCCTGTACGGCGACGGTCTTACCCGCGTTGAAACGGGAAGGGCTTCCGAAAACCGTAATCGAGTCGATGGTGGCAGGCGTGCCTGTGTTGGTTACCGATAGCGGGGGGAATGCGGAGCTGATCGAGCATGAGGTCTCCGGCTTGGTTGTCGCTCCGGGAGATGTGCCCGCACTGGCTGCGGGGATTCGCCGCTTGCATCAAGAGCGGGAGCGTTTACCGGAGATGGGTAATGCAGCCCGTCAACGCATTGCCTCTACATTTCATGTGAAGGATTCGATTGAGCAGAGCCTCCGCTTCTTCCGTGACTGGCTGGATCAAGCCTGAACCCCTGTGCTTGAAGCCGGAGGGAGAATCAGGGCAATCACCAAGTAGAGAAACAGGCCGGGGAGAATTCCGCTAAATACTGCGAGGAGTGCCACAACCAGACGAATGAGGGTCGGGTCGATCTTCATATACTCCGCAACTCCGCTGCATACGCCCAAAAACATGAGTTGTGAGCCTCGTGACAATCGCTGGATCGCCTGAGGAGCGGCATCCAAATGTTGATGGCAATGTTTGCAAATGACGGCCTGCATTTGAATTTCCTGCTCGCAGTAGGGGCAGAGTTTGGTGCTGCCTTCGCGTTCCAGGGCATCCAGCAGGCTTGAGCCTTCCTCCGGGGTGATGCTGCGGCTGGCGAGCATACTCAGAATCCGTTTCCGTTCACTCCGGTATCGATCTTTCTGCAACTCAGATGGCAGTTGCTGACCCGGTGCCCGGGGAAGCTGTCTGCGCTGGCGAAGCAGACTGGAGATGATCATGAACACGCAGAAGGCGAGCAAGACCAGCAGAAGAAATGACCAACTTCCTACATACATATCAGCTTGCTCCTCCCTCTGGAACAATCAGGGCGAAGGCGAGGTATGCAATTACGCCCGGAACCACTCCGGAGATCAGGGTTAGGACCACGGCAAGAATACGCATGATGCTGCTGTCGAGTTTGAAGTATGCGGCTAAGCCTCCGCAGACTCCTGCCACTTGGCGGTCATACAGCGAGCGGGTCAGTTGTTGTGGACGGGCTCCCCCCGGGGGAGGAGGAGCTGTCTGGGGCTGTAGGAATTCGCCACAATGTTTACATTTTATGGCGTCATCCATGATTTCTTCAGCGCAGTAAGGACATGTTTTCATAGAAGGTTCTCAGGGGATAGGGTTAGGCCATCATGCCGAAAAAGAAGAGAAAGAAGAGTGCGGGTAAGGCTAAGAGCAGCAGTAACCCTGCAATCAGGAAGAGGAGCACGATGGTGGCGGCGGGTCGTGAGGGCTGGGGGCTGGCTTGGAGATGATCCAGTGGGGGAAGGCGTTTCCTCGCCAGCGCCATTTCGGCATCTTCGATGCTCAGCGTTTGGTCATAGACCTGTTGTAAAATGTCTTCGCGGGTCATGGTTACAGTTCTTTCAGTCGTTGTACGGCCTCCTCGACCGAAATGCGTTTTTGTTCCAAGTCGTCTAAAATCTGTTTTCGTTGTTCCTGATCTTCATGTTCTTCGCGATCGAGAGCTTCGATAACCTGATTCAAACGGTTGCGTACGGTGGGGTAGGAAATGTTGAGTTTTTCAGCCACCGCCTTGAGGCTGCCACTGGAACGAACAAATAATTCAATGAATTCCCGCTGCTCAGCGGGAAGGCGGGCTAGACGCGGGATGCCAATACGCCCTTCAATGGCTACGTCACAGGAAGAGCAGCGTAATCGTTCGATTTCCAGTTCCCCGTTGCAGTAAGGGCATTGTTTTGAAAAGGTTTCCATGCAGTTATTTAAATAATATGTAAGTAAACTTTAACAAAGTTAAGTATTATAAAACAGGATGTAAATTATATTTATGCTCAAAGAGACCTCTGTGACATGATGAATCTGAGCGGCCCTCCTGGCAGCTCGGAACGAAAGGAACTCTCATGAACTGCCCTGTATGTCATCAGACCGCGTTAGTGCCTCAGGAACTGGCCCCTGCCTTGCAGGTCCTGCACTGTCCGGACTGCGGGGGGAACTGGCTTTCCCGATCGAACATGGAGGCATGGTATCTGACGCAGCCTGAACGTCAGGTGGATCTGGCTTCTCCAACTCCGGCCCATGCCGAATCGGATCGGGGGGAGGCGAAACTCTGTCCGGAGTGTCACCGCATTATGCTCCGCTACCGGGTGAGTGCGGAAATTCCCTTTTATGTGGACCATTGCCCCTGTTGTGCCGGGATTTGGTTGGATCAAGATGAAGGGGAGCAACTTCGGGATCGTGCTTTGTTATTTGAGCTCCCCCGGGTGTTTGCGGCATCCCTACAGCGTACCTTACGTCGTCAGGAGAGCGCAGCGCGTTTGGATGAGTTACAACGCAAACGATTTGGAGGGGAACGATATGCCCGGATCCAGGAGATGCGCGAATGGTTGAGCACCCAGCCGCATCGAGAGGCTTTACTGGCCTGTTTATCGGAGCCCTTGCGAAAATGCTCCTGAGCAAAAAAAAATCCCCGGGTGGCTGATGCCATCCGAGGATGTTGATTGAGGAAGAGTCTGAATTAGCTGTCGCTACTCTCTTCCAACTGCTTTTCCTGGCTTTCTTCTTTGACCAGGAGAGCTTCTTTCTGCTGTTCCAGGAAGCGGGTTACAATGCCTTGGAAGCTGAAATTCTGTTCCAGGGTTTGTTCCATTTGCGGCAGGACTTCTGCTGCGACCGCAGGCTGAGGGCTGCGGGCGAGGACGTAAGCTAATTCCGTGGCACCGAAGAAGTTTGCTTCCGGTCCGATGAGTTCGCCGGGGTTTGCCTCGGGCAGGCGTTGCATCAGAGCCATCCCCACGCCCATCATCATCGGATTTGCTTCATTCATTTGGAAGGCTGGAGGGGTTTTTACGCTGAGTTCCAGAGAGCTGGCTGCATCCGCAAAACGTTCACCCGCATCCAGTTTCTCCTGCAAAGAGCTTTTGGTCTTTTCGGCAAAGCTGTTCATGGCCTCTTGGCGACGTTCAGCGAGGAGGGCCTGTTTCACATCGTCCTGGACCTCTTCAAGCGAAGCGGGCCGGGAAGGGATAATCTGATCAAGAACCACGATGTAGATGGTGTCCGGGGTTACGATCGGATCTGCAAGGCGGCCTAATTCGCTTTCATCCAGATCGTAGACGGTCTGAACCAGTTGCCGGGCGCGGATCACTCCAGAGGGCAGATCGCGACGGGAGAAGGGTGGGGTGGTCTGAATGCTCTGACCGCTTTCCGCGGCAATATCCTCCAGGCTTTTGTGGCTACGTCCACGACGCGGGGTCATAGACACCACATAGGTGACAGCCTGTTCTTCAGCCCAGGTTTGGGCTTTTTCGAGCTGGAGCAGCCGGACAATTTCACTTTTCACGTCTTCGAAAGGAATGGCCTCTTTTTCAGGAGTGGCATCTTCCTCGGCGTCCTCAGGGAGCGCTTTGTCGCGTTGATAACGATCTGCATTCGCTTGGTAGTACGCCAGAGCTTCTTCATCGCTGGGAGGCTCTACTTCTTCAAGGTAGGAGGCTACAGGCAAGGGAATGTATTTGGCAACGCGCTGCTCAGGAAAGGGAAAGCGATCTTTGTTTTCGCTGAAGTAGCTTTGCAGCTCTTCTTCCGTGGGATCTGCGATCTCCGGGAGTTGGCTGTTATCCAAGGTGACTACAGAGATTTCAAAGCGATCGGTCATCCGGGCTGCCAGGCGCTCGGCGAGGAATGGAGAGGGCACGCTGTAGCTGGAAAGGAGTTGCTCCAGACGCTGCAAGCGCATTTCGTTATGCAGAAACTCCTGATAATCTTGTTCGGTAAGCAGTTGGCGGCTGAGTTGCTGGCGGAAGTTGGTGTAGCGATCCTGATCAATTTTCCCGTCAGCCCCACTGAACATCAGCGCCATTTGTTGACGGGCCAGTTCTTCCGGGACCCAGACGCCCAGATCTTCGGCACTGCGCAGGAGGATAAGTCGGCTCCAGGCCATTTCGTCCAGTGCATCGTCCGGAATGTTCTGGTTACTGTTCATGCGCATCAGCTGTTTGATGCGTTCCAGATCCCAGAGAGACACGGTTTCGCCACCAATGCTGCCCACGGTTTCTTTCATGCGGGCAATTCGGGGATCACGCTCAGCACCGACGCTGGCTGCGCCCCAAAAGACGAAGGTGACCACAATGATGCCCAGGAAGATAAGCCAGATCAGTTTGGACTGAATCAGGCGGTGAAAGCGCATAATCATCATAATCGGAAATCCTGTAAAATCGGTAAAGAAAGGTTACGAGTGTTACGCTGGAAGCCCCTGCAGGTCAATTCGATCTTTTCTGCTTTTGCCACAGGCGGAAAGGGGGTAGAGCATCGCTTTTCGGGGTCTCAGACCCCGTCTCTATCCTGAAAAGCCAAGCTCTTTCCTGTGCACCCGTTTCCTAGCGGCTGTGCTGTTATTTCTAAACCAACCCAACCCCTCGACAACTATGAGCGATCCACAAAACCCCACTCCATCTATTCTCTCCTCTGAAGTAGAGATTCAGGGCACCATTATCACCACGGGCAATCTGCAGGTCCATGGCCGTGTAGAAGGTGAAATCATCTCCCAAGGCGACCTGGTTCTTGGTAAAAGTGCTGTGATTAAAGGAAATCTCCAGGTGAATTCGGTTTCTGTAGCCGGAACCATCCGCGGAAATATTACCGCAAAAGACCGGATCGAGCTGAAATCCACGGCTCGCTTGATGGGGGACATCAAAGCCAAACGTCTGGCTGTGGAAGACGGTGTCACCTTTGTGGGTCGTTCCGAAGTGAATCCGACGGGTCAGCCCATTCAGATGGACGAAGATCCCCCCGCAGCGGCAGCCGCTGCGAACCAGCCGCCTAAGAAGTAACATCGGCTCTGCCGACGCATGGCGTCGAAAAAAACCAAGGTTGTAGACGGATATACCGCGATCCGTGCAGCTCAGCAGGCTGCACGCGATGGGCGTGGGGATCCTGTGCGCCCTGGTACGGAGGAAGAACGGGCTGCCGCTTCAAAGGCTGCAGAAAAAACCGGGGCCCGTATCGGGCGTTCTGTTGTGCCCAGCAAACGTGAAGTTCTTTGTCCGCAGTGTGGATATGTCTCCGAGGTGACGGGCCGACTGCAGCTCTTTGTCTGTCAGGGCTGTCGCCACCGGATGAAGTTGGACGACATCACCCTACCTGCAGAAGGCGAGTGGTCAGAGGAGTTGGAAACCGGAGGTTCGGTTACCATTCCCGCAGGCCTACGCTGCACGGGCGGAAAGATTGTGGCCAATGATGTCATTCTGGAAGGCAAAATGGACGGGGTGGAGATTCGGGCCTGCCGCCGCTTACTTCTCAAAGAGGGAGGGGAGGTGGACTGGGTTCGACTCGAATGCCGCGATATGGAAATTGCGGCGGGTCTCCAGGTAACCCCAGGCCGCCCCTGGGAAGGTCGGCACCTGATCCTGGAAGGAAAATACTCCGGCCGCGTGGACTTGAAAGGTTCCTTGCAGATTCGTCCTGGCGGAGAATTCAGTGGGGAAGTGAAAGCGGCGGGACTGCAGGTCGATGAGGGTGGAGGTCTGAATGCCAGTTTGGACATTAACCCGGACTATGCACCGCCCCCGCCGGAACGCCGCCCGCCTAGAGCCAAGAAGACGCCGGAACAGGCAAGAAAGGATCGAAACGCTTCATGAATCAGCCTCATGTACATGTAAGTGGTTGTGGCGGTGTGGGCATGAATGCCGTGGCGCAACTCTGCCTGGCCGCAGGGTGGCGGGTGAGCGGTTCGGATCGCTTTTATGATCAGGGGCGTATGTTGCCGGTACTGAAGCAACTGCAGGATAAAGGTCTGGAGCTGAAGCCGCAGGATGGATCTGCGCTTGAGGCGGATTCGAAGGCGTTAATTATCAGCACGGCGGTGGAAGCGGATAACCCGGAGCGGCTTCGTGCAGCAGAATTAGGGGTTGAGGAATGGCATCGCTCCAAGGCTTTGGCGCATTTTGCGGTTTCAGATCAGCTGTTGGGTATTGCGGGCACCAGTGGAAAGACGACCTGTTGTGGGATGTTGGGCTGGGTGCTGGCTGAGGGAGGCCTGAACCCTTGGGTGGTTAATGGGGGAGGTGTCCTGGGCTGGAAGAATAAGCAGGAACCGGGAAACGTCCGCCTGGGGGGCGAGGGCGCGCCCTGGGTGCTGGAGTTGGATGAGAGTGATAAATCCTTACTGAGATTTCATCCGGCCCGGGCGATGATCAGCAGCATAACCGAAGATCATTTTCCGATGGAGGAAACCCTGCAGTTGTTTCGGGATTTTGCCGCATCGGTCCGCCACAGTATTATCTGCGGGCCCGGTGTAAAAGAACAGTTGGCGGGCGATGCGCGAATTACGGCGCAACTGATTGCGGTGGAAGAGGGCTTGGATTCTCCATTGCCCGGGGAACACAACCGAATGAATGCAGCCACGGTCGCTGCCTTGGCCCGGGACTGTGGCATGCAGGAAGAGGCCATTCTCCGTGCCTTGGCCCGTTTCCCGGGAATTGAACGTCGCTTGGAATATCACGGCGGAAAGGTCTGGGATGATTACGCGCACAATCCGGAAAAAATTGCCGCGGTATTGAAGGCGATGAAGACGGCCGAAGATCCGCTGATTGCGCTGTGGCGCCCGCATGGCTTTGCGGCTCTGCAGCAGAATTTCGCAGCCTTTGTCGACTGTTTTTGTGAGGGCTTGGCTGAGGGCGATGAGGCCTGGATTCTGCCGGTCTTTTACGCTGGGGGGACTGCTCCCAGAGAGGGGCTCGGGTCGGCTGAATTGGTTCATGCCTTGCAGCAGCGCGGTTGCCGGGCGCGGCTCATCGAAGACTACCCGCAGGAGCTCAGCCTTCCTGCAGAAACCCGGCTCTTGGTGATGGGGGCCCGGGATCCGGAATTGCCCCGCTTTGCAGCACGGGCCGGTTCTGCGCGGGGAGGTCTCTCATGAGCATGGATGGCCGCTTTAGTGGAATCTCCCGTCTGGTGGGGGAGCAGGAACTGGCCCGTTTGCGGGAGGCGCATGCCTGTGTCATTGGGGTGGGCGGTGTAGGGAGTTGGGCGGCCGAAGCCTTGGTGCGAAGTGGAATCGGTCACATTACCCTCATGGATATGGATGAAATCTGTGTGACCAACGTAAACCGCCAGGTGCATGCCTTGGATCATACCGTGGGGGAAGCTAAAATATCAGCTATGGCCGAACGGCTTCGTCAGATTTCTCCGGATGTACAGATTACGGAGTGTTTTGAGTTCTACTCCGAGAAGAATTCTGAAGATCTGCTGGGGCAGGGGCTGAATCTGGTCTTGGACTGTATTGACAGTATTCCGCATAAGTGTTTGCTGCTCTCCGAATGTCATCAACGCTCTATTCCGGTGGTGACGGCGGGTGCAGCGGGCGGGCGCTTTGATCCCGGACAGGTCCAGATTGTGGATCTTTGCCATACGGTTCATGATGCCTTGTTACAACGAGTGCGGAAGAAGCTCCGTCAGAAGTTTGATTTTCCTCGCAATACCCGCAAAGCCTGGGGGATACCTGCCGTGTTTTCTCCAGAGCCTGTACGGTTTCCGCAGTCAGATGGATCCGTCTGTGCCTTGCGGGAGGAGGGGAGCCAGTTGCGTCTGGATTGTGCGAGCGGCTATGGTACCGCGAGTTTTGTAACAGGTACCTTCGGCTTTTGTATGGCGGCTGCCGGCATTCGTTTGATTCTGGAGGCCGAAAGGGTCTGAGCAGGCTTCAGTCTTCCTGAAGTTTTTGTTCCATGAAGCGTTCCCATTTGCTGAGGTCTCCTCCTTCCAGGAACTCAACGCCACACTGGGTGAAGGTTTGGTAACTCTTCTTTTGAGTCCACACCACTTTCCCCTTGAGCGTGCAGGTTTCTTTTCCTCCGGCTTGCCGGGTGTCGATCTGGATCCGGAGCATGCTACCTTTAGTGGGTGCGTCCTGCGTAAACAGGGAGAGTCCGGTGGTGGAGGGGAAGCGGATGTTGACTTTCTCCATCTCCCGTTTGATTAAGGTGCCGCCGACTAAGGAACCCTGTAGTTCCAACGGAATACGTTGTGCCCCCCGCCGCTCTTCCTGAGCGGGTGGCGGCTCCTGGGCTTTCGGAAGCTGCGGCGTGGGTACCTTTCGTATGAAGGTGGCTACAGAAGAAGGAGCATCGTTGGCTCGTCGCCGTTTGCGGATGACCGTGGTGGTCGGGTCAATGCCCTCCCGAACTTCTACCCAGGCGTTGAGGAAGGCCAAAGCGGCATCTGCATCCGGTGCGCCCTGAGGGCAATCATCTGGAGAAGACCATTGGAAAAAGCTTCCGGCGGCGATGGCGTGACCGGCAAGTTTGTTTAGCAGGATTTTTGCCAGTCTGGGGTAGCCGGCCTGTTGCAAATGGCGAGCACTACGGGCGCAGAGTTGTAGATGATTCGCGCCATCAACATGGGTGTAGCCCTGATAGGGAAAACTCCAGGTCAGCTCCTCAGGAGCTTGAGGGGAGAGGGCCATACCCAGGGATCCGGAATACTCTGAGAGCATATGGCTGTGCAACTGGGTATGCAGGGTTTCACGCATGGGAGGGTCGCCCAGCCCGCTGTAGAGAAAGAGGGCGAGGCCATGTGGAAAGATGGGCTGCCAGGAATGTTGTGCGAAAGGGGATGCTTCATCCTGTGGGATAGCATGGAGCAAGCGTCGTTCCTCCGGACGCCAGAACTGGGCCAGGATCTGTTCCCCAAGTTGTGCTAAACGCTCCTCCCATAGATCGCGTTTCTCCAGCAGTGAGCGTTGTAGAAAGTCCCGTAAGGTGCAGTAGACATATAGATTCAGCGTGCAGGAAAAACACTGCCCGGGCTGCTCAGGCGAATAGGACGCGTCATGGATTTCAATGCCGTCGAGCGCTGCCTGACATAGAAACAGCCCACGCGATGGATCCAGATTCTGAGCCCAAAGGGAATCCAAGAGGATCAGGCATACCTGCTGCACATTCCGGCCCCCGAGATCCTGAAGAAACAATTCCCGTTCCCCGCTGCGACTGACATAATGGTTGCAGCATTCCAGGAGGCTGATGATGGCACTCAGGCGATAGCCGTCACTGAGCAGGGGACGTTCTTCCACCCCGTTCAAATAATGACTGTGCATCAATGTGGAGAGAATGCGCAACAAATCGGAAAGAACGATCTCTTTTCGGACCAGACCGTCGCCAAACATGGGCTCCAGATATAACAAATCTTCATTTAAATCCGGAGGAGGGTTCTGCCGGAGATGTTCCTTGAGGGCGTAGCGCGCAAGAAGACCGGCTTTGGCCCAAACCGTATTAGGTATCGAAGAGGAGGGGGACGGGTTCATGGGGATCTTAACGTAAGACCTTAGTAGAATCCGGACGGAAAGTATACCCTAAGCTGGTTTGCTTTCAGCAAGGTGAGCTGTTTTTCGGCTTGGGCTCTCCCGCAAAACGCCCTAGTAACTTTGCTCAAATAAGCACCAATCCAGGCAGGCTTCCATGGTGGAAAAGACCTTGAGTTTCCTGGATGAGACCTCTTCACTGAAACCGTAGGTCAGAGCGGTCAGCACCGGATCTTCGACGAGGATGGCGGTTCGGTAGCTCCCCGGTTCAAAGGTTTCATCATGGAGTTGAGGGAGTTCATCCAGAAAGGGAGACAACTTGTAGGGAGCTTTGGCCTCCCGTAAATCTACAATGATTGGGAAATTGGGATCAAAATCCGGGTGCTCACTGACTTTTTGCATGCAGCTATGGACAAAAGACATGTCCATTTGCCCCATGTAGGTTTCTAGAATAATCCCTTGTTCCGTATCGATAATGAGGTCGTGTTCCATTGCAGTATCCAATCTGTATCCCACATCTCCTACGGAACCTGTGGTTCTTCTGCAATGGATCTTCGAGGATCCACCTTAATTTCAGGGGGGATCCCTGATTCTATTTTTTCAGGCAGAACCCTGTTGTTGTCTGAGCCTGTCGAGGATGGCAGCTACCAGAATAATGGCTCCGGTAAAAAAGGTCTGCAACCATTTCGCCCAGCCCATTTGCACGCAGCCGGCAAAGAGGACCCCGATGATCAGTGCCCCAATGAGGCTACCGAGAATGCTGCCTTCCCCTCCGGAAAGGGATCCCCCACCAATGACCACGGCCGCAATCACCATGAGTTCATAACCCTGCCCCGTCGTAGGCTGACCGATCCCGATGTAGGCGTATTGCAGAACACCTGCCAAGCCCGCAAATAGGCCGGCCAGCAGGTAGACCGAAACTTTGATCCGGAGAACCCGCACCCCGCAGAGCCGGGCACAGTCTTCATTACTGCCTACCGCGATGACATGGCGTCCCCAGCGGCTGTAGCGGAGCAGGGCACCGATGCTCAGGGCACTGATCAGGGTGAGCCAGATGGCGGGGGGCATCAGCATCCAGGCCTTGCCCTGAACACCGGATACCGAATCCATGATACTGTTGAGCCAGCTGTCCGGAGGGTAGATATTGGTTTGCCGGGCGCTGCCACTGGTCAGTCCCCGAAACATCTGCATGGTGGCCAGCGTGACAATGAAGGGAATCAGTCTCAGTGAGGTGATGAGCATCCCGTTGATCCAGCCGCAGAGGCAGGAGATCCCCAATCCGGCCGCGAGCGCCAGCAGGCTGAGCATGAAAGAGGGGGGCTGATCTCCGGCCTTCGCCATCACCCAGGCGATCACCACGACGGTAAAGGCGAGGACGGAACCGGCAGAGAGGTCAATCCCCCCGGAAAGAATCACCAGGGTAGCCCCGATGGCAGCGAGGCTCACCACTGAGGATTGAATGAGAATGTTTTCCAGGTTGCTCCAACTGCCGAAGTTGCCTCCAGGCACCATGGCGGCAAACAGCAGGACAATGGCGATGAGTACGAGAAAACGGCCCGCATCGCCTTTCAGCAGGGTCCAAAGGGTATCTTTCATGATAGGGAGGCCTCCAACAGGCTGTGTTCGCTCCACTGTTCCCGGGGCTGTGCCTCGCCAAGTTGCCCCTCACGCATCACGGCGATCCGGTGGCAGAGCCCCAGTAATTCAGGTAGGTAACTACTGACGAGAAGAATGGCACAGGGGGGCTGTCCTCCTGCGCCGGCGGCCAGATCACGGAGTTGGTGATAAATATCAGATTTGGCCCCGACATCGATGCCCCGGGTAGGTTCATCCAGGAGCAGAAGGTCGCAGCCGTGTTGCAGCAGCCGGCCTAACGCTACTTTCTGTTGATTTCCTCCCGAAAGCCCGGATACCTTCAGCTCTGCTGAGGGACAACGTATCTTGAGGCGTTGTACTTGGATCTCAGCCTCACTGCGTCTGCGTTTTGGACTGGACCAGCGGGGCAAAGAGGAAAGCCAGAGATTGTCACTGATGCTTAACTGTAGGGCCAATCCCCGTTCTTTGCGATCCTCGCTGAGAAAACCCATTCCATTTTGCCAGCGTTGCCGGGGACTGGCGTAGCCAGCATGTCCCTGGATCCCGAGTTCAGCTTCAGGACCCTGGCGCAATCCGAACAGCGCCTCCAGAAATTCGCTTCGGCCGGAGCCAATCAGTCCGGAAATGCCGAGGATTTCACCACGTCGAAGCTGTAGATGCTCTTCCCCGGAGCTCCACTCGAGCACGCAATCCTCCTGTGGAGGGGCCAGATCGGGGTAGAGTTGAGAAACATCCCGTCCGACCATGCAACGGATGATGTCCTGTCGGGTCCATTCCGCGAGGGGGCGGGTTTCCACGCTGCGCCCATCGCAAAGCACGGTGACCTGATCGGCCAAACTTTCGATTTCTTCTAAAAAATGGCTGATGTAGATAATGGACATGCCTTCCTGCCGCCAGCTGCGGATGAGACTGAACAGTTTTTCGACATCTCGGCGACTCAGACTGCTGGTAGGTTCATCCAGAACCAGGAGACGGCAACCGCTCACGAAGGCCCGCGCCAGTTCTACGAGTTGTGCCTGAGCAGGGGAGAGTTTGGCCGCGGACATGTTTGGGTCCAGCTCGCTTAAGCCCACCCGTTCCAGGGCATCCAGGCTACGCCGACGCATGATCTGTTGCCTGCGGAACCCGTAACGGCACTCTTCCTGTCCGAGAAACAGGTTTTCCTCAAGACTGAGGTGAGGGAGGAGGCTCCCTTCCTGGTAGAGCATAGCGATGCCCGCCTGTCGGGCGGCCAAAGGGGAAGCCGGTTGATAGAGTTGACCTTCCAGCTCCATGCGCCCCTCATCCGGACGATGGGCTCCGGAGAGAACTTTCATCAAGGTGCTTTTCCCGGCACCGTTTTCGCCCACGAGGGCATGGACTTCACCCTCCTGAACCTGCAGGGTGACATCCGCAAGCGCCCGGGTTGCCCCGAAGCGCTTCTGAATGCCACTCATCTGAAGTCGCACGCTCATTCTTTGATGATCAAGCGGGCACCCGTGTCCTGAATTTCGGGCAATTCTTCTCCGGCCAAGGCTTTGACCAGACTTTCCACAGCCAGGAAACCCATGCGTTCGGGATCCTGTACAACCAGCGCATCAAACAGGCCGGATTCGATCGCAGCTTCCAGGTCTGGGCTGCTGTCAAAGCCAATAAACACGGTGCCGGAAACATCCACGCCTGAGCTGTTCAGCCGCTGAGCCGCCCGCAATAGGCCCATCGCGGTGGATTCATTACTCGCGAAGATACCATCCACCTCCAGTTTGCCGTCTTTGACCAGCGGGGTGAGCATGTTGGAAGCTACGCTGAGTGCGCCTTCGGGAGTTCCGTCAGTGAACTGTTCATCCACAATGCGGTGACCCGCATCGGTGACGGCATCCCGGAAGCCTTTTTCGCGGCGCAAGGTGCTGCCACTGCCTTCGGCGTACTTCACGATGAGGAGCGTAGCGCCTTCTTTTCCGTCCAGAGAGGCCAACATGCGTTCTCCGGCCATGCGTCCACCCTGTTCGTTGTCCGTGGCGACAAAGCTGAGAAATCCCTTTGCGTCCACATTGGAATCAAAAATCACCACCGGGACCTCACTGTCGATGACGCTTTGGATGGGACGGGACATGCCTTTTTCATCCAGAGGTGCGATAGCCACCGCAGCCGCACCGCGTTGAATCATGCTCTCGAGAATACTGCGCTGACGGTCAATTTCCGTCTCTTTTTGGGGGCCATCCCAGAGAATTTCCACATCATGCTGTTCTCCAGCTTTTCGGGCACCGGCTTCGACAGATTTCCAGAAGGCGTGAGAGGTGCCTTTGGGAATGACTGCGATTTTGGTGCTCTCTGCATCCGCTTCCGGCTTTTTGCCGCAGGCGCTGATCAGGAGAAGGGCAGGAAGGAGAAGGCTCAGGATGGGTTTCTTCATAGGCGGTTCCAGGTTGAAGTGGAGTTGCCTATGGCGAGGAAACGGCAGAGTCAAGCATACGCCGAGAAGGGGGTACAAGCTTGTGGGCTGCCTCCGAACTCCTGACTCCGGGCACCGGCTTCTGCTTGATTGCCGGTTGGAAGCGGATATGAACACAGGATGCCTACTTCGAATTCCTGGGAACATAAATTCCGTTGGTTACAGATTCCACACTTGCTTCTGATCCTGCTCGCTGGACAGGTTTTGGTTTATTTTGCTACCACGACGAAGCTGGTAACTGCAGATCAACTCTACCTGCGCGGTATGTATGTGTTGGACGGGGAGTTTTGGCGTGTGTTTACCTTTTTGCTCGTTCCGCTGCAGTCTAGTCCTCTGTGGTTTGCGTTGGGGGTGTATGTCACCTGGTTAATCGGCACTGCCTTGGAGTCCCAATGGGGTGAACTCCGTTTTTGCCTGTTCATTCTTTGCGGCTGGGCTTCGACCGTGATCTGTGCCTTTCTCTTTCCGGGAATCAACATCACGAATTTGTACATCTTTGCTGTACTGACTCTGGCCTTTGCCCGCTTGTACCCCAATGTCGAATTTCTGATCTTTTTCGTGTTACCGGTGAAGGTGAAGTATATCGCCTGGCTTTGGTGGCTGATGTATGCCTTGGCTTTCTTATCCGGAAACCTGGCAGAGCGATCGATTCTACTGGCTTCCTTGGTACCCTACCTGCTCTTTTTTGGACCGGAAACCTTTCGCAACGCCCAAAACCGCAAACGGGCACATGAATTTAGGCGTGATGCCTCTCCGCAGTCTGCGGAAACCCACCGATGCTCTGTGTGTGGCATTACCAATCTGGACGATCCCAACCTCGAGTTTCGCTACCGCAACGGTGAATGTATTTGCGAGACATGCCTGCAAAAGGAAAAGAACTCATGAAACGACTCCTCCTCCTGCCTTTGATTCTTGTTCTCCTCAGCAGTGCCTGCAGTCGCAGGACCGAACCCGAGGGGGCTGTGTTGAAGTTGGGGAATGGCTCCGAACCGGAAAGTCTGGACCCTCATTTGACCACCGGGGTCCCGGAATATCGCATCATCAGCGCGCTGATGGAGGGCTTGATTCGCGAAGATAAACAAGAGTTGAAACCGATCCCCGGAGCGGCGGAGCGCT
The DNA here is from genome assembly GCA_002429005.1 of Verrucomicrobia bacterium UBA6056. Classification (GTDB taxonomy): domain Bacteria; phylum Verrucomicrobiota; class Kiritimatiellia; order SS1-B-03-39; family UBA6053; genus UBA6056. Next base: position 27,245 of record DIYK01000054.1, read on the forward strand.
GGGAGGTTTCCGAGGACGGACTCCAGTGGCGTTTTTACCTTCGTGAAGACGGAAAATGGAGCAATGGTGATCCGGTAACCGCTGCAGATTTTGTGTTCAGCTACCGCCGTATGCTCTCCTCGGAGTTAGCCGCGGAATACGCTTACATGCTTTATGTGTTCAAGAATGGAGAAAAGCTCAACAAAGGAGAGGTTCAACCGGAAGAGTTGGGCGTTTCCGCGGAAGGGGACTTTGTTCTGCACATCGAGCTGGAAAAACCCGCACCCTATTTCCTGAGTATGCTGAATCATCACAGCTTCTACCCCGTGCATCCGGGCACCGTGGAAGCTGGCGGAGATCCTCTTTCCCGTGAGAACCGATGGGCGCGCCTGGAAAGCTATGTGGGGAACGGCCCTTTCCAGCTCTCCGAATGGAAACTCAACGAACGGATCAGCGTGGTTCCCAATCCTCAGTATTGGAATAAGGATGCGCTCAAATTGGATGCGATTGAGTTTTATCCCATTGATGACGAATTGGCTGAGGAACGCATGTTCCGGGCTGGCGAGTTGCATGCCACCAGCACGGTCCCCCAGGAGAAAATTCCGAGATACCGCGAAGAGGGAAACCCCAACTATCGGAATTACCCCTATCTCACCACCTACTATTATTTGATCAACAGCAGCCGCAAACCTTTTGACGATGTCCGGGTACGTAAGGCGCTGAGCCTTTCCATTCAACGGGAATTGATCACCGAGCAAGTCTTGCGTGCTGGACAGAAACCCGCCCTGTGGTTTACCCCGGTAGGTGCTGCCGGATTCAGTCCTTCTCAGCAATTGCAGGAAGATGTGGATGAGGCGAAACGCCTGTTGGCAGAGGCGGGATATCCGGGTGGGGAGGGCTTTCCCAAATTTACTCTCCTCTACAATACCTCGGAAAGTCATCGTAAACTGGCTCAGGTCGTTCAGCAAATGTGGAAAGAGCATTTAGGGATTGAATGCGAACTGCAGAATCAGGAGTGGCAGGTCTATATGGTCACCCGCCGGGAGTTGGATTTCGATATTGCCCGTGCCGGATGGGCCGGGGATTATGTTGATCCGCATAACTTCTTGGATTTACACCTCAGCAGTAGCGGGAACAATCATACCGGCTGGAGCTCTGAGCGTTATGATGCGCTGATTCAAGAAGCTGCCGGAACGCAGGATACGGACAAGCGCTATGCCTTGTATGACCAAGCCGAAGCGATTCTGTTGGAAGAGATGCCGCTGATCCCGGTCTATTGGTATACCAGTAATCGCCTGGTTTCGGAGAAGGTTACGGGCTGGAATGAGAACCTCCTGGATAAACAGGATTATACTCAACTTGGACTGGAGGCCGAGTAATGATGCGCTGGACTGCTGTACTCATCTGTTTGTTGCTGAGCGCCTGTGGCGGGGGACGGGAAAAACCTGTAGACACGGCCATGGGAGAAGGACGCTTGATCCGGGGCAATGGCAAAGAACCCGAAAGTCTGGATCCCCATCTGGCCAGTTCTGTCTCCGCCGGGAATGTGTTGGTGAACCTGTTTGAAGGATTGACCCGTCTGAATCCGGAAAGCTTGGAGCCGGAAGCGGCTATGGCGGAATCCTGGACCGTTTCCGAGGATGGCTTGGTATGGGAGTTCCAGCTTCGTACAGCCAGCTGGTCTGATGGACAAGCGCTGACGGCGGAGGACTTTGCCTTTGCATTCCGTCGTCTGCTTCACCCTGATCTGGGTGCTAGTTATGCGTTTATGCTTTTCCCGTTGAAAGGGGCTGAAGCCCGTAGCAAAGGGGAGCTTGAAGAGGATGAATTGGGGGTGAAGGCCCTGGGCGAAAAACGTTTGCAGCTCACCTTGGAGCAGCCGACCGCCCATTTACCTTCGTTGCTGGCGCACTGGACAGCCTTTCCGCTCCCTCAGCATGTGGTGGAAAAACATGGCAGTGTAAGCGAACGGGATAATCCCTGGACCCGCCCTGAGAATATTGTTTCGAACGGGGCCTTTCTGTTGGAGAGTTGGGAGCCGGAAAACCGCATTGTGGTCAAAAAGAATGAAGCTTATTGGCAGGCAGATACGGTAGAGCTCCTCTTTGGCGAGTTTCGCCCCTATGGAGATGCGGGGGCGGAGGAACGCGCCTTCCGTTCCGGGGAAATTCATGTCACCTACACCCTGCCTCGCCATCGCTTGCGCTACTACCGGGATCAGCAGGCTCCGGAGTTACGGGTGGATCCCTATTTGGAATCCGTTGCGTATATCTACAACGTCAATCAAGAGGTGTTGCAAGACGTACGGGTTCGACAAGCCTTGAGTTTGGCCCTCGACCGGGGAGCGGTAACCCGCCAGGTCCTCTACGATGTCCGTGAGCCTGCCACCTCTTATGTCCCTCCGGGTTGCGCGGGTTATAAACCGCCTGCCGGCGTTTCGGAAAACCTAACGCGTGCCCGTGAACTATTGGATGAAGCGGGTTATCCCGGGGGGAAAGGCTTCCCGGAATTGGAACTCATTTTTCCCAGTGGGCAGGATACCGTCCGCGTGGCTGAGGTGTTGCAGCAATTGTGGCAACAGCGTCTGGGCATCCGGGTCACCCTGAGTAACCTGGAACGGAAGCTGTATTTCGAAAAACGCAAAAAGGGAGAGTTTGATCTCTGTTATCTGGGCTGGGTTGGGGATTACCCGGATCCTCGTACCTTCCTGGATCTGTGGCGGAGCTCTGGCGGAAACAACCTCGCTGGCTGGGTCAATGCAGACTATGATCGTTTGCTCAATGAATCTGAGCGTAGTGAGGATCGTATGGCGACCTTGGCAGAAGCCGAACGCCTTCTCCTGGAGGAGTTGCCGGTGCTGCCCTTGTACTTCGGTGCCACACAGTATCTCAAAGATACCCGTGTGCAGGGTTGGACTCCAAACTTGCTGGACCAACATCCGTTACGCGTGCTTCGTTTTCAAACAGATTCCCCCTGATCTAGCATCGAATTCTCATATTCCTGTCATTGACAGCTTTCCTGTTGCTGATCAGGTTGCGGGGTCAATTCTGTAGATATGGATGTCCCCCCGCTGAAACAATTGGTCGCCCATCGCGGTTGTATGAGTGTGCACGAGCCCATTCAACAGGTGCATGCCCTGATGAGGGAAAAGGGCTGGGAATTTCTGGTGCTTCTGGACAGTGGACGGGTGCGGGGAATTTGTAGTGTGGAGGAAATGGGACGCTTGCTGGCCTCCCGCTATGGCTGGTCGCTCTATGCTAAAAAAGCCTGCGGAGATCACCTGCTGCGCCCGGCCCTGGTGATCCGGGATAATTGTCCGGTGCCGGATTTGCTTGAAATGGCGTTCTCGCGCCACAGCGAAACCTTTTATGATGATGTGGTCCTCACCGATGCGGGAGGGCAACTGCTCGGGCTGATTCCCATGCAGAAACTGATTCAGCTGCAGAATGAGTTGTTCCGGGATCAGATTTCCCAGTTAGAGCAACAGCGGCAGATCCTGGATGAAAACAATCGACGGATGCTTCAGGAGTTGCAAATGGCCCGGGAGCTGCAACTCTCTCTGCTCCCTCCGCAGGGCGACCAACGTCCAAGCGCTCCGCCCATTCACTTTGGATACCGTTTTGAAGCTGCGGGTGAAGTCAGTGGAGACTTTCTGCAAGTGTTGGAACCGGCACCCCATCAATTGGGACTCTTGCTCTGTGATGTAATGGGACATGGGGTTCGCTCCGCGTTGATTAGCGCCATGATCCGGACCCTGGTTTCCCAGTTGTCAGAATTACACGGAGAACCCGGCGAACTTTTGACCCGGATGAATGAACTCCTGTTTCCAATCCTGCAGCAGGAAGAGCATCCCCTGTTCATTACAGCCGTGTGCATGGTGGCCGATTCGGCCCGAGGTGAATTGCGTTTTGCCCGTGCGGGTCATCATCTTCCGGTCAAGCTCCGGGCGGGGTTCGGTGCCCGGGAAATCGTTGCCCCTGCAGGGCGTCTGCAGCCTGCTATTGGCTTTTTTGAACGGGAACGTTTTGACTGCTACCGGGAAGCATTGGAACCGGAATGTTCCTATGTCCTCTTTACCGACGGGCTGTTTGAAGCGGAGGATGTTACCGGTCAGGAAGTAGGGCACTCCACACTGTTATCCCTGCTCGAAAAAAACCTCCACCTGCCGGTGGAGGAATGTATGAGTCAGACCCTAAACGAAGTACGGGAGCGCATTTCGCCGCGGGGCTTTGACGATGATGTGTGTCTGGCTGCGCTGGTGTGGCAGAAAGACAACTTCACGCAGCCGCAGGAAGTTTAGAGGCCTGCTGCTTTCAGAATGTCAGCCGCTGCCAGACGTTTGGAATAATCCGGATTGGTATGGGCAAAGCTGACCTTCCCCTTGGCATCCACCAGAAACACTGCCGGAACCGGGAGCAGGTGATGGCGTTCCCCACTGGCATCCTCGATGTCAATTTTATACTCTTTCAGCTTCATCAGGGTGGGTTGCTGCAACTGAAAAGCCACGCCGAAGGCTTTAGCGGCATTCATGCTGGAGTCCGAGATCAGCTCATAGCCAAAATCACTGCCTTTGCTGGCTGTGCCCAGCTTTTCCGGTTTGTCCGGGGAGAGGGCGAGAATCTTCCACCCGTTTTCTTTCAACTTGCCCTCAACCTCTGCCAATGCGGAGAGGTGCCGACGGCAATAAGGGCACCAGCCTCCACGATAGAAAATAACCACACTGGGTTTGCCTTCCTGCAGATCTTTCAATGAAACCTCTTTGCCATCCACGCTGCGCAGGGCGGGATTGGGTGCCTTGTCTCCGGCTTTGAGAGGCTGGATGTCTTCAGGGGATTGAGGAATCGCCGGCATGTTCTCAGGCACTTCCGAAGCGCTGAGCAAGGACATGACAAGAAAGGGCAAAAGGGAAAAGATAGATTTCATAGGCCATGGGTCGGGGTTCAAGGCCTGTTCTTACGCATCCAGACATATTTACCAGAATTAACTGCTGCTCTTCTGGATTAGGTTCTTAATGTCCTGAAGCCGATCGTTGCTTTGGAAATCACCCGGGTAGGTGGCGTAAAAGGCGCCGTCCCGGAATTCCAGCAGCCAGATCCCGCTCTGGCCTTTGCTGTAGCTGATGTCCGTGGAAATCATCAACTTGCGGTTTTTAGAGGGAAAGCGCAGAGGCAGCTTATCTCCCACTCGGATGTTCTGATCCGCAAGCTGGTCTTTGAGTACCTCACTGACCAGAATGTACCCCGTATCCATACTCTGCTGTTCCGGCTCAGCTTTGGGAGCGGGGGCGACGTCCACCTTGACGATTTTGCCCTGCACGATCACCGCATTATCTGCGACCAAGCTATCGAGAGGGAGCATCGCGAAGCAGGCCTTCAGCGGCTGAAGTTGCAGGCTGCACAGGGCGCAAAAGGCAAAGAGGTGTCGAAGATTCATCGTGGATCCAGGGTTGAGGTTCTTTAGGTAGACGTATGCTGCGGCTGGATTCTTAGAGAACCCGCGCTGATTTTGCATGATTGCCCTGTACAGCCCGCTGTGCTAGTCGTGATGCCGATAGGAATCGATATTGGAGATGATTATGCGTCAAATGTGGAATGGAGTCTGTGTAGCCCTGTGTTCAACCCTGTTAGCTGCAGAGCCGTCTGTAACTCAGGATTTTACCAAGGGGGATGTGCTGAAGGTGAGCCGGGCGGAAGAGATGCCCGCTCAAGTGAAACAGAGTAGCGGGCAATGGAAACAGGACCGGGTTTACAGTGATAAAGCCTTCAGCGTGGGCCTGCAGATTGAAACCGGAAACGAAGTGGAAATGAAGACACGCATCCTGCCGGGCAGCAGTATTGCTACGACGCTGGTGGGGGCTCATGGCGCAGGAACCGTGGTTCGATTCCGTGGGCGTTGGCAGGGGGACAGTATTGGCGGCTATCCGAATCTGGGACTGACCCGGGGTGCCCGTTTTGTTGTGGAGAAAGAGGCTCAGTTTGACCTGGTGATGGCGGGGAGTTTTTACACCCGCCAACTCTGGGCCTATGGAGATGGCAGCGCTACCTTGGAGTTTGCCGAGGGATTTATTGCGGACCGGACCCAGGGTGGCACTGTGCCGGACGCCATGGGAACGGTGCGTTTGAACGGGGTTCATTTTCTGACACATCACAGTCAGAGCCTTCCCTTTAACAGCCGGCCCGATGGACGGGGTGGATTTTACCCCAATGGGCATATTGTCTGGGAGGGGAAAGCTGACTCCGTATGGACGGTCGCAACCCATCCTCAGGAATATACGGCACAGTTGGATTTCCGTGTGGATGGTATCATTGATGTTGAAAAGGCCCTGCGTCACAGTGGCCGTATTACCAGCACGTCTCCGGCGATGAATGGAGGCTTGTTTACCTCCACCGGTGCCTTCCGCACGATCGGGGAAAATATCCGTATTTTAAAACGTGGTCCGGGGATGCTCCTGCTGCAGGGGCAACAGGGCTATTATCCCGGTGCGCGACTGGTCGTGGAGGAAGGGCTGTTGCGGATGAGTACGAATCCCGGAGACGGCTGGCGCTATGATGCAAATTGCGGAGCGCATTTGCTGGTGGAAGTCGGAGAGAAGGGGCGCTTTCATTTGGACGCGGATGTGGCGGAGTTGCGCGGAGTCCAGGTGGCCGCGGGAGCTGCATTCTTTGTGAGTAGTGGAACCAAGGTGACGGCACCGGATGGCATTCGGATTGCTGCCGGAGGACGCGTAGAACTGCAGGGACTTGAATTGGAAGGGGATTTCCATTCGCTCAGTCCGGTGATGCTGCACCCTGCAGAACCTCTGAAGGTTAGTGGCCACTTATCCCTCTCGGCACCTCTCAAGCTGATGTACAGCCGCAAGGTGCTTCCACGTAAGGGAGACTTACCGGAGTCTCTCCTGTTGGCCGAAGCTGGCACACTGGAATTGAGCGCAGAACTGGAAGGGCAGGAGCTTCAGATCGGGAAAGTAAAAGGCCGTATCGAGCAAAAGGGGAATCAGCTCTTTCTGGTAAATTTGGAACGGATTTCTAAAAAGAAAAAATAAGCTAGGACGAAGTGAATGAGGAGGCGCCGCGTCCCGCGGCGGGGAAGGAGACTCGGGTCAATGAGTCCTAGCTTAGTTTTGTCTGCGAAGCCTGCCCGGGCTGCAGCCTTTCCATTGCCGGAAGGCCCGGGAAAAAGAGCTGGGGCCGGCGTAGCCTAGTTCTTCGGCAATTTCCTCCAGGGTGCTGCTCCCTTCCTGGAGGCGTTCTTCTGCGAGTTGCATTTTGAGTTCGCGTAGCAATTCACCAGGGGGAGGTCTGCCTTGGGCCTGGAAGAGCCTGCGTAAATGAACCGTGGAGACGCCAATGGCTTGAGCCACATCCTCGATGCTGGGTTGCCGCTCCAAGTTGCGCAACATCCAATATTCGGCAGCCTCCACGCGTTCCCGTTCCACATCTCCACTGCGGTCCTCCTGATCGAAAGGCAAACGTTGCAGGGCCAGAAGGACCAGACTGTCCAGCAAGCGCCTGACTTCTAACGGGGTGAGCCGGTTGGGTTTTTGGTAATGAGGTCGCAAATGATCTGCCATCTGCAAGAGCCATTCACAGTCTTCGGATTGCAGCGGGATTCCCAAAGCTCCCTGAGCCTCGCGAACCAGCGGAAGTAATAAGGGATCCGGTTCGGGAAGGTGAAACACCACCACTTCGCAAGGCTCGTTCGGTCGGGAAACTCAATCATGTGGTAGATCTGGGTCCATAATCCACAAAAACTCGCTGCGGAACAAGGGTTCCATCTGACTGGGAGTCATTAATCCCATTTCACCTTGGATCACCGCCTGATATTCCCAGCGGTTTCGCGGGTACAGGTGGGTGGAAGGTTTACGGGGAGGGTAGTTCCTCTCCCCTTGGGCAAGGTATCCCAATCGAAATGAACTCATGTTCGAAAATGTATAAAACCTTGAGAGCTCCTGCAATGGTCAATTTTTCGAAATTCCTATAGGTTTCACCCCACTATGAGCACGACATCTCCCAAAAAACGTATTGCCCTTGTGGGCACCGGTGGCCGTTCCGGCATGTATTCCCACACGATTTATAAGGATTTTGCAGATAGCACAGAGTTGGTGGCCGTCTGTGATATTTCCCGGGTCCGCATGGCCCAGCGCTTGAAAGAATTGCGTGCGGAAACCGGATACGAGGGGGAAATTCCCATGTATCACAGTGATGACTTCGATCAGATGCTTGACGACGTGAAGCCGGATGAGGTCATGGTCTGTACCATGGACTGCACACATGATGACTACATTGTCCGTGCACTGCGGGCCGGCTATCCCGTCAGTACGGAAAAGCCGATGACCACCGCGGTGGATAAATGTGACCGCATTCTGAAAGCCGTCGAAGAAAGTGGCAAACCCTTGCGGGTGACCTTCAATTACCGGTGGATGCCCCCCAACTCTAAAGTGCGTGAATTGATTGCCTCTGGAGTGATTGGTACGGTACGCCATGTAGCCATGACCTATGCCCTGGATACCAGTCACGGTGCGGATTACTTCCGCCGCTGGCACAGTGAGAAAGAGAAATCCGGTGGTCTGCTGGTGCATAAATCCACTCACCATTTTGATCTCGTGAACTGGTGGTGTGATGCCATTCCGGAGCGAGTGTATGCTAGCGGGGGATTGGTGTTTTACGGGAAAGAAAATGCTCTCAAGCGTGGGGATGATCAGTACACCGGTTACGATCGCTATACTGGTACGGATTCCGAGCATGATCCCTTCCGTCTGGATCTGAGTGAGAACAAGTACTCAAAAGGCATGTATCTGGACGCCGAAGAGGAAACCGGATACCTACGTGACCGCAATGTGTTCCGTGAGGGGATTGATATCGAGGACAGCATGAGTGTGATTGTGAACTACCGCAATGGCATGACCTTGAGTTACTCGCTCAATGCCTACTCACCCATTGAAGGATGTCGTACCGTGTTTTATGGAGATCGGGGTCGAATTGAATGGGCTCACTTCGGCGGTTCTCATCTCATTCTGGGTCAGAGCGAAGAAGAGTTGGCCGCAATGCAGGAAGCCAATAAAGGCGTGGAGGAACTTACGGTGACTCCGCATTTCAAAACAACCGAACATCTGGAAGTCCCCCACGGAAAAGGGGGGCATGGCGGTGGAGATATTAAGATCCTCGAACAGATCATGATGCCGGAACCCCCGGAGGATCCGTTGAACTGCTCCGCGGGTCATGAGCAGGGCGCAGCATCTGTGATGATTGGGATTGCAGCCAATCAGTCTATGAAAACGGGTCAGGCTGTGCAGATTTCTGATCTACTTCCCGGATTTGCTGAAGGCAAAATGTCCATGAGTGAATTGAGCTAAGCCTGTCGCCCCCTGACACAAGAAAGGCGCCCCGGTGGGCGCCTTTTTTGTTTTTCGTAGATCGAGTGGTTCCGATTATTTGGAGTTCTTTGCCCGAACGGAGCCGAACAGAGACTTGGCAAACTTGCTGCGGTTATCTCCACGCGCGGCCTGACTGTCTTTGTTGGTTCCATTCGCAGCAGGAGCGGCTTTGCTCGCGTTGCTTTTTCCCGCCACGCTTGATGCAGGGGAGGGGATGCTGCTGCGACGTCCCTCGGCTACCGTAGATTTTGCAGCGGGTACCCCTCGGCCAAAGCTGCGGGATTTGATGGGTACGGGACTTTCCGCAGGGGAGGCCGAAGGCAATCCGGAGCGCTCGCGCAACTGGTTGTTCTCACGCATCACCGCTTCTAATTTGTCCTGTAAGGCTTTGTTTTTGCCCATGATGTTGGCGGCATCCATGATCACAGATTTGGCTTGGGCATATTCGCGATTGAGGGAGAGTTTGCGTTGTTCGAGTTCTTCCACTTCCTCCATCAAGGCAATACCATCGAGGTTCATGCTCATCGCTTTTGAGGTTTTGACCTGATCTTTCAGCTGGCCGTTTTCCATGCGAAGCAGTTCCAGTTCATTTTGAACTTTGCTGCTGGGTTCATTCCCCACTCCTTTGTCACGGAGAGACACAATCTTTTCTTCGGCTTCCTCATTGCGACGAAGCAGTTCTTCCCGCTCCACTTCCAGACCCTCCACACGCGCTTTGAGGGATGCGGCGGAATCTGCACTCTTCTCCGTTTCCGTGAGTCGGGTCATGAGGTTTTGGATTTCCAACTCAGCGCGTTCCAGTTTGCTTTGCAGTTGTTCGCGTTCGGTCTGGGCCTGTTCCATGTTGGCGCGGCCCTCTTTGTGACCCGCCTCCAGATTCTGGAGCTCATTGACGCGAAGTTCCAGTTCACTTTCCAGACGCTTCTTCTCAGTAGCGAGTTGAGTCTCCGCCTGTTCAGCACGAAGGGAGAGGGCACCCAATTCAGAAACGACCCGGGTCTTCTCATCGCGAAGGGCTTCCAGTTCACTGTTCAATTCGTTCTGTTTGGAACGGCTTTGCTCCTGATGTTCCTGAAGCTGACTCTTCAGACTGCTTTCAAGTTCTTCGCGCTCCTGGCTGAGGCGTGCAATGGTGGCCTCCATGTCAGAGACCCGGCCCTTCATGGCTTCGGCTTCACGTTGATCTTCCGGTTTGGTGGCCAGATCTTCAATCCGCTTCTGCAGGGTTTCATTTTCCTGACGCAGTTCAGTCAAACTCTGAGAGCTCTTCTGCAGCTGTTCGCGGGTGGCGTTGAGTTGTTCCTGATTGCTCTCTGCGTCCCGTTCAGCCTGAGCACTTCGTTCGCTGGCCTGTGATGCTTTCTGCCGTGAATCTTCGAGCGTGCGGGTGAGTTCCTCTACCTGCTGTTTGAGTCCACTCAGTTCGCTTTGAGCCTTTTCCTGCTCCGAACTACCGGCCTGCAGTTGTTTTTGCAGTTCGTCACGGGACTGTTTAAGTTGTTCCAGTTCCTGTAGCTGTTCCTGCTGTCCGCGTTCCTGGTTTGCCTGTTGTCCACGGAGTTCACTGAGCTGCCCTTCGAGATTACGGATCTCCTGTTCTTTTTCACGCAGCTGGGCAGAAAGGGTACTGTTCCTTCCTTGTACTTCCTCGACCTGAGTTTGTGCCTGACCGCTCAGCCCCTGTAATTTTTCCAGGGTTTCCAGCACGCTGTCGTATTCCTGCTGCAGTTCATCGCGTTCTTCCAGCAAACTCTGTTTTTCGGACTCGAGATCCTCATTAACGCCATTGACCAGGTCAAGGCGTGCCATGAGATCCTCCCCTTCCTCCATAAGATTGCTGTGAATTTCCTCGAATTCCGCCACCCGGGCTTTGGCATCCGTGAGCTCGGTTTCGAGTTGTTCACGGCTGTCCGCATCCCGGAGCTTATCGGCTTTGAATTTGGTCAGCTGGGATTCGAGTTCTTTTTCCCGTTTCCGGGCCTGATCCAGTTCCATCACCTGACGGTTGATGTCAGAGGAGATCTCATCCTGCTTTGTCTCGATGTGTTCTTTTTCCTGTTGCAGGGCATTCAGTTCAGCACGCAGGGCGAGGGTCTGCTGATTTTGTTCTTCTTTTTCGCTTTCAGCCTGGCTGAGGCGATCCTGAAGTTCCTGGAGGCGCTGATCCTTCTCGTTGCTGTTTCCAGCCAGAGAAGCCCGTTCTGCTTTGAGATCTTCGAGTTGAGTTTCCAGATGCTCTTTGAGCTGGGTCTGTGATTCAAGCTGGGTGTTGAGTTCACCCATTTTATCCTGAAGCTGGAGTGTTTCTGCTTCGGCAGAGCTCTTTGCCTGTTCCAGTTCCTGCAGTGTGCCGCGAAGGCTTTCCAGCTCACGGTTTCGTTCCTGTACTTGTTCCTGCAGGGCCTGTTTCTGCTGCTCGCGCTCTTCCAGTTGTTGTGTGAGCGTTTCGATCTGAGTTTGTTTTTCCTGCTCACGCTGGTGAAGGTCGTTGCGTTGCGTTCCCAGCGTTTCGAGCTGAGTTTTCAGATCATTGCGCTGTTCTTCGAGACCCTGTTTTTCACGTTGCTGATTTTCAAGTTTACTCAGCAGACTCTCAGAATGTTCCCGTTTTTCATCCAGCTGGGACTGCAGATCCTGAATGCGTTTTTGTTTTTCTACTTCGCGCTGGCTGAGCTCGGAATGCTGCTTGCCTAGATTTTCACTGCGGCTTTCCAACTCGGAGCGCTGTTCTTCCAGGCTGCTTTTTTCCTGTGTCAGGCTGTCTACGCGTCCTTGAAGGTCCAGAGTTTGTTGTTCCTGCTCCTGGAGCAACTCCTGCAATTCCTCAATCCGGGACTGCTTGGCTTCACTTTGGGAGCTGAGTTCTTCCCGCTCACGACCCAGGCTACCGTTTTGGGCTTTCAGGGTCAGGAATTCGGAATCCAGCGTTTCTTTTTCCTCCTGCAGGCTGGAGATACGATGGTTGAGCTCGTTTTCCCGCTGTTCTTTCAATTGAAGCTGGGTTTCCAGTTCACTGATCCGGCTGGTTTTTTCCTGAAGCCGGGAACTGAGCTCACCACGTTCTTGATCCAAGCGTTCCCGTTGGCCGCTTAACTCCTGCTGTTGGTTTTCCAGGCTGCTTTTTTCGGCCTGAAGATTCTGAAGCTGGTTCTGCAGATCCTGCTCACGTTGATCGCGCTCCTCAAGTTTGGATTCGAGCTCGACAATACGTTCTTGTTTTTCCTGCTCCCGAGTACTGAGAGTCGCCTGTTCCTGACTAAGGCTTTCACTGCGGCTCTGCAATTCATCCCGTTGGGATTCGAGCTCTTGTTTCTCGGAGCTGAGCTGTTCTAAACGCTGTTGCAGTTCCTGTTCGCTACGTTCCTGATCCCCGAGTCGCTTCTGCAGCTCGTCAATCCGCTGCTGTTGCTCCTGCTCGCGAGACTGAAGTTCCTCACGTTGTTGTTCCAACGCGCTTTTTGCGGATGTGACTTCTTCCAGTTCTGCCTGAATGGTGTTGCTTCGGTCTTCACGTTCCTGCAGCTGCCCTTCCAGCTCACCAATGCGATGATCCTGTTCCTGCTCGCGGCGTTGCAGTGCTTCACGCTGTTGGGACAGGGATTCGCTTTCACCCTGTAGCTGCTTCAGTTCCTCCTGAATGCTGTTGGCCTGGCTGTCGCGTTCCTGGAGTTGTTGTTCTAGTTCACCAATGCGGTTTCCTTGCTCCAACTCACGCCCCTGAAGCTGTTCCTGCCTTTCCTGCAGCTCTTTCTGTTCAGCCTGAAGCTGTTGATTTTCTTCTTGGAGGGCCTCTGTACGTTCACGGAGTCCCTTTTCCGATTCGCCTTTGGCTTCTACATCCTGTTGCAAGCCGTCAATGCGTTCCTGCAGAGCCTTCAGGTCAGCCTGATGCTGCTCGCCCGCTGCATTCAGCTCGCTGCGCAGTTGCTGCACTTCATCGTGTGCTGCGTGTTTCTCGGATTCCAGAGACTCGATGCGTTGCTGCAGTTGCTGCACTTCCTGGCTGCGCTGATCCAGTTGCTGTTCCTGCTCGCGTTTTTCCTCCCGCAGCGTCTGGAGCTCCTGCTCGAGATTCTGAATTTGCTGCTGATCCTGTTCCTGTCGTTGTTTTTCATCAGCGAGGGTACTGTTCAGCGCATCAATCTGTTTTTGGACGGATTCCAGTTTTTCCTGAAGTTCGAGTTTCTCATCTTCGCTGTCCCGTCTGCGAACTTCCAGAACGTCGATCTCTTCTTTCAGGTCCGCATTGCTGCGCTCGAGAGACTCCATCTTGCCGACCTGTTCCTTCAGGCGGACATTGTCTTTTTGCAGACGCTCTTTATCTTCGATTAAGCCTTTCAGTTCGTCCAACATGCTGGACGCGCCAGCAGATGCCGGGGCGGCATTTCCTACACTCGCGGTACTAATGACATCGCTGGAGTTCTGCTCGGGAATGTTGATTTTCGCCTCGCAGGCAGGGCAATGAATCTTTTTTCCGGCCGCAGAAGCTTTGACACTTAACTTGCGGTTACAGGCGGGGCAGCGGAATTTAATTTCTGCGGACATAATCAGGATCCTCCGGTTTTATCATAAATGAGTATAAAGCTTCTCATTTGTGAGAGGGTTGCTGTTTGAGAGTGAGAAATGTTTAAATAGTACGAACGTTACGTTTGTGACAAACGCCGGAATTCAGTGCTTTTGTACAGCCCTCGGGGAGATGGGCTGGAGAAACGGTGTAGATACAGGCTGTATTCTTCATTCAGCATCAATGTAGCAATGGGCATGCCAAAAGTTGAGGTGAAGATGAATGGAATGCAGGATTGCCAAGCCGGATCGCTGTACTACATTAAATTTATATGCCTTCTCCATCAAAACGGGTTGTTCGGATACTGGCTCTGGGCTCTGCTCCGCAGGATGATCAGATCCGTGTGACGACCGGAAATCAATATAGCTGTTGGCTGGGTGATGACTCCCAGCATCAGGCTTTGCATCGTTTTTGTGAAGAGTTGCTGGGGCTACTTCAATCGCTGGATATGCGTTTGGAGGATTTCAGTCCCCAGGAGCTGACGGAGTTGTTGGAGGCCTTGCTCCCGGATCCTGCTGCCCAATGAATGTATTGATCCTGGCACCGAGATTGCCTCACTCCCGGGCGTACAGTGGGATGCAAACGGTGTATCAACGGATGCGGTTGCTGCTTCAGCGTGGCTATGGCGTGGGGCTTTGTTGCTACACCCATCCTGAGGATGAAGCTTACCAGCATAGTTTGCCCTCGGAGTTGATCGATGTGCAGATGATGCCCGGACCACTTTGGAACCGAATGCTTCCGGGTAGCTTTACCAAAGGACGTTATTCCACCCCAAGTTCATTCTTTCGTTTTCATAGCGAACGGATGCGTCAACGGGTAGGGGAGCAGGTGCAGAGACATCAATATGATGTGGTTCTCGCTGAATTCAGTGCCATGGGCTATTGTTTCATGCACAACCCTTGGCTGCCTGCTGTGCGGAGGATGATCTCCTGTCATGATTCTCCGGCGCTATCCAGTCGCCGCCGTCTTTCTGTCTTGGGTTCGGGCTATGGCTGGGCGAAGCAGTGGTTGGAGTACCGTCACATGCGTTACATGGAGTTTCGACTCTATCACGCCGCAGACCGGGTGCTTACGCTCACCAACGAAGAACGTCTGGCCTTACTGGAAGAGGACCCCACCTTACGCATCCGTTGTATTCCTCCCGGCTTACGCAGTAACAGTTTCGAGCAGATGGACGGAATTCAGGAAGAACACTGTATTCTTATCACCAGTCGTTTTGACAATGAGCAAAGCCATTTTGGCGTGCTCTGGTTTTTGCGGAATGTCTGGCCCTTACTCCGTCGACGGGATCCGCAACTGAAAGTATATTTGGTGGGCAAGAACCCGAGTTCTGTGATGCAGCACATTGCCAAGCGCGATAATCGGGTGATCGTCACAGGCTGGGTTGAAGATTTGCGTCCCTTCCTGGCGAAATGCAAAGTCTATGTGTGTCCGGTTCGCACAGGTTCCGGGATTCGCGGAAAAATTCTTGAGGCGATGGCCATGGAAAAACCCGTGGTCTCCACTACGATTGCCGCAGAGGGGATTGCCGTGGATCAGGGGAGTAATGCCTTCCTTGCAGATGCCCCGCCCGTGATGGCGGATCTCATCTACATGCTCTTACATGATCCCGAAAAACGAAAAGTCATGGGGCATCGGGCCCGCAATCTGGTGGAACATTATTTCACCTGGGACCAAAGCATGGATATGCTCGAAACCACCCTGCACGAACTCGTAGCCAAACGCAGCTATCATGTGAATTAGGGGGGGAGGAGTCAGGAGTCAGGGGGCAGGAGTCAGGAGTCAGGAGTCAGAAGTCAGGAGTCAGGAGTCAGGGGGAGAGAGGTCTTGTCGTCTTCGCTTCCGCAAGCAAGCTCAACTGCCAACTGCCAACTGCCAACTGCCAACTGCCAACTGCCGACTGCCGACTGCCAACTGCCAACTGCCCACTTAATAATGTCCTCACATTAGGGCTTGTCCCCCTCGTAACCCCGAACAACCTACCCCTACCCCTGACCCCTGACCCCTGACTCCTGACCCC
>DIYK01000032.1:0-19789 GCA_002429005.1 Verrucomicrobia bacterium UBA6056
ACAGGTCCGCACACATCACTCCATCCTCCACCCTCTTCCATCCCCCTACCTGCGGGCCAAGGGTCCGCCCACATATTCAGCCTAGTCCGAAGGGTGGGCTGTAAGCCCCCCGCCGGGCTAGGAACCATCCCACAAAAATAAGACGCGGGCCACAGGTCCGCACACATCACTCCACCAACTACTCTCATCCATCCCTCTAGCTGCGGGCCAAGGGTCCGCCCACATATTCAGCCTAGTCCGAAGGGTGGGCTGTAAGCCCCCCGCCGGGCTAGGAACCATCCCACAAAAATATGACGCGGGCCACAGGTCCGCTCACATCCCTCCACCAACTACCCTCATCCCCCGGGCTTTTCCCCTCGCTCCAACATCTGCATATATTTGGCAAAACGTCTTTCCCGGGTTTCGGGACGCTTGGCGCTACTCAACGCATGCGCAATCACAAAGCGATTCGACTTGGTCAGCTTCCCAAAAAAATCCTTCGCTGCGGGCCGTGAGTCCAAGGCCCTGAGAAAATCCTCCGGAACTTCCATCTCGCTCACTGCGTAGGCCTGATCCCAACGCCCATCCGCCTTGGCCGCCTCCACCTGAGCGATTCCCGACGGCATCATCCGTCCAGCTGCCATTAACGCCTCCACATGCTGGCAATTCCGTTTGGACCAGGGAGAGCGTTTTTGTCTCGGAGTAACCCGCTGCAGATAAGCCTGCTCATCCAAAGCATGCTTCAGGCCATCAATCCATCCCCAGCACAGACATTCTTTCACCACATCATCCCAGCTCACCGTAGGGACACCACTTTTCTTCTTATAGATCTTCACCCACAGCTCCGTCTCCGAGTCATGATGCTCCGCCAGCCAACGACCCAACAGCTTCGCATTCTCAAAGGCACGGGTGGTAGATGGACCGGGTTTGGGCATGAGGAAAGATTAGAGCTGAAGGAGGACAAGGAAGTTATCCAGTAATGCCCATCCTATTATAAAACGCCAAGACGGAGCTACGCTTCTTTCGGCGGGCCAGATCCACAGGTCGCTCCCCGCTATCCATCTGTGCATTCGGATCAGCCCCCGCATCCAGTAACAGCTTTAGCACCTCGACGTGACCTGCCTGGGCAGCGGCATGCACAGCGGTCCGCCCCTTGGGTCCCCGAGCCTCCAACTCCAGTCCCAGCGCCAACAAGCGCTTGATCAACTCCGGATGCTCCCCACGATCCCCTCGGCAGGCATAGACCAAGGGGGGCCAAGCACCCACTGCAGGACGATGCACATCCAGCCCCTGCTCCAGAAAATACTGCAGCATCTCCTCCGAACTGTGAAAGAGCGTAGAGATCCCAACGCAAGCAGGGTTCCCTCCATAGCGGGTCAACTGCTTCACCTGATCCAGGCGCTGCTTTGATATCGCGATTTCGTAAAGCAATGCCTCCCCCTGATCCAGGTTACTTCCCGCGGCCAACAACAGATCCACCAGCTCATCCTTCCCTGCCAACAAAGCCGCATGCAGCGGCAGGACCTGCCAAATTTCATCGTCTTTCTGAGGCCGGTTCAGCGCCTCTGGATCCTCACGCAACATTTGGTTCACGCCCTGGAGATCCCCGATAAAACAACGTGTAAGCAGGTCCTGCTCCGTTTCCGCTTCCAGCAAAGAAACGAGTCGATCCCGTTTCCGGATCCGGGCAATCACCCAGGGTTTGAGCAGAATACACAATTCCGCCCGATTCCGTCCCGGAAGATTCACATCCGCTCCCCGTTCCAACAGCGCCATGGCCAGAGCATCCCGCCCATAACGAACGCTTTCCCAGAGCAGACTGCGCTTATGCCCGGGCAGGCATTGATTCAATAGCTTTGGATGTTCATTCAGCAAGGGCAACAAACACTCCTGCTGCCCTTTCCGGGCCAAGGCGAGGATCTGATCAGAAAGCTGCATACTGAAAAACGACAAACTCCCTTGGATCTCAGCGACCGCCTCGGGAAGGCCGGCTTTTCCACCCCATATAGATCAGCAAGCCCAAGAGGAACAGGCCTGAACATTCCAACAAGGCCCTATTCACAGGATGCGGTGACGAATTGGAAGATACAGAAACCTGTGCTTCGAAAGCGAAGAAACGACGATAGCGTTCCCCCAGATCCGGCCACAGAGCCACCGCGCTCAACAGCAGACAGAGCCCCATCCAGCGCAAGGCAGCGGCTGGATAGGAAGAGCCCCGTACAACGTCTCCTTTCCTCCCCTCCATATGCTGTAGCCCAATTTCCGGAGACGATGTGGTGAAACAGCTGCTTTCAGGCTGACTCAGGGTCACCCCTCGCCAATCTCCCTTCAGGAATAGTATCGGCTCCGGCTTGGGCGAGGGACGCTTGCGTAGATGATGAACAGGCGGAGGATTCATGATAACTTCCTGAGAGTGATCGTCATAGTCGAGCCACAGGTCTTAATACGCTTCCGCTCCAGGAAAAGAGCGTTCGTACTCATGCGGCGCTGCATCATTCCAGGGAATTTCCCCTTGTTTTTCCGTGCTGGCACATCCCGCCAAAAACAGCAGGCCGAAAAGAAGCAGGGGTGTTTTGATCATCATGATTTCATCCAATCTCAGTTCCTTTAGGATACTCTGTTCAACGTGAATCCACATCAAACTGAGCAAGGTCATGAAATGAATCCGGGTCATGATACATGCCCGAATTCATATCGCTAAGCACAATGTCCGGGTCCATCTTCCGAATCCAGCGGAAAAGATCTTCGAGGAGCTGCCAATCGGCATGCATATCCACACTGGCATAGGCTGGACTTCCACTGACACTCATCCACCCTTTGCCCTCAACTTCAAGCTCGACGACCTCGTTCTGAGCCTCGCCGGACGGAGTGGCCTCCGTCATCTGCTTCAACAGGTCTTCCGGAAGAATACTGGCAGGGTCCGTGGTCGAGGCTATCAAGTTCATGAGCGCAGATTTCGCAGGGCTGTTGGAGCCACCCAGCTCGTACAGGCGCTGTTTCAGGTGAGTCCAAGGGAAACCCGTATCCGCAGTATCCAGTTCATGAAACATACAAGGAAAGCGCTGTGAGGCGGCATTCCTGGCTTTTTCGAGCATGAAATCATATCCCATTGTATAGCTCCTTCGGCTCATACAGAGTATCTTCTGAAGTAGACTGACCCTGCCATGCCGCGACTGCGGAAACAATCTCAATTCATCGAGATACGCAACCACGCATCCACATCATAAAGAGCCACGCATCAACGATCTGACCAAAAGCTCATTCAGCTTTCAGTTGAGTTCCGCACGACAACACGTACATCTACCCCAACGAAGCCCCAACAAGGAACATCATCGATGCGCTCTCTAGCTCTCTTTTTTCTTACGATCTGCGCCCTGCCTCTGCTGGCAGAAGAACAGCCCGTTTGGCACGGCACCTGGTATGGTTACACCCACATGAAAGAACGGGTGGAGCTCAATGAGAGCAAGTGGGTGCGACACGAAATTCCCCTGGGGGATTACGAGCCGGGGCAGCCGCAGATTGATCATGTACGTGAGAAATTGGCGGAGGACATTTACCTGATTGAGGATGACCGCGGCGGCTTTTTTAAGATCATGAAAATTTTTGTAGAAGGTGAAGGCGATGACATGCGCATCACCCTCTCCCCCCTCGGCAAAGGCCAAAGCGTTGAGGAGGCCAAGGAACGAATGAAACAAGGCACGCAGCGCAGCGACGGCCTCATCCAGCTCATGGGCATGGAACTGCACAGCAAAGCCAGTTTCGATAAATTTGAAGCCCTGCCCTCCCTGGACGAGATCACCCTCGAGAAGCTGCTCGAAGTCATGGATTGGGAACAAGTCAAAGCCGAGATCGACGACTTTCTCAGCTGGCACAACAGCATGGGCAAACTCGACGAAGCCCGCCGCCGCGTTTTCCGTCTGGTGCGTAGCTACTCCGAGCGCAAAATGCTCGATATCGGCTACAACCACTTCAAATCCGAAGGCCCCAACCCCCAACGGCGTTTCGGAGGCGACCCCAAGTTTCAGGAACGCATGAATTCCCTCAGCAACTACATCGATACCTGGCAACCGAAATAACACAGGATGCGCTCAAAGAGAGCACAGCGATGCAGCTGGCCTTGAACACCTGCGCGGCAGCATGAAAACGAAAGACGGCCTGTCCAGGCCGTCTTCTCCCAAAGGTTTCACCTCTTGTCGGTCTAGACCTCTGTGCCTGTGGCGTAAAGCCCAGGCTCCTATGTTGTGAAGTATCCTTCGACCCTCAAACAAAGTCGGCCGTCTTGAATCGGTAACACAAAGGCCTCCCCATCCTTTGCCAAGGCCTCCTCGCCATCAGGCCGAACCCAGATCAGCTCCTTCACCGAACGATCAAAACTCAAGGTCTGTCCGGCAAAGCTCTGCGCTGCCTCGATCACTTCACAGTCCTCGGATTTCCGATAGGGAATGTAATGCAAGAGGGTCAGATGCAGATCCTCTCCTTTACGCAACACGTAGGCTTCCACGGTCTCTTTCAGCCCCTGCAGACGCGGAGGCCCAAGGATCTCCCGCAGCGACGCCCGCAAGGCATCTTTAACGAATCGATTGGCGCAGTTGCGGTATTCCAGAAAAATGGGTTCCGAAAATATCAGAACCCGGCCTTTGCGCAGTAGCGCCGGCCATGCGGAGGCTTTCCCACTGGGCGGCGTTTGGAAATGAGAGCAGTACTTGAGATCACTGCGTTGGAAATGCGGGTCCACCCGATCCACCCAGGTTTCCCAACCCGGGCCGGCTTTCAGATTCAAGCCGCGCTCATAGATCACTTTTTCCTGTTTGCAGATTCCTTCCAGCGGAGCAGCAGGACGGGGCAGGCTGTAGCTGGGAGCCATCTCCGCCTCCCCTTCTGCGCTCAGCCCCAGTCCTTCCCAAAGGGGAGACTGTGCTTCACCCTGCCAGCCGGAGCGGTGACTCATCAGCAAAGCCCCGCCCTGAGCCACATAGGCCAGCAGACGATCGGCCAGAGATGCTGAAACCCGCACCTCATCCGGAAGCACCAGCAGAGCGTATGCAGCAAAGTCGGCTTCATCATTCAACACCTGGCACTCCAGACGCAGATCCGCCATCAAATGCACCGCCGCCTCCAGAGAGGCCTCCTGACGGGCCACATCATCCCCGGGCCACTGCGGGTTGAGAATGCCGGCATCGCGGACAATCCCCGTTCCTTCGTAAAAAGGTTCCGCTTCTTCACACTGGGCATAGACCTTCCCGATGAGATCATAGGCATCCGCATCTAACTTGCCCTCAGGGAGCAATTGATCGCCAATCGAGTTACAGCCGCCCAGTGCCTGGGCACGGAAACATTCATACTCCAGGGCGGGTTGTGGTTTGATACCGCCGAAATCCCCCCACACTTTCTGAAAGCGTCCGGTCATGGACAACCAGGAGATTCCGCTGGCCTGCATGCCCCGGGCAATACGCGGGAAGTGCTGATAGCCCCAGAGTTTGGAGGGCAAGGATTCAATTTCCGCATGGGTCTGGTACGGCATCCGGCGGGAGCCGCCTTCATTCGCTTCAAGAAAAAAGTCATTCGGCGTGTTGTAAAACACGGTGGCTTCGGGGGCGATTTCATGAATCATGGAGGTAAATTTCCGGGCAGTGGCCTCCTGCGCCCGGGCTTC
This sequence comes from Verrucomicrobia bacterium UBA6056, assembly GCA_002429005.1. Taxonomy (GTDB): domain Bacteria; phylum Verrucomicrobiota; class Kiritimatiellia; order SS1-B-03-39; family UBA6053; genus UBA6056. The sequence continues at coordinate 5,633 of DIYK01000032.1, forward strand.
AAAACGCAGATGGGCCTCCATGTCCCTTCCGGAAATACCGGCTTTCTTGCGGAAGGCCCGGGCGGGCTCACTCCATCCGGAGGTATGGCCATTGTAGCGGTCGTAAAAGAGCATATCCACAAAGAAACCATCCACGGGATAACGATCCAGGATTTCGCGCAGGTAGCCTTCCATGTAATCCTGATACTCCGGATGAAGAAAATCACTCAAGAGCCAGCGACTGCCCGGACGGCGTACGCCTTCCTGCATCGTGGACATCTCGGCAAAACGGCCATCTTCATGGACCTGCCGCCATTCCGGATGGGCCTCGGCCACTCCTTGTTCCCAGGTCACGGTCACATAAATCGGTGCACGAATACCTTCAGCATGCAGAGCTTCGATGGCCTCGCCCAGAAAATCCCGCCCTTGCAGAGAGGGATGCATCTGACCATACTGGGTCGGGTAGTAGGCCATGCCATGAATGCAGCGGGCAAACACAGTCACACTGTTCACATGGGCCTCTTTCATGCTGCGGGCGAAAGCCTTCGCGTCAAACTGACCACAGATGTCAGGCAGATGAGGGGAGTTGTGGAAATCGAGATGGATCTGTCGGGTAGCAAGCGTCTTCATCACATCATCCTGCCAGAAACCTCAAAATTCGGCCATTGACCTGCCGGACGAATTTATGTCATTTTCGGACATCATGGATCCTTTCCCTGATGACAGCAGTTCACCCTACAGTCCGGATGCTCTGAATTTTCCAGAAGGCTCTTCCGTGGAGCGCTTCAGCCGAGTGCGGGTGTATGCGGTCGGCGTCCAGCCGGGCATGAAGGATTGGAATTATCCTCAGGTTTTCAGCCCTTTCTGGCGGCTCTACAGCAACCGCGGCCCAGGCTGGCGGCTGCGGATTGGTGAACAGCTCTACCCCCTGAACGAGGGTCAGCTGATGCTGGTGCCCTCGCACCTGCTCTTTCACTGTGAAAACGATGCCCCGGCCGATCATTGCTGGATTCATGCCGATGTGGCCGCGGAATGGCGCTCCAGCATCGCGCTTCCTCTTCAACTGGATGCAGCGCCCTTCCAGCAGGAGTTGTTATCGCAGCTGATCCATGCCCATCAACAGCAGCAATACCTGGCAACCTACAGCTATGCCCGGGCACTGCTCAGCTCTGTGCTCAGCCAACTGCCTCTCCCGGAACTGCAGGCGCTGCCTCCCGGGATTCAGGAATTGATTGTACAAATGGAAGAGGCTCCGGGCAGCATCCCCTCCTTATCCGAAGCGGCCAAAGGCTGTGGCCTGAGTGAGCGACAGATCCGCCGTATCTTCCAGCAGCGTTTTCATCAGAGTCCCCGCGAGTTTCTCTCCGGTTGCCGCCTGCGCCTGGCAGCACAACGCCTGCGCAGTTCACATGACAGCCTCGAGGAAATCGCAGAACACTGTGGCTATGCGGATCGGTTTCATTTCAGCAAAGCCTTTCGTAACGCCACCGGTTGCCCCCCGGCCCGCTACCGCCAACAAGGGCTATCTTAACCCGGAGTCTGGAATTCGCGTGCGTACTGCCCCGGTGCCATGCCGTAGTGCTCCCGAAAGAGTCGGTAAAAATACCCAGCGTGTTCGTAACCCACTTCCCGCAGGACCTGGTCCACGGACAATTCGTTCTGTCTGAGCAGCAGGGCGGCCAGATTCATCCGTTTGCGCTGCAGCGTTTCCACCGGACTGCAACCGTGGCGGGCCTTCCACACCCGGCGAAGATAGGCGGGACTACAGCCCAAGCGTTCTGCCTCCGCAGCAAAATCCCAGTCCGCCTCGGGAGCGGCGTCCACAGCATCCATGAGTTGGTGAATACGAGCGGCCACCCCACGGAGAGCTGGCGGGCGAGGGGGCTGCTGATGCAGGAGGAGTAACAGCCCTTCCAAACGGTTTACCACCCGCGGATCATCCGGCTCCCGTTCTTTGAGCAGGCTGAGCAGGGCAAAAAACTCCCCTTCAAAACCCAGGGGATCACTCAGATGCAAAAAACTCCGCCCGGATTTCGGCATGGGAAAGAGGTTCGTTTTGATGAAGCGTTGCGTACGCTCTCCTTTCCAGGAAATAAAGGCATGATCCCAGCGACTCCCCGGCATCGCTCCATATTGCCACCAGGGACCCGGCCAGGTCCAAAACAGGGCAGGTGCTTTCAGTTCCACCCTGTTTTCATGACGTATTCCAAAATAAATCCGCCCCTCCCGAACATAATTCAGGGCGTAGGTCTGCATGGAATGGTCCACCACCTGATCATAATCCGGGGCATGATTGAAGCGGAACACCCGCAAATCCTGAAAATAGTTCATAGGTTCGTATTGTGGAAGAACAGGTTCGTTCCGTCAATAGACCACCCCTTCCCTTCTGGGGTATGAAAACACTCAACAACAGAACCCAGGAGCCCAGCATGACCCAACGCGTCTATTTGATCGGAGCCGGTATTATTGCCGATTGTCACGCCGGAGGCGTTCACCGCCTACCCGGAGGAGCCGAACTGCATGTGGCAGACCCGAATCCCGAAGCCCTTCGGACATTTAAGCAACACTATCCCGAAGCCAGGCTATATGCCTCGAGCGAAGAAATGTTGGCAACGCCGGCACAGGAACAGGATATTGCCATCAACTGCACCCCTCCCTGGCTGCATCACCCGGAAACCCTAAGAGCCTTGCGGGCCGGTCGACATGTGCTCTGTGAAAAACCCTTTGCCCTGAATCGTGCAGAGGCGGAGGAGATGGTCGCCGTGGCAGAGGAATGCGGCCTGGAGATCGGCTGTTGCAGTCATCGCCATGCCAGCTGGGAGCTCCATCGAAAGGCCTGCGATCTCGTGGCTGCAGATGCTCTGGGGCGGATCTTCCGGGTGGAGTGGATTCATCGCGACAGCCGCCTGCGCCGGGGCATTGAGGGACGCAGCCGCGGTATTTGGTGGTCAGTCGAAAAAGCCAAAGCGGGAGGAGGGCGCCTCATGGACATGGGCCCCTACGATGTGGCTGTGTGGATGGAACTGTTCCGTCCGGTCTCGGTCCGGGTTTCCAATGTCCTGGCGGAACAGCTGCACATCGGAGCCGACCTACCCGAAGGCGTGGTTCCGGATGTGGAGGTTCACCTCTCTGCCACCCTGCAGCTGGAACAGGCCAATGGCAACCGTATCCAGATTGCCTATGAACGAACATCTGCCAGTCATGGGCCGGAGTACCATCATGAAGGGGTTTACGGGCTGGACGCCTATATGACCTGGAACAGTCTGGGTCACGGCACACCGGAAATGCAGATCCGCCGCAGTGGTCCTCTGGGAGAAGTGGAGGAGGAAATCATTCAGGCCGAGCCTCCCTACCCCGACTGGCACTGTCAGGAACCGCTGCTGGACTTTGCCCGGCATGTTGCGGGTGAACCAGAGAACCACGCCCTGACAGGACAGGATGCCCTGCGAAACTTTTCCGTGTTAATGGCCATGTACGAAAGTGCCGAACGCGGCGAAGCCGTCACCCTCAGATTCAACCAAGGAGTCTAAATGAGTTTCTTTACCATGAATGCGTTTCCCATGACCTACTACATGGGTATCTTCGGTCTGCAGAACGACCTGCTGAGCAAATTTATCATCAGCCAGGTCTCCGGGGCAGACAGCCTGGAGATTGGCGCCTCGAGCCCTGAAGGGGTGGAAGAACTGGCCCGGCTCTACGAACAGTTTGACATGCAGTCCCGGGTCTGTGTCTGCGGAACCGACCTGTTTTCGGTGGGTTGGGAACCCCGGCTCGAAGAACTGGTGGCTCTGGCGGCGGCCTTTCAGCAACGCCTGGGCACGCCCATGGTCAATCTCTGCCTGACCCCGAAGTCGGGCCCGGAAGGAGGCCCCTGTGTGGTGAAAGAGGATGAAGAACTGGCACGGCAGGGTGAGGCCTACCGGCTCCTGCTTGGTGAACTGGAGCGCCTGGGCATGCAGGCCTGCTTCCATATGCATGACGTGGAGCTGTGGGAGGACTGGAAAGAAATCCGTGCCATGCTCGCGGCCAACCCGGAGATGAAGTTCTGCATGGATCCGGAGTGGATTTATCTGGGATCCGGAAAATCTGCCGATGCGGTCATCCGTTTCGTGGAATGTTATGCCGATCAGATCGTCCACCTGCATATCCGTCAGTGCAGAAACGGCGAATTGCAGGAGCAGTTCACCCTGGAGGGAGACATTGATTACCCCCGCATTTTCCGCACCTTGAAAGCTCATCAGTATCAGGGCATCGCGTCTCTGGAACAGATGACCTGGTCCAAGGAGCCGAAACGGGCACAACCCTTTGCCGTATCCGCACATCTGGGCCTGGAGGAACTGCGCCGGGGCTGGAAAGAAGCCGGACTGTCATGAACCCGGATCTCCTGGCCATCCTCATTCTCGCAGTCAGCCATTTTGTCGGAGGCATCGCCGCCTTCGGTTCCAGTCTGCTGGCGCTGCCCTTTTTGCTCTTACTCTATGGCACCGGGGAACTCAGCCGCATCCTGTTTGTGATCGTACTGGCCGGCATGCTGCAGTCCCTCTATCTGGTGCTGCAGAACTGGAAACACTGCGATATCAAGACCTGTGCTCTGCTCCTAGTGGGAGCCGCTTGCGGCATTCCCATCGGCATGGCGTTGGTGGATGTACTGCCGGAGCGGGGCATTCTCCTTCTCTTGGGAATGCTGACCTTTCTGGGAGGCGTGATGAATCTGCTGAAACGGGGAGAAGGCAGCAGCCTCCCCTGGCCCCTCAGCCTGCTGGTGGCCCTGATCTCCGGACTGATTCACGGAGCCTTTGCCTCCGGAGGCACCATCCTGGTCGCCTATACCCAGCGTCTGCTTCCGGATCGCGACCGCTTCCGCGCCACCCTGGCCCTGTTCTGGACGCTGTTGAATGCGGGCTTTGTCATCGCGTTGTTCTTCCGAAGTGAAGCGGATGCAGCCCTGCTCCAACAGACCGGCATCGCCTGTGCCGTCGTCCTGGGCGTTTCGTTCAGTGCCAATGCCGTTGCCAGGAACATGAACCGGGTGATCTTCCAACGCATGATCTCCGGGCTCTTGATGCTCAGCGGCTTCATCATTCTGATGCAACAGGTCTAATGGGATCCGTATAAAGCGAACAGCTTCCTGAGTTGAATCTCCAGAAGCACGTCGTTAGTGTCAGAAGTGTGAAGGAACTTGAGCAATGTTATCTCCTCATGCGTCGTCTGATTCAGGAGCAAGGAATCCAGGCCCTGCTCATTGGTGGACATGCCGTCAATGTACATGGTGTGGTCCGTGCCACTCAGGACATTGATTTTATGATGGCTGCCGCTGACGAGAATCTGGTTCGATCCGTCATGAGAGCGGAAGGGTATACCGAACAAATCAGTCATCATAATGTCACCTTCATACACAAACCCGGGTCAGCTCTTCGGATTGACCTGTTGAAGGTGGAGCACGATACCCTTCGCGAATTATGGAACGAACGGATTTATGCGGAGCTCTCTTCAGGGGTTTCCATTCCGGTTGCGAGCTTAAGACACCTGCTTGCAATGAAAATATCCGCGCTTCACAACAATTTCGAACGACGACAACATAAGGATTTATCCGACATTCTTGAGCTGGGGCGGATCCACACTCTTTCTTTTCAAGAAGTTCTACAGCCTCTTCTAAGCAGCCACGGTTCCGTAGAGCTGGAAGAACTTCTACGCAAAGCTTGGAAGGGCGCCGCATGAAATTTCCGGATCTATCGGAACCAGAACCGCCGATGAGAGGCATGTCGATCCAGGAATATATCGACTTTTGCACTCATGCCATCGAATCCAACCCAATGATCACGGCCGATACCTGCATGCAGATCCGCCAGGATGAGGCGGACATGCAGGAACCGTTCCGCTTAACTTCCAAGCTGATGAAGGTGGCCGAAGCAGAGGCAACCTGGCCTCAAACTGAGACAAGGGGAAATCAGGCCCAGCCCCGGGACGGCGAAAGCTCCCGGTAAAAGTCCTGAGTCCGTCCGGCCAGGCGTGACCAGGCGTAGGTCTCCTGCAGTTTCCGGCTATGGAGCCGGGCGGCAGAGATGTCCTCCGGCTGCAGACGATTGAAGCACGCCGTAAGGCTTTCCCGGGTGTTTTCATGATACCAGGCAGCATCGCCCATCATTTCCTCAAGAAAATCCCAGCGGGGACAGAGCATGGGCTGCCCCACCCCCACGGCATCTGCGAATACCCCCGTCGTGAGGTAATTTTCAGGCAAATGTGCCGACACCATGGCATCGGAAAGATGCGCCCGTCTGGCAATTTCATCCCGCATCAGCCAGCCTTCACGTGGCAACAGAATCAGCCGCTCATCCCCACAGGGATCAAAGTCTTCGGGCTGAGCGTCGGTTACCAGTTGTATATCCTCCCGATCTGAAGCCAGGAAGGCTTCGAGGATCACATCGATCTGTTTATTCGGCTGCGCCCTGCCAAAGACGCCCCAGCGGATCCGGCAGGGGCTCAGGCCATAGCGGGTCTCCAAAGCCTCCCGGCTGTCAGCTACCTGCATGCCCTCCCCGAAATGTCCGTGGGGAATCACCACATGTTTGGCATCCTTGCGGAAGGGTAACTCCGCCCGCATGCGCTGCATCCCGCATTCAGAGTGATGAATCGCGCCATCCACCACCCGGGCCATGGCTTGATACAAGCGCTGCCCCTGTTCAGGATCCCAGGAATGAGGAATCCGGTTGTGCATGGTCCATACGATTTTCGCAGGCACCTTTTCCAGCGCAGCGATAAACTCATAGAGCCGGGTTTCAAATTCTTCCGGATCCTGATTGTGGCTGCTGAACCAATGCTCCGGCCAGCCCACATGCAACAGATCACAGCCTGCACTCATAATCTGCGGATCCATCTCGGTGATCGGGCGTCCCTGAGAGCGGGCTTCCACCAGGACCTGCTCCGGATCCATGGCACCGAACAGGGCGCGGTTGTAGTCATGATCCCCCGGCAGCTGCCGAACCCGCAACTGCGGGCGGAAACGAAGACGGTAGCTAAGCTGCTGTACATCCTGAAGCTCCCACTGACTCAGCTGTTTCAACGGTCCCCAGAAACTGCGCCACTCTTTGATTCCGTCCACAGGAATGCGGCGAAAGATGGCTTCAGGCTGACTTTCGCAATCCACCTGTAAACTTCGCTCCGTTTCCGGCAGTTGCCAGGCCACGGCCTCTACAGCTTGCTCCAACTGAAGCTTCAGCTCCAATTCGATCCAGCCCTCCTGAACCCGGTACTGCATGCTCAGATCTGCGGGCAGCCTGTCTTCACCTTCTCCCAGCACATCCAACTTACTCCAACGGAGCAGAAGACGACCGGCAGAATGTTCTACCGAATCTGGAATCTGAATGGGAAGCCAGGTGTTGCCCTGGTAAAAGATCCTCGGCAGCCCACTGGGCCAGCTTTCCTGCACCGGGCCTTCCAAGAGCCCCGGGGCAGCGGGAAAGGGAGCGTAGTCGTGTCCTCCCCAGCCTCCAGCCGTACTCAGCGGAAGTTGGAACGAGACATCCCGGTCCCGGTACGTCCACACGCCACAAGGGCGGTCATCAAAAGGCTGCCAATGATCCTGAGCAGGGAAAAGGCGCTCTGGATCCGTCTCCGCCTGCAGTTCCTGATCCGGGCAGCTGCGTAACGCGGAAACCACATACGCCAGTTTGATCAGCAGATCGGAACTCAGTTGCAGATAGCGGTGCGTCCCCCGGTAATGAAACGGAGAACGGTGACGATGTGCCGTGACCAGCCCCTCATCAAACCAGCCCTGAAAGGCGTGAAAAGAATGCGCAATTAGTCCCAAACTGCGGGCACGGTCACTAGCCAGATCCCGTTCCAGCGCCATAGCCATCCACTCCATGGCCATGAGCACACTCAGCGAACCGGTACTTCGGCCCCACACGGCAGAAGCTCCATTTTCATGAATCAGCCGTTCCATCAGCTCCGTATGCCGCTGCAGGTTGCCTTTCAGCTTGTCGGCATCCAGATACTCGAACAGCGGTTCCACAAAGAGATGAATGTCGAAAGAATAAATATCGTAGCGGCCGCAACCTTCGTGGGAGTCGTCCAGAAAACCCAGGGCATTGCTGAACAACAGATCCTCTAAGCGGGTGATACAGGTCCTGAGAATTCGCTCGTCCTCAAGAATGCCCAGACGTTTGCGGTCGATTTCACAACGGCCGAGTACGCCCCAGTAGTTGTTGGGATGATGAGGCAGTGCGCCGCCATCTTCTGTTTCCTGAAAAATTTCCGTTGAATCCACCGCTTCGAAGATTTCCTTCCGTTCCGTCTCCGAGAGCGGAGCCAGCAAAGGATTCTCTTCCCAGCTTCCCCGTTGCAGCAGGGTTTCCGCCAGTCGGAAGGAGTAGAAGGTGTTAACCTTTTTGCCCTTCACCCGACGAAGAATCTCCAGCTGCAGACACTCCGTATCCTGTCCGTTCAACTCCGTGACGCCGAGTTCCCGCAGGAGCCCCAGCAAATGCAGCACATCCATGTGCGCGCTGTCGTCAATGCAGGGACCGGCAAAGAAACGGGGGCTCTGATTTCCGGGATAGACCCGCCGTAGCAGGGCGGCACTCTGTTCGCACAGGTAGCTAAAGATCTCTTCATGCAGCTTCTTCATCGCAGACTCCGGTTCAGGATGGCCGCGAAGTCTTTGGTTTCCGAGAGGAAGAGACAAGAAGTATTTACTAGTATTTGTAAAATCCGGGATTCCCATTCAACGCTGGCGACGCAGCCGCAGGCTGAGCATCAGCGCGGCCAGGCCCAGTAACGCGGCCGTACTGGGCTCAGGAATCACCCCGACTTCACTCAGACTGGTGCCCACGCGCACATTGCCAAAGGTCGTGAAATCGTTGAGGCGGCCGAGAAACTGATCGACGTTACCGGAAATTTCCGAGTTGGCGCTGCTTTCGAAGCCGGAGTACACGGCGGAGGCATCTTCTCCCGGCGCGAACACCGATAGCTGACCCAGAGCCCCGTTCGCTCCGGCGCCAAAGGTCATGGCCGCCACAATCAGAAAATCCCCATCCCGATCGGTATCCGTGTTGTTCCCGAAATTGCTGTTCAGAATGTCAAAGGAGGAGCCATTGTACTGGGCGAAGGCATTGTTCACATCCGAACTGGTGGTACCACTGCTGCTGTTCCGCAGCATGAAATTGAACCAGCCTGCATTGGCATCATCTCCATTGAAGGTCAGGCTCATGTACACGGTCTCCCCGCTTCCTGCGCTGATACTGCCAGACAGGGCTTTGGAGGCCTGACGACCGGGCCCGGTGGAATCATTGCGTACCGCTTTGTCCGCAATGCTGCTGTAGTTGCTCCAGCTGCTCCAGCTGTAATCCACCACTTCCATAGCGGAACTGGCCGTCCAACCGGAGCTTCCGTTCAGAGCCGTACCGTTGGCCAGTCCAGAGAAACCCTCCTCCAAAAGAATGGCTCCCTGTACTGAAATCAGAAGCGTGCTGAGAAGGGGAAAAATCGCGAATGCTTTCATGGGGTCTCTCCGGTAAACGAAAAAAAGGCTTTCCCCCATCATGCCCATGAACGGCAGGCATGCTGAGCCCAAAAACTCCCGGGCTTCCTAGACAGTCTAGAAAAGGACAACCTTAGGTCGGGCCCACCCAGTCCCCCCGCACCATTATGGAGCGGGGATGCTCAGGAAAACCTTTCTCTCCCCGCAGAAACTGGGCCGAAAGAATATCCACTGCGGCCTCGCCAATGCGCTCCCGGCCCTGATCTATCCCCCACCAGCCCTGCACATCCTCAGCCAGGTTGAGATGCACCGGACGCAGGCCCTCCGGCAACCACTTGCCCACGTTATGATCCGAGACCAGCACCACATCCGGAGTCTGATCCCGCAGCCAGCTGCGAAAGGCGCCTTCCCCTTCCCCGGCATATTCCAAGGTCTGCAGCGGCGCTCCCAGCTCGGTGTGCCGGGCCCACCAGGATAAATAGCCAGCCAGAAACATGTCATCGCTGCGTTCCTGATGCACCGACATCAGGGCCAGTCCCGGACGGCGGAAGCCCGCCTGCAGTAGACGATCCAGAGCCAACTGCACATTATACATGTAATCCGGACAGGCCGAATGAAAACGGCTCTTCCAGGGATGTGTGCCCACACGGACCCCGGAAAAGGCATCCATCCAGGCCTCCTGAGCCATATCGGGGTCAAAGCTCCCATCGAGAATCACACCCTGCACCCCCCTGGCCTTCAAGACCACAGGGAGCTCTTTGCCGCGCTGCTGCACTTTTTCCTGATTCAAGACCTCCACGGAAAACCCCAAACGGTGACAACGCTCCTGAACACCCTGCCATAGGCTTTCGTTCCAGGGGGCCTGTTCCCAGGATTTCCCCGGGGAATACGCCACCAGCAAGGCCAGCGGAATGCGGTTGCTGGAGGACTTCCCCTTGCGAAGATGCGTCATCAGCCGCTGCAGTTCCGGATCCTGAACATAACCCAATTCCGCGGCCACGCTGCAAATGTGTTCCCGGGTTTTGAGCGCAATATCCCTGCGCCCCCGCAGGGCTGCAGAGACCGTGGAGCGGGAATAGCCCGTCGCCTCGGCGATGCCTCGAATGGTAACGGCGCCGCTCATCGCGGCAGCAGGCAAGAAAGAACCGAATAGAACATCATTCCCGTTGTACGGCATTGGATCTAGACGGTCCAGTCTCTTTTCCCGGCTCCATGCCTGAGATCCGCTGGCCGATGTGACAGTAAACTGAATCTTCGCAACAATGCGTAGATTGTTTCTTGCTGCCGGGGGAGTCTTCAGACTATTTTTCCGCGTTTGCACACCCCACCTCTCTCAGGAGACCTCTGACCATGATTCTTTACGTTGCCCCCTTCGGCCAGCGCAGCTGGAACGGAATCCACCCCGACATCACTCCGGACGGCAAAGACGGTCCCCTGCCCTCGATTCCCCAGGCATTGGAAATGGCCCGCCGCCTGCGCGAACAGAATCTGCACACAGGCAGTATCACCATTCAGGTACGGGGCGGACGCTATGAACTGTTAACCCCCATGACCATTGACCCCGATCATGACAATGTGCGCATCGAAGCGTATCCCGGGGAAGAACCCATTCTCGATGGATCCGTCCACATTCGCAGCTGGGAAGAACAGGAGCTGAACGGAAACCCGGTCTGGGTAGCCGATGTATCCCTGTATGCGGAGTTTCTCAAAAATCCGCGCAGCCTCACAGTGAACGACGAGGTGCGTCCCCGCAGTCGCTATCCGAAAGAAGGCTGGATGGTGATTGAAGATGTGCCCGATCTGGGAGAGGAATTCGAATTGTTTGACGGCAGCCGCCGTTTCATCTGCGCCGAGGGAGATTTTGATCCCACCTGGCGGCACCCGAACCGGATCGATGCCGTGGTCAACCACCTCTGGGTCGAGGAACGGATGCCCATCGAACACTTCGATCCGGAACAGCGCCTGGCGACCAGCAGTCACTTCAGCATTTTCACGCTGAAAAACAAAGGCTGGATGGGCAGCAGCCCTTGCGCCCGCTATTACCTGGAAAATGTGTTCGAAGCCATGAGCGAGCCGGGGGAATGGTATTTCGACCCGGAAGAAGCCCGGCTGTACTATATGCCGAAAAGCGGGGAGACTCTGGAGAACTGCAGCATTCGTATTCCTCATCTGCTGCAGCTGTTGCGGGTGCATGGCGAAGACGGAACGCCGGTACGGAACGTGCATCTCTCCGGCCTGCGTTTTGTGAATACGGATTTTGCGCCCTCTGAAGGCTGGGGGCTCTGGTGGGATCCGGGGAGCCCGGCCTCCAGCTGGCGGCCGAAACACTCCTTCCGCCACTTTCACGACACCGTGCATGAGTGCTTCCGCCAGACCCCCTGGCCCAAGGATGTCAAACTGGCGGCCGTTCCGCAGATTGCACATGACCTGCCCGGAGCCCTGAGTTTCCAGCAGGCCAAAGACTGCTCGCTGAGCCAATGCAGTCTGCAGGCCATCGGGTTTTACGGGGTGGATGTGCGCTTCGGCTGTTCGCATCTGCGCTTCCAGGACAACCAGCTCGAGGGCATGGGCAGCGGAGGCTTCAAAGTCGATGGCGCCGATGCCCGGGGCCCCGAGGCAGAGCGCACCCATCACATCGCGATTGCGGACAACCGGATCCTGCGCAGCGGACGTATTTACAGCAGCGCCGCGGGCATTGCCGTCCTGCACAGCGGACGCAACCGCATCGAACACAATGAAATTGCCTACCAGCCCTACTCCGCCATCTCCATAGGCTGGCAGTGGGATTACGATGAGAACATTGCCAAAGAGAACCTCATCCTCAACAACTACATTCATCACCTCGGTCTGGGCATCATGTCGGACCTGGGTGGCATTTACACCTTGGGTTGCCTACCCGGCACGCTGATCAAAGGAAATGTCATTCACGACGTGCAAAGCAGTCACTATGGCGGCAATGGCATCTACCTCGACGAAGGCAGTGCCTGTATCCGGGTGGAACAAAATGTGGTGCTGCGGGTCAACGGCCGCGCCCTGTTCGAGCATTGGGGTCGTCAGAATGTGTACCGCCACAATCTCTTTGCTCTCGGCAGCCGGGAGATGTTGGAACTGGCCCGCGAAGAAGGCCATGGCCTCATCGCACAGCCACTCAGAGGCGCCCTCTTCCAGCAGAACGTCGTGGTCAGCAAGGGGGTTCCACTCTGGCAGGATCAGATGACCTATCTGGAAAGCAACCTGCTGGAATCCAGCCTCAACCTCTACTGGGATCTCGAGAAGCAGGAACAGCTGGAGCTCTGGCACCAGAACCCCTGGCCCGGGGTCGAGGGAGAACAGGGCATGCTGGGTCTCAACGAGCTACAGGCCCGGGGCTTGGATATTCAAAGTCAGGTGGCCGACCCGGAATTGGAGGATCTGGAGAACTTGAAACTCGACTGCCCGGAAAACTCTCCGCTCCGGCAGTTGGGCATTCGCCTGATGGATCCGACACAAGCCGGCCCACGGGATGCGGAAGCCCGAATTCTTGAGGCTCAACGAAGTTTCCGCAGCAGCGCCGAGACAACCTTTGGGGATGGGTAAGCGGATCCCGCAACATCCTGATGCCACCTCGAACTCTTAATCATACTCTTACTTAATCTATTCCATCCACCCACAGTCAGGTATCTGCCAGGACCATGTGCCTATATATATAATACTATTCCCCACCTAGGACACAGGACTAAGCAGAAAAGATTAAGATTATGAGTATGATTAGGATTAAGAGGAGCTGGGGGGGTACTGAAACCGTGACCCTCGATACACAACGAAGTTTACGCAGTACGGCCGGGGGCGGTGAAGAAAAAGCAGATCACCATGCCAGCTCTGCTGGCGGGGTGTCTACGGGGTTGGGGGGAGCGATTACCAGACATCCGAACAAGGTAAAATGCATCCATGCACGGGCTGACCCTCCCCCCTCAAAGCCCGATAGTGGTCACGGTGAGTTAGAAACTTGCTAGCGACTTTTGTTGGGTTTCCAGGAGCCCCTGTTGTCGGATTGGGATAGGTTGACCTTTGCACACGCCGGTACTGCGCCAAGCCAGAAGGTTGTGCTCCATGCTTCTGAAGAGAATGCACATTGGATGTTCCGAAATGCTTTTCCAACAATTGAATACGTCGGAGGTAATCAGCCTCAGTTAGCTCCCTAGCTGCGTCATTTGGGGCAACAGTGTAGAGCGATTTTGATACAGCTGCATTGGCGGAAGCCGCAACTCCCGTCATACTCAATGCCGCGAATGTGAGAAAGCTTATCAGCAATCGTAACAATAGCAGATAAGTCATAGTACTTGCTTCTCTGCCTCAGCGAGGTCGGATAGCGTGATACCTAGCTTATCGATATCACCGAACTCTTCCTGAAGAATCATAAAAGAGTCATCACTCGTATCTACCAGCAATCTATGTCCATCGGAGGTTATGGCGAAGGCTACTTGACTTGAGCCTTCGCTAAAATTTCGTGGTTCTTCGACCTCGAGAAAGAACTGGATCTCTACAATGAAACTCACATTCTTTGGGCGCAACACACAAGGCGTCGGTGTTGGCGAGAGTCTCTGGAGAAGCGCTATAAATTTTTCGTCCATCAAGGTTCGTAAAAAGGGTCAGCCCTAGATATTATATATTTTTCAAGCTTCAATCAATTCCTCCAGTAGTTGTTTCCGGATACGCACAGC
>DIYK01000032.1:19927-20196 GCA_002429005.1 Verrucomicrobia bacterium UBA6056
GAAAGATGTCCCAGGTGAATTCGTTCCGCGATCCATTTTCCGGTTACGGAACTGTGTTTCTTCATCAACCAGGCCAGGGCTTGCTTTTCCATTCGGGTACTCTTGGCCTTCAAGATTTCGCCTTCCTGCACACCTAGCACACTCAGCCCTTGTATCCACAAACGTTCCGCTTCTGCTTGCCCGTGATCTCGTCGTTGGTCACTCCGATAATTGTCCGTATGGCTACGCCCCATCAAAAACCCATCTAATCGCTCCTGAAACTCCTTGGA
>DIYK01000048.1:0-55750 GCA_002429005.1 Verrucomicrobia bacterium UBA6056
GTGGTTGTGTAGAGGGCAAGCCCTACTATTGGGTCAGGGGTCATCAGATCGTTGGCGGTTGGCGTTAAGCTTGCTCGCGGTTGCGTGGAGAGCAAGCTGACTCCTGACCTCTTGTGTGAGGCCCTCCGTCTTTTTTTACAAATTCCGACCCCGTAGTTGGCTGGGCTGACTCCTGACCTCTGACTCCTGACTTCTGACTCTTTACAGGTAGGCTTCAGCCTTTCAGCCGGCTGACGAAGGCCAGGAGCAAGGAAAAGAAGCAGAGCACCAGGTTCTGCATGGGCACCTGTAGATCCAAGGGCAGGCAATAGATCATGAAAACCGCTGGGATCCAGATGCTCCAGCTGCTCATTTGGATGGCGAGATAGCGGAAAAACACATTTTCTTCTGCCAGAGCGTTTCGGGCAGCTGGAAAAGAGAAACCCTGATCTTTCCAGGTGTAACAAAGAATCGTCGAGGGGGTGGCCCAGAGCAGGTTATAGGGGCCCTGATCGATCAGCAGTTTTTTGAACAGCGTCACTGGATCCCGTCCATGGCCGAACCACTCCCCTTGCAGGCGGTAGAATTCATCCACAATGACCCCCTGAATTCCCCAGAAAAAGAACATGAATAAGATCTGTTTTCCCAGGAAACCTGCCGGAACCCCTCCCCGGCTCCAGAGCACGGCCAAGGGAATCATCCCCCCAAACAAGGCGGTACTGAAGAAAGGAAACCAGCGTCCATAGTGAAGCTTCGCCTCCTGCACCGCAGCAAATACCGGATCCGCCGCCGGCACGGCAAAATAGAGCAGCAAAATCAGGCCGGCAAAACATTGCAGCACGATGCCTGCCCGCAGGTTACGGCGGAAGGCGTCTCGGAAGAGCTGCAATAAAGGGGGGGAGGACATCAGACCTTCATAGACCCAAGCTCAGCTTTCACAACTCCCCTCGGCATGGAAAGAGAGTGACGGTACTTCCCAGTACAACAATCTAACAAAGCCTCAGCTTGACAGGGTGCTTGGATGAGAAGAAGACCAGCCCATGGCAACACAAGGTGAACTGAAACGTGAATTGGGTCTTCCGGGAGCTGTGGCCATGGGACTGGGTTCCATGGTGGGTACCGGTGTATTTGTGAGTATCGGCATTGCTGCCGGGGTCGCTGGTGGCGCTGTATTGCCGGCGATTGTCATCGCGGCGTTGGTTGCACTCTGTAATGCGTTGTCCAGTGCCCAGCTTGCGGCAGCTCATCCGGTGAGTGGGGGCACCTATGAGTATGGCTATGTGTTCCTGAAACCCTGGGTAGGGTTCTGTAGTGGTTGGATGTTCCTGTTTGCCAAATCCGCTTCTGCAGCCACCGCAGCATTGGGTTTTTCCGGCTACTTACTCAATGCCTTGGGTCTGGATCTTCCGGTACAGATCCCGGCCATGATCATTATTGCGGTGATCACAGCTTTACTGCTCAGCGGAATGAAACGCACCAATCTGGTCAATACCATCATTGTGTCTGCCACCCTGATCTCTTTGTTTATTTTC
Source organism: Verrucomicrobia bacterium UBA6056 (assembly GCA_002429005.1). Classification (GTDB taxonomy): domain Bacteria; phylum Verrucomicrobiota; class Kiritimatiellia; order SS1-B-03-39; family UBA6053; genus UBA6056. Next base: position 1,512 of record DIYK01000048.1, read on the forward strand.
GCCGGGGTCGCACTCACGCAAGCACCACAAGGCCAGTTTCCCTTGTTCAGTGACATGAAACGCGAGGGCTTCCTCTACGGCTGCGCTCTCATGTTTGTCGCCTACACCGGATACGGACGGGTAGCCACATTGGGGGAAGAGGTCAAAGATCCTCGCAAAACCATCCCTAAAGCCATTGTTGCGGTCATGGCGGTCACCGCCTTCCTGTATATTCTGATTGGGAGCTCCGCCCTTTTGGCAGTCGGTCCGGAACGCTATGGAGAACTGACCACCGAAACCGCAGCTCCGCTGGAAGGCATTCTGAACGAGTTGAATCAGCATACTGCAGCAAAGATCCTGTCTTTGGGAGCGCTTACTGCCATGCTGGGTGTACTGCTGAACCTGATTCTGGGATTGTCCCGGGTGTTGCTGGCCATGGGCCGTCGCGGAGATATGCCCGCCTTCTTTGCCAAGGTTCAGGGGGGCAGCCCCAAAGTAGCGGAAATTACCATGGCTGTGGTCGTGGCATTGATTGCCCTGCCCGGAAACCTGAAACTGGCTTGGAGTTTTTCCGCCTTCACCGTTTTAGTCTATTACAGCATCACTAATCTCTGCGCACTGCAACTCAAAGGTGAGCAGCGGCTCTATCCGCGTATTTTCAGCTATGGCGGACTCGCCTCCTGTGCCTTTCTTGCTTTTATGGTACCCTGGCAGATCTGGTGTAGCGGTCTGGGCCTGATCGCCCTGGGTTTGGGCTGGCATCTGCTTCAAGTGCGCAAAGACAGCCACGAAGTGAATCAGAAGTCATGAGCCATTCGCGCTCATTTTGACTTTTGTTAACAATTTTGCTAGGAAAGTCCTGTTATGAGACTTCCTGTTTCGTTCTTCTGTCTACTCTCCTTCCTGTGTTCGCTCCGAGCAGAACAACTGGATGAACTCCGTCAGGCCTATCAGGCCCGGCTCTTGCAGAGCCAGGAACAAGTGGAACAGGAACAGGAAAGCCTTCAGCAAAAATATCTACAGGTACTGGAGCAGCAGAAACAAGGCTTCCAGCAGGAGGGAAATCTGGATGCCCTGTTGCACATCGACCAACAGATCGCACGGGTGAAAACCTCGCCCCAGCCCATGCCCCGTCACCTTATCAACCGGGATCCCTACCTATCAGAACTTCGACAGGCCTATGCCCGGGCCTGGGATCAGCGCAGCGAAGCCTGGAACCAGCGGAATGTGGCTCTGAAAGAAGCCTATCTTCAACGTCTGGATGCGGAAGTCATCACCTTAACGCGTGCCGGGCGGATTGAAGAAGCCAAAGCAGTAAAACAGGAAGCTGAGGAGCAACGTGCCATGGGCAGAGCGGTGACCCTTCGCGAAACAACACAGGGCGCTGAAGAAGGGCAAAAACCGGTGGAGAACAAGGTGCTCCAGTTTGGAGGAAAGAGTTATGTCTTTGTGCAGAAGATCTGCAGCTGGCACGAAGCCAAAGCCCTTGCCGAGCAGATGGGCGGACACCTGTTTATCGTAAATTCACTGGAAGAATTTGAAGCGGTTGTTCCTCTAAAAGGACATCATCGCGTGTGGATCGGAGCCTATGAAGTTGAACCGAAAAAGAGAAAATGGATCGATGGCACAGAGATGAAAGCCATCAAAGGCATCCGTTTTTCGTTCAGTTCAAAAGAGCAGTCTGAGCCGGCAATCACCATTGCTCAGGGAAATCGAATTTCCGATACCCAGGCGGAAGGCAGCCGGAAGGTCCGCGGCTTTATCCTCGAACGACCACAGTAAGATCAGAACTGACCGGTAGCCAGCATCACCAAGGTGCAATGTTCTTCGGTTTCGATCCCTGCAGCCTTCAGCTTTTCAGCCAATGAGGGATTTTCTGCTCCGGGATTAAAGATCACCCGCCGGGGCTTCAAAGCAAGAATAGCCTCCTCGAGTTCATCTGACAGGGATGCACGCACATACATGGAAATGCTGTCCACCGCTTCATCCAGCTCCTCCAGGGAGCTCAGCACCGGCAGCCCCAGGAGTTCTCCCCCGGCGGGATGCAGAGGCAGGACCCGGTGACCCTGCTCCTGCAACGCGACCACAGCTTTGTGGGAATAACGCTCCGGATTCCGGGAGGCGCCAAGAACTACGACCGTTTCTGAAGCTTCGCTCATATCCCCAACCTCCCCTTCTACGTCCAGATGGCAAGCAAAATACAGCTCCGGACCGATTCCCCTCCCTTGATCAGCCATAAGAATCCTCAATCGATGCCTGTACAAAGCAGTGTCGCTGACTAACATGGCTTCAACCCCGAATACGTCATGACGAATCCATCTCCTCAAAAATTTCAAACCACCCGCTGGAGTCTGGTCCTTTCTGCCAGAGAGAAAGGGCCCGAAGCGGATGTAGCCATGAGTGAACTTTGTGAACGCTACTGGCCTGCCTTGCGTAATTTCGCCATCCGTCTTGGTTGCAGTCCCCATGATGCCGATGACATGGCGCAGGGCTTCTTCATCCAGGTACTGGAAAAGGACCTCTTTGCCCGCGCCGACCCGAATCGCGGTAAATTACGTACCTTCCTCGCCACCGCTTTCCGCCGTCATCTCCAGGATCAATGGAGTAAAGCAGGAGCCAAAAAACGCGGTGGGGATGTAGAAGTCCTTTCTTTCGACGAAAATCTGGATGGCAGTGAAAGCGATCATTCGCAAGTTGCTGACCGCGAATGGGCCTCCCGGGTGATGGAGTTAAGTCTGGACCGCTTGGAAACCCGCTACGCCCAGGAAAACCGCAGAGAGCTTTTCCTGACCCTGCGTCCGTATTTGACCGGAGAACTTCCGGAGGGAGGCATGGCCAGTTTGGCCACAGAACTGGATCTATCCACAGGCGCAGCCAAGGTAGCCCTGCACCGGGTGCGGAAACGTTTTGGGGAAGCCCTGCGAAATGAAGTGGCAGAAACCTTGGCAGCGGATGAGGATGTTGAAGCAGAATTGCGCCACCTGCTGGCAGCCGTTTCTTAATCTGATCTTTCCTTGAAACCGGTATGGCCCAAGAATCCGATGATCTGAAAAACCTGTTTGCTGCCGGACTCGGAGGAGCTTCGGGGGATATCGAATTTGATGAAATCATTCCGGAACTCGAGGGCTATTCTGTTGATCGTAAACTGGGCGGGGGCGGCATGGGAGTGGTCTTCCTCGGCCGAAATGAACGTCTGGACAGAGCAGTAGCTCTGAAAGTATTGCGCGGCAGCTCGGATGATTCGCTGGAGGCAGAGCGCTTGGCCCGCGAAGGACATGTGCTGGCCAAACTGGATCACCCCTGCATTGTCCGGGTACATGATTTCCGCTTTGATCAGGATCAACATCCATGCCTGATTTTAGAGTATATGGATGCTGGGGATCTTTCCGAGCGGCTGGCACAGGGAGCCCTGCCCAGAGAGGAAGCGCTGCAAGCCTTCACCTGTATCGTGGATGCGGTAGCCCATGCCCATGCTCAAGGAGTTTTACACCGGGATTTAAAACCCTCCAATATTCTGTTTAATTCCGAAGGAATTTTAAAAGTTGGCGATTTTGGCCTCGCTTCGCTCGAACGCTCTGAAGCCCTCATGACCCTGACCCTGAGTGGAACCACCGCCGGCACCGAGGCCTACATGTCTCCGGAACAGAAACTGGGGGAGAAACTTGATGCCCGTTCAGATATCTACAGTCTCGGTGTGATCCTCTATGAAATGCTCTGTGGCCGCAGACCACAAGGCGTGTTTTCTCCTCTGCCGCAGCGCCATCTCGACCGGGTCGTACGACGTTGTCTTCAGGAAAAACCCTCGGACCGTTACAGCAACTGTGCTGAGCTGTTGGCGGATTTAACAGAGAAACAAAAACGGAATCCCGCTTTGGCTTTGTTTCTGCTCAGTGGTCTTGCCGCCCTGAGCTTTGAGTCCTGGAGACGCTTCCCCGCTTTTCGGAACGTAATTTATAATCTGACACCTCTTAGGGAAGATTCCGCTACGGAAGCCTCCCCTACCCCGATCCCGACAACCCTGCCTGAAGCTACAGCGACTCCCCGGCCCGAAACCATTCCTGTCGTTGTTCAGCCGACAGCCACTCCTCTTGCTCCTCCTACACCCTTTCCTACCCCGATTCCTCCGGAAGCTACGCCCACTCCGCTTCCTGAGACCTCCCCCCATATGCAGCAGGGCTTTGCCGAGCCTGTAGCAGGCAAACTGGATGTGCTGGCACTGCTCAATGAACAATTTGCCGAAAGCCGCAAACGCGGAGCCTGGCACTTTGACGAACACACCTTGCACTGTCAGCAGGGAGAAGATGCACAGGCTTGGATCGAATTTCCAATTGATCCAGGCGATTCCTATGACCTGGTACTGGTGTCCACCCGTTTGGAAGGGCAGGATTCTCTTCCCCTGTTCTTCCCAACCGCCGCCGGACCCTGTGCACTGGAGTTGGATGCCTGGCGAAGAGGGATCGGAGGCTTTCAAAATGTGGATGGCCAGGATTTGCGTACCTCCGGACGTTCCTTTCCCATTCAATATCATAATGGAACTCCGGTGAATGTGCTCTTAAGTGTTCGCAGGGACTCGATATCCGTACGGGTCAACGGAGAAATGCGGCAGCGCTTGGAACTCGACAACCGCGAACTAAGCTTTCCTCCGATCTGGAGACTTCCCGATACCTTACGATTTGGCATTGGCGTGTGGGATGGCTCTGCCCGCTTTGATCGACTGGAATGGCGGAAGGTAGACGAAGGGCCTACAGATAGAAATTCACCCTAAACGTCTCTCCAGGTTGTAACCCGGAGCCTGCGTTCTCCAATAGCGCGATAAGCCTAACCCTTGGAGAACGCATGAAACATCTCATTTACCTAAGTTTGGTCATCTGTAAGCTGCAGCTGGCCCTTGTCGCCGACGATTTGAGTCATCTCAGTGATGAATTCAATCATAGTTCCAGCAAAGCCGACTGGCTGAGGCTGAATGATGTCGAGGGCTGGAATGCCGATCAATTGGAAGTCTGGGACGTCAATGAATCCCGTCCAGGACATATGCGACTGATGCCGCATACCAGTGCCTGGTTTGATGATTTACGGGGAGTATTGGTTCATAAGAACGTCACTGGAGACTTTATTGTCACCACTCGAATGGAAGTTGGCAGCCGCTCAGATATGGAAGCTCCACCGAATCGACTCTTCAGTCTGGCAGGTTTATTTATTCATAACCCACGGGATATCCATTCCGCCGCTCCAAGTCCCTATACTCCGGAAGCCGTCTGGCCGCCCGAGAATCATGGCAGTGACTGGCAACCTGGAACGGATAACTATGTGTTCCTTTCCTATGGCAGTGCCGGCAATCCGGGTACTTGGCAATATGAGGTGAAAACAACCGTACATGGAGATTCGACGCTCTATTACGACAATTCAGGGGTTCCAGACAGTAACAGCGTAGAATTACAACTGGTGCGGGTGGGAAATACCGTGGTGGTCATGCGCAGACATCCAGGCGGAAATTGGATCGTAGAAAACCGCTATCCGAATGCATCGCATCAACTTCCCGAGCTTGGAGAAACCCTGCAAGTCGGAGTAACCGCTTACACCGACTGGAATAACATTGGCGATGAGTACTGGAATGGGGGCAGTCATCCCGACCAGTTTCATCACAATTATTCGGTTTTGGATGGACCGGGTATGAATCCGGATCTGATTGTGGATCTGGATTATGTACGCTTCAACCGTCCCAATCCTGCCCTGACTGAGGAACTGCTTCAATCTCTGGGTACCAGTTACGACCCGGCTGACGGTAGCAGCACGGCCTTTGATCTGCCCAGTAGTGGTGCGGGTCAGTTTCTGGGAGATAACGTCAGCGCAATTCCAGAACCCAGCACGCTGGGACTCTTCATCGTGGCTGCCCTTATAGGATGGGGCGTGATTCCCCGTTATTTTCAAAAACCATAAAAAAAATCACAAAGCCTGTAACTCTTCCCTGCCCCTTTCCAACAGCAGGTATCCCACGGGGATCACGCACACAACGAACAACACACAGGAACAGATCATGAATACCAACAACACACAGAAACAGAACAGCCTCTTCACTCTGATCAGCCAGATCAGCCTCTTCGCTCTCCTCCTCATCGCTTCAGGCTGCAATGGCGGCGGCGGTGGTGGTGGTAATGGTGGTGGTGGCGGTGGCGGAGGTGGCGGTGGAGTCGACCTCGGCGGTGACGAAGAAGTCGTTGCTCCACCCGAAGAAGAAAGCCCTGCAGACAATAAAGGAGCAGAATTCTCGCTGATCACTGCTCCCAGTGGCCTCACCAAATACAAAGTGATTCTTACCATCGAAAACCTGATTCCCGGCACCAAAGTGAAGCAGGAAAACGCTCAGGCGATTCTCTTTGGAGAGGTTGGAAATGCAGGAGTCTATACCCGGGAACACTTCACCTATGATGCCGGATCGGGCAAGGTCAGCCTCGTGGTCACCCTGACGGATCCAAATGATCAGGTGCTATTAAAGAATCTGGAAGTCGATATTCCCAATGGTTTCCAGAACGAAATTCAGGCTCCCTAAGTCTCTTTTCCACTCCACAACAACAGCACTCCATCCTATCCGGGTGGAGTGTTTTGCATCTAAGACTCTGAATCCATTTGGATTTCGATTTGCCTGTCAATTTCGACTATAAGCGGCGCATGGATATTCCCGAAACTTTTCTCAGTGCTCTCAAACAGGAAGAGATCTCTGTTTCACCCGATCAATTGGAGAAACTCAGCGCCTATGTAGAGCGAATGCTGGAAGTGAACCGTCATTTGAATCTGACTGCGGTTCGGGATTGGGATTCTGCCTGGATCCGACATATCTTTGACAGTCTCCTGTTGCTCAAAGATCTTAAGCAGGATGAAGGACAACAGGCGCTGGATTTAGGGAGTGGCGGAGGTCTTCCCGGGATTCCTTTGGCCATCTGCCGCCCGGATATGCGCTGGATGCTGGTGGATTCCGTAGGGAAAAAAGCACGATTTTTGGAGGAGACTGCGGCAGAACTTGATCTTCAGAATGTGGCTGTTTCTTCGGCACGAGCCGAGATCCTAGGCAAAGATGATGCCTTCCGGGAACAATTTCATGTGGTATGTGCCCGGGCCGTTGCCCGTTTGCCGGTGCTTTTGGAATACGTTGCCCCTCTGTGCCGATTAAAAGGCCACGTCTTGGCGATGAAAGGGGAACAAGCTCCGGTAGAATTAAAAGAAGCCCGCCGGGCGATTGAGGTCTTGGGCTTACGCCTTCAAGAGGAACGCCCACAGCCCGGTGGGGGAATTCTGCTTCGTTTCCGCAAACAAAAACCCTGTCCGGGACGCTATCCCCGCAAAGTGGGAATCCCACTTCAACAGCCTCTGTAGGTCATTTAGGGGTTGAGTTCCACTGAACTCTGTAAGAAGCTGGGCTCAGTTCCGACTACTTGAAGAACCTGAACTTGGATAACTCATGAAAACACTTCTCTCGCTTCTTGCTGCATGTGCGCTGAGCAGCAGCCTCTTCGCAGAAGAATTGACCGACAGCCTGAAAGGCAAACTGGTCAAACTGGATAACAACAAACTGGTGGCCGCTGGGGATGACGCTCTTGCTGATAAAAAAGTGATTGCGATCTATTACTCTGCTCACTGGTGTCCTCCCTGCCGACAGTTCACTCCGGAATTGGTGAAATTTTACAATGAAACTAAAAAAGAACATCCTGAGTTCGAGCTGATCTTTGTTTCTTCCGACCGCTCCGAAAAAGATATGGAGCATTACATGCAGTGGGGCAAAATGCCTTGGCTCGGATTGAAACATGCAGAAACCCGCGGTTCTGAACTGACCAAACATGCCGCTCGTGGCATTCCCTACATGGTTGTGCTGGATGCCGAAGGTAAAGTTTTGGTAGAAAAAGGGGTTGGTGAAGACTGGATGCACCCCATGAAAGCTCTGCCACAGATCAGCAAATTGCTTGAATCTGATACCTGATTAAAACAGTTCAGGCTGTTTGAATTCCGGAGGAGGGGTCCATTCCTGGACCCATTCCGGATTTTCCACCCCGCTCCGATTCAGAGCGGGGTTTACTTTGTAGAGGTCCCACTCATCCCCAGCCACCGGTTCCAATATGTGGGACAGATCCCGGCTCTCGGCGACTGGACTCAGCCAGGGCAGCACATCCTCTTCCCGCAACAAGGCAGGCATGCGGTGATGAATTTTCCGAGCCAACTGATTAGGACGGGTCGTGATAATGGTAACCGTCAGCAAATAGCCGCCTTCTTTGTCATGCCATTCTTCCCATAAACCAGCCATAGCAAAAACGTTGCGGTCTTTACGGCAGAAACGCCAAGGCTGCTTTTTTCCGGAAGTCACACCCTTCCACTCATACCAGCCATCGGCGGGAATGGCACAACGTTTCCGTCGGTAGGCCTGCTTGAATGCCGCTTTTTCAGATAAAGTTTCTGCACGGGCGTTGATAATTCCCTTTGCGGGTTCTTTGGCCCAGGGAGGAATGAGACCCCACTGAAAAAACTCACAGCGCGGCTGTGGATCGGCCACCACGGCCATCACCGCCTGTCCCGGTGAGATATTCACCCGGGGCTGAACACGCTCATCGACCTGCAATCCCTCCAGGATTTGTTCAATTTCTTTCACATCCGCGCTTAGAGAAAAACGACCACACATATCTTTAAAAACAACTCAGCCTTTTCCTTGTTTCAACGTTATTCGATCGGCAAATACAACGCCATGAACGATTTCAGTACGATTATTACCGGGGCCGCAGGATTTATCGGCCGTAATCTGGTTGCCGAATTAAACCGACGGGGCCTGAACAACCTGCTTCTGGTCGATGAATTAGGTAAAACCGAGAAATGGAAAAATCTCCGCGGCTTATTCTACGAGGATATCTGGGATCCGGATATGCTACGTCAGGCCATTCTGGGTGAAGTGGATCCGGGTCAGATTCAGTCCGTTATTCATTTGGGAGCCTGTTCCGCCACCACAGAACGGGATGCCGATTACCTGATCGACAACAATTACCGCTACAGTCGTGATCTGTGTGAGTGGTGTCTTCAGCACGATATCCGCTTTGTGTATGCATCCAGTGCCGCCACCTACGGCGATGGATCTAAAGGCTATTGTGATGAGGATGAAGGTACTCCGGAACTCGAACCCTTAAACATGTACGGATATTCCAAACACATGTTTGATCTTTGGGCGCTGAAAAACGGACTCTTTGATCACATTGCCGGTCTCAAATATTTTAATGTGTATGGGCCCTACGAGCAGCACAAAGACGATATGCGCTCTGTTGTGCATAAAGCAACTGAACAGATTCTTGCAGAGGGATCGGTAAAACTCTTCCGAAGTCACCGGCCGGATTATGAAGATGGCAAACAACTGCGCGATTTTGTGTTTGTACAGGATGCGGTGGATCTAACCTTATGGTTAGCGGAATCTGATTCGCCATCAGGACTGTTCAATTGTGGGACAGGACAGGCCCGCAGTTGGCTGGATCTGGTCACTGCAGTGTTCAGCGCCTTGGATCGGGAACCCAGGATTGAATTTATCGATATGCCGGAACAGCTTCAGGGCAAATATCAGTACTTTACAGAAGCAGATATGGCGAAACTCCGGAATACCGGATATGATGCTCCTTTCCATTCTTTAGAAGAGGGCGTGCGGAAAACCGTGGAGTCGATTCTCGCATAATGCATGGAATCGTTTGACCCCTAGGTACTTCGCACCTATACTAACATAATCCTAACACACTTTCGCGCCCGGCTTTCCTCTCCTCCTCCCTCCCCTCCTTCTGGAAAGTCGGGCGCACCTATATTCAGATGCCGATAACTCCTGATCGCGACTCTGCCTTGTTTGTTCTCTGGGAATGGGAACAACAGCCTAAAGCTCCTGAAGAATGCCGGGATTGGGTCTATCTCAATCCACTGGGCCGTGAACTGGTCTGGAGTTGTCTCCGTCATCGGCGCAGGCTGGATGCTTGGATTGATTACGCCTGCAGCCGGCCGCCTTCACCCAAACTGAAGCTGCTTTTACGTCTCGGCTTTCTCCAACTTTTCCATTTGAGCGGTATCCCGGATCATGCCGCCGTCCAGGAAACGGTGGAATTAGCTAAACGCTTTTCCATTAATCGCCCACAAATAAATTTCTTAAACGGAGTGCTAAGGCGTGCGACCCGCGAACGGGAACAGTTCCTGTCCTGGATGGAAAGCCGAAAACCTGCCATCCGCTATTCCCATCCAGATCTCCTGTGGAAGAGCTGGTGTCGGCAGTTTGGGGATAAAGAAGCGCTGCGCATCATGGAATGGAATCAGGAACGCAGTCATACTTTGATGAGGTTAACCCATTCCGGAAAAGCGGTACAAACTCAGGTGGATGCAAAGCGCCTGCAAGCCCACAGCTCTGCAGAAGATATGTATATCCTGAAACGGGGTATACCGCCTACCGACATACCGGGTTTCGCAGAAGGCTATTGGACGGTACAGGATCCATCCACGCTCATCGCTCCCCGCTTATTACAGGTACAGCCAGGAGAACAGGTTTGGGATGCCTGTGCAGCTCCAGGAGGCAAATCTGCTCTATTAGCGGAACAACTGGGCCATCAGGGAGCTGGCTTGTTATCCAGTGATGCTCAAGCACATCGTGTAGAACGTCTGAAAGATACCCTCCATCGCCTGGGTCATGTGGAAACCCGTTTGGGTTGCTTCGCAGCAGAAGAGCTGGATGCATCCGAGCAATTTGATGCCATCCTTCTCGATGTGCCTTGCAGTAACACAGGGGTACTGCAACGGCGACCGGACGCTCGTTGGTCTTACTCAGAAAACTCCTTAGACACCTGTTGCAAATTGCAGCAATCCATTTTGCAGGCTGCGGCAACTCATTGCCGTCCCGGAGGACGTTTGGTCTACAGTACCTGTTCCATTGAACAACGTGAAGGGGCTGAACAGGTACAACACTTTCTGGAAAGCTCGCCTCGGTGGTCCTTGGACCGGGAAATTCTGCAAGTCCCTGGAAATCAAGATGCTGACGGGGCTTATGCTGCGTTACTCACACTATTCACATGAAGCTGTTAGTCTGGAGTGAACAATTGTTGAAAACCCTGTCGATAAGCCCGGACTTATCTTCAGGCTGTGAGCAAGCAACAGGTTCTTTCACAGTTTTCAAACAGTTGGTAACAACATCTACATCTTCAAGCTCTTGATTTTAGGCGAGTTAAAAATCTTTCAACATATCAACACCCCATAAGAATACGGGTGCATTTATATAAGAGAGTATCTTATATTCCTCTTTAAGGTCATCACAGGCCCCTCAGATTTCATCTTGCATCAGATAAGCTCTTGCTGAGTAGCAGGGTCCTGGAAACAGCTGATTGACCAGACTCTGATCCCCATCTTCCACCAGGAGTTCGAGCAAAGAGTCGTAGGATTCCCGATTGTATTGAAGCATGGTTTCCAGCTTTCGGGTTTCCCGATCCTGGACAACAAAGGCGAGACTGTTTTCATCGCAGCCATCTGCATTGAGGAGGAGGATCTTTTCCTCGGGAAGAAACTGTTCAAGGTTCTGGGTATAAATCAGGTACTTGATGTATTCGATGACTTTGGGGTTCAGGCCCATTTCCCGTACGAAGATGCGTTCGATGAGATCATTTCTGGAAAGCACCAGATCGACCTCAGGCAATTTCTGATCCGAAGGCAGGACTTCTTCCAGATCAGCCAATACCGTTGCAAATTCTTCCTCTGCCTGGGCCATCTCTTCAGGAAGGGAGGGATGCAGATATAACATCCACCCAGCATCAGGATCACTGTAGAGCAGAGATTTATCCACGACGAATTCGAACGCGCAGGTTGCGCAGCTGATCTGGTTGAGTCGCCCCTCCAACAGGTCTTTCCGATGCGAGGGGTCTTCTTTGACATCCACGCTCTCAAATAAACTGACCTGTTGTTCGTGTCCGCAGCTGGGACATTTAATGGGATAAATACTACTTTGGGCCATGGGAGTCCTTTTCGGGGGAGAAAGCTTGCCTGAATGGGGTTCGGAAGGATAAAGAGTTCCAGAACCATGAAACTTCTGATTAGGCAAGAGTTGGATATTGTCAAACACGCGGAATCCGGAACCGTTGTGGTGGATGCCTGTTCTTTTGGAGAACAGCCAGGCATTAGCCTGGAGCTGTCCGGTCGTGAGAAACTCGAGCTTCTTCAAAATTTTTCAAGGATTGCCGAAGAAGAGGAATGGACCACCTGGCTTTTGTTTGTCGGTGAAGAAATGCCTCAGGTCGCACATGGTGGAGATTTTAAAGGGATGCGGGTCTTTTACGCCCCGAAATCTACTCAGCGCATTCCCACTTTGTTGGAATGTGTGCGGGTCTTGAATAGCAAAAACAAAGAAGCTTTATTGATTAGTGACGATCCTGTTCTGGAAGAGCGTCTAGAAAGCGCAGAGGCTACCCTCTTGCACGCTTCGACCCTGAAGAAAGGGTATGACTGCTTCCAGAAGCGTCGACGTCCTCACAGCCGTTTAATGACGCATCGCAGCCGGGAGTTATCCCGCTCGGAGTTACACTAGGATAGACTCCGATTTCTTCCTAAGGGAAGTTCACCTGAAGGTGGCCGCAGTATTTACGCAGCCCTGGTGGTGGAATTGGCAGACACAGGGGACTTAAAATCCCCAGACCGAGAGGTCGTGCGGGTTCGAGTCCCGCCCAGGGTACCAATTCCTTCAGGTGAATGATCCAACAGCTCCGCGAGGAGCTGTTTAGGTGATGAATCCAGAGATCTCCTCACAAGCGGGCTGTAGCTGTAGTCTGCTTTGCAGAACGAGCCTGCTGCAGACCTGACGGAGATTATCGGTTAGTTGATCCCTGAAGTTCCTGAGGAACAAACAAGGGGGTCCGCAATCGGGCAGCGATACCTTCTTCTGGTTGTAGTACGCCGCTGATTCCTGCCATGAGCAGTCCAAAAAAGACCAAACCCAATAGAATGGTACCCGTGGCTTTATGATATTCCACGTCCCAAAGATATTGAAGCATCGGTACCACCGCTACAAAAGAAGCAATGACGGAGCAGAACAGGATGAGTCCCCATTCTGTAAATGAATTTGCCAGATCCGGGAAAAAGTAGCGGCAGCTGGCCACTAGGAGGAACACAATAAAGATGCCAACACCGACAGCTAAGGCGGAACCTGTAAATTTGGGCTCACGTACCTGACAAAAGGCGGCTGAGATCGTTAGCAACCAGACCAAACCCATAAAACCAGCAACTCCCAGCGCACCCGTCATCGAAGAGTTGGCTAGCTGGGCTAGAGGAAGTGTTAAGGCTAACAAAGAGGTGGTCACAGCAGTCTAGTATAGCATACCTTATGCCTAACACTCTAAATATTACAAAAATTACATTCAAGCAGAATAATTAGGTAAATCCCGTTATCCCTTTATTTCCATAAATAGCGTAATTTCTTGGTTTTGCTCAATTTTCTCAATTTTGAATTCTCGAATGGGTTTCAACGACTCCAATCGCTGCATCCATTCCTCCAGAGGAAAATCAACGGCTGCTCCGGGTCGGATGGGGAGTTGATGGATCCAACTTAAGGGTTGGGAGATGTCCTCCAGTAGCCCCTGTACATCCATCCAGGCCACCAAATTGGCATCGGCCCAGGTGGCATCCCGTGCTTCGAGTTTTGCTTGAGCCGATTGATTGCGTTTGACCAGTTTTTGTAGAGCAGAACGACTACTGGAAAACCATAACGAATCCGGAGATTCCCAGGTTGCGGCTGGTTGTTGGCTTCTGGACCAGAGCGTATTCACCATGGAATCATTACTCTCATAGGACCAGATGTCCTTCTTGGGTGGAACTTCCAGCCAACTGAGTCCACTGAGCTGCTGAATCTGGAGCATCAGGGCACGGGTCAGACCCTGGGCATCCTGCTGATTCGCTGCGACACATTGCAACAGGACAGCAGGTAAGGGTAACATCCGCAACCGAGTTTGGTAAGGAGGTGACATCAGAAAGAGTTGTCCCTGTGTTTCCTGTGGAAGCTGGAACAGGTGGCCAAATCCGGGTGGAATCCATAGTTTTGCCCGCAGATTTCCTCCGACCATGCGTTTTGAAGAATCGGGCAGGTACTGGGATTGCCGGGTAAATGGATGAAATGCCGGACCATCCGCCCGAATTCGTAGACGGGATGGATCAGCCGCATCGATACGCAGTCTTCCGGAATCCAATCCTGGAAGAAACAAGGGACTCCAGGTACCCTCATGAGGAGCCAAAAGTGAAAAACGACGTTGATCCTGCTCATTGGCGGAGGCTCGAATCCCGTCCATGCGATCGATTACCTGCCAGGCTGCATCTGGATGTCGGGCATAGACGGCAACAAGCCAGCCTTCGTTCAAGACCAACATCCAACGTAAGCTTCGGGGATGACCTACATCCTGTGAGAACAACACCCGGCCACGGGAATCATTTTCACGTACCCAGCCCTCTACACCTACCATTTCACTCCAGAGCCGGAAAATGACTTGTCGAAACCCTACCCGGCTCATCACCACCCAAACATCTTCAAATAGCGGTCCCACCGCAGCATCCTGAATGATCAGAGACTCAGCCGGGAGGAGTTGTTTCCACCAAAAGCGGTTTTCCTCTTCTAATAGATCCGAAACATCTTCCTCCTCAACTCCTGCGACCTTCATCAACGAGTTGAGAATGGGATGCTCCACTAGTTCAGGAAGCTCTTCACCCAGGGACAGATGCCGGCTGCTCCACAGCCATTGGGTTGAAGGAGCACGGTAGAGATCCTGTTGATTGGCAGGAATCCAAAACAAGGACCCAACTGAGAGCAGTAAAAATAGAAGAAGAGGCAGATGTTTCAACAGGGACACAGATAACTCCAATGGTCTGCGCACAGCATACCTGTATCCGCTTAGGAGGCAACCGAAAGAGATTTAGCTTTGATCGCGAATCTGTTTAGCGGCTTTCTGCTTCGAGCATGTCATCCCCTGCTGACCAAATGCGGTATTTGATTTCCAGATCTTCCGCTGCGTATACCACCAGAGGAATACGGCTGTTATACGGAAGCAGTTTTCCCTGCATATGTACGAAGCGTTCAACTTGAGCTGCTCCGGGTCCCGGAGCCATTAAGGTACTGGCTACAGCTCCGGATTCGACTTCATAATACCGAAAGCCCCAGCCTTTCACCGTTTGTTCATGGATGCTTCCACCCATCATCATCCGGTTCACGCCATCGGTCATCATGGTTTTGCCTGCAATGAGTTCGACCCGGAAGCTCTGTTCTTCACCACGGGCTTTGTGGGGGAGAAGAATGACATGCCGTTTCATCCCCTTGGGGGCTTCATGAAAGGCTTTCATGTTTTTTTCTGCTTCTTCCGTCGCAAGAAGAGAGAGAGTGAACAGACTACAGATCAAAAGAAGAATCGATTTCATAAGTGTACCAGGGCTAGTTCGTTGAGGCTTAGCTACTGAAAAGACGTTTCAGGCTGGAAAAAGCTTAGCGCACTTAGAGATAAAGTGGGGCCATTCGCCGCCAGTAGTAGCCGCGGTGAGCGCGCTCATCCCATTCGATCAGCTGATGTCCGATCTCTTTTTCGTGCAAAATCGAGGATAAGGTATGGTTGTTGGCCAGAAAAGGATCTTCCCTGCCGATCACCAATACCATTTCCATCTTTCTCAACGCTTCGAGCTGTTCCTCATCTTCCAAATTTCGGAGAAAATGACAGGGAGTATTAAAATATACATCCTCATCATAGTAGCCATCAAAGAGATCCCCGAACCATTCCACCGGTTCTGTCAGATCGTAGCGGCCGGAAAGGGCTACCAGTTTTTGAAAAAGATGCGGATGTCGAAATGCAATGTTGGCTGCATGAAAGGCACCCAGACTACAGCCATGGGAAATGGTGCATTCCGAATCGTTTTTCTCCATCATGAAGGGAAAGACTTCTTCGAGGATATACTGCTCATATTGCAGGTGACGCTGTACCCGTCCAGAGGGATGGGCCCACCAGCAATAGAAGCTTTCCGCATCAATGGAATCCAGGCAGAATAATTGAAGATAGCCTTCCTCGATTTTATCACGAAGCACTTCAGTCATTCGGAGATTTTCGTATTCGTAAAATCGTCCGCCGCGGGTGGGAAAAACCAATACCCTGGCCCCTGCATGTCCAAACACCAACATCTCCATTTCGCGGTCTAAGTGTGAGCTCCACCAGGAGTGGTATTCGCGGTTCATGGCTTTGGGCTTCTATAGATCTTGGAAATAAACGGCAAGATCCTGCAGCAACTCTTTTTGGTGAAGATCTTGTTTGGGATAAGAGAAATGTCCTGCTTCGAGTACAAAGAGATGCCTAAGCCCCCCTGGCGTAGCATTATAAATGGCATATTGACCGGGAGGAGCGACCGCTGGATCAAATAGAGCGCAGGCAAAATGCATGGGAACCCTTAAAAAGCGGGCTGAGATCGCTGCATCATGATAGGAAAGTGTATGCTCAACTCTTTGCGGATCCTGTTTCCAGCGATGATGGACGGCATGGCCGGATCCCACAGTGGGCAAACGAAGCCGTAAGCGTTGATGTCCAAAGGTAGGTACCTGCACGTGTCCTTTGCTGACCCGGGATTCCCAGGGAAGGGCCATGGATACCAGGCCCCCTCCAAAACTGATCCCTAAAAACCCCATATGGCCGCGGAGCTCCGGAAAGAGTTGTTCCATTGCGGAAACACTGAGCCACAGATCCGCCGCACAGCTTCCGATGATGTATCGTTCAGGATCTTCAATTCCCATCAAGACATGAGCCTGGGGATGTTCCGGAATACCGGGAAGCCGGCTTAGAGAAATTCCCCGAGAGCAGGGAAACAACAGGGCGGCATTGGGAAAGGGTAAATGAAAATCAGGAGCACTGCGGCCGCCATAGCCATGACTAACGATCAAGGCCTGTCGAATTTCTCTGTCCTTCGGCAGCAACAACCAGGCGCCCAAGGCCACTCCATCCGAGCCACGGAAACTACCCTGTTGAATGATCCACCCATCCTGTTCGCCTTTATATTCAAAATGGGGATCCGGATCCCTGAGCAGACTACGGGAATACTTCTCTTTCCAGAATGCTTCATACTCCTGGCGGGGCTGTGGGGCCTCCACAGCAAGCAGTTCTGTCAGTCCCATGCCATAGGCTGGATCAAATGGATAAAGGTGTCTCATATCTCGATGTGCTTGGCACTGGCTGCAATCTACCCGTCCGATTTCGAAGCCGCAACGGAGTTCAGCATCTTTTCTCTTGTGATTTCACCTCGGCGTGACAGCTCAGCATCTATGGCTTCTTTTGTTCCTTATCTCTGCATTTCCGCAAGTGCAGGATCCGGAAAAACCTTTCAGCTGGCTCATCGTTACATCCAGTTGCTTGCTTCCGGTGTGGAAGCTGAACGGATTGCTGCGTATACCTTTTCCCGTAAAGCCGCCGGGGAGATCTTTGAGGAAATTCTCGAATATCTCCTGGAGGCTGCCTCTTCAGAAGCAGAAGCTGCCCGTTGTTCACACATCATTGGTCTGGATCGGAGTGCAGCTGACTTTGAACAGGATCTACAGCGCATGCTGCGCTCGATTCATCGTCTACGTATTGGCACCCTCGACTCCCGGATCCAGCAAATCCTCAATGCCTGTTCGATTGAATTGGGGCTTCCAGCCCGTTTTCGCATGGTGGATATGGATTCTGCTGAAGGTATCTGGATGCGTAATGCATTGTTAGACCGTCTTTTTCATCCCCGCCGTCTCCCTGAATCTGAACAACAAAGCCTGTTGCAGTTGATGGAACTTTCTACCAGTGGTCAGGCAGATAAACAACTGGATCGCACGCTTTCCTCCTTTATTGAGACCCATTTAAGCATCTTTCGCAACCTGCCCCATCCACCTCCCTGGGAACTTCCTTCGGTGCCGGCTGCCTGGACTCCTCTGGATCGGGATAAACGATTGGCCATTGCAGAGCGTTTGTCCAAGGAAGTTGAGGCTTTCGGGCTTCCAGCGAAAGGACCGCAAAGCGCTCTTACCCTTCTTTCCCAGTGTAGAGATTTCGAAAGTCACTCGGCATTGGGAAAAATTAAGTACAACTCTCCATTGGCGAGTGGATGGCTTGCAAGTGAAGATGGAAGTTTCACCTACTCTAAAAAGAGCTATCAATGGCCGGAAACCTGCGTGAAGGATCTGAAGGCTCTACTGCTCCACCCCTTGGCCTTATCCTGGAAACGTCTTGTTCAGCAAACATGTGCATTAGGGCATTTGTTGACACGTTATGAACAGGAACATCTCTACGACATTCGTATGCAGGGACAATTGGGTTTCGATGATGCGACCCGACTGGTAGGTGAACAGACCCTCTTGGATCTTCCAGAGATTGCTTTCCGACTAGACGGGGAGATCGATCATTGGCTTTTAGATGAATTTCAGGACACCAGTCCCGCCCAGTGGGCGGCTCTTTTGCCATTTGTGGACGAAATTCTTCAAGATCCCGAAGAGCAACGGAGCTTTTTTTACGTGGGAGACATCAAACAGGCCATTTACGCCTGGCGAGGAGGTCGAACTGAATTATTCCTCGAACTGCAGCAGCGTTATGCCGCTCGTTTGCAGGTGCAGCAGTTATCCACTTCATGGCGTTCTGCCGCTCCCGTCTTG
Organism: Verrucomicrobia bacterium UBA6056; assembly: GCA_002429005.1. Lineage (GTDB taxonomy): Bacteria > Verrucomicrobiota > Kiritimatiellia > SS1-B-03-39 > UBA6053 > UBA6056. Next base: position 20,146 of record DIYK01000048.1, read on the forward strand.
GATCTTGTGAACCATTTATTTACAGAAATCCCTGATTATGAGGAATTTCCATCCGGAGCTGTTCAGAGCTGGAATGAGATCTTTGAGCCACATGTGGCTGCCAATACAGCCCTTTCCGGAATGAGTCAGCTGTTGGAACTGGAATCCGCTGAAGACATGTATCCCCTCCTCTTGGAACAACTACAGTTGGCCCCCAAAGATGCCGGTAAAGCCATCCTGGTTCGTGGCAACAAACAGGGTCAGGAAATTTCATCCTATCTTCGGCAACAGGGATTGGAAGTCGTCCTGGAGGGAAAAAGTCCACTCCGGGATTGTCGAGTGGTTGAAGTCCTTCTGGCTGCCCTTCAGGTTTCCGCTCATCCGGGAGACAGCCGTAGCCGACTTCTGGCTAGTATGGGAGGCATATCAGATCCTGGTCCGCTGCTCCTTCAGGAAATTGAACAGTATGGATTTGCTTCCAGTTTAGAAAAGTTGTCCACACAACTTCGTTTTGAGGAGGATGCCAGTTTCTCCAGGCAACGTTTACGTCAGGTTTTGGATCTGGCTGCGGCGTTTGATGCGGAAGGGGGGGGTTCAGTAGACCATTTTATCGACCGTGTGGAGTATGCCCGGATCGGGGAATATTCACGGCCCGGCGTCATTCGCATTATGACCATTCATCAAAGCAAAGGTCTGGGCTTCGACTGTGTCTTTCTCCCGGTTACCGCTAGCGATGCTTTTGGGAAAACCGATTCAGGACGTTTAGTGGAAGGCCCTACCCAGGTGCAGGCGGATTGGGTAAGCCTGCTGCCGAACAAAGACATGCGTAGCTATCTGCCAGCTTTTGATCAACGTGTGGATGAACTGGAGGCAGAAAATGCCTTTGAATCACTTTGTGTGTTATACGTGGCCCTGACCCGGGCGAAACAACAGCTATCTGTCCTACTCCCCCCTGCTCCGAAAAAAGAAGGCAAGGTGACCGTTTGGGCGAATTGGATTCGAAAAGCTGTGGAAACATCCGGGGAGACTGGAAATAGCCGTAGTGCCTTTGCACATTCTTTGTATCAGCGGGGAAGAGCTGACTGGGACCTAAAATCCAGTGCCCCTTCTGAGCCGCTCGAAAAACAACCTTTTAACACGGCGGCATCTTCTGCGCCACTGAAACGCTACGAACCTTCGCAAGCGGATGATCAGAAACGATCCCCTGCTAAGGCCTTTCGTTACATTGCAGAAGATGGTCGTGAATTGGGAAGTCGCGTCCACGAGTTATTTGAACAGCTGGAATTCAGTGATCAGCTTGATCTCTCTGCCTTCTTTGAAATGCATGAAGAACGGAGTGACTCGGATGCTGCCTTTCATGTCCGCAAGGCTGTGGAATGCTTCAGCTGCTTAGCCCGGCCGGATCACTTTAAAGAACTGTGGCGTGAGCAGCGTTTTGATATTGAACTGAATGGAGACTGGATTTCCGGTATTTTTGACCGTGTGGTTTTTTTGGAGGGAGAAGCCTGGATACAGGATTACAAAACCAACCGTACGGTGAACGACAAAACCATTGATCACTATCGGCCGCAAATGTTGCTCTACCGGAAAGTCCTTTCGGATATGACCGGGCTGGCCGAGAAAAACATACGCTGCCAGCTCCTATTCACAGGAGCCGGCAGTTTGGTAGAAGTCAGTTAAGGGTGATTACTTGGATAAGACCGCGAAAATTCGGTCAATTTCACGCCGTAAGGCCCAGGCTCGTTTATCCGCATCTTCAGGGAGTTCTGCCATGGCTGCCCGTAATTTCTGCTGCTGTTCGGCAGGAAGACTTTGATTTCCTTTCACTAGAAAAGAATTCAATGCAGTTTCATAGACTGCGGCACAGGCTTCGGGGCTGCCATTATTGTAAAGAGGAACTCCAAGTTGCACGCTGCGTTCAAGTAGACTGATCGCTTCAATCACTTCAACCGCTCCCTCTTCTTCAAAGCCAATCGCAATAATATCCAGACGGAAGGGACCATCCTGTTTATCATACAAGGTAAAGCCCAGGGATTCTACGGATTCCGGCCGCAGCGGAGGGGCTACCCACATACGTCGGCCAAAGGCCTGGGCTTTAAATTCATTCAGAGGAAGACGAACTTCAATGACCTCACCTGCGACCGTATCGAAGGATTGACGGTAGGAGAAAGCTCCTTGGCGTTGACCTGTACGCAGATCCATCCAGTAGCTGCGACCATCTCCTCGGACTTTTAAGAGAATATCCCCTTCTCCAGGTAGTTCCCATTTGGAGTTATTGGCTCGCGTGGATGCAAAGCCGCCATTGTTTTCCAGGGAAATGATCCCGGCAAAGCGCACCAAACCTCCTTCCAATTCACTGGTGGAGCCCTGAGAACGGCCTCCCATCACGTCGTCGTTGACGTCTTTCCATTGGAGGTCGGAAGCCGCAGGCCAATCTGCATAAAGAAGGCCGCACACACAGAGGGAAGCAAATGCTGAGATCAATTTCATAACGTCCATCAATCGTACCCAACTCCTATTCCTTACTTAGGTGTATCGATTTTCTGTTGCGACTTGGACTGGACCCTTGTGTTTGCAGCGGACAGAGAGAGTTGAAAGAGAAGCATTATGAGAAAACCTGCCCCATTCCTCGTTATTGTATTTTTGGCCCTCTATGCATGGAACAGTGGTCTGTTCAAACTACAGCCCACCAGGATTCCGGATGAATCAGCAGAGCGGGGTTTAGCCGAAGCCTTCCAGCAGCGACGCAGTGATGTTCAAGTTCAGGGTCGTGGTCGAGTTCAACGGATTCTCCCGGATGATCTGAAAGGTTCGAAACATCAGCGCTTCATTCTCCAGCTTGAATCCGGACAAACGATCCTCATTGCGCATAACATTGATTTGGCGGATCGAATCCCAAATCTCCAAACCGGAGACATGGTTGAATTTTACGGAGAATATGAATGGAACCCACAGGGAGGGGTCGTGCACTGGACACATCATGATCCCGGGGGACGCCATGAAGATGGCTGGCTCCGCCATGAAGGAAGGCGCTTCCAGTAAAGCTTAGGATTGATTTCGATAACTCAGCCCACGGGTCACTAAAAAAATACAGGCAATACAAAGCAGGACGCAACAGACCAAGCCACTTTGTAGTTGATAGAGTCTCTGTAAGTTTCCCTGTTGATCAAAGTAGCGGGCGAGCTGTACTGCCAAAGCTCCAGTGCCAAAAACCAAAGTGAATTTTAAACTGTAGGCGAAACTTCGATATCGCAGAGGCGTGAGCCTGGCTACAAGACTGTTTTCGATGGGTTGCATTCCTACTGAAAAGAAAACAAAACTCATGGCGGCAAAAAATAACAGAGCCCCCCCTGCCCGGCTCATGATGAGCATACAGGGAAGCGAGCAGGCATGAAAGAGCAGGTAGCCTTTTCGTAAGTCCATTCGATCAGCGAGTTTTCCTCCTAGAACCTGACCTAATACTGATACCAAATACACTGCGGAAACCATCCAGGTAATTACCGTTTCCAGAGGCAGGGCCTCGGGTTTCAGCATGGCGGCAAACGATTCCGAATAACTACGGAAGGCCAGCGGCAGGGAAACAACGGTTCCCCGATAACTCCATCCGATCAGTGTACAGCTGAGCATTAGAATCGAAAAGAGAAGTGCTGGATGTATGCTGCGTTTTTCATCCTTCAGTGAAGACTCTGTATGTTCAGGTAATGGCGCTTCATCTAATTCCTGAACCAGATAGATGATACCTGTAACCAAAGCCGGGACTCCGCAAATCCAGAACGCGCCCCGCCAGCCGAGTGCTGCAGAAATGCTACCTACTAAAAAAGGCGGTAATCCGATTCCCAGACTTCCCCAGACGCCATTATTTCCCATCGCTTGTCCACGTCGTTCACAACAACGACTAATTAAACTCATCCCCACAGGATGATAGATTGCCGCACAGAGTCCAATACCGATCAGCGCGATTTGCAGGAAGGTAGGCGTTGTTGCCAAAGCAGCCAGAAATGAAAACAACCCCATCCCGATGAGCATTGCAGCCAACAGCTTTCGATTTGAAAAGCGGTCTCCCAGAGCACCAAAGGGAATCGAGGCCGCTCCGAAAAGAATATACATGGGAGTACCCCAACTTAAGGCCTGGGACCGATCTACAGAAAAATCCTGATGGATCCATAGGACCAGGCTGGGGTAGGCCAGCATGTAGAAATGAGAATAGAGATGCCCTACTCCGCAGAGCAGGAGGATACGTGCTCTGCGTTTCATTCAGAATTAACCGACAATGCGCGTGCCACTGTCCAGGAAGATTCCGCGCAGGTTCATGCGCAAGGCTTCCGGGTTCGAGGCGTAACGCAATGCCGTTTCCTCATCAATCACGCCAGCCTGCACCATATCATAGAGGGCCTGATTGAAACTCTGCATGCCCTCTTCTTTTCCAGCCTGAATGGCAGAGTGAATCTTTTCGGGATTCTCTTCCAAAATCAATTTTCGGATCAGTGCATTATTGATCATGATCTCACAGGCCGGACGGGCTTTGCCATCTATGCCGGTAACCAAACGTTGGCAGATGATGGATTTCAAGGTCTGGGATAAGGCTAAGCGAATCTGTGGCCGGGAGTGGGTGGGGAACATATCCAGAATACGCAGTACACCCTGCACCGCATTTTCCGAGTGAACGGTTGAGAAAATCAAGTGACCGGTTTCCGCTGCAGTAATCGCTGTCTCTACAGAGTCTTGGTCACGGATTTCTCCGACCATGATAATATCCGGATCCTGTCGCAACGAAGCCCGAAGGCCCTTTTCAAAACTTTCGGTGTCAAAACCAACTTCACGTTGGGAAATGACAGACTTTCTATCACGGAACACATATTCAATGGGATCCTCCACGGTGATGATACGTCGGAATTCCCGTTCATTGATAAAATTAATCATGGCACTGAGTGTGGTGGATTTTCCACTGCCGGTCGTGCCGGAGAGGAGCACAATCCCACGACGTGCCATGGCAATTTTTTGGAGCTGATTCGGAAGGTTCAGTTTGGTAAAATCATGCTGAGCGCTTTTGACGTAGCGTAGGGCCAGACAGGGTTCGGAGCTGCTCATAAACAGATTGGCCCGGAAACGCACTTTGTCATTCAGATTCCAGGCAAAGTCAACCTCCTCATTTTTAAGGAATTGTTCTTTCATCTGCTCGGTCAGAATTTCATCTGTCAGCTCGACCAGACTTTCCACCGTAACCGGAGGGGCATCTGCTGTATACAACTGACCTTCCAAACGGTAGATGGGCGGTTGACCGACCTTCAGGTGAATATCCGAAGCCTCGGCTTCCACAGCCTGCATAAAGAAATGAATAAGTGTGTCCATGCCGACAGTGTAGACCAAGCATGGTCAAATTCGGAATGGTAAATCTCTGTCTTTTTTTCGATGAGCTCTAGCGCATCGCAGCGCGCTCATCCGGATTTCGTTTCAACCACACCTGCAACACGGTGATGTCCGCGGGATTCACTCCGCTGATACGACTGGCTTGTCCCAGGGTTTCTGGCTGAACCCGGTTGAGTTTTTCCCGGGACTCATAGCGGAGGGCTGGAATGGCATGATAATCAAATTTCTGTGGAAGGAAGGTTTTATCCAAGCGGGCACTCTTTTCGGCCTGAGCAGCTTCGCGGTCAATATAGCCTGCGTATTTGATACGGGTCTGTACCTGAAGTTGAACTTCATCTCTCAAGTCTACATTTGCGCTAAATACATCTGTATAGTTAAAGGCGGGGCGGCGTAACCACTGGGCCAGTGAATTGCCTTCGTGGAAGCTACTTTCCAGTCGTTTAATCTCTGCTTGGATTTCCGCTTCCAGTGAATCGATCTCTCGAAAGTGGGCCTCAGGTTGGATGCCTAACTCCCCTGCCCGCTCCCGGAGACGGAAGTCGACGTTATCTTGGCGTAAAAGCAAGCGATGTTCTGCACGGGAGGTAAACATGCGGTAGGGTTCATCTGTACCTTTATTAATCAGGTCATCAATCAACACACCAATATAGGCCTCATGCCGCCCCAAATGAAAAGCGGGGTACCCCAAGGCTTTTCGGGCTGCATTAACTCCAGCAATAAAGCCCTGACCCGCTGCTTCTTCATATCCAGTCGTTCCATTGATCTGACCAGCAAGAAAGAGAGATTCCACCAGTTTACTTTCTAAACTGTGCGTCAATTGGGTAGGGTCCGAAAAATCATACTCAATCGCATAGCCGGGTAAGGTAAACACGGCATTCTCCATTCCAGGGATGCTGTGGATCATCTCTTTCTGCACATCCTCCGGGAGAGAGTTAGAGGTCCCATTGGGATAAACGGTATCACAGAAGCGCCCTTCAGGTTCAATAAACACATGATGACTGTCTTTATCCCGGAATTTTACGATCTTATCTTCAATGGAGGGGCAGTAACGAACGCCTGTCGCATCAATATGTCCGCCATACATGGCGCTCTTCCCTAGATTCTCTTCAATGATCTGATGTGTGACTTCCGTTGTATGGGTCAACCAACAGGGAATCTGATCTTCTCCCGGAATCCAGGGTTGTTGTTCCACAGAGTGTTCCACGTGGAACAATGATCTTCCCTCGCGAACCCGACGTGCTTCCCGACTAAATAAGGGAGGTGGATTCATTCCTGGCTGAATCTCCATGACCGATGTATCAATGCTGTCTTTATGAAGCCTGGGAGGCGTTCCCGTCTTCAAACGCCCTAAACGAAAGCCCAGAGAACGGAAAGAATCGGATAATTCATAGGCTGCAGGTTCAAAAACCCGTCCACCCGGACGATTTACGTCCCCTACATGGATTTTTCCGCCGAGAAAGGTACCTGAGGCAATGACCACACAGGTTCCAGGGATTTCGGAACCATCTTCGCTTACAATTCCCCGCAAACGTCCATGTTCTGTCCAAATTTGCCCCGCAGTGCACTCCAGAACTTCTAGATTCTCCTGAGATGCCACTACGGCCTGAATCCGTGCAGGAAAGGCATCTTTATCATTCTGTACCCGGGTAGCCTGAACTGCAGGACCTTTACGTAGATTCAAGGTACGGTACTGAATCCCACTGAAATCCGCATTCCGACCCAATTCCCCTCCCAGTGCATCCAGTTCACAGACAATATGGGATTTAGCCATGCCGCCAATACTGGGGTTACAGCTCATACGGCCAATGGCATTTCGGTCCATGGTTAAGAGGGCCGTACGTGCTCCCAGGCGGGCGGATGCCAAGGCGGCTTCATATCCAGCGTGCCCGGCACCTACGACCAATACATCAAAAGCTTCATGTCTCATGCCTCCCTTTTACCCGAAACGCGAAGAAAGGCAATAAACAGCGCTTTTCGAAGGAGTTAGGGGGTAAACGCTTCATCTGGAACGTTATCCAGAGAGCTTTTGGGCTATTTACCGATACAAAAGCTGGAGAAGACCTGATCCAGCAATTCTTCGTGGTATTCCCGCCCGGTAACTTCCCCTAAGAGTTGCAGGGCTCCCCGGAGGAGTGGAATGGCCAGAACGAGTTGCTCTTCAGCTTCCTCCATCGACAGGAGTTCTTCAAATTGACTTAACTCAGCCTCTACCTTCAGTAGAACTTGGCGGTGACGTTCAGAAATGACTGCATGGGGACGGGCAGAAAGATCCATGGAACCGGATAAAAGCTCCTTCATGCTGGCTTTCAGTTCATCCAAACCCTGATTCTGTTGTAAAGCAGCTTCCAGACGTGGAACATCCGGCCATTGTTCCACGTGGAACAGTCTGGGTAGATCTGCTTTGTTGCAGAGTAGAATACTTTTGCCAGGTACCAGTGATTCCAGAGCTGTAAGACTCTCCGTATCCGCTACATCACTCAGATCCACCAAGTGAATGTGTAAATCGGCTTCATCCATCAGTTTTCGGCTTCTGGAGATGCCTTCACGTTCAATAGGGTCCTCCGAATCCCGTAATCCCGCGGTATCCACCAAATTCATGGGAATTCCATCCAGTAAGAAGTGGGCTTCGATATGATCCCGGGTCGTACCGGGGATATTGGAAACAATGGCCCGATCCCGGCCCAGCAGGGCATTTAACAAGGTACTTTTTCCTACATTGGGTTTGCCACTCAAAACCACGACTGCGCCGTCTCGTAGCACATGTCCTTCTTGCCAGGTAGAAAGTAATGCTGCCAAGTCTTTCTGTTGTTGAGCCAGGGAGCTGCGCAGTTGGGGGAATACGGAATCAGGGAGTTCGTCCTCTGGAAAATCCAAGGTGGCTTCCAGTTGGGCTGCAAGCAGTAGCAAAGCATCATACACTGAATCCAGATCCCGGCTCAAAGAGCCTTCTAATTGCTGCAAAGCGGCTTTTTGGGCCCGTTCTGAATCAGAACGCACTAAATCCATGACCGCTTCAGCTTGTACGAGGTCAATTCGACCGTTGAGAAAAGCTCTGCGTGTAAATTCACCTGCTTCCGCAACCCGGGCACCTAAATCCAAGCAAGCTCGTATCACCCGTTCAGCGGAACGACCCCCGCCATGTACTTGAAATTCGATAACATCCTCACAGGTGTAGCTCTGTGGTGCCCGAAATAAGAGGGCTAAGGCTTCATCCACATGTTCCCCTTCATGGATGATGGTTCCATATACAAATGTATATGCCTTTCGTTGTGAAAGAGGAGCCCCGTTACATTGAAAAAGCGTATCGGCAATCGCGAAACTTTGTTCTCCACTTAGGCGAACGATAGAAACCGCTCCATCACCTGGAGCGGTTACTGATGAGACAATGGTATCTTCGACAATCACGTTTCTTGTTCCAAATGAACAACTTCCGCAAGAAAAGGGAGTTCGCGATATTGGTTGTCATAGTCCAAACCGTAGCCCACGACAAATCGATCTTCGATTTCGAATCCAACAAAGTCGGCCTTTTGTTGCAAAACCCGGCGTGCAGGTTTGTCCAGAAGTACACAGGAAGACACCTTGCTGGCTCCCTTGTTTTCCATGTGTCGAGTGGCGAAATGAAGGGTGCGGCCTGAATCCAAGATATCATCCACAATCAGCACCTCATGATCGGCCAGATCTACGGAAACATCTTTTAAAACCCGGACATTCCCGGAACTGACTGTGGCGGCCCCATAGGATTGCAGGGTCATAAAATCAATTTTGGGGTGAACAGCATGGTCATGGAAACTACGGACCAGGTCAGCCAGAAACATAAAGGATCCCCGAAGAACACCCACGATGACTACATCGTTGCCTGAAACATGTTGGCAAAGCTCCTGGGCCAAAGCTTGGACCCGATCCCGTAGTTCATCAGCAGTATACAGCGGGTCCAAGCGATGAGGAGGCAACTTCATGGGCTTACTGCTGCGCAGGCAGATGGCCTTCACTCACCAACATGGCGTCGTTCTGCGGGGTCAGCTGTACCGGAATCGGAGGTTTACCCGTGCGGATAGCGTCCACTTGAACATTCTGCAAATGCGCCTGTAATTCTGCCCGGGTTCGAAAACGAGGTGTAGGTTTTGGCGTGGGTGCTGCGGCCTGAGGGCGGGGTTGTCGGCTGGCATTGTTATTGTTTTGTTGCTGAGGCCGACGACCTCGAAAGCGTCCTCGTTGTTGCGGTACAGGCGTAGGGGCAATCACGGGACCATCTTCAAAACGAAATCGATGCGGACTGCCATTGAAGGCAATCGTGGCCGTTCCAGCATCTTTATTAACTTCTAAGAGTTTATAATCACTCTCGAAGCTATCATTTTCCATAATCAGAATGGCGCTTTGATCCTTAAGATTTTGCAGACCGACCCGGGAGCGTCCACTGATGGGGTCTACACTCATCATCGTCATTCGGAATTCGTTTGCCCAGCCGGGCGCTGCTGGAGCCGGTGGAGGTGTGGGAACCGGGGTGGAAGCAGGTACGGGCAGCCCAAACAGTTCCCGGTCGAGAATCACTTGATACTCGCCCAAAGGAGAGGCTGCCTGCAGACTAAGCAGGGCGCCGAAGCTGATAAGGACAATGCGGTTCATGAGAGGGACGTTACCATAGCAGGATAGACAGATAAAGAGGAACTATGCTAAAGACCACGCCTATGTCTGTTCCGCTCAAACTTTCCAGTCTGCAAAATCCCCGAGTCAAACGACTCATGAAATTGCGGAAACGTAGTCAACGGGATGAAGAAGATGTCTTCCTGCTTGAAGGCTATCGGGAAATGACCCGTGCCCTGGCCTGTGAATGGCCTATTGAGGAACTGTATTTCTGTCCGGAGTTGTTTTTAGGTGAAAATGAGCCGGAACTTCTTGAAGGGATGAAAGAACAGGGAGCCAAGCTGTTTGAATGCAGTGAGGCCGTGTTCCGGAAGATCGCCTATCGGGACCGTCCTGATGGTTTGCTTGCTATCGCTCCTCAATTGCATTTAGGCCTGGGAGATATCCCGGATCTTGAAAATCCCTTTTTGCTGGTGCTGGTCGGTATAGAAAAACCCGGCAATCTGGGAACCATGCTTCGTTCCGCAGACGGTGCTGGAGTCGACGCGGTCATTTTGTGTGAGTCTGTAACCGATGTGTTTAATCCTAACTGCGTCCGCGCTTCCGTGGGAACCCTGTTCTCTGTGCCGGTGATTGAATGTGATCGCAAGGAACTGATGAGCTGGTGTCAGGCGCAGGGGGTGCCTCTATTGGCGGCGACCCCCCATACCGAACGCAAACTGACCGAAATGAGTCTTTCCGGACCTGTGGCGGTGGCCATGGGTTCTGAAATGCATGGACTGCCTGAGGTCTGGATGAATGAAGCCGATGTGCAGGTCTGTCTGCCTATGTATGGAATTGCCGATTCTCTAAACGTATCCAGCTGTGCAGCGATTCTCTTGTATGAACTTCGCCGCCAACGGGAACAGGCGGGCACATGAGTGCTCCCTGGATTCCGGCAGCCTTCCGCTGTTTTGATGAACGGGATTGGCCGGAACAGGGGGCTTGGGATTTACTTCAGGAGGAGGCCCGCCATCTCCAAGTTCGTCGTGTAAAACCTGGATCCACGTTGACCCTGCTAAACGGAAAAGGGGCTTGGGCAGAGGCACGTTTGCTACATCTGGATAAACGCAGTGCCCGGGTAGACATCCTGGAGACGCGACAACAAGAGCAGCCTTTTCCACAGCTCAGCCTTTGTATTGGCGGATTGAAAGCTTCGGCATGGGAGGAAATGCTTCCTCATTTGGTGGAGCTCGGTGTGAATCGAATTATCCGGGTAGAAACCGATCATGCGGTCAGTCTGCTCAAAGAAGGAAAGTTGGAAGCGAAGCGGAAACGCTGGCGTGAAAAATGTGTGCAGGCCTGCAAGCAGTGCGCCTTGGCCTGGCTGCCTGAACTTGTTATTGCGGAATCACTCGATGCGGTCGACCTTCCTCCGGTGGATGTGGAACTCTGGGCCAGCCTGCAGGAGGATAGTCGGGAGCTGCGGGATGTGCATTCTTTATTGATGGATGCGAAGTCCCTACGCATCTGGGTGGGTCCGGAGGGAGATTTCAGTGAGCGCGAACAGCTTTGGTTTCGTGAGCGTCATCTGCCCTCGGTAAGTATGGGGCCACGAATCCTGCGGGCCGAAACAGCCGCCTTATCCTTAGCGGCCTGGTGTCGGCTCAGCCGTTGAGGCTTCGCGTTCCTCAGGAAGAAGCGGCTCGACGATATCTCCGGCTTGGGGCCGTCCACTGATCACTTCCGCGAGCTCGTAATCCCGACGACGTTGTCCGGGAATCAACAAACGTCCCGTAATCGTATTTCCCCGGATACAATAGGCCTCAATGCCTGGCGGGAAAGGAAGTCTGGATTCAAAAATCAGATAGCGCTCCCCGGCATTGACCCGCCGTACCACGCCCCCGGGACGAAAGCGGGGAGCTTTACTGGCTTCTGGAGTTGCTGTTGGCGTAGGGGGAGGGGATGCAGGCTTTTTTGTTTGGCAGCCATGCAAGCAAAGCGTCAGGATCAGAGATCCGGCTATTCCCGCTCCTCGAAGCAGGAAAGGATGCTGGTTGAAGCGAGCAAATCTCATGGCGTTCAGCTGGAGGAAAACTGCAAAGCAAGCGCCCCGAGCTTAGAGCCTCAGGTCGCGCTCCACGCCTTCGGGACCCAGTTCAACGACCCGGCGGATGCTTTTGCCATCCGGGCCGGTCAGTTTGATGCGGTAGCTTCCCTGAAAGCCCCGGGCATCCCAGAGACCGTTTTCGTCGCTTTGTCCATCCAGTTTCGTGGTCCATTGTTTATAGAACAGATCCACCACCAAATCTCCCAAAGGCGTGGTCTGCCAGCGCTGATTCCAGAGCGCGGCACTGGGTTGAGTGTGCAGTCCTTCCCAGAAGCCATTGAAAGTCACCCCATCCACCGCCGGGTGGGCAAACAGGGTGTAGAGGGAATCCCGCATCATATCCACCTGAGCCTGAACATGGGCTTCCGAGTCCGGCTCCCGGGTGGGGACATTTAAATTGTGAATGCGGATACGCAGATCAAAGCGGGTTTGCAACAAGTCGAAAATTTTCCACCAGGTTTCCGGAGCCTGATCGCGCAGTAGCCCCCCTTGTGCGGCCAGGCTCAGTCCTTGTAAGGGAACCTGTTCTTCTTTCAGGAATCCAGGCCAACCCTGGTTTGCTTTGATCCCAAAGGCTTCAAAGCTTCCGGATATCAGACTTTGCTGCAGTGTGGGTTCCTCCAGCCAGAGGGATTGCCCTTCTTGGAGCGCTTCCCCTGCCTGTTGAAAATAGGAACGCAGGGCTTTGGCTCCCCCTTGGCTTTTCAAGGCATCGGTGTTCCCGGTATCCGAAACCAGAATCCAGTTCGCCACCGTATCCACTCCCTCACCTTGTAGGCGTTGGGGCAGGCTGGGTGCGGCATTCTGACCCGGAGTCCATAGCGCCCCGGAGAGCACATTCACTTTACGTTCCTGATAGAACGTGAGCGTTTCGCTGACCCGGGCGCGATAACTTTCCTGATCCCACACGGCGTCCGCTACTCCGAAGGCATCTTCAAGACGGATTTCGTTAAAGTAGGCCATCGAACGGTTCTGAAAGGCCTTTTGATCTTCAGGTGGAATAATCCGCTGGTTCAGGGTACGGCCATGCCAGTGCAAGAGCGAGAGGGTGGAACCGAGCCGGAAGCGGTGGGATTTTAATTCAGCTTCAATGCGTACATTGGGCAGAGCATTCCCGTCTGAATCGACAATCCGCAGTTTCATATCTGCCTTGCGATGGGTTTCGATCCGTTTTTCTGCCTCTGCCCGCCAGGCGGCGTCTGCTGCCCGTCCGGGATAATCCAGGCGGGGTGGGGGAAGCTTGCTCAGATTTGCGTTGGGAATGGAAACCAAGGCAATGCCTGCGATTTCGACTTCCTGGGCCAGTTGGCCCATCCAGAATTGCAAGGAAAGTTCGCCCGCTTTGATATCCCGGTGGGCTGCCCAACGGGTGGGGACCCAATACAATTGCCAGGCATCGCGCAAATCCTGTACTTTCCCGGGCGAGGTCCACTGCCAGGGAACGGAGGGAGAAGAGGGATGATCCCCGGGCCCGCGCACCACACATTGTAGTTGGGCCCCCCATCCTTTGGTATCCGCACCGGGCAGGGGCCGTCCCCGTGCCCAGAAGATCGCCATCACCTGTTCTCCTTTGAGGACGGGATTGCGGTTTTCCACTTCAATCCGGGCTCCTTGCGGTGAGAGGGACGGTTTCTCCATGCGCCGACTTAGTGAGAGTATAAAGGGCTGCTGCCCCTCTTCATACCTGCGTAGACTGCCGCCTTCCATTTGCTGGATAAAGCGATCCGGACGATTCGCATTCAGAAAACTCATTCGGCCCACGCCGGAAAACATCTCCTGATATTTTCCATAAAGACCAGGCAGTTTTCCATCCACCGTCCCCGCGGAGCTGTTGGCCTGGCCATCGGCGGGAATCAGTTTCAGATTCCGCAAATGCAGAGAATTCGCTTCGCCTTCGCTCAGCACGGTAAACGCCAGCCTCAGTTGCTCCCCTGTACTGACAAATTCCTCTTCCTGAGTCACCCAACTGCCCCGGGTCTGTAACAACGGGAGAGTTTTGCGAATTGCCCCACTGAGTTGCAGGCTCCCTTTTGCAGCATTTCGGGTGAGAACATCAAAGCTGAGTAAGTAGCGGGTATCCTTCTGCAGCTGAATTTCCGGATCGGTACTCAAAACCGGTTTGAGAGAGCCACTCAAGGGATAGAGGCCAATAGAAGCCCGACCGTGAACCGGGTCCGCTTCGACCCGGATTTCCACTTGCCCACGTCCTTCATCTGAGCCTGCCACCCAGGGGGAGGGAATCCGCCCTTCGGTTTTGGGGCTACCATTGATGATGATGGCACGGAAATTGGGAGGGAATTCATCCGTGTTGCCTGGGATGAGAGACTCTGCCGCCTGGAGGGTGCAGGAAAGCAGAAGGGGGAGCAACATGCACATCGTGTTCTTCATAATGCGTATCATTGTGGTTTTCCGTTGAGGATCAACCGCTTTCTCGGTCGGGGTGACAAAAGTTTTTCAAAAACTTATACTTGAAAAAATGAGAAAATATGAGAAAAATTCTCTTTGTTGAGGAAGCGTGGAGTTTGAGTCTCCTCAATTTTTGGAAGTTGCCATGCCTAGTATCTTGCTTGTGGATGATGAGCCCAGCATCCTGTCGGTGCTGTCGACCCTGTTAAAGGGACAGGGCTTTGATATTCGCCCCGCATTAGGGGGGGAAAAAGCATTAGAGTATTTGCGCAGCGATCCGTTCGATTTAATGATCACCGACATTCGCATGCAGCCTGTGGATGGACTGGAGTTATTGCGTACGGCCAAATCCCTGCATCCCAGTATGGCTGTGATGATGATCACAGCGTATGGATCGGTGGAAACCGCTGTCGATGCGATGAAGAAGGGGGCCTTTGATTATGTCACCAAACCCTTCAAAGTGGATGAGCTGCTGATTACCGTCCAGCGCGCTCTGGAATACCGTCGGGCTTTATCCGAAAATCAACAGCTCAAAGCCCAGCTGGAAGCCCGCTATGGTTTTGAGAACATTGTCGCGGAAAGCGGCGGCATGCGCAAAATCTGTTCCATGATCGAACGGGTGGCTCCTACGGATCAAACGGTGCTCATTTCCGGGGAAAGCGGGGTCGGGAAAGAGGTCATTGCCAAAGCGATTCATACCAATTCGGTTCGAAAACAGAAAAGTTTTGTCCCACTGAACTGTGCGGCTTTACCGGAACCTCTCTTGGAGTCTGAACTCTTTGGACATGTCAAGGGGGCCTTTACCGGAGCGGCTTCCGATAAGGAGGGTCTATTTGAAGTTGCCAGCGGTGGAACCATCTTTCTGGATGAGATCGGCTCGATGAGCCTGAACCTGCAGAGTAAGCTCTTACGGGTATTGCAGGAAAAAGAAATTCGCCGGGTTGGGGGAACCAAGCAGATTAAAGTAGACCCGCGGGTGATCGCAGCCTCTCATGAAAATCTGGAAGATTTGATCAAAGAAGGCCGCTTCCGCGAGGATTTGTATTATCGCCTCAGCGTGATTCCTCTGCATATCCCCCCCTTACGCGAACGCCCGGAAGATGTACTTCCCTTGGCCTATCATTTTTTGCGGGATCTCTCCGGATCCGAAACGGTGGAACTGAGTATGGAAACTCAGGTAATGCTGGAGGGTTATCCCTGGCCGGGCAATGTACGTGAACTGGAAAATGCCATGCGCCATGCCTGCACCTTTGCCGATGGCGGGCGAATTGTACCGGATGATCTGCCCGCCCGGGTGCTGAAACACGCACCCATGGAAATCAACCGGGGTACGGAGACTTCGGGTAATAGTCTGGCTGAACACGCCGGAAAATCTCTCAAAGGCTTTTTGAGAGAAATGGAGAAAGAATTTATCCTCCGCAGTATTGAGGAACATAACGGCGATAAAGAAGCCGCGGCCAAAGCCCTGAAAGTCAGTCTGGCCACCCTCTACCGGAAATTGCCTGAACCTCGGGAATAAGGGGATGAATCTCCTGGCCGGGGCCAGTTCCCCCTACCTTCGGCAACATGCAGATAACCCAGTTCAGTGGCGCCCCTGGGGACAGGAAGCTCTTGATGAAGCCGCAGAGAAAGATGTGCCTTTGTTCGTATCTCTGGGCTACGCCTCCTGCCATTGGTGTCACGTCATGGCCCATGAAAGCTTTGAACATCAGGATGTGGCAGAGCTGCTGAATACTCAGTTTGTCCCGGTAAAAGTCGACCGCGAGGAACGTCCTGACCTCGATGCCTTGCTGATGAAGGTCACTCAATTGATCACGGGTAGGGGAGGCTGGCCCAATTCTGTGTTTCTCTTTCCGGATCAACGTCCCTTTTTTGCAGGGATGTACTGGCCTCGGGAAGATTCTCTGCAACAGATGGGCTTTGTGTCGGTGCTGCGCGAGCTGGCCCGGCTTTGGCAGGAGGAACGTCCTCGTTTGGAAGAGCAGACTCAACGCCTGATGGATCCACTATCCGCTTTGTGCCGTTCTCTCCCCCCTACAACCCAGACGAAGACGCAACCCATTCTGGATCTCCTCCTCGATGAAGCGGATGAAGAACGGGGCGGTTTTGGTGGCGCCCCCAAGTTTCCACCTCATCAGCGACTGCTGTGGTTATTGGATCAGGATCGGGAAGAGCGGATCGATCGCATGCTCAGTCAGACGCTCGATGCCATGGCTCTTGGCGGAATGCATGATCAGGCCGGGGGAGCGTTTCACCGCTACGCCACCGATGAGCAATGGATCCTACCTCACTTCGAAATCATGCTCTTCGACAATGCCCAGCTCTTGGAAATCTATTCCCGGGCTGCGGCACGCTTTGATTCGAGCTTCTATGCCCAGGTCGCCCGGGGCATCGTATCCGCCTTTCTTCGGGATTTCCAAGTAGCGGAGGGTCTCTTTGCCAGTTCTACAGATGCCGATACTCCGGAGGGGGAAGGGGCACAGGTGGTATGGAGCGCTGCTGAGCTGAAACAGGAACTAGGGGGAGACTATGCCGACTTTGCCGATTTCTTTGGCATTCAGGAGAAGGGTAACCTCTGGGATGAAGCCACCGGTCGTGCGACCGGGAAGAACATTCTCCTTCCCCGGGAAAATCCATACCCTCTTTGGAAGCACAGGCTTGAGCAGTTGTGCGGGCGCAGAGCAGAGCTGCATGCCCAACCTGCCCGGGATGACAAAGTGATTCTGGAGTGGAATGCCTTATGGGTGTCAGCACTGTTTGAGGCCGAACGTTCCCTCGGGGAACCTGCATACGGGCTACTGGCCCGGGAATGCCTGCTTCGGATCTTGAATCAGTTGCGAAGGCCGGATGGACGCTGGCTGCGCTGCCGGCTGGGGGATCAACATGGCCCTCCGGCAGTCTTGGAGGATGTGGCCGCACTGGCTCTGGCTTTGGATCGGGCTGGAGGCTACGAAGAAGAGCTGAAGGATCTGCTCACTCAGCTCGAACAGTTTTTTTCAGAAGCCGATGGTGCCTATGTGCTCAGTGACCGCCGGGAAGGCTCACTGCTTTATGAGCAGGTGGATGTATTTGATTCAGATCGGCCTGCTGCCCTGGGCCTGATCGCTCAGCTCTTTGCCCGGCGAAATGATCCCCGGTTTCAGCGACTGATGAAGCGGCTGCAGGGCTGGATGCATCGGGAAGCTCTGGCCTGCCTTTCCCTCTGGCGGGCTCAGGGTATGCAGGGCTAAGTCGATCGCTCCCCACTCAGAGAATCGAGCATGCGATGAGTTCCTCGCATGCTCTTTGTGAGCAGATGCTGAGCCCTTTTTTGTCCCTTGCGCTCCATCTGTGGCTGAGCTATGGACGGGCATGCCTGACTCCCCGCCCAGTGCTACTTTTCAACGCCTCCGTTTTGAGGTCGTTCGACGCTTTCGTGCGCTGCCATCCACTTGGCACATTCAACGTCGCATGTTCGCAGTACTCATCGGGATCTTTCTGGGTTTGGCGATTCTTGTTCTTCCCCATGATTACCCTGTGCATGAATGGATTCAGGCCGATCAGTCTGCTTCGTTGCAAGTTCTCGCGGAAGGATTCCGGGACTGGGGAAATTTCACCGATACCATCCTCTTTTGTGTTCTCCTGTTTGCTGCTGGAGCTGCTCTCAAACGGGCCAACTGGCGTCAGGTCGCCTTAACCGTTTTTCTAGCCGCCACCTGTTCCGGCCTGTTCTCCAATGTATTCCGTTTCAGTGTGGGTCGGGAACGCCCGACCCGTACCATGGTGAACCTGACAGAGGATCCGATGAAGCTCTACCGGATACACGGTCCCAGCATCGACTGGAAACATAACAGTTTTCCTTCCGCTCATTCTGCCACCAGTATGGCCTGCGGCGTGGCGATGTTGTTTACCTTGCCGACGGTTGGCTGGATTGCCCTGCTCTCTGCCGCCGGAGTGGTCTGGAGTTCCATTTATGATGGGGTGCATTACTTAAGCGACATCATGGTTGGAGCCGGAATGGGAGTCGTGTGGGGGCTTTGGTTTGCCCTGACCCATCGGCGATTGTTTTCCAATCAGGAAGCCGCGTGAAGGTTATCCGGAGGGACGATTGGCCGCTCTGGGCTGTACTGATCTTGGGTTTGCTGATTCTCATTCCGGCCACCGGATCTTTACCGCTGATCGATCGGGATGAACCCCGCTTTGCCCGGGCTAGCGTGGAAATGGCTCAACGGGGAGACTGGGTGATCCCCTGGCTGAACGGCGAGCATCGTTTCGACAAACCTCCGCTCACGTATTGGCTGATGCAGCCCTCGTATCTGCTCTTCGGGGTAGGGGAGCTGGCTGCGCGTATGCACTCGGTGCTTTTCAGCTTGTTGACGGCTTTCCTTCTCTATGGCTTTGGAATGGAAATCCGAGGCCGGCGTTGTGCGACCTACAGCGCCCTGTTCTTTTTGTTCTCGATGCAAATTCTGCAACATGGCCGCGCGGCTGTGGCTGATATGCCCATGGTGTTTGCAGTGACTTGGACACAGATCCTGATGTACCGACTGTTAACGGAAACGCCGACGCGCAAAGCGGATGTCTGGAAGTTGGGGATTGCGTTAAGCCTTGGTTTCTACGCCAAGGGTCCCATTGCCTGGGCCGCCCCCATGCTTTCGCTGTTGATCTTTCGTTTCCTGCTCTGGCGAAAGCCCGAGTCCTGGTCACAGCTGAAACTGCCCTGGGTGTTTACGGCGGCATTGGGCCTGTTGGCTTTTTGGGGCATCCCGGCTCTGATCATGACAGATGGAGCTTTCTGGGATGTGGGGATGGGCAAACATGTGGGCGAGCGGGGGATCCGAAGTTTTAATGGTCGTTGGGTTTTTCCGGGCTACTACCTGGTTACAGCTCCACTGAGTCTCTTTCCCGGCGCGCTCTTCCTGGGATCCGTTTGGACCATGCTGCGTAAACACTGGGACCGGGAAGCCGCCTATCTCTGCGCCTGGTTTTTAGCTCCTTTCGTCATTTTCTCGCTCTATGCCACGCAACTGCCGCATTATATTCTCCCTGGCTTTGGCGGGGCCTTGCTTCTCATCGGTCGGGCATTGGATACGGAGTTGCCTTCCACATCCTTTCAACGAGCTTGGCGAGTTGGATTGAATATCATCTGGGCTTTGCTCTGCCTTGTCCTCATAGCAGCCCTGCTCATTGCGCCTTCGATGACACTGAAACTGGGTATCCTGGGATTGCTCCTGGCTGCCCTCGCTCTGGCCCTGGCCCAAAGCCGTCGCTGGATTCTCTCTGCGTTGATTCTGGCCCTGGGACTGCAGCTGGCAGGGAGTCACCTGCGCCAGCAGTTACCGGCAATCCAACTTCAGCAGAGCCTGGCTGAACTGCCGGACTACAGTCGTAGAGGAATGTGGGTGTATTTTGAACCCAGTATCCTCTTCTACAGTGATCACATCTGGGAAAAAATTCCGCGACAGGCTGAGCAGCCTACCCGGCAACTTGAGCGTTGGTGGCAAGAAGAGGGAGCCGCCACCTTACTAGTGCTGGAGCAGGAGATCAAAGCCAGTAAGTGGTTACGCTGGAAATTGGGGATGCAAGCTGGGGATCATCCGAAACTAAAACACTATGCTGAGGCCCTCGACCAGGCCCTCGGCAGGGAGTATGAAGTGGTCGAAGGCTTCAATCCCGCCCGTGGCAGTTGGGTACGCCTGCGCCTTTACCGGAAATTTTAATGTTCTTCCATATACCCCGCTTTGATCTCGAAACTCATCCCACCTGGTCCCTCTATCTGGGAGGGATCTTTTTCCTGCTGATCGCACTGCTCTTTGTCAGCAAGATACTGCTCGTTGATCTGCAATGGATTGATCTGCGGCCCGAGGAAACAGATATAGCACTCCAGTGGGAGTCCTTGGATCTTCCGGAAACGGTGAAAAGCCGAATGCAGGAATCGGATGAACGCCGGAGGGAGCTGTTAGAGGAACATCGTGCGAAACGGGAAAGCCACCCCTATCAGGCCATCTCCTCTCTCTTCGTGGCAATCACGGCAGTGTGGAAAGGAAGCTGGCCCTGTGTTCGAGAGCTTCGTCGGCGTATGAACAAAGGCCTCGCCTAAGCAGCAAGATTACGGAAATACGGGAGAGGACCGCTTTGTGCGTGCAGCGTATATATTACGAACTATGTAATACTTATGCAGGATCTACTTTCACTCAGTGCCTCCCTCAGCTTAGAACAATGTATTGGTCATTTGCTTTGTCCTCTGCATAGCGGAAAGGACGTGGATCGCTTCCGTCGCCTTCAGGAGGAAGAGCATTATGGATCTGTGTTTTTTAATAGCAGACCCCTTTCCGAATATCGGGACATCACCTCGGCAATTCAGTCGGTGGCCGCAAGTCCCGTGGTCATGGCAGCGGATTTGGAGGCGGGAGCCAAGTCGGTGTTGGGGGGGCACACTCCTTTTCCGTGGAGCATGGCTTCCGGTGCAGCGATGGATCTGGAGGCCACCGAGTGCATGGGCCGGGCCACCGCCATGGAAGGGCGTCATGCAGGACTACATTGGACCTTTGGGCCTGTAGTGGATCTGAATGTGAACTGGCGGAATGGGGTTACCAATATTCGCAGTTACGGAGATCGATTGGAACGGGTGATTCCTTGTGCCCGTGCTTTTATTCGTGGCGTTCAGGCTGAACAACACATGGCGGCCTGTGCGAAACATTTTCCTGGCGACGGCATGGACGAACGGGATCAGCATCTGCTCACCTCAGTGAATTCCCTTACGGTGGATGCCTGGATGCAGAGTTATGGCGAGGTCTGGAAATCGGTGTTTGCCCAGGGAGTACAAACTGTCATGAGTGGGCATATTTCTTTCCCGGCCTGGCAGGGATTGGAGGCAGAACCGGTTGCAGCGCTGCCCGCAACCTTGTGTCCTAAACTACAAGTGGAGCTGTTACGGCAGGAACTTGGCTTTCAAGGGCTGCTGGTTTCGGATGCGGCACCGATGATTGGATTGCAATCCCGGGTGAGGGAAGAGGAGGCTGTACTTCGTTTTATCGAAGCCGGAGGCGATGTGTATCTTTTCGCCGAACCCGGAAAAGACTATCAAAGCCTGCTCAAAGCCGTACATACCGGACGTCTTTCTGAAGAGCGGGTGCGTGAATCTGCAGGCCGGGTTATGGCTTTAAAACAGTGGTTGGGTTTGGCCGAAGCTCCCTTGGGAGAAGCGCCAGGTCCGGAACAGAAAGAAGAATTTTCCAATGCCGCAACCAGGCTGGCCAGAGCTGCGATCACACTGCAAAAGGATAATGGGCGGGTTGGACAGGCACCAAGCCCGGGAGCCAAGCTGTTGACTGTGACGGTAGATTATGAGGGGCATAAGTTTGTACCGGAGGAACTGGATACGTTTGACCAGGCCTTGGAGGCGGCAGGCTATGTGGTCACTCATTGCCGCAACCCTACGCATTCCTGGATATTGGAGCATGCACAGGATTATGAAACCGTGTTCCTCAATTTTCACATCCTGCCGCATATGATCATGGGCCATACCCGTCTGTACTGTCCGCAGGCGATGATGTTTTGGCGGGGCTTTTATCGCTCTCATGACGATGTGCGTTGTACAAGTTTCGGTACGCCCTACCTGCTGCACGACCAACCACATCTCCCCAATATGCTCCTGGCATACAGCGGGGTCGCACCCAGTCAAAAGGCTGCGGTGGACGTGTGGTTGGGAAAACGAGTGCCCAGCGGAACCTGTCCGGTGAAACAACCACGGATCCAGCTGCAAGGCATGGAAGTGTTCACGTAAAAAAAGGAGGCGCAACGCGCCTCCTTTTCAGCTCACTTTCAGCGGCCGATGAAACATCGGCACCAGACTTAAGTCCGGGGATCGTGGCAGCGCAGGAACTTTCACTTCTTTCAGCTCGCCTTGCATGCTGTAGGGACTGACGAAGTTGATGTCCACATCAACCAAGGCCCCGGTCATATCTTCGTCCGCGGAGAAAAAGACCAAACGGTTATGTGGGGTACGTCCACGCCATTTTCCTTTATGGCGTGACTCCACCAGCACTTCCACGGTTTCACCCATCCAGCGTTGATTTTTCCGGCCGAGAATTTCTTCCACCAGCTCATCAATGCGAATACGGCGGCGTTCTTTCTCTTCTTCCGAGATGTCATCCTCCATTTTCCGGGCAGCGATGGTTTTGGGACGTTCGGAATACTTGGCGAGGTGCACCTTATCCAGCTCGAGTTCTGCGAGCAGGCGGTAGGTGTCTTCAAATTCCTCGTCACTTTCCCCCGGGAAGCCAACAATGATATCGGTATTGATGGTGTTGTCTGGACAGATATCGCGTACGCGGCGAATCAGGGAGACATAGTCCTCAGCCGTGTAGCCCCGTTTCATGTCTTCGAGCACTTTGTTGTTTCCAGCTTGAACGGGAAGTTCGAACTGCGGCATAACTTTCTCTAAATCACGCGTGACCTCGATAATCCGGTCACTCATGTAAATGGGATGCCCGGTAAGGTAACGGATCCGCAGCAGACCGGGGATGGCATTTACATCGGTAAGCAATTCAGCCAGGCCATATTCTTCTTCAAAATCACAGCCGTAGCGGTCCACAATCTGACCCAGCAACATCACTTCGCGTACTCCCTGGGCCACCAGTTTGCGGATTTCTGCCAGAATATCCTCTTTGGGTCGGCTGCGTTCAGGACCGCGACGATAGGGAATCACACAAAAGGTACAGGCATGTGAACAACCCAATACGATGGGCACATTGGCCTGTACCGTGTTGTTTCGACGCAGGGCGGGGAGGATGTATTCCTCGTCCTGAATGGCATTTTGCTCTGCTTTTTCGCGCAGATCCTCCATGCGGGCCATTTCATCTTCGCGATTCATGTCCAGCAGATGATGCATCAGCGGTTCTGTATCCGAAGGAGGCATAAACACGTCCACAAAGGGAAATTCCTTTTGCAGCCGGGGAGCTTCGCGCATGCCTACCATGCAGCCCATGAGGCCAATGCACATGTCCGGCTTTCTTTTCTTCAACTCGGAGACATAACGCAAACGGCCCACAGCGCGGTCTTCCGCCTGCTGCCGGACCACACAGGTATTCAATACCATAACGTCAGCCTCTTCCGGCTGCTCCGTCAAACTGAAACCCATGGCTTCGAGCTGACTGCCCAGGTGCCGGGAGTCGGCTTCGTTCATCTGACAGCCAATGGTCCAGATATTATACTTCTTGTTTTCCATCTCCCCACCCTATGAAAAAACGGCAGAACTTCCAGTTCGCAGTAGCAGGAAAGTCAGCAAACCCTTGTAGGAGAGAAGGAAAGAAGAAAAAAAAGGGCGTTTAGATTCCCGGGAAGAGCTTCCGGAGTTCCAGGAGAGCTGAAACAGGGCCTCTGCCAGCATCTCCCTCCGGAAATTCCCTCCGGGAATCTAAACGGCTTTATTCGCCCAGCATCTGCATAAAGGCAGAACGGCTGATCGGTTGGTTATAATCCACACTCTGCAGCGCACTGACTTCAATGCGCTGAGGTAGGGTCGAAGTCTGCGTTGCCACCGATGCTGGCTCTCTCATCGGTGTAGCGCAGGAACACAGGGCCATAGAGCCAAGAACAATCACTGTACGATAGATGGTCTTGATTTTCATGTCGCGTTCTCCAAAGTCATTCTGGACCTGACCAACATGACAAACAAGACGAATAGTGAAAAAAATTCAAATAAGTCCTTAACAGCCATTAACTGGTCTGTAACAGAGCGCTCATTCAAGTATTACATATTTGACTGGGATAACAACATCTTACATATGCCCACCCATATTCACCTGGAGCATCGCAATGCGGATGGGGACTGGGAACCCATTGCGGTCAGCACGGCCTTTTATGCGGTGGTTCGCAATGATCGTGAGCATTACCGACCCCCGGAAGGCGACTGGGAGCAGGCCTTCCGAGAGTTCCGCGACGTTGACCAGGAGCCGGAAAGTAAATTTTTGCAGGATACCCGTGCGGCCCTGGAGCCCATTCTACGCGGCGAAAGTCAGGTCGGCCCCAGTTTTCAACAATTCCGCAAAGCCTTGGTGGAGGGACGTCTTTTTGCCATCGTCACCGCCAGAGGACATCGTTCCGAAACCATCCGCGCCGGGGTGGAGTTGTTTATCGAGACGGTACTCAGCGAAGAAGAACGTCAGGAAATGTATTAGAACCTACGGGGATACCGTGCCGCATTCGACGGACGGGAGGACTATGCCGGTGAGGAAGAGCTACTTGAACGCTATCTGTCCCTGAACCATTACCATGCGGTCACTCATCCAGATTTCCGCAGCCGGCTGGATCCAGCAACCGCAGGTGTGGATCAACAGGAAGAAGCCAAGCAGCTGGCCATCAGCGATTTTATCCGCCACATTTTCCGGATCGTGAAGGCTTCCGGGGTGGATAAACCCATCTCTGTCGGCTTTTCGGATGACGACCCCCGGAATGTGCGGGCGGTGGTGGATTTTATTGAAAACCAGCTACACCGGGAATTTCCTCAGGTGAAATTTGTCTGCTTCGACACCTCCGATAAAGATGTGCCCGATGGCCGCAAAATTATCATCACCGGACAGCTGGAGTTGCCCTTTTAAGATCTGACTATTTCCTAGTCCACCCGTTCTATTTTTGCTCCCAGTCTGCGCAGATTTTCATCCACGTTCTGGTAGCCCCGGTCAATCATTTGGGCATTATCGATCCTGCTTTTCCCCTCGGCGGCGAGGGCCGCGAGAATCAGGGCCATCCCTGCACGGATATCCGGACTGCTCTGATGGGAACCACGCAGGGGGCAGGGACCATTGACCAGCACCCGGTGAGGATCGCATTGCACCATACGAGCGCCCATATCCACCAGACGGTCCACCCAGACCATGCGGCTTTCGAACATTTTTTCGAAGAACAATACCGACCCCGTTGCACCTGTGGCCAGGACCAGCAGGATACTCATCAGGTCGGAGGGAAAGGCGGGCCAGATGCCATCCTCGATTTTAGGGATGGCCCCTCCTAAATCATCTGCCACATGAAAACCACCTTTCGAGTGGTATATCCAGTCGCGTCCATCCACCTGCCACTCCGCACCCAGGCGGGCAAAGCCACGCACGATCACCCGATGCGTTTCTTCTTCATGTACATCCTGAATCCGTAGCGAGCCTCCGGTTAAGGCGGCCGCACTCAGGTAACTGGCCGCTTCAATATAATCGGGACCGATTTCCAGTTCAGCCCCACCCAGATCCTGTGTTCCATCAATGTGAAGACGGTTGGTGCCGATGCCCCGAATGTCTGCACCCATCCGTTGCAGTAGGTGACATAGATCCTGCACATGCGGTTCACAAGCCGCATTATAAATCACATGCGATCCCGGGGTGGCCGCAGCAGCCATGAGCAGGTTTTCGGTCGCAGTAACCGAAGCTTCATCCAACAAAAGATTGCTGGGCTGCAGGCTCTTGGCCACCAATTCGAGACCTCGTTCACTGTTTTCTACCGATGCACCCATTTCCGCGAGACCATGAAGGTGGGCATCCAGACGGCGTCGGCCAATGACATCGCCACCTGGTGGGGCCAGCGTCGCCCGGCCACAGCGAACCAGGAGAGGGGCCGCGAGCAAAATACTGCCTCGAATGCGGCGGCAGGATTGAGCATCCAGTCGTTCGGGATCAATATCTCTGGCCTGCAGGGTGAGACTGTCGCCTTCCCGACGTTGCTCCACGCCCAGTCCGGCCAGCAGCTCACACATCACCCGCACATCGAGAATATCAGGCAAACGATGCAAGGTCACCGGCTGATCGGTGAGCAGACAGGCCGCCAAGAGAGGCAGGGCCGCGTTTTTGTTTCCAGTGGGACGGAAGCTGCCCTCCAGAGGATGTCCCCCCTCAATCAGTAGACTGGCCATTCCTATTCCACCGTCACGCTTTTGGCGAGGTTCCGGGGTTTGTCGATATCCGTACCGCGGGCATGCGCCGCGTAATAGGCTAACAACTGCAGCGCGACCACATTGACCATAGGCGAAAATCGTTCCAGACTGCGGGGGACAAAAATAATGTCACCAGCCAGGCCATCCAGCCGGGTGTCCCCTTCGGTAGCGATGGCAATGATCCGGCCATTGCGGGCTTGGACCTCACGTAGGTTGGAAATCATCTTTTCTGCGACTTCGTCTTCGGTGTCGGTACAAATACAGATCACAGGAAGGGCTTCATTGATGAGCGCAATCGGCCCATGTTTCATTTCTCCGGCAGCGTAGCCCTCAGCATGCTGGTAGGAGATTTCTTTGTTTTTGAGCGCTCCTTCCAGAGCGATGGGATAGTTGAAGCGGCGCCCCAAATACAGCGAACTGGGTCCATCGTGATGTTTTTCTGCGATGCTCTGAATGTGTTCCCGCTGCTCCAGCACGCGGTGTATACAGAGCGGAATACCCCGCAACTCACAGATCATGCGATGGGAACGGTCTGCGGGCATGTCCCCGCGCAGTTTGGCAATATGCAGGGCGAGCAAAGCAAAAGCCATCAACTGAGCGGTAAAGGCTTTGGTGGAGGCTACTCCGATTTCGGGCCCGGCATGGGTGTACAGAAGATGCTGACTCTCACGCACCAGAGAGCTGCCCTCCACATTACAAATGGAGAGAATGGGGCAGCCCTGTTCTTTGGCCATTTTGATGGAGGCCAGCGTGTCTGCTGTTTCCCCGGACTGGGATACGGCCAGCACCAAGGTGTTGGCAGAGAGTTTGGGATCCCGATAGCGGAATTCACTGGCCAGGTCCGTTTCCACCGGCAGGTCGGTGAATTTTTCAATCAGCAAACGGCCGTACATGCCCGCATAGAAAGCAGTGCCGCAGGATACGATCATCATGCGGTCAATGCTACGCAGGGCTTCATCGTTTAGATTCAGGTCGGGCAATAAAACCTGCTCCCCGGAGACATAGCGATCCAGCAGGCCCTGCAAGACACGGGTCTGTTCGTGAATCTCTTTGAGCATGAAGGTCTCAAATCCGGCGGAATCCACCGCATTTTCCTCCAGTTCCACCTGTTTCCATTCCGGGGAAACCGGGTTGCCCTGCAGATCAAACAGTTCGACTTCGTTTTCAGAAAGACGGGCGATTTGACCATCCTCAAGGTAGATGACTTCATCGACCTGTGGCAGAATGGCCGGCACGTCACTGGCAATGTACACGCCATCGGGTCCCCGTCCGACAATCAGAGGCGAGCCCAGACGGGCTGCATAGAGGCGACCGGGTTCAGCCTGATTCAAAATGCCCAAGGCATAGGCTCCCCGGGCATCTTGCAGGGCTGCGCACAGTGCGGATAAAAATTCTGTCCCGTCCTGAGTACAGGCGGCCAAATGCTGCACCAGTACTTCGGTGTCGGTTTCAGACTGAAATGTGATCCCCTGTTCGAGCAGAGGGGCTTTCAGCTCCTGGTAATTCTCAATAATCCCGTTGTGCACCAGAGCGATGCGGTTCTCCTGATCGAAATGGGGGTGGGAGTTACGCTCACTGGCTTCCCCGTGGGTGGCCCAACGGGTGTGGCCAATGCCTACGGCGGCGGCCAGAGGCTTAGTGCTCAGCCGCTTTTCCAGATTGCTTAAGCGGCCAACCGAACGCCGGGATTCCAGACCATCCGGCAGCGACACCGCGATGCCGGCGGAGTCATAGCCCCGGTATTCCAGACGTTTTAAACCACTTATGAGAACCGGCACAGCATCGCTGTTACCGCACATCCCGACAATTCCACACATCGTTTAGTCGTTCCAGGGTAGGAGGTTTTGAAAAGAGGGGCTCATGCGGGAGAATCTCCCTGACCCGAAAGCGTGTCCGTCAGTTCTTCACGTTTGTACCATTCCACAAAGTGGCCCAGACCTTCTTCGATGCCGGTACTGGGCTGGTACTTCAGTTTTTCCTGAGCCAGTGAGACATCGGCATAGGTTTGGTATACATCGCCCGGCTGCATGGGAAGCAGGTTTTTCTTGGGTTCGATGCCCAGCTTTTCGCCCAGTACATCGATAAAATGGCCTAATTGTTCACACTGGTGATTGCCCAGATTGAAGACCTCTGCCTGATCCAGCCCCTCTGTGAACAGAGAGGCATGAACGCCCTGCACGATATCATCGATGTAGGTAAAGTCGCGCAGCATGTCCCCATGGTTGAAGACGTTGATTTCCCGGCCTTCCAGCATGGCTTTGGTGAACAGCCAATAGGCCATATCCGGGCGTCCCCAGGGACCATAGACCGTAAAAAAGCGCAAGCCCACGGTTTGGATCCCGTAGAGGTGACTGTAGGTGTGGGCCATGAGCTCGTTCGCCTTTTTGGTCGCGGCGTAGAGGGAAACCGGTTTGTCTACGGGATCGCTCTCGGAAAAGGGAACTTTCGTGTTCCCACCATAGACGGAGGAGCTACTGGCATAGACCAAACGGGGAATCTGGTGATGACGGCAGGCTTCCAGGACGGAGAGGAAGCCCTCCAGGTTGGAAGCGCAATAGGCCATGGGGTTTTCAATGGAATAGCGTACTCCAGCCTGCGCGGCGAGATTGCAGACCCGCTCCGGTTTGTGTTCGCTCAGAATCTTGTCCAGCAGGGCCTGATCACAGAGATCGCCCTCCACTTCGGTAAATCCGGGCAGTTCACGAAGCTGTGCGGAACGACGTCGTTTCAGACCCACATCATAGTAGTCATTAAAATTATCCAGGCCGATGACCTGATGACCTTCAGCCAGCAAACGCTGGCAGAGATGGAAGCCGATAAAACCGGCGGAACCGGTGACCAGAAGAGTAGACATTTCTCCTTCTTGAAGTACCTACAGGGCATGACAAGCCAAAGCGCCCCCGAAATCGAAATCTACTTCGCTGATGTCTGCACCCTTTGCCATAAGGCCATGGACTTTTTTCGCAGTCGAGAGCTGTCCTTTCAGGCCAAAGAAGTCTTTTGGGATGAAGCGGCAGATGCCTGGGTGCCCAGCGATACGGTCTCCGAAATGTTGAATCGCGCCGGTGACGTTGATTTTGTGCCCCAGATTTTCATCAATGGCACACACATCCCCGGCTGGAAAAAACTCGAACCCATGATCGGAAGTGGGGAATTTGATCAATTGATCGCGGGTTGAGGGGAGAGAGAACATCGATAGACAGGATATTCAGGATGCGGCTGTGAATGGGAGGATAGGCCTCCGGCCTGTCCACGAGCAGATCACAACACTCGAACGCCCCACAAACGTTCACAAGATCCTGCCCATCCTGTTTATCGATGTTCCTATCCAAATCCAAAGACCGGGAATGCCTTCCCTTCGTTACCATTCATAGCGGTAGACGCTGTCCACCTTTCCGTCAAAAAGGTTTAAGTACACCCCGTCATCTGCGTAACACCACCAATATTGGAAGGGATATCCCAACTGTTTATCGCTGCTTCCATGCAGCAGAACCTTTTCGGGTGTACCCATGATGCGTAGGGCCTGTGCTTCACTTTTTGCAAAAACAGCGAGTTCCACGACCAGAGCTTCCGCGTTGTAGACCATACTGCTGATGATGAAATTGCTGAGAGGAAAGGCCAGGATTCCACTTAGGATCAAGAGAAACAGGCTGCCATGAAGGTAACGCGCCTTTCCCTTTCGCAAGCACAGGGTCAACCCAGATCCCAACAGCAGGAGGGGGGCAAGCGTTGTCAAAGCGCGGAACAGAAACAAAAACATCGTTGCCATTGAAGCCCAGCGACGCAGTTTTCCCAAATGAAAAGCCCGGGAAAAGGGAAAAGCTGCTTTCTAAAGAATCTGCACATCTGCTATCTCGGGTTGGGGGGAGAGAGAACATCGATAGACAGGATGTTCAGGATGCGGCTCTGAATGGATAAACAGTGAAAAAGCGTTGTTCCTGATGGGAGGATAGGCCTCCGGCCTGTCAGCGAGCAGGTGAGAACACCCCTACAACACAAGCTTTCACAAGATCCTGCCCATCCTGTACATCGATGTTCCTTTCCCCTAAAAAACCCCGAAGGATCTTTCCTCCGGGGATTCTGAATCACTTCAGCTGCTACTGAAGATTCTGTCTGACGCTGTGGGTTTAGACCCGTTTTTCAGGCTCTGGCAGGCGTTTGTCGGTGAGAGCGCCTTCGCTGGCAGTGGTCACTGTGGATGCGAATTTTGCCAGTACCCCGCGTTTTACCCGGGCTTTGGGCAATTTCAGTTTTTCGTAACGGGCTTCCCACTCACGATCGTCGATATCCAGGGTCATTTCCCGTTTCTCGGCATCGATGGTGATGGTATCGCCGTTTTTGACGATGGCCAGAGGACCGCCGATCGCAGCTTCCGGTGTGATGTGACCGACCACAAAGCCATGACTGCCGCCGGAGAAGCGTCCGTCGGTAATCAAAGCGACGTCTTTGCCCAGACCTCGACCCATGACCGCAGAAGTGGGGGAGAGCATTTCCCGCATGCCGGGTCCGCCCACCGGGCCTTCGTAGCGGATCACGATCACGTGGCCCTTCTTGATCTTGCCATCGAGAATTGCTTTGAGTGCGGCTTCCTCGGAGGCAAATACCTTGGCTTTCCCTTCGAAGAACAGACCCTCTTTTCCGCTGATCTTGGCCACGGAACCTTCAGGAGCGAGGTTGCCCTTGAGGATGACCAGATGACTTTCCGCTTTGATCGGGTTGTTGAAGCTGCGGATGATTTCCTGACCCTTGGGATAGGCTTTCACCGAACGCAGATTCTGGGCCATAGTTTTTCCGGTCACGGTCATACAGTCGCCGTGCAGCAGGCCTTTATTCAGCAGCATTTTCATGAGCGGCTGAATTCCGCCGATTTCGACCAGAGAAGCCATCACGAAGCGACCACTGGGTTTGAGGTCGGCGAGCACGGGCACTTTTTTGCCGATGCGGGTGAAATCATCGATGCTCAACTTCACGCCGCTGGTCCAGGCCATGGCCAGGAGGTGCAACACCGCGTTGGTGGAACCGCCGAGGGCACAGACCACGGTAATCGCGTTCTCAAAGGCCTTTTTGGTCATGATGTCTTTGGGCGTGATGCCCTTTTCGATCAGGTTCAGCACGGCTTTGCCTGCTTCACGGCAGTCGACCACTTTATCTTCCGACACCGCGGCCTGGGAAGAGGAGCCTGGAAGGCTCATGCCCAGAGCTTCAATGGCTGAGGCCATGGTGTTCGCCGTGTACATGCCGCCGCAGGAACCAGGGCCGGGAATGGCGCATTTTTCGATTTTATCCAGTTCTTTGTCATCGATATCGCCCCGGGCATGCGCTCCGACGGCTTCGAACACAGAAACGATATCGACTTCTTTGCCATTGTGATGGCCGGGAAGAATGGTGCCGCCATAGACAAACACCGCAGGGCGGTTCAGGCGGGCGATACCCAACATACAGCCGGGCATGTTTTTGTCACAACCACCGATGGCGACCAGGCCGTCAAACTGTTGGCAGCCGACCACGGTTTCAATGGAATCGGCGATCACTTCCCGGGAAACCAGGGAGTAGTGCATGCCGTCGGTGCCCATGGAAATGCCATCAGAAATGGTGATGGTGTTGAAAATGATGCCTTTACCCCCTGCTTCATCTGCACCGGCACAGGCTTCACGGGCCAGACCGTCAATGTGCATATTACAGGGGGTGACCATGCTCCAGGTGGAGGCGATGCCTACCTGGGGTTTTTTGAAATCATCACTGGTGAAGCCCACGGGGTAGAGCATGGCGCGGGAGGCGGCACGTTCCGGAGTTTCCGTGATCTTGGAGGAATAGGGGCGGGGCAGGGGGGCCTTTTTCTTAGAGCTCATGTGAGTTTCCTATACCAGAGAGGCGGCTTTGCGAGTGAAAAGCACCCGCTATGGTCAGGTTAGAGTGGCTGTCGGCTCCGCCTCCGGCGGGTAAACTACGTTTCGAAAGAAGCGGGGCTGAACCCTTTCACTGAAGCTGATCTTTATGTAAACTTGGGAAGAGTACTTCGAAGATCCCTACGACTCCATTGATCAACAGGCCTCAGGAATCAAATTGCTTATGTTCCCAAGAGCTTTCATTCTTATCGTTGCATTGGTTGTAGCCTCCTCCTGCTCGAAAAAAATGGAACGGGATTGGAGTCCGGTTTCACCAAGTGGAGATTTTCAGGCGATCGTTGGCAATCAGGTTGCTCAGGCTGGACCCCTGAAAGGAACGAAGGTTTGGCAGGTGAGCATGAAGAATGCAGAGGGAGAGATCGTATATATCGAGCAAGAATCAATGCGTCCTTGGCATCTAAACAATTATTGGGCCTGGGATACTCGGGACAGATTTTGGGTCTATGACTCGGATGTCCAATTATGTATCGTTTGGGAATTAGGCGAGGAGGGATGGTCAAGATCCTTCGCAGAAGTGACGGATGAAGCGCCTGAATCTTTGAAAAGGTTTTCTAAATAAGATGGATAGATCCGATGAAAAAACTACCTTCAGAATAAACGAATTGCCATGAACACACGAAATCGCAAAGCTAGAATCGTTTTACGTTTCGTAGGGATATTCGTTCTTGCGCCGACAGCTGGAATTTTGTGCTACTTCGTAACAGCCCAGGTTGAGGAATTTTTTCGATGGGTTTTCAATATCGCAGAACCGATTGAAGACAGTCCCGATGTTCTGGGATCCATGTTTGATTCTTTCATCATGTGGGGCGGAGTGTTCGCCTGTTGGTTCATTCTAATTCCAGTGGCATTGAGTTTTACGGCTTGGTTTTCTCAGGAACGAAATCACCCCATTCCAGCAGCCATGTTGACGGCGGGAATTTTTGGGTGCCTAACAGGGTTTTTGTTTTATAATCCAGATATTGATTCACTGAGTGGAGCTAAGTTTGCAGGTGCAATCCTAGTTGGATTCCCTGCCTTAAGCAGTGCTTTGGTAACAACAATGCTACTGAGTCCCCTAATCGCTGATAACTAAGTACTGCGAACGTAATGAAGGACTATCCTGAGCCCCCTTTCATCCTTCGTCCTTGAACCCACCCGTCAAACCAACACATGAAACTTGCAAAAGGAATCGCCTGTATGGCCGTGGGATATCTAGCTGCGTTCGTATACTTCAGCATTGGAATGCTCGTACATGGAGTGATGTTCCAGGGAGATTTTTGGGTCGTGCCGTTCTGGGTTGCGTTTTACGGATTTGCCATCATGTCTCTGATCTTCTTGCCACCTTTTTTAAGCAGTACGGGAAGGAGTTGCTTTTGGCATCCGATTGTCTGTGTGCCCTTAGCTGGGCTTGCGGGCTTTGCAGTCCTTTTCGGGCTCTTTCCACCACTCGCGCTACACTACCTATATGGTGGCCAGGCGGTGATCATGAGTGGAGTAACCTATTTGATGGGTTCAGTCCTTTTAAGAACATCCAAGCAAGACAGAGAAGCCTCTGCCACCAATTTATGTTAGCCAGGTAGCAAGATATTCTAAGCTCTGATTCTGTTGCCTTTATGCGCAAGCCGACATGGCCATGGGTTGAGGGGCATTGGAGAGATTAAGATTAAGATTACGATGAAGAGAGTGGGAATGATGGGGGCAGGGCGATTTGTTCAGCTATCCCCCCTCAAGAGCAAGTAGTGTCTTGAAAGCATAACTTAAGCAAAAGAGCTGTTCAAACCGGTTGTCCAAGATAACAGCATTTATTTCAGAGAACTACGTGCTTGCATACCTGGTGTCAGAGTTCAAATCTGATTATCCAAATCAGGTATTCATTCGGTAGTATAGCCTAAATATACATGATGTATTTTCTCCAATTTTTTGAGATTTTTTGAATGACGTTGCTCTCATCACTTTTTCATTTTCGAAAGAAAAAGAATTGTGGTTTAAACGCTTCTTCAGGTGCCACAGTGCCAATACCTCATGCGATTGAAAGCGTAGCGCATTTATCGAAAGCTCAGGAAAGGTATCTGCAGAAGCGAGTCATCCTACTCGGTGAAGTGATAAATGACGAAGTTGCTAATCTGATGATTGCTCAGCTTTTCTATCTTCAGAACCTGGATCCTTTAGAGCCTGTAACCCTATATATCAACTCACCAGGTGGTAGTGTCGAGGCGGGGCTTGCCTTATTGGATAGTATGGCAGAATTACGGTCACCCCTACACACCTGTTGTATCGGGAGAGCAGATGGAATAGCCGCGCACATAGTCGCTGCAGGGTCCCCCGGCAACCGGTATTCCTTAACCACAGGCTCCATGTCCTTCCGTCCCATCTGGTCTGGCACTGAGGGAAAAGATACAGATCAGAAAAAGAGAAGCGAACATGAAATCGACCGCCTGCAAGCCATCCTGACAGAACACATGTGCAGGAGTAGTGGGCAATCGAAAGCTGTTGTGGAGCAGGATATTCGGGAAGGGCGAAACTTTATCGCTCAAGAAGCACTTCAGTATGGACTCATCGATCAGGTGATGGATAGGAAGTCCTCAGAACCAAGCGATGAAAATGGGCCCGATTTGCGACCCACATGAACAGGAAATAGGATGAACGAAGAAGACAAATACGAGCTGTGTCAATCGCTCAGCAAATCCGGTAGCCTGATTGGTTACACGGACAAGAGCGACGTACTGAAAGAATTTGCGAAGACGGGGACAGATGCGCAAATCATCGAGTTTTACGTTTACTTGCGGGAGAACTCCGAGCGCAGTGAAGATGAATGGAGAGAGGAATTTGAGAGCTTTTTTCCGAAGGTTCTTGAGCAACTTCCCAGTGCATCCGATGAATCGCAATGGGGGGATATCCTCCATCGCCTCGTAGAAACAGGCGATCTGGCAGGGTTGAAAACATTTATTGAAGAGATTGGAATTCTCACTTGGCCTCTGGACGAAGACTGGGAGGAATATGATTTATATCCAATCGAAGCGGAAGACGAAGATTGTCAACGTCCCATAGAAAAGGCACAGCGACTCGGGCACCATGAGCTGGCTGAATATTTAATCTCTGTACTCAGTCGATTTAAATCGGTCGGCTAAGCTTTGCAGTAAAAAAAGGGCAAAAAAGGGGTCAGGCCGTTAAATGTTGTGTTGGAAATAGGATTGGTTGAGAGGGTTGTAGGCTTGGGTTGCGGCCCGTGGCCTGAAGGCCTACGGCTACTCTTTGAAAAAAGGTCAGGCTGAGATCCAGTATTCGTTCCGAGTTGCAAGGAATCTGCAGAAAAAGGGGACTAGAAAGGGGTCAGGCCGTTAATCGTTGTGTTTGAAATAGGATTAGTTGAGAGGGTTGCAGGCTTGGGTTGCGGCCCGTGGC
>DIYK01000048.1:55895-117436 GCA_002429005.1 Verrucomicrobia bacterium UBA6056
TTCGTTCCGAGTTGCAAGGAATCCGGCTATCCCTTTCAACAAGGAATGATTTTGAAAGATCTTCAAGGTTGGGTTTGTGAAATGATTTTGAGTGGGAGCTCGAATGCAATTTCTTAAGCTGGGGAGCGGTTTCACTGGGATCTTGAACTGGCTTTCGAGATTCGTCTGGAAAGGTATCTTGTAGAGGAAGCTTCGTGACAGAAATCGAAATCCAAAATAGGTCCTGTTGATTCTGCTATGAACCCCTTTTTCTTGTTGAGTCTGTCGCTCTTGTGTTTGTGTAGTTCTTGCGCAACACCCGTAGTTCAATCTGAAGCGGAGACAGGTACAGTTCGGTCTCCAGAGAAAATAACCCTTCGTACCTTTCATGCGGAAGATATGCTACTTCCTGAGGTACTCGACAAAATCCGTCTTGAGTTCTCAGCTGCTGGGGTGGTTGAGCTTCCCCTCATTGAGCTATTTGCCGTGGATGAGGATGTACGAGTTAGCCTCGAGCTAAAGGATATTGATCTACGAAGTCTCCTGGTGTTTCTTGCAGAGCTACAGGATCTTCGGATTATAGAAGATCAACACGGCGTCATTCTCCTTCAGCCTAACTCGCTGGTGAATCACTTTGAGACCCGGCTCTACCACATAGGACCTGAACAGGTTGCCCGCATTCTGGAAACTGAGGCATCTATCCAAAGCTTTTTGGTCCGAATGGGGATCGTAGAAAACGAAGCACTTGTGGCTCTAGTGTATAAAGCCGATGAGGAAAAACTCATCATCAGAATGCCAGCTGAGGGGCATACCCTGCTGATGCAGAGCACCATTTCAGTGACACCGAAACCGTAATCATACTGAAAATAAGGGGCAGATACAGGGCCGCTAATTTCATGTTTGAAACAGGATAAGTTGAGAGGGTTATCGTGTTGCCTGCAGATGATCTGGAGTGGGGTGCCTGAGTTTAGGTCAGGTGGGGCCCTCCACCGGATGATCAAACTTCAAGTGCGGAGCGCCTGTCTCAACCATAGAGGCGCCGTGAGCTTGCAACAGTTGAAGGGCTTCTTTCAGAGTAATGTTGTCCACATCAATTAAATATTATGAAATTCTACCTTCGAATCATTCCAACCGATTCCGAGAATAGCCTGGATCAGGTTGCTTTTCGGCTCGGTGTTATCCTTGAAGGACTTGAGAATGCGCCTTTGGTTCAAGCTCCAGAGTCACATGTACACGGAGGGTATGGCGTATTTTTTGAGTGTGCAGTATCGGATCAACCAGTCCTCTTGGAAACTTTGAAGCTCGAAGGGTTTTATGTATGTATGTAACAATGAAAGGAATTCGCACAAGTAAACTGGTTGTTGGAGTCTCGCAACTGGGACACGGCGAGAGAATAGTAATCCCTTTGCGAAAGCGATGAGTCAGCCACGCATTCAACTTTGGAATTCAAATGGAATCGGATTAATCATCCTTTTCCAATCTGGAGTCCGTTATTCAAATCAGACTGGTGGATATACCTGCCTTCATCCTGAAGTAGAAGGCGTATACGTACCCCTTGTAAATGAAATGATAGATCAGGAAGCAGAGCTGGAATTGTATTTTACAGGACCGAAGTGGCTAGGGTGGTGCAATGAAGGAATCGATTGTGAGACTTCGGATTATATTGAAGAAGTTCTTCAAAAATCTCCTTATTCTAGAGGAATAACCGTAAACAGAGATCGGCTAAAAGAATCCCATGAAGCATGGATTTACGTGAGGCTTCCTCAAGGTGCTGAATTGAATGAATTTGTTGGTTTTGAGGGTACAGAGGCCATTCTTACTTGGGAAAACAGTGATTGAAGCAGAAATGTAGAATCATAACATAATAGCAATACTATCGTTTTGTGGATTTCGTTTTTTTGAAATCTTTGCGAAACACAGCAGAGAGATCAGAACTTAAAAAAAACTAAATAATTAGGAAATATTAAACGAATGTTACTAACGAACTTGATAACACCCCCCAAATTTCCTGACCAAATCGGAAATCAATCTGACTGGTTGCGAACCGAGAAAAAGTTGGGTTTGACGTTACCGTCTGATTTTCGTGAGTTTGTCGACAGCTACGGCTCTGGTTCCCTTGGAGGGTTCTTTTGGATCTGGAACCCGTATCTTGACAATTTCATCGAATACGTGAACGAGATCTGTGAGATAGACAGGCGTCTCCAAGAGCAATTTCCTGAGCATTACCCTGAACATATCTATCCAGAGCGACCTGGCTTTCTTCCATGTGCAAGTGATGATAATGGAAATTATTACGGTTGGTTGACATCCTATGAGCCAGATGACTGGACGTTTATGTCACACGAACCTCGTGGTAGGGGCTTCAAGCATCACAACGTAACATTTGTGGAATACTTTTTTGGCGTATTTTCAAAGGAAATCGAATCTCTTGCCACTGGATTTCCAAAGGATTCGGACCTACGGTTTGAGCAAACCAGTTAAGCCAAATAAAATAGGATTATAAAGGTCAGGCCGTAAAATGTTGTGGCGGTAGATTGGCTTTGGGGTTTGATTATAGATCGAGTGACTTTGTGTCGGCTTTGTGTCGGCTTTGGGTCGCAGGCTTGGGTAGCGGCCCGTGGCCTGAAGGCCTACGGCTACTTTTTAGTGCAAACACAGCAGTGGCTTGGGTGAGCGTATGAGTACCGCATTCAGGGTTTGATAAAGTATTCCTGCCCTACCACTCCACCTGAACCGGATAGTTGTGCCATTGCTGATCTCTGCTGATGCAAATGGCGTTCCGTTGTATGGCCTGGGCGATGATCAGCCGGTCAAAGGGGTCATGGTGATGAAAGTCCAGAGCTTCGAGTTGTTCGAGATGAGATAACTCAATGTGGAGCAGCTCAAAGCCTAACTTCTCCTGTACTCCATGGGCATAGCTGGCGATGGAACCCGGGAATTCCAGTTTACCCAAGCTTCGTTTCAGCGACATTTCC
The DNA here is from genome assembly GCA_002429005.1 of Verrucomicrobia bacterium UBA6056. GTDB lineage: Bacteria > Verrucomicrobiota > Kiritimatiellia > SS1-B-03-39 > UBA6053 > UBA6056. Next base: position 58,850 of record DIYK01000048.1, read on the forward strand.
CAAAAAGATGCTATACTTACGAGTACCTCTGTTTTGGGGTCAAATAAACGCTCCTCCCACTTCTCCCGGGAAAGACGTGGATCGTTACTGCGTATCCATAACAGCGCATGTGTATCGAGGATGTATCGCATGTGGCTTATCGCATGTATTCCTGGAAATCGTCCACGGGATCATCAAAGTCCTCACTCATCTGTATCAAGCCCTCCAGATCGCCCCAGCAGGATGCGGGTGCTTTTTGTTGGATCGGGCCTAATTCTGCAATGGCTTCCCCTCGGTGGGTAATGATGAAACGCTTGCCGGTCCGGGTTTGCCGAAGCAATCGCGACAGCTCCGTTTTAGCCTGAAAGGCCCCGATTTCCTCTGGTTCACCTAGTTTATGAACTGGTTTATTCATAACAACTAGTCTGTTATGGGGCGCAGATCTTGTCAAGCTCCCCTTCGTTGCCAGTATCCGCCCGTCACTTCATGCGTGAATTGCGGGAAAAATGCGTTATGGGTGTCCGCCTTATGAACGCAGACCGTTTTTACGTCACTACCCCGATCTATTACGTCAATGACAAGCCGCATATCGGCCACGCCTACACCACCATGCTGGCGGATACGCTTGCGCGCAGTCATCGGCTGATGGGCCATGATACCTGGTTTCTGACCGGCACGGACGAGCATGGCCAGAAAGTTCAGGAAGCCGCTCAGAAACGGGGCGTACCGGAACAGGCGCATGTGGACGAACTGGTGTTGCGTTTTCAGGAACTCTGGACCCGTCTGGAGATTACTCACGACGATTTTATTCGCACCACCCAGCCCCGTCACAGCCGCATTGTGCAGAAAATCCTGCAGGATTTGTTTGATCGTGGCGAAATCTATAAGGCCGACTACAAAGGCCTTTACGATGTTAAAAGCGAAACCTTCATCACTGAGAAGGATTTGCCCGATGGCTGTACCGTGGACAACTTGCCCGACTATGTGAAGGAGATCGAGGAATCGAACTACTTCTTCCGCATGAGCAACTATCAGGACTGGCTGATCAAGCACATCGAGGAGAATCCCGAGTTCATTCAGCCGGAATTCCGCCGTAACGAAACTCTGGGTTTTCTGCGGAAAGAACTCAGTGATCTCTGCATCAGCCGCCCTAAATCGCGCCTGGCCTGGGGCATTGAGTTGCCCTTTGATGAGGACTACGTGACCTATGTGTGGTTTGACGCCCTGGTGAACTACATCAGTGCGGTGGGCTACGGAAGCGATGATGAGGCTTTTGCCCGCCGCTGGCCCTGTTCGGTGCATCTCATTGGCAAAGATATCCTGACCACCCACACGGTGTACTGGCCCACCATGCTGAAGGCCATGGGGGTGGAGATGCCGAAAACGATTTTTGCTCATGGCTGGTGGCTGGTCAAGGGCGGTAAAATGAGCAAAAGCGATGGTAATGTTGTGGATCCGTTGGATTACGCCGACCGCTTTGGCGTGGATGCCCTGCGCTACTTCCTGATGGCGGAAATGAGCCTGGGTCAGGATGCCTCCTTCACGGAAGAGGCCTTTATCAAGCGCTACAATAGCGATCTGGTCAATGATCTGGGCAACCTCAACAGCCGCGTGCTCAAGATGGTGCATACCCATTGTGACTCCAAAGTTCCGCAGGCCAGTGCCGATGCTTTTGCGGAGGAACAGGCCGTTCAGCTGTGGAGCAAAGTACAGCAGGCGGTAGAGGAAGCGGAAAAACAGCTCGAGGCTCTGCGTCCCGATTTGGGAGTCGCTGCGGTGTTGGAAGCCATTCGCGAAGCCAACCGCTATATTGGCTCCCGCGCTCCCTGGAAACAGGCCAAAGAAGAAGACAAGCAGCCCCTGTATGACACCCTTGTGGTGGCCATGGAAAGCCTGCGTGTCTGCTCTGCCCTGCTTTGGCCGGTGATGCCGGCGAAAATGGAAGCTCTGCGGTCGATGCTCGGCGCTCCGGCTACCGAAGCCGAGCCCGCCGACCTGCGACGCAGTGGCGTGCTGGTACCCGGAACCGACCTACCTGCTGCGGAAGGACTTTTTCCCCGCTATCAGCCCCCGAAAACGGAATCCAAACCACAACCGAAAGCCCCCAAAGGGAAAACCGAAGGGGTGGTGGATATCGCCGAATGCAGCTTTGATGATTTTGCCAAATTGCAGCTACGCGTGGCCGAGATCAAAGCGGCGGAGAAAGTGGAAGGTGCCGATAAGCTGCTCAAACTGCAGTTGGATCTGAATGGGGAAGCCCGCCAGATTATTGCGGGCATTGCCAAACACTACGCTCCGGAAGATCTGCCTGGAAAACGCATTGTGATCATCGCTAATCTCGCGCCGGCCACCATCCGGGGCGTAGAAAGCCGGGGAATGTTGCTGGCCGCCTCTAAAGGAAAAAAGAAACTCACCCTCATCACCACCGATGATCCGGACTTCGCTTCCGGTGCAAAAGTGGGCTGAGTGAGGATCGGACAGGCTGAAGACTTCCTGGGTCGGACGGGTCTGACATGTCGGACATGTCCGATTCTATACTGGTGGGAGTGGGGCTGAGCAGGTCACCCCTTCAGAATTCGTTCTGCTTCCCGTACGCCGGAGAGCCAGGCACCGTGCACGGTGGAGTTGTAGTCCCAGTGCGTGGCTTCTCCTGCAAAGAAAACCCGATCCTCAATGGGTTGAGCCAGTCGGCGGATATCTTTCTGGGTCGCTCCAGGGGGAAGGCAGGAGTAGGATCCGTAGCTGAAGGGGTCTGATGCCCAGCGGCTGACTTGAATCCCGGTGGGCTCCGGAATGTCCCGTCCGAACTGTTTTCGAAGAGAGGCCATAGCTTCTTCCTGAATAGCCGGATCGCTTTGTTTTTCCAAGCGCCGCCCTTGTTCTCCCACCATAAACGAAAGCAGGAGCGGCTCGCCGTTGTAGGCCATCAGGTTGAGCCAGTTACTCCAACGCTCTGGAGGCGGGGTCATGCGGAAAAACGCCTCTACCTCTTTGGGCCAGAAGGCTTCGGGAAAGCGGAGGATGACTTTATTCATACAGCCCATGCCCAGGCGGCGAATGGCCTTCTGTTTCGCTTCAGGCCACCCCGGGTCCACCTGCAAGGCCTCCGCCTGTTTCAATACGCCAAGGGGAAGGGTCAGGATGAGCTTGTCTGCCTGAAGTTCCCCTTCCTGAGTTTCTACGGAGATGCCCCCCGCATTCCAATGAATCCGCTTAACCGTCTGGTTCAGACGCAGGTCCAGTCCTTGATACAGAGGCGCAAACACCTGGTCATAGCCTTGGGACAGAAACAGATCTGATCCGCCAAAGTCTTTGCCAAAGCCATAGAGTCCGGCTGAGAGCTTGTCCGCATCTTCAGCCGCTTCCAGTTCCACCAACATGTGCAGCAGAAAGCGGAGCCGTTTCTGCTCAGCTGCCGTGGCCTTGGGTTTCCAAGCTTCCAGGGCTTTCTCCAAGGAGAGTTTCGGGTCGAGCGTTCCCTGATAGATGGCCTGGTAGACCCGGGCACCCAGTTTCTCGAGTTCCTTTTCCTCCAAAGCGCTGAGCTCGTTTCCCTGCGGACCAAACAGCATCATATTGTCTTCATCCGTGACCTGGAAGGGAGCTTCGGCCTCTTTGGCCAGGCGGGTAATGGGATTGCGGCGACGGCCATGAATCCAGGATGCACCCAGGTCGACGGGCTGTTGTTGCCAACGCCGACTGGTCCAGATTCGTCCGCCCACCCGGTCCCGGGCCTCAAGCAGGATGACCTCATGGATCCCATGTTTTTTTAGTGTGGTGACGGCCGCCAGGGCGGAGACGCCCGCGCCGACGACGATGACCCGTTCCGGTCTGGGGGCGGGCTTTGCTTTGCCAAAGCCCCATAGGGGAGCTTGGAGGCCGATGGCTCCCAGCCCGAGTAAGAGCTCTCTACGGCTTAGGGAAAAGGACGACATGGCTGCTTTGCATCGTTATGGGGTGAGCTTTGATTCAGGCAATGGGTTCGCCTGAATCGCTGTGACAGAGCTGATCATGAATTTTCTTCACTTCCAGAGCCCGGCGACAACTGCGTCCCTGGCCGAATTCTTCGATAAAGCGACAGGAAGCGTAGCCTTGGCAGGCTTTAATATAGCGCAGCACCCAGGCTTCCCGGTCCGGCATGCGTTCCGGGCGGATGGGCCAGACTCCCGGTCGTGGTTTCATATGCTCTCCCAGTCCGACCCGCCAGGGTTTGGGAGAAACGCGTGCACGGAAACAGGCCTGCCGGCGGCACATGGTTACATAGAGTTTGTCTGAGCCGAACTGCTCCAAGAGCTTCTGGGTGCTTTCATCCGTAGGGTTAAACTCCTGATGCATGGCCAGAATGCGGTATCCGGCCGGCGTTTGGTACAGTCTAAGTCGGCTCTCTGGATGCTGTAACCCGTATTCCCTTAGCCGCTCTTTCAGGCGGTCACCCACCTTGGATTCCAGCTGTTTGAGATGGGATTTTTCCAAGTTCGTCCATGCGATGTACAGCACAGCTGCAATCAGCAGAGGAAGCCAGTGTTGCAGCAAGGCTGCGGCCCCGGCACCGAGGGCTGCCAACAGGAGAAAGGCGAGACAACTGTGAGGTTTCGGGACCTGATCGGCAGCATCGATATCCGCAAACAGCACATCGGGCGTGTTCAGACAAAGCGCTCCGTAGGAATTGCGAGTGATCAGGTGGTCGCCAAATCGTTCAACGATTTCTTCCCGGATCGGGACCCCGTCCGAGCCATTGTAGGGAACTTTGCGGTCCCGGGTTTCGACCGGGTTGCCAGCAATGGCCTCCTGAATAGCGGCCTCCAGGCGTTGTTCCGCAAGCTGTAGGGCATCCCGTTCGCTCAGATCAGACCAGCCGAAGCGGCGAAGGCTGCGTTGTTGGCCTGAGGGCAACTTGATGCTGCGTTTGGCCTCAGACCAATAACTGGGAACGATCATACGGGACTTGTCGAGATCTGATTATTTCTCGTCTTTTTCGGCTTCGCTGGCCCAGGCACGGAGTTCCTGTTTGTGCTTCTTGTCCATGTGAGCTTTTTCTTTGTTGTAGGCTTCTTTGGCAGCCTCATGCTCTTTCATTTTCTTCATCTTGGCTTCGTGAGCCTGCTTTTGCTTCCAAGCCTGTTCCTGCTTCTGTTTTTCTTTCACCCAGGCTTCTTTTTCTTCAGCACTCTTCTGTTTCCAGGCTTCATGCTGTTCCATTTTTTCCTGTTTCCAGGCCTTATATTCCCGCTTTTGCTCTTCGGTCCACTCCTTGCCCTCCTTGTTGTGGCCGTGCTCTTTATCCCATTTCTTCTCTTTATGTTCCCACTTTTCTTTCTCGTAATGATTATGTTTTTTATACTCTTTCTCCTTTTCCCAGGAGTCGTCCTCCGCGGACAGGGGGATCAGGGTGGGGAGCAGAGACAGGGCGGCGATGCTGAGCAATACAGGTTTCATGGGTGGACCTTCCTAATCAGAACATGATGATGCAAACGTTACTTATGTGACAGACTAGCATAGCTGTTCACGGCTGACCAGACCTTGAATCATAGGAAAAGGCAGAATGATGAGTCTTCTTAGATGGGGACAGAATAATTTTTGGACAGAATGATTGGAAGAGGGGGGGTGAGTCTTCTTGGAAGAGGACAGAATGATTTTTGGACAGAATGATTGGAAGAGGGGGGGATGAGTCTTTTTGGAAGGGGACAGAATGATTTTTGGACAGAATGATTGGAAGAGGGGGGTGAGTCTTCTTGGAAGAGGACAGAATGATTTTTGGACAGAATGATTGCAAGAGGGGGTGAATGAGTTGTCTTGGAAAGGGGCAACATGATTCTGTCCCCCAATCATTTTGTCCAAAAATCATTCTGTCCCCCAATCATCCTGTCCCCCAATCATTCTGTCCCCCAATCATTCTGTCCCTAAATCATCCTGTCCTCCAATCATCCTGTCAGGTGAGTTTTTCTATGACCAAACTGAAGTAATACCGGTCCGGATTTTGTTGGTCGCGGGAGGCAATCATTCGTTCCTGTTCCTCGGGACTTTTGCGCTGCAGCAAACGATCCGGCTTGTTGAGGGGCTGATCCGGGAAATACATCTGGGTGGTCAGTTCGGCATAGCCGCGTTTGCTGACCTTGAAGTGGAGGTGGGGCGGGCGGGTCCACTGATCCGATACCGGGTAGGTGCCGGGGAGGATACTTTTAAAGCGCAGGCCTCCCTGTTGACCGCTTTGAACAATGGCCCAGCCCTGAAAGTGGGGGTCGAGTTTAGCCGGATTGCGGTCATGCGGGTGGTTGTAGCGGCCATAATGATTGGCCTGCCACAGTTCCACGGTGGCATCGGGCACTGGCTGACCGTGTTGATCCAGGACCTGACAACTGATCTCAAACAGCTTTCCTTCCGCACTTTTGCGGTGACCCTCGATACGAGTGAGGTCAAAGTCCACATCCTTCTGAGCCTGCAAGGGGTGGAAAGGACCTTCGATCTCGGGCGGGGTCAGCCCCCGTTGTAACGGAGCAGCGCCATCGTCAGCATGCAAAAATTCCACAGCAAAACCAGAGGCGATACCACCAATTAGGCTGCGTTTCAGGAAAGAGCGGCGGGGAAGTTCATTCATAGTTCCAACCTAAGCCAGCTCTAAGCTCTACGCCAGTCGAAGCTTGTAAAAGCTTTGTCAAAAAAGGAAGTTAATTCCAGCGATGTTCACATTCCGGGCAGTGGTAGCGGTAAAAAGGAAATAGGGAAGCAAAGAGTCCCAGGGTCAAGATGCTGAGGAGGGTATGCCAGGTAGGTTGCTCCAGGACGAAACATTCCTCTTCTCCACAGGTCGGACAGATCTTTTTTTTGCGGAGCTCTTCTTCTTTGCGGGCTTGATAAAATTCCTGGATACAGGCCCGGGCTTCATCGGCATCCTCTACCTGTACTTTCAGCCGAATCCCGCCATTGATGTTGCCCAGTACCGGGTCGTTGCCCACCGCATATTCCCCTTCCAGTTCCGAGCGAATCTCATGTGCCTGCAGGTGCATTTGCAGCATCACCGCCTCTTCGTGAAGAGCGATGGACTGAATGACAACGGTTTCCGCTTGTTCCTGCATCATTCCGCAAGTTCTGTGCCTGAAAATTCCCGTAGTCCAGTCTGAAGTTGGCATCCAGCTCTTGTCAGGGGAGGGTCCCCATACTTAATGGGCCCATGAGGGGCAGGATGAATGAAAAGCTGGCTCCAAGAAACAGCATGATAAACAAGAGCACGGCCATGGCATGCGATTCTTCTTCTGTGGCCGGATGCAGGTCTTTGCTGAGCACTAAGAGTCCCAGAAAGATACCGGAGACAAACCAGACCCAAGGGGGAAAACTGAGAAACATATCCGCGGGCCCATAGCCCAGACCTTCTTCCCCCAGAATTTCACCCGTCAGCATATCTACCTGATAGGGATCTTTTTCCAAAAGGGCATCATAGACAGGGGGCATTTTTATGCTGAGATACCCGACAAAGGAAAAAGTCCCCATGCCTAGGATCGCGGTAGCCCAGGAAGAGGCGCGAATGCTCATGGGTTTAGTCTCGCTGATCAGCGTGCACAAGTCAATGGCCCTTCCCTCGATGTGGATTGTCAAAATCGTAGGAGCGCGGGGATACGAGATGCCCTTTCCCGCTTCTCCTTGACTCCCGGACAGGAGCTTTTCATAGCATAGACCTCTGATTTGTAGTTGCGCTCCCCATTCCCACTTCGCTCAGGATATCTCCTATGGAATCTTCATCGCTGCCGTCTTCGTCCGCACAGGAAGCCTATACGCTGGGCAGGGCGGTACTTCAGGGGCTGAAAGCCTATGGCGCACGGGAACTCTTCGGGATTCCCGGGGATTTTGCCTTACCGTTTTTTGCGGAGATCGAGTCCAGCGGGGTACTGCCCTGGTACACCTTGTCGCATGAACCTAGTGTGGGCTTTGCCGCCGATGCCGCGGGCCGGATGCACGGGAGTTTGGGTGTGGCCGTGGTTACCTATGGTGCTGGTGCGTTAAATATGGTCAATGCCGTGGCTTGTGCTTTTGCTGAAAAATCCCCGCTGGTTGTGATCAGTGGTGCTCCGGGTATGAGCGAGCGTGGGCGCGGCCTGCTGCTGCATCACCAGGTGAAGGCGATCAACTCGCAACAGATCATTTTTGAAGAACTGACCTGTGCACAAGCTATCATCTCCGACCTGGAGCAGGCTCCCCGGCAGATCGCCGAGTTACTGGCTGCCTGTCGGGACCAAAGCCGACCTGTGTATCTGGAGCTGCCTCGGGATTTGGTGGGCAAAGCTTGTGGGGCGGTTCCGATGCTTCCGCCGCCTCCTGTGGATCAGGAAGTGGTCTCCGCTTGTGCGGAGGAAACCCTGAGCGAACTCAAGGCTGCCTGTAACCCTGTGCTGCTGGTGGGTGTGGAAGTCAGACGTTTTGGTTTGGAGGATCTGGTGGCCTCCTTTGCCGAACGTCTCGATCTGCCTGTGGTCACCACGTTTATGGGTAGGGGATTGCTGGCGGAGAGTCCCAATCTGATCGGTACCTATCTGGGAATGGCTGGAAACAGCGAGATCCGGGAGATGGTCGAGACGTCAGACTGTCTGTTGATGTTGGGAGTATTGATTGCGGATACGAACTTTGGAGTCAGTGAGCGCGCGATCGATGTACGCCGCGCGATTCTGGCCTGTGATCAGCGGGTAGAGCTTAATTTTCACCGATATGATCCAGTGGATATGGGTGCCTATCTGGAAAACATGCTGGCCCTGGCGCCGAAAGCTCCGGGAAAGCCCCGCTGTTTCACCCCCATCCCCGTTGCCGAGATACCTACCCTGGTGGCAGATGATCAGCCTCTGGATCCCGGGAGCATCATTGCTACGCTGCAAAAAGCCTTTGATGAAGGCGGACTCATGCCAATTGCCAGCGATATGGGTGACTGCCTGTTCAGCGCCATGCTGCTCGAACACGGCCCTCTGGTAGCTCCGGGTTATTACGCCACCATGGGCTTTGGAGTGCCCGCAGGTCTGGGAGTCCAAGCGGCGGTGAAACAACGGCCGCTCATCCTGGTCGGAGACGGCGCATTTCAAATGACCGGGTGGGAATTGGGTCATTGTCGGAAATACGGCTGGAATCCAATTGTGCTGGTATTCGATAATCATAGCTGGGAAATGCTTCGCACCTTCCAGCCGGGAAAAAGCTATCACGATCTCGACGATTGGCAGTTCCACCGTCTGGCCGAGCTTTGGGGAGGCCGGGGAGCCATCTGTCGGACGAACGCGGAACTCGATGATGCCTTACAATCGGCCTTGAAGGATGAGGAACAGTTCCACCTGATCACCTGTAGACTGGAGCGAGGGGTGATCTCCCCGGTACTGCGGAACTTTGTCGATAGCGTGCGTAAACTGTCGCGGGGCTAAGTCCCCAGCTTGGGATCCCTTGTGGAAAGATCCAGCACGTTCTCTGTATGAGCTACTCAGATTGCCTATTCGCTGATTGATACATCTAACTCTTGCTTCATGTATCTCCGACAAAAAAAGTCGGAGATCCCTATTTGACAAGGGCCTCCCTTTAGACGATATGGGTCGCATGATTCGTCTGGGCAAGAAAATGCAGTATGCGTTGGTGGCGCTGTTCCATCTCGACCGGGTCACGCCCGGCGAGCGGGTTAACACGCATTCCCTGGCGGAACATTATGACATCCCGGAGCCTCATTTGGGTAAAGTTCTGCAACGCCTCAGCCGGGCCAAGATCCTCCGATCGGTTCAAGGCGTCGCAGGGGGCTATGAACTGGAGCGCCGTCCCGGTGAAATCAGCCTGGGCGAACTGCTCGAAGCGGTGAACCCGGAGAAAAAACGCAGCATGCCCCAGGAGCATCACATTCTCAGCCTCTTTCCTGCCTGTTATGTGCAGGGCTTGGCCCGTGAAGTGGAACGACGTGCCTCTGCTCAAATCGAAGCGATGCGGCTGGACGAATTACTCAATGAATTTGAAGACCCCCAAACGAATTCCAAGGGGGCTTCGCCCCTGATGAAAGAGGTAGCCGGATGACCGACCTTCCCGTGACTGAAGATCTGGTGCGCGATGCGTTGCGCAACGTAATTGACCCTGAAATCCAGTACAACATTGTTGATCTGGGTCTCATTTATACTGTGGCTGTGCCCAGCCAGGAGAAGGTGGATATTGAGATGACCCTGACGTCCCCCGCCTGTCCTTTTGGACCCATGATCATTCATGACGTGAGGGAGTCCGTGCTCGCGCTGGGGCCGGAAGATGTTCAGATCGAATTGGTCTGGCAGCCCCCCTGGAGTCCTGAACACATGAGCGACGAGGCCAAACTGGACCTCGGATTTGATTTATAAGCAATTCAACTAACATTATCCTTAACTCATAGGAGAAACCATGGCCGATCTTGAAATCATCAACCTGCATGCCTCTATCGGGGACAAAGAAATCCTCAAAGGGGTAAACCTCGAAGTCAACAAAGGCGAAGTGCATGCCCTTATGGGTCCCAACGGATCCGGGAAAAGCACTCTGTCCAGCGTGATCATGGGTCACCCGGACTACGAAGTGACCGAAGGCGACATCCGCTACATGGGCGAATCGGTCCTGGAAATGGATCCGGAAGAGCGTGCCGTAGCCGGCATGTTCCTTTGCTTCCAGTACCCGGTGGCCATCCCCGGAGTGAGTATCTCCAGCTTCCTGAAAAAAGCAATGGATGCCCGTCATCCGGAAGGCAAAGCGCCTGCAGCTCCTTTCCTGAAGGAAATGCGTGAAAACATGGCGTATCTGGAAATGGATCCCGCTTTCGCCAACCGTGGCCTCAATGAAGGTTTCTCCGGTGGAGAGAAGAAGCGCATGGAGATCCTCCAGATGATGATGTACAAACCGGGCATGGCCATCATGGATGAGACCGATTCCGGCTTGGACATCGACGCGTTGCGCATCGTCTCCAAAGGCGTGAACAAGCTGAAAGGACCGGATCTCGGCCTGCTCATCATCACCCATTACGAGCGCATTCTCACTTACATCCATCCCGATCATCTGCACATCCTCATGGATGGCCGTGTGGTCATGTCCGGCGGACCGGAACTGGTCAAACAGCTCGAGGACAAAGGATACGACTGGGTGCGTGACCAGGCTGCCGCCACCGTTTGACCAATTTTAACCGAGGAGCATACTCATGCCCGATTTCGAAACAGATTCTAACCTCGTACAGGATTATAAGTACGGCTTCGTCACGGACATTGAGCAGGAAACCCTGCCCAAAGGCCTGAACGAAGACATCGTTCGTGCAATTTCCGCCAAGAAGGAAGAGCCCGAATGGATGTGCGAATGGCGCCTGAAGGCCTATCGTCGCTGGTTGAAGATGAAAGAGCCCACCTGGGCCTATCTCGATTACCCGCAGATTGACTACCAGGACATCCATTACTATGCCGCACCGAAAGTTCAGGACCCGGATGCGGAAATGGATCCGGAACTGGCTGCCACCTTTGAAAAACTCGGCATTCCCCTGAACGAACGCGAAGCTCTTGCCGGCGTGGCGATGGACGTAGTGTTCGACTCCGTCTCCGTGGGCACAACCCACCAGGAGATGTTGGAAGAACAGGGAATCATCTTCTGCAGTATTTCCGAAGCGATCAAGAAGCACCCCGAACTGGTCAAACAGTATTTGGGCACCGTGGTGCCTCCCGGGGACAACTTTTTTGCGGCGCTGAACTCTGCGGTGTTTACCGACGGTTCTTTCTGCTTCATTCCCAAAGGGGTGCGTTGTCCGGTGGAACTCTCCACCTACTTCCGCATCAACGCGGCCGATACCGGACAGTTCGAACGTACGCTGATTATCTGTGAAGACGAAGCCTACTGTTCCTATCTCGAAGGCTGCACTGCGCCCTCCCGTGATACCAATCAGCTGCATGCTGCTGTGGTGGAAATTGTGGCCCTGAACAATGCCGAGGTGAAATACTCCACGGTACAGAACTGGTACGCCGGAGATGCCGAAGGCAAGGGCGGGATTTATAACTTCGTGACCAAACGCGGCCATTGCCGCGGGGTGAACAGCAAAATCTCCTGGACTCAGGTCGAGGTCGGTGCAGCCATCACCTGGAAATACCCTAGCTGCGTACTCGAAGGAGACGGCAGTTCCGGTGAATTCTACTCCGTCGCCTTCACGAATAACAAGATGCAGGCCGACACCGGTACCAAGATGATTCACGTGGGCAAAAACACCACCAGTACCATTGTCTCCAAAGGCATTTCCGCCGGGGAATCTGCGAACAACTATCGCGGACTGGTACAGGTGATGGAAGGAGCCACGGGCGCACGAAACCACTCTGCCTGTGACTCCTTGCTCATTGGCCGTGATTGCTCGGCAAACACCTTCCCCTACATCGAATCGGATGATTCGGGTGCGGTGATTGCCCACGAAGCGACCACCTCCACCATCTCTGAAGAGCAGCTCTTTTATCTGAAGAGCCGCGGCATTTCCGAAGAAGACGCAGCCTCCATGGTGGTACGCGGATTCTGTAAGGATGTGTTTAAACAGCTGCCTCTCGAATTCTCTGTTGAGGCGGTCAAACTTCTCGAAATTAAACTCGAAGGCAGCATTGGCTGACCAGGATTCCGATATGCCTACACTTCTTTTAGATCCCGCCACCGAACCTGCCATCCTTGCCGGCTTTGATGAAGCTGTACTGGAAACGGCACGTCAGGGCGAAAACGCCCTGCTGCAGGCCAAACGCACCGCTGCCTTTGAAGCCTGCAGCCTCATTCCGAATCCGGAATTCTTCCACGAAGAATACCGCCGGATGGATCCGGCTCTGTTCCGCTTCGGAAATTTCAAACGACTGGATACTCTTCCGGAAAGCGCTCAGGAACTCCGTGAAGGGGATGATGCCTATGACGCGGTGATTTCTGTGAACGAGAAAGGCTACGCCATTCTCAAAAAACCGGACATCGAAGGTTTTCAGCTGTGCAGTCTGGCCGAAGCCGCCGCCGCAGATCCAGACAGCCTGGAGCAGCTATTGGGTACCGCAGTGGTGCCTGATCAGCAGCGCAAATTCTTTGAACTGAATTCGGCCTTCTGGAACGTGGGCTTTTTCATTCAAGCTGCCAAAGGGGTTACTCTGGAGAAGGGGATCCTTATTCGCTATGAATTGGAAGAAGCCGGTTCCGCTCTCTTGCCCCGCTTGGTCCTACAGGCGGAAAGCATGGCTTCCTTCAGCATTGATGAACGTTACACCTCTCCGGATGGAGTGGAAACGCTCTGTTTGAGCACCCACGAACTGCATCTCGAAGCTGCCGCCGATGTGCGACTGGTTTCCCTGCAGGACTGGGGCAGTGACGGCATTCATCTGGGCGAAGACTGGTCCCGGGTGAAACGGGATGGCAAAGTCTCCCTGTTCAACATGACCCTCGGGGGTAAAACCAGTAAATGTACCACCGGCTGTGATGTGTGTGAGGAAAATGCCAATGCCTATCTCGGCGGGGTGTTTTTTGCGGATGGAAAACAGCACTTCGATCAGAAGACCCTGCAATTCCACTCCGCCCCCAACACCTATTCCAACATGCTCTACAAAGGAGCGGTTAAGGATCATGGCTACTCCGTGTATCAGGGCATCATTCAGGCGCTGAAAAACTGCGTTGGGGTTGATGCCTACCAGACCAACAACAACATGGTGCTCGATTCCACCGCCCGTGCGGATTCGCTGCCTGGTCTGATCATTGATGCCGACGAACTCGCCTGCAGTCATGGTGCGACCATGGGCAACCTCGATGAAGAGCAGCTGTACTACCTGCGCTCCCGTGGTATTCCCGAAGGGGAAGCCCGCCGTATGTTGTTGCTCGGTTTCTTCGATGAAGTGATCGACCGTATTCCCTTCGAAGCCCTGCAGGATCGTCTGCATGCGGTGATTGCGGAAAAATTCGAATCCTGAGTTGGATTCCTTGCTCAAACTCATCAAGCACCCCACGTGGGTGCTTTCTTTTTGCAGATCTCCTTCGTAGCTTCTGTTCATGTTGAAAAGCTTCACCCGTTTTTTTCTGATGGCACCCGCTGTGGGAGCGAGTGGGTTTTATGCTGCGCTTCTTCTCAATCATGCCTTGGAGCTTCTGACCCAATTTGCCCTCCTCTTGGTAGTGGCCATTGGCCTTTGGGTCTTCGCATGGCTGCTGGTCATTCAGCGGCTACAAGCTTCGAAGCACCCACTACTGAAGCGCCTTGGGGAGTTACTAGGCGCGGGTTTCGTGTACACAGCGATCTTTCAGGGCTTGATCTATTCGGTTCTGGTTTTTTGGGTGATTGGAACCCTCACAGGACAGGGAGAGCTCCCGGAACATCAGGTTCAGGTTCTGCAGGAGTTTATTCTGGCCTCCGGATATCTTTCGATGCTGTTCTTTGGTGGAACGGGCGCGACCATATGCTGTTTGTATCATCGTCCTCACAAAAAGGGATTGGGCCTGTTCCTCGCCCTGCTTGGCCTTGGTCTGCCGCCCAGCTTGTTTTTCGCTTTCACCCGCTCCTGGCCGGACTGGGTTCAGACTGCGCCGCAGGCTTCTTTGTTCTGGGTCCTGAGCTACTATATGTTGTTTTCGATTCTATCGATGTCGGTCTTGGCAGGGAGTCCACCAGATACAAGTTATCACGATATTCGGAAACGCAAAGCCAAGCTGAAACGAATGAGGAAATAGATTTCCAAAAAGTTTGTTGCTATACATATGAGTATGCTCCATTATATACATATGGCCAATGCACGCATACAGCTTTGGTACCACCTGGTCTGGTGTACGCGGAACCGCGTTCCGTGGATCACACCCGCCTTGGAAAAACGTCTCTGCGGCTATATCCGGGGCATCGCACGCAAACATGGAATGCAGATCGATTGTATCTCTGCGATGCCGGATCATATCCATTTGCTGGTACGTATTCCACAAAGCCTTTCCCTGGCGGATGCATTACGTCACTTAAAGCGGGGTAGTTCTTTTTGGGTCCAGTCCTTAAAAGAGACTTCTCTGTATGGATACCATTGGCATGATGGCTGCGGAGCCTTCAGTGTCAGCCCGAATCGTCTGGATGCTGTACGGCGTTATATTAGTCATCAGGAGGCACATCATCGTGCAGAAGATTTTGATGAGGAAATGCAACGCTTGGTTGCCAGTTATTAAACTAGTTACACATCCACCCTTTCAGGGTGCTTGATAAAAGATGCTTCGAGGCTACATTCACCTGCGCTCTGGAGGCATGTAGGAAAAGCAGTGTGGTAAGGCGTGTCGGCTTCTGTATTTCGCGTACGAGTACGAGTACGTGCACGTTGCTTCGAAATTTTTTTTGAAACGACAGACTTCTTGAGGAATCATGGGTTATGATTCATTAATCCGGAGTTTTTTCTGCAGAGCCCTCTCAACATCTGAGTGCTGAGAAGGATCTTAGTCTATCAGTATGGCGGACTACCCTAGCTGCAGCTCCTTGCGGAGCCACTGTAGGAGCTGTTCTTTGTCTTCCAGATTCTCCTCCAACTGCCGGTCATAGGCTTTTTGTTTCCACTCGCCCAATAGTGGACCAGGACTTAAACCAAGCTCCATGAGGTCTTCTCCCAGAATCAGGGGTTTGGGTAATGCTGCCTTGGCGAGAAATTCGGCCCGGGCGACTTTGAGTTTCTCGACCGATTCGGTGATGCCATTGCTGCAGAGACAATCGATGCGGTGCAATTCGATTTCATCTTCAAAATGCTCCATAGCCACTGTGCGTCGCAGGGTAGCTTTGCGCATGTTGGACACATTCATATAATTCATATGCCGGTCCACCAGGCCTACCACCTGTTCACGGAGTTTGCTGCCCGCTTTCATCTTGTTCAACCACTGTTGTGCCATTTCTGCCCCAACCTGGGCATGCCCGGGGTTACGGATGCGGCCGTCTTCCACGGTAAAGGTGGCTGGTTTGCCGATGTCATGCAGCAAGGTGCCCAGAGCCAGTGCGGGGGAGGGTTGATCCAGCTCATTGAGCATCATGCAGGTATGCACCCACACATCGCCTTCCGGGTGAAACTGGGGCGGTTGCTCGCAGCCTTTCAACTCCAGGGCCTCGGGGAGAATCTCCTGCAGCAGACCGGAATCGGCCAGGGCTTCCAAGGCATCACCCGCCCGGGGGGCTTCGGTGAGGATGCGGATGATCTCTTTGAGGATCCGTTCCACCGAAACCGTTTGGATCCGTGGCGCCAGTTCCCGTATGGCTTCGAGGGTCTGTGGCTCAATGGGGAATTCCAATACCGTGGAGAAGCGCAATGCGCGTAGCAAGCGGAGCTGATCCTCTGCAAAGCGTTCCCTGGGATCGCCGATGGCGCGGATGAGCCCCTGCTGTAAATCAGCTACGCCGCCCACATAATCAATCACCTCCATCGCAATGGGATCGAGGAAGAGACCATTGATACTGAAGTCACGCCGCTGCGCATCGAGATCGGGGCTGGTCGGTTCGTATCCTTCAGGATGACGACCATCCAGATATTCCCGATCCTGTCGAAAGGCTGCGACCTCGAAGGGTTCCGAGTCAATCAGCACCTGGATGACTCCGAAACTTTTCCCGATGGCATGGGTGTTTTCAAACAGCTGCTCGACCTCATCGGGTGGGGCATCGGAAGCGATATCGATATCTTTGAAGGCCTTGCCTCGAAGCAGATCCCGCACAGCTCCACCCGCGAAATAGGCGATATAGCCCGCATCCCGCAGAGTTTCCACGACGACAAAGGCCTCCGGACAGCGTTTCCGAAGTTCGGAAGCGGAGGGAAGAGAAAGTTCCGAAGCTCGGAAACGTTGTTCTGAATAGGGAGATGTGTTCATAGGTAAATCCAGGTAAAAAAAAAGATCCGGGTGTTCCCCGGATCCCTTGTTGCTGTTGATCGCGTAGCGGATCAGGCGGGGGCGGGGGCTTCTGTGCCTTCCTGGCTTTTCATCAGGCTTTCGGTCAGGGCAGCCACATGCTCTTTGCTGGCCAAAAGTAAACCGATGGAGTTGGCCTGGGGTTCTTTTTTCCCGGGGACCAGTTCGGAAACTTCAATGACCTGATTGGGGCTGTCCGGATCCGTACTCTGGTGCAACTCAATCTGGGTGACCTTGCTGCTTTCCCCTTGCGAGAGAATAGAGGGGGCCGCTTCCAGACTGCCACTTTCGAGGATCCCGAGAATGGCATTGGGATCGCCCTGGACCTGAGCGATCACGTTGCTTTGATCCATCCAGCTTTCTGTATGGGTGCAAAAGGGTTTATCTGCTTCAGAACGCAAGGTAAAGGCCACAAAGGCTGCGGTCAGTCCCATTTCCAATAGCCAGTAAATCCAGGTCCCCACATAGCCAAGGTTGATTTCGCTGGAGCTGCGGCCAATTTCCACCCCGATGTGTGCGGCAAAGTGCAGATACCCCATGAAAGAGTTGGATGCAGCTACGACCCGCTTTAAATCTTCAAATTCCTCAGCCGTGACCCGATCTTCCGGGGCGCTATCTGCATTGACTTCCTCCAGGGTCATCTCGGCGAGGGGTTCCACATTTTCCCAGTTCGGATTGGCGTGCATTTCTTTGCTGAAATTGCGGAATTCGAAATAATGCATGCTGACAAACATGAGCAGGGCACCCAGCAGACCTGTCACGGTACAGATCTGACGGTTCCGGATTTTGTACTGATGCACCATCCAATTTCCCACCAAGAGCAGCACAAAGCCCATGCCCAGAGGAAAGAGCACGATCAGGTAGAAAAACTGTGAAACCCAATTCGCGGCAAAGCCCAGGGCAATGGAAGCGAGCAGCAAGCTGAGGGTGAGATTGATGAGACCTTTGTTGGTAAAGGCGCCATCACTTTGAAATCGGGGAAGGGTTGCGGACATGGGTTCTCTCCTAAGTTCGATGCACACAAACAGGCGGAGCTACGGATGACAATCCGGAAATGATCGGAATCAATTGAGACTCCATTTCACAGAGAGGCTGCCCATTCTCTGTCTACCTATGAATTATGGTGCATAGCTCAGGGCTGCAGGGAAGAGGCGCTGCGTACCAGTTTCAGGAATTCGCTGCGGTGGCCCAGTGGGTCCTTGCCCCGACTGCTGCTGGCCATATCTGAGATGGTTTCCAGGGGCATGGCAAAGCGGAAGCTGTCGTCCTGCAGATACTGCCCGAAGGCGGCTACGGCGCTGGCAAAGCGAAATTCGCTATCATGGATGAACGCGTTTTCGCCCAAGGCGGTGGCAGGGAGGACTTGTTCCCTACGGGTGGATCGTGATTCCCCCTCGGCTTTGTAGCGGAGTTTAACGGTGAGGATTTCCTGATCGCGTACCGGGTCGGCCGGCTTGGGAATGGCTTTATACTTCAGCGCATCCACTGCGGCATAGGATTGTGGGACGCCTACCCCGGGTGGCACCAGTTCATAGAGAGCCGTTACCCGTTGACCGGCGCCCATCTCCGCTGCATCCACGCGGTCGTCATTGAAGTCGGCCTGATGGAGTTCCCGGTTTTCGTAGCCAATCAGCCGGTAGGCGGAGACGTGGGAGGGGTTGAATTCAATCTGGATTTTCACATCTTTGGCCAGAGTGACCAGGGTTCCCAGCAGCTGCTCTACGAGCACGTTATGGGCTTCCTGGTAGGAGTTGATATAGGCATAATTTCCCTGGCCGTGAGCGGAGAGGCTTTCCAGGCGTCCATCTTTGAGATTGCCCATGCCAAAGCCGAGGACGGAGAGTTCGACCCCGTTTCCGGCTTGATCCTGGATAAAATCGGCCAGTTGCCGTTGATTCCGTTTGCCCACATTGAAATCACCATCGCTGCAGAGTACCACCCGATTGACCCCGCCGGGCATAAACTGAGCTTCGGCGACCTGATAGGCCAGGTCGATCCCGGCACTCCCCGCGGTCCGGCCTCCGGCCTGGAGAGAATCAATGGCCGCTTCAATCTGTCGTTTTTGATGCCCGGGACTGCTGCGTAAGACCAGGCGGGCCTGGCCGGAATAGGCGACAATGGCGACGCGGTCCTGATGATCCAGTTTGCTCAACAAGGCTTTCATGGATCGTTTGACTAGTGGAAGTTTGTTGGCCTCTTTCATCGAACCGGACACATCCAAGAGGAAGACCAGATTGAGTGGGGGACGTTCTTCCGATGGCAGCTCCCGGCCTTTCAGAGCCACGCGGAGCAGATGATTGGCTGGACGCCAGGGGCAGGGGGCCAGGTCCAGCTGAAGGGCCATGGGCTCTTCTCCCTCGGGTTCCGGATAGTCATACTCAAAGTAATTGAGCATTTCCTCCACGCGGACCGCATCCTGAGGAGGCATCCTGCCCTGTTCCAGGTACTTGCGGACGATGCTGTAGGAGGCGGTATCCACATCGATGGAAAAGGTGGAGAGGGGAGCATCGCTGACCAACTGAAATGGATTGGGTTGCAGGGGGGTAAAGTCGTTCCGGTCCATTTCCAGCTGCTGTTGCTGTTCCCGACGTCGAAGATTTTCCAACTCTTGGAGATAGGCGCTGGGTGCTTCATGAGGGGGGAGAGGGCGTTTATAGCTGTGGCAGCCGCTCAGCAGCGTAATGAAACCTAGCGTGGCGAAACCGGCCCAGCGGGGAAACGTTGTGTTGGATATCATCTGTAGTCTCTTTCAGAAAGGTGGTCTGTTAGTTCGTGAGGGTATTGGCGCTCTGGATCAGCTGGAGAAACTCATTCCGGTATCCGAATCGATCTTCACCGAGGCCGCTTTTGGCCAGGCTGGCGATTTCTTCCAGACTCATCTGTTCCCGGAAGGGTTCGTCCCGCAGCCATTGTCCGAAGGCCGCCACCGAGCTGGCAAAGCGAAACTCCGGATCCGTTTTTAGAGCATTTCCTTTCCACTGGTTTCCCTGGAGTACGAACTCCTGTTTCTGAGAGATTTCGCCTCCGGGAGCTTTATGACGTAGTTTGAGCGTGAGGATCTCCGTGCTGCTTCCGGCTGCGGGGGGCTGATTGTATTTCAGAGGATCCACAGCAGGAGCTTCCCCGGGAATCTCTCCTCCGGGCGGAACCAGCTGATAGAGGGCGGTAACCCGGTGCCCGGCACCAATCTCACCCGCATCCACCTGATCATTGTTAAAATCCTCTTTCTTGAGCATGCGGTTTTCGTAGCCGATGAGGCGGTAGGCGGCGACCTGGGCCGGGTTGAACTCCACCTGGATTTTCACGTCTTTGGCAATGGTGACCAGCGTGCCCAGCATGTCTTCCACCAGGACTTTATGCGCTTCCTGATGGGTATCGATATATGCGTAGTTGCCGTTGCCCTTGTTGGACAGACCTTCCAGCGTGCTGTCTTTATAGTTCCCCATACCGAAGCCCAGGACAGAGAGCTGCACACCGGATTTGGCTTTCTCTTCGATGAGATCCACCAGGTCGCCCCGCTGGACGGTGCCGACGTTAAAATCGCCATCGGTGCAGAGAATCACGCGGTTCACGCCGTCTTCGACGAAGTGTTTCTGGGCGATGGTATAGGCCAGGTGAATGCCAGCTCCTCCGGCGGTACTGCCTCCGGCGCTGAGCCGGTCGAGGGCAGTGCTGATTTCAGCCGTCCGGTTTCCCGGGGTCGACGGCAGCACCAAACCCGCAGCACCGGCATAAACCACAATGGCCACACGGTCCTGATCATTGAGCTGTTTGGACAGCGCTTTCATGGAGGATTTAACCAGAGTCAGTTTGTTGGAGGCGTCCATCGATCCGGAAACATCCAGCAGGAAGACCAGGTTGAAGGGGGGTCGTTCTTCCCGGGGAATTTCCCGGCCTTTGAGTGCGATACGCAGGAGCTTGTGTTCCGGCTCCCAGGGACAGGGAGCCAGAGCCATGTGAGAGGCAAAGGCGTTCCCGTCGCTGGGAGCCTCGTAGGTATAATCAAAGTAATTGACCAGTTCTTCAATGCGGATGGCATCCTTCGGAGGCAGACTGCCCTGTTGAAGCCTGCTGCGCATCAGCGCATAGGCCGCGGTATCCACATCAATGGAGAAGGTGGAGAGCGGATGATCACTAACCCGTTTGAACGAATTGCGTTGGATCTCTGCGAAGTCATCCTGACTGGGGCTGATGACCGGTTGTGCTTCTTCGTACTGTTGCTTTGGCATTCCACCAAGTCGTCTCGGAGCTTCACGTCCATCTGGGAAAGTACCCCCCCCAATGCCACCCCCTGCACCCAATCTTCCTATCCTCTTTTTATGGACGATTACATAGGTATCCGCATGAAGATCGGGATTTTCAGTTGGTACAGTTGGTAACGTTTCTGTTGAACGGGTGACATCTGTTGGGTCTTTTTTTCCAGTGGCGATTTGCCCATCTAAGAAATCCGGTGTGGAGTCGGATGTATCTAAGTCATAGATCCATCTCTTCTCAACTTCATCGAACATTTTGGAAACTTGTTTTTCGCGTTCCAATATTCTGGTTTCGATGCGTTGTTCCATAAGTTCTTTGAGCGCTTGCAAAGCATGGATATTGTATCGGTCTTTTGTTAATACCTTCTCTAGAGTTTGTTCCGCAGCATCTAAATCACCTGCCTCCATTTGTTTTATTCCGGTTTGTAACAAAGCATTCTGCTGGCTCGATACTACAGGTAAAATTTGGACAGATGGATTTTCTGGTGATGGCAATGGTGTAACCTTACCCCAGGGCATCACGGGCCATGTTGCCAGAAATACGATGAGCAAGGCTGCAAGGGAGAGCCATGCTGCTGGTAGTCCCCGAAGCTGCTTGGGTTTTGATGCTCGACTATTGAGAATGCATTCTCGTTGATCGTCCAAGAGCGTCAATTTATGTTGAGGGAACTCATGGTTAAGTAAGGAGATCGTCTGTTCCAGTTCCTGTACTGTCCGTTGTGCATCCTCTGAGTTTTTTAAAAATGCTTTTACTTCTTCATGTTTTTCAGAAGAGAGTTCACCCAGAAGAAACGCGGTCCAGATGGGGTCGTTGGGATCAAATTCGTTCATGACAGCGCTCCTTTCAGGGAGGTCAGTTCTGTGCGCAGTTTGCGCAGGGCATGATGGAGGATGTAGCCGACATTGCCTTCGGAGATGCCGAGGACTTCGGCGATTTCGCGGTAGCTGAGGTTCTCCTGGAATTTCAGGGTGACCGCTTCCCGGTCACGTTCCGGAAGACGGCTGAGCAGCTCCGGAAGTTTGGCGGCACGATCCTGGTGTTGAGCCGCCAGATCGGGGGAGGCCTCCGTACTGGGGAGGCTGGCCTCTAGGGCCGGACTGAGTTCCTGCATGGGTTTTTCCTTTCGCTGCAGATCGATGACCCGGGTCCGGCAGACCCGGTAGAGCCAGGCGGCTTCGTGGCCTTCGATCTTGTGGCGTTTTGTTTTGCAGAGACGCAGAAAACACTCCTGCACCGCATCCCGGGCCATGGCCTCGTCCCCACAGAGGGAAAAGGCGTAGCGGCACAGCGCCATTTCGTGGCGTTGCACCAGGCTGAAGATCCAGTCAGAATCGGCCATGGACATTTTCGGAATGAAGGAGGGGGGTGGGTAGGGCTTTCATGTCTCTACAGGAACCACGTGTGAGAACCCAAGTTCTTAGGAAAAGATTTCAAAAAGCTGCCAAGGATCTGTTTCTGCTGCATGTTCCTTGGAAGAAGAACACAAAAAACCCGGTGGAGATTCCCACCGGGCAGGTACTGCATTCGAGCGAGTGCAGCAGGATCAGCCGAAGTCGGATACGCTCAACCATTCGCCAGGACGGGTGAGTGCGGCTTCGGCAGTGGCTGCGGCCCGCATGGTTTCGTAGGCCCCGGCCACATCATCCAGAGCGCCCTGTCCGGCAGCGACCGATTCGAGGAAGCGGTCCAGCAGTCCGGTCATGTCATGATGGGAACGGTCGGGAGGGTTGGGTTTGAACTGCTCTGTGCGGTCAAAGCGGTTTTCTTTGCGATCCTGGTCCAGTTGGAAGAGATGCAGTTCTTCGTCGTAAATGCGCATATCACAGCTGCCGCGGGTGCCGATCACGGAGATGTTGAACTCGTGTCCGGGGGCATGCTGGTAGTCCGGTTTGTAATTTTTTTCCCGGTACCAGGTAGCGGCACGGTCATGCATGACCTGGAAGTTGATCACCACATCCTGCTCGGTCTTGAGCATCAGGGTCACATTGGCCGGTACATCTTCGGGATAGAAGGAGAGCGGGTTCTGCGGGGGGCGGAAGGCTTGGATCTCGGTAATGTTGCCTGCGTAGTGACGGATGAGATCGAGCTGGTGAATACCGCAATGATAAATGATGCCCCCGCCGCGTTTGCGGTCCAGTTTCCAGATATCGGAGAGTTTCCCGTGCGGAGACTGCGCCCACCAGTGACCGCGGGAATCCAACACACTCAGCCACTGCACTTCGCCAAAGTAACCTTCTTTGACCAAATCCTTCAGGCGGGAGGTCATACTGCCATGGATGTATTCAAAGCCGACCTGCACGGAACCGCTGGATTTGGCTTCGGCCTCCACGATTTCCCGGCATTCATCCAGGGTGGGGGCCATGGGTTTTTCCAAATAGACATGGCAGCCCGCTTCGAGTGCTTGCAGGGTAGCATCACGATGATCATGGTTGGCATTGACCACACAAACCACATCGGGAACTTCAGCCGCCAACAACTCTTTGAGTGTACTGAAACCCGGTACCTGAAAGCGGTCGGTCAGTTCCTGCTGACGGGCGGCGGAGCGGGTGACGACTCCAGTCATGGACAGGGCGGGATTGTGGCGGAAGTCGCGCAGAAAATGTTCCCCGACCATCCCCCCGCCGACGATGGCAATCTTCAAAGGTTGTGTAGACATGCTCTATCCCTTACGCAGGGACAAAGGGGCATGCAATAGGAAGCGAAGAGGAAAGCGCTGAAAAGTACTCAATCTTTACAGTCAGGACAGTGACCATTGAGGGTAATCTCATGATGCTCCATGAAAAATCCCTCCGGTAACTGGAGATCCTGCTTCAACAGACAGCCTTCCAATTCGAACACTTTATCGCAACGGGTACAGTGGAAGTGATGATGATGTCCAAGATGTGCAGACTCATAGCGCGGGGGTTGACCGGCAACGTCAACCGTTTTGAGGACCCCCTCTTCCACCAGATCATTCAGAGCACGATACACGGTGGCCATTCCAATAGCGGGTACCTCGATTTTTGCCTGCTCCAGGATTTCCTGAGGGCTTAGAGGACGTGTCATGTTACCCAATACGGCGTCAATGGCGCGTCGTTGTTTGGTGCTACGTTGGCGGGGCATGCCCTACTGATACAACATTCTCAATAAAGGCTCAATGCCCAAAAAAACTTACTTTTGGAGCAGGGCTTTCCAGAGATCCGTTGCCGTGATCCAGACATCCTGAAGAAGGCTGCCTTTCAGTGTGCTTGTTGTTTTGGCTTTCTCATAGGGCGCCGGGCCGACGTTGAATTCATGATCTGAGCGTTCAATCGGCCGGGAGGCGGATTGCGTCTGAGACTGGACGACTTTGACGATCCGGTACTCGGCTCCAGAATAAAAGAGAATGAACAAGCCAATGATCACCAGAAAGGGCATGTTGAGGACAAAACTCAGGAAGATCATGATGACACCCACATATTTTCCGTAGGTGGATGCAATTCGGGTCGCTTCGAGTTTCCCTTTCCGTTGCAGGAGCCAGCTTCGCAAAATGCGGCCTCCATCCATCGGAAGGCTGGGGATCAGGTTAATGAGCCCAAAAGAAAGATTCATCAACAGAGCAGAGGCCAAGAGGTAGTGTATGGGTTCCGTGCTGTCGATGAGCAGCCAGGGGTAGATCAGAGCTGCCAAGAACAGGTTCAGCATCGGGCCGGCTAGGGAAATCCGGATATCCAGGTGGGGATTATCGGGAAGCTGTTGCAGTTTGGCCATGCCACCAATTGGAGTGAGCGCCAGATGCTCTACAGTGATTCCGTAGCGTTGAGCCACCAGCATATGCCCAATCTCGTGAAGAAGGATGGATGCCAAGGAGATCAGCATCAACAGGAGACTGAAAGCCAGATCAAATCTCGGCCGGATCAGTAAGAGCAGAAAAATGATGGTGCTGAGGTGTATTTTTACCGGAACACCGCGAACCTTAAACAGGGTGTAGGAACTGAACATCTTAGACCCGTGGCAGGGTCACTTCCTGTTTCTGGTGCTGGTACTTGCCTTTACGGCGGGCATAGGAGGTCTGGCAGGGTTCTCCTTCAAAGAAGAGCAACTGCACAATACCTTCATTGGCGTAAATCCGGCAATCTGCATGGGAGGCATTGCTGATTTCCAAGGTCAAATGTCCTTCCCAGCCGGCTTCCGCCGGGGTGAGGTTGGCGATACAGCCGATCCGGGCATAGGTACTTTTTCCAATGCAGAGCACGGAGATGTAATCGGGAATGGCGAGTTTTTCCAGAGCGACGCCCAGGCCGTAGGAATGGGCGGGCAGAATGAAGAACTGTCCATGCTCGTCTTCCTGCAGGCGTGCAGCCTCCAGGTTGTCGGGATTAAAGGCCTTGGGGTCGATCACCGTACCCGGGATGTGCCGGAAAATACGGAAATCATCAGCTGAGAGGCGGATGTCGTAGCCGTAGCTGCTGAGTCCATAAGAAAGTACGCGCTGTCCTTCTACTTCAGAGATCAGCGATTCTTCAAAGGGGGCAATCATGCCTTCAGCGGCAGCGTCACGAATCCAGGCGTCATTTTTAATCATAATCAGGCGTCTTTCGAAAGCAGGGTGGCGGCTTCGGGGGCGAAGTACGTAAGAATCATATCGGCACCGGCGCGTTTGATTGCGGTGAGACTTTCCAAAATCGCGGCCTCACGGGGCAGCCAACCGGCGGCGGCCGCGGATACGATCATGGCGTATTCTCCGGAAACTTGATAGGCAGCCAGAGGCAAATCACTCATTTCACGCAGGTCGCGCAGTACATCCAGATAGTAGCCCGCGGGTTTGACCATCAGTGCATCTGCACCTTCGGCGATGTCCAGTCGGGCTTCGCGCAGGGCTTCGCGGCGGTTTGCGGGATCCATCTGATAGGTCAGCTTATCCCCCAGTCCATCCAAAGAAGCGCTTTCCAATG
Organism: Verrucomicrobia bacterium UBA6056; assembly: GCA_002429005.1. Lineage (GTDB taxonomy): Bacteria > Verrucomicrobiota > Kiritimatiellia > SS1-B-03-39 > UBA6053 > UBA6056. The sequence goes on from DIYK01000048.1 coordinate 84,835, forward strand.
CGCCGCGGAAGGGACCATAGAAGCAAGAGGCATATTTCGCGGTGTAGGAGAGAATACAGACCCGGCTGTGGCCATTGATATCCAGAAAATGGCGGATGGCGCCGACGCGGCCATCCATCATATCGGAGGGAGCCACCCAGTCCGCTCCGGCTTCTGCGTGGCAGAGAGCCATGCGTTGGAGAACATCGAGCGTGGCATCGTTATCCACCTGGCCGTTGATCATCACGCCATCATGGCCATGGTCGGTATAGGGGTCCAGGGCAATATCCGTTTGCAGAGACAAGGCGGGGTAGCGTTCCTTCAACATGCGCAGGGCCCGGGGGACCACGCCCTCCGGATCCGTGGCGGCTTCCGCTAAGGGGCTTTTAGAGGAGGAGGACCCGAACAGATTGATACAGCCAATGCCCAGTTCGAGGAGCTCTTCAATTTTTTCTGGAAGCCGATCCACGGAGAAACGTTCCTGGCCGGGCAGACTTTCAATCGGCTCTCGCAGATTCTGTTCTTCCACCAGAAACATCGGGTAGATGAGGTCGGAACTCCGCAGCTGCGTTTCCTGATGCAGGGCACGGTGTACCGGCGATTGTCGCAATCGGCGGGGACGTTCTGGAAGATGAAAAGCCATAGCTCCCTCTATACGCCAGTCTCGGCGTCTGACAAGAGTGCTGTCGCAGTGTCCCGCCCATTTGACATCAAGGCAGTTTCAATGCTTCCGCGGGGTAGCGTTCTAGCATTTCCTGCAGCAAATCCTCATAGGGAGAGGGTTTTACGGCATAGAACACCCTCCGCCGGGTTTCGCCCGGTTTTTGCTTCCATTCTATCGTCAGTATGGCGCTGCCGCGGGCAACACTGCCTTGCTCCGCCGCTTCGGCGATTTCGAGAAAGTCCTCAGGATTGCTGCCCATCTGGTAGCGGATGTTCAAGCCCTGAAGGTTGCGGTAGCTGTACACCCCGTTTTCATATACCCGCCATTCCTGCAGCAGTCCGCTGCCTCCAGCCCCGAATTCTTTGACCACCAGAAGGGGGAGTTCCCCCTCTTTCGGGGGAAGCACTACGGCAGCTGCCAGTAGCTGGTAGCTGAACAGCGACAGACAGATCAGGATGCAGATCGAACGAAAGATGGACATAGGATTCTCCGTGCAGGTTATTCCATGGACGTCCCGGCTTGCGTATTCCTTAGTGACTTTTCCTGAAAGCCCAGCTCCACTTTCGAGTGGCCAAGACAGAGCAGAGGGCGTAGGGGATGCCTATGTCCGGCCTTTCCTCTCATCAATCCTCCCGTCAGGGCTCCGCACTGTTGCTGGTGCTGGTGGTGATGTTGAGCTGTTCTGCGCTGTTGCTGAGCAGTCAGAGTTTGCTCTCCGGTCGAATTCAGGCGCTGCGCATTCGAGAAGCGGAACAGGAAATGGAGGCCGCCCTGCTCCTGGCTTTGGAGGATGCCCTGGAGCTGCGGGATGCAGATCTGAACCGCGAGTTTGATCATCCCAGTGAAGACTGGGCTCAACCTCAGGAATGGCTGGCAGATACTGGTGTGCGGGTTCGCTATCAGTTGATCGATGCCAGCAGCCGCTTCAGCTTGAACAATCTCAACCTGGAAGACAGTGCGGAATATCCCCGCAGCAGTTGGCACATGTTGGAAAGCCTGGCCGATGCACAGGATCTGGAACCTGAACGCCCCTGGGGAGAGTTAAAAAGCTCCTATGAGGACGAATCCAGAGTCTGGACGCGCGCGAGCCAGATTGTTTTGTTGGACCCTGCTCTGGCTGGTCTTCAGGGGCTATCCGGTCTGCCCGCCCCCCGCCGGGGCCCCGCCCGGGTGAATCTGAACACGGTGGAACCGGGCGTGTTGTTGGCCATGTGCGGACCTCAATTGAGCTCCTGGGTTTCTCTGATCGTCCGCAACCGGGAAAAACAACCCTTACGGGACTCGGCAGCTGTGTTATCTCTGTTGCCGCCTCCGGCTCAGCCCTTGGTCGGTGCCTGGGTGGATGTGAAAACCGATTGGGTGTGGATGTTGGCGGAAGCCGAGTACCGAGGATTTCGAAAAGACCTACAGGCGCTGATTCGCCGTGATGGGACAGCACAGTTGGAGGTAATGACATGCCGGTGGTAAGTGGTGACTGGTTGCAACCTGCCCGCTGGGCCCCGGCTCAGTCTACATGGGCACTGTTACGGGACGGAGATCAGCTGCTCTTTGCCCGGCAGAGTGGGCGTGGACGGACGGAGCATGTACAATTAGCTCTCGCTGAAGCCAAATCCGGGCAGAGCCTCATTGACCGCATTCAGAAAGAGCAAGCCAAGGGGGCCCGGTTGATTCTGGGATTAGGGCCGGATAAGCTGCTCATGCGCAGTTTGCATTCGCCCTTACGTGCCCGGGGCAAATCGGACGAAATCTGGCCTTCCTTGCTGGATGCGGCGATTCCTTTTCCTCTTGAACGATGCCAGGCGGCCTTTCTTGAACCCAAAGCATCCCCCGAGGGTGGATTAGATTGTCTGGCCTTGTGGATGCGCTTGGAGGATCTGGAAACGGAACTCGATTTTTGGCAGGAACATGGTCTTCAGCCTGATGCGCTTTTTCCGGAACTATTGGCCGTTGAGCGGGAAGGGGGCTTTTGTTGGAAAGGGGATCAGCGGGGCTGGCTCCTGCATGTTGGCGGCGTTCAGCTGCGCAGTGCGACGGTGTTGGCCAAGCCTCAGGAATCCGAAGGAGTGGAGCAACGCTTTTGCCTTCGGGAAGACTTACAGGATTTGAAACCCTTGAGCAGCCGCGACCTGCTTGATTCCTTGCTGGAGCGGGGCTGGGAACGGGGTTCTGTCAATCTGCTGGGAGAACGCTATGCTTCGGCATCCTTGCAGCAGCGCTACCGCAAACAGCGGCTGGCCTTGATGAGCCTGGGCGTGGTCGCTCTGTTGCTCTTGTTGGGCTATCCGCTGGCGATTTCGGCGATGCTGAGCCGGATGCAGGAAGATCGGATGGACGAGATTGCCACCCTCTATCAAGACTTTGATGGACCCAGGGCTGCCCGAGGCCAGGAGTTGTTACGGGCCAAACGCTATGTGAGTTCCACCTGGGAACCGCTGGAACAAGCCTTGCTGGCCTCCCAGTCGCGGGAAGTGGGTCCGGAATTGAGAGAGCTGATGCTGGCTCTGTCTTCAGAAGGTCTGCTGGCGAAACGCATGCTGTTGCAGGCTACGACGCTGGAGCTGGAACTGGAAGGCTCTGAAGATGCCCAGTTACGGGTGGGCGAACGGCTGAAAGTCCGCGGTTGGAGGATTCTGGAACTGAAACCCGGCACCCTGCGTGCAGAAAGGGGGAACCCCTGATGCGCCGGATCAACCCGATGTGGATACTGGCTATGGGCGCTGCGCTGCTCATGCTCTCCTGGAGCTTTGGTCAGCGACAGCTGCGCAATGGTCTGGAGCGCCTGAAGCGCCTTGACCGTCAGGCGGAAGAACTGCGGGAACTGAAACAGCGGATTCTGCTGGGCAAAGAGGTGTTGGATCAGGATGTGACCCGTTCTGCGGATGCCATCGAGGACATGATTGATGCTTACGCAGCGGATTCCGGTATTCGCGTGGAAGGAAACACGGAGGAGGAATTGGCCCCCGGTATTCGCCGTCAGGTGGCCCGCTTGCAGCTTGCCGCGGTCAGTCCCGATGCCTTGAGGAACTTTCTGGAGGAAGCAGAAAAACGCAATCCGCCCTGGCGGGTGATCTCTCTGGACCTCCGTTCAGAACTCGGCCGCATTCAGGGCGAGCTCCAGCTCGAGTGCATTGACCGGCCGGACTAAATGCTGAAGTTGGGATCCTCTGCATACGCAGAGTCGAGTTGAACCAAACGGTTGAGGATGCAACTGAACATCTCAAACAGGTTCCGGATCTCCTCTACGTCCCGAAGTTCGCCCAGGCAGTCAAACTGCAACAGGTTCACCCCATCCGGGTAGTCCTGTGCAAAGAAACCTTCGTCCGGTTTAATTTGCACTTCGATGTTGGGCTGCCCTTCGATCAGCTCCTGCAGTTCGGGATTTGCGAACAGGACTTTGATTTTTTCCTCATCATTGCCTTTGATGACAAAGTGCTCATCGAAGAGCGGAGTGCCGATTTCGATATCCTGAAGATCCAATAGTTCCCCAATGCTGGAAAAGACATCGGCCCGGTAGAGTTTGAACAGGAGATCATCCTTGTTTAGAAAGGGCGTGCGCAGGCGGGTGAAGGTCTGTGTGTAAGATCCGTTTACGCTGCTGTAGCTATCGAGAAGCAGTTCCCAGGGACCGGAGCGGTAGCGAAGTTCGGTATCGCCCCAAAAGCTTCCCTCCACAAACTCGGCCCCCAGATCTTCGGCAATGCTGGACCAGATATGTGCTTTGGACGGGCTGAATAGTTCGTGAAGGAATCCCATAGTTTCTCCTGAAAAACGTGAGATAGATACCCTGCATTCCATGGGGGGCAACTGCAAGTGTTTTCGCTCTCTGTAGCTTCGGGCTTGTCAGCTCCTTCTTAGCTCCTAGGCTGAGTTTCTTCTTAGTAGGTGATGCGTATGAAGTATGTTTTGATGATGATGACCCTGTGCCTGGGTCTGTTTTGTGCTGCTCAGGAATCCGAAGCGCTGTTTGGGTCCGGGGAGCATCCGCGCCTCTTTTTTTCGCAGGAGGATCTGCCGGCGTTGCGGGAACGCCTGAAGCATGCTGCCTTGCAGGAACTGCAGAAAGCGGTTGAGGGTCAGATGGAACTGGAGACGGAGCGTCTCAAGACTTACACAGGATCCATTCTTTACGACAGCCGGGTCAGGGATACCGCAATTCTGTATGCGATGAGCGGCGATGAGGCTTATGCGGCACGCTGTTGGCAGCTAGTGCAGGTTCTGTTGGATGATGAGGCGTATTGGCAGGATGCAAAAAGCAAAGGGTTGACCCGTGCTTATGGAGCGTTGTCGGTGGCCATAGCTTACGACCTCTGTTATGCGGCCTGGTCGGAGGAACAGCGTGGCCGGGTGAGCCGGGAGTTGTTGCTGGTGGCGAAATGGATGGACCAGTCGATGGGGCGAGGAGCCAATACGCGTCTGGGGAATAACTGGCAGGCGGTGCGCTACGGAGCTGTGCTGGTATCGGCTCTGGCCTCAGATGAAGAGGCTGGCCGGGCTTTGGCAGAGCAGGCCTATGGGAATCTCATTCGTCATCTGCGGGAAAACCTGAATGGCGCGGTATGGAACCCGGAGGGCTTGGGCTATCTTTCGTATCCTTGGACCTTCACCGGTCCAGCAGGTATGGTCGCGTTGCGGGCGGGGATCGGCGACCTCCGCAAGGATGTGGCTCAGGTGCGTGAAACCCTGTGGACACAGTTTGCGGGTACCGTGCCCATTCCCAGTCGGGAAGGGGAATTTGGCCTTTACCCGGATCTTTCCGATGACAATCCCTTATTCGGTAGTCGGGGCAGTGCGGCATTGGCCTTTCACTACATGCCAGCAGAAGCGCATGGCGCCGTCCGCTTTGCCTATGATCAGCTCTTTCCACGCCCCGCTTTTGAAACCCGCTGGGGTGGAGCTCTCTATACTTGGTTGCTGTATCCCTTGAATCAGCCCGCAATCAATCCTACGGAACTGGGCCGTCTGAATTTCAGGGATAATACGCAGGGACTGATGATCTTCCGCAACCGCTGGAAGGATGAGGAGGATATCGTTGCGTTAGTGAATGCGACTTCCCGACGCACGCGGGGCGGACATTCCGGCCCGGATGTGAATACCTTCCGGATTCTGGGTCTGGGGGGCTTCTTTATTAGCGGCGGAGGCCGCACAGGTCGTACAGCAGGTCAGAGCAATTTGTTTGCGGATCTGGAACCTCCGGAGCGGGGTGACGGGAAACTGGGCAAATTGCATGAGGGTGAGTTTGACGAACAGGGTGGGGGCAGGGCACTGCTTTCCGGATCGATCCTTGGGGTGCAGAATCAGCGCCGGCACTTCGAGGTAGATTATTCAGGCAAAGCGGGAGTCCCTGCGTTGTTTTTAAACAGTGAAGTGTCTGATAATGGGGTACTCTGGCGTATCAATACTCCGGAATTCAACCGGATTGAAACGCAGGGGGCCCAGTTTTGGATTCATTCGCCGAATGGGGCGGTGCTGCATGGGGTGGTGTTGGAGCCGGCGAATCCGGAATTCCGCACGGGGATGCTGGAGCGCGGGGGCGGGGCGGGTCATACCGGCTTTCCTTATCGGGGAACAAAATACATCCACAACCGCTGGCTGGACATGAAGGTGCAGGGGCGGGTGGCGGTGGCCATGACCTTGCAGAAAGGAGACTCCGCGGCCTGGGAGCTGACCCAGGCTCTACATGGGGCAGAGGCCCGGCGGGGAGACTGGGCTCTGCGCTATGACCGTTCCACCCAGCAGCTGAAGCTGGAGGCGGGGAGCAAGCCCTTTCCCGTGTTGGATCGCAAAGAGCCGTTGCCGCTCAGCAAAATAGAGGCGGAGGTGATCGGGGATACACAGATCCACTTGAACTGGGCCTTCCGGGAATCCGGAGCCGAACAGCTGCGCATAGAGCGGCAGCTGGGGGAGGCTTCATGGCAGGTGGTTGCGGAGCTGGATCCGAGTCTGGAACAGTGGCAGGATTCCGGGCTGAACCCAGCTACGGAGTACCGCTACCGTCTCATTCAGGTCAATGGCTTTGGTGACTCCGTCCCTGCGGAGACGCGTTCGTTGCGTACCTGGTCTGCCGGAGTGGAGGAGCGAGTGGAGGATTTTGCCTCAGCTGAGGCCAAAGGAGCTCATCGCCTGGGCACCTGGAGGGCAGTGGATTCGCCCCGTCCGCACTTGTTCTGGTCAGAGCAGGAAGGCTCTGAACGGGATGCCGGGGTGAAGGCCGGATTCTGGGCAACCCGCCATGTTCCCATTGGTCAGACCCGGGTACTGTTGCTGGAAGACATCGCGGTGGATCTTTCCATGCCCGAGGCGGAATTCCGTTTTGATATGAAAGCCCGGGCTACCACGGTGTTCTCCCCTATGTTCCGTCTCAAAGACGGGAGTTGGGTCATGGCGGCGCGGATCTACGATACCCAGCGGGGGAGCTGGAAAACCCTGAAGGTGGATCTGCAGGATCCAGAGCTAAGTTGGTGGCGGGTTGATCCGGAAACCCGAAAACGGGAGCAGGACCCCATCCCTGATTTTCAGGCAGGGGAAGCTCTCAAAGAGGTCAGCGGAATTGGCATGTTCGTGGAGTGGGTGATTAACCAGAAGACGATTGCCTTGGATCAGTTCACCCTTCGGGGCCGTTGGCTGGAACCGGCTGCTTCAAAGTAGAGTGCATTCCTTTAGTCCCATACATAACGTTCATCCATCTCGAGTCCATGTCTGCGGAGAAACAAGCGGTACTCTTCTTGAAAACTCCGCTGGCGATGATGCTCCTGTTGATGTTCAATGTAGTGGATGACGCTGTCAATGTTTGACTCACTGACAGCAAAGGCCCCGTAGCCGCGTTGCCAGGCGAACTGGTTTAGATCCGGCTGTTGCCAGGCAGCGGACTGTTGTTTGATCCATTTGCTGGAGTCCCGTTTTACCTCCTGGACAACCTGAGAGATGCTTAGCGTCCTGTTGAGCAGAAACAGGCAATGAACATGATCCGGCATGACCTGACTTTTCAGGGCAGGACATCCAAGATGTTTATAGATCCCCGCTTGATAGGCTGTGCAGTGTTGCTGCCAGGTTGGGTTCTGGAAATAGGGGTACCGGTTTTTGGTGCTGTAAATCAGATGCACAGCCAGCTTGCTTAAGGATTGAGGCATAAATATCAGTATAAATACATATGAATAGCTATGTAAAGGTTGAAAGTTGGGTAACGCAATGTCGCGCCCCTTCAGGGTGCGTGTGAATCTTGAGATACCCAACCCCAGGGCGTTGCCCTGGGCTGGTCTGTGAGATCCCGTTGGGATCTGTTTAGAGGTACTCACCAAGCCGATGTTCTTCATCGTAATCTTACTCTTACTCTTTCCAGTTCCCCTCAAGCTATGGCCATGCAGGAAGGATTAAGATTATGATGAAGAAAAAGAGGGAAACTACAGGTATCTTTGTCTGTTTTTAGGAAAACTACCCCAGTGTTTATACGTGCGGATCTCACGGTACCCCAAAGGGGTTATCCAGGCTAGCCCAGGGCGACGCCCTGGGAAATCAAACCCTTGATCTGTCCGCACCCTGAAGGGGTGCCACACTTCGTTCGACCAGCCCCTCAACCCATGGCCATGCTGAAAACCGGAAGCCGATTGCCTTGGATCCGTTCACCCTTCGGGGCCGTTGGCTGGAGCCGGCTGCTTCAAAGTAGAGTGAATTTATTCAGTTTCTACAGCAATCATTTCATGCAGCTTGCGGATATGAAGATGGAGTTCCTCATGGGCAGGATTTTTCTGGAGTTCGGATAACATCGCCCTGCCGGGAGTGAGGGCATCTTCAAAATCCTGAGGCCAGCTTGTGTGATTTTCCAGATCGTAGAGGATCAAGACCCGTTTCGGGAGGGTGGCCTCGGTCACGGCAAGCATGGAGGAGGAGGGACTGCGCAGAACCCGGAAGTGGAGATCGGAGGCTCTGGTATCCGTCTCAAGGAAACCCAGAAAATAGCTGTGCTCTTTAGCAGAGCTGTCCCCGCCCCGGATTCGGTAAGACAGACTTTGAAGCGGGTCCGGAAAATTTTCACCCCGGAAATCGACGTAGATCCCTTCTGCCAGTGGAAGCTTGGCGATGCGGTGATCCTGCTGCAGCCACCAACTCAGGGCAGGGATGCACCAAATGGGAGACGTGAGCAGCAGGATGATTCCTCCCAGCCAGCATCCATGCGGGGAGCGTCGTTGTGCTTCACTGAGGGCCTCCTCCTTCATCTGTTGACGCTCAGGGCTTGCTTAGGCCTTCAACCACTTTCACATTATCATAGAGGGCATACACCGTAGTGGGTTTGCCTTCGGCATCCACCGGGGTCCATTTGCTTGCGCTTCCGCCATGAAAGGTGCTGAACAGAAATTTTTCGATGTCCGTGCCTTTCGCTGCGCTGGCCCGGAAGGTCACCTCCGTGGTACGGACCACTTCCTTTCCGTCAACGAGGATTCGTGCGGCTCCGTTTGCTTCACCGGGGTCATTCAGTTTCACCTGTAGCTCGACCCTATGCCAGACACCGGGTTTGAATACAGGAGCTTCGGTTTTATCCCCTACGCCATACTTTTTTTCAGGATTCTGATCATAGAGATAGGTAAGAGCCGCTCCTTCCTTTTTCCACATAATCCGCGCACTCCAGCCGTCCGGACGGCGTTCTCTTCCGCCGGTGACCGGTTCTTTGGGGCCCAGTCCATGCATTTTCCCTCCATGCGTAAACTGAAAGTCCTGTTCGAATTTCACATCAAAGGAGAGGGTGGCTTCGGTAACGCTTTCGGACAAATTCTGCTGGAATACCACCCGTTTGCTACCCCGTTCAAAACCAACATAGGCCACACGGATGGCGTCGGAACCATCCGGACCTTCGCCCTTGGCCAGAGATACCAGTTTATGGCGAAGAGCGGTTTTATAGAGACCCTGCTTCTTGGGTGTATTGAAATTCTCAGATAGCAGGAGCTTGGGTTCCTCAGCCCACAGGCCGGAGAGGAGAAGAAAACCGATTGCCCTAGCCGTGAAATGTTTCATGCTTCCCTCGTGTCACTGTGCAGGAACGATGGCAAGCCGCAGTAAACCTGAATATACGGCTTCAGTCCCCTCATTCCCCCACCTTCCTCTTAATCTTTCCAGTTCCCCTCAAGCCACGGCCATGCAGGAAAGATTCGGAGTATGATCAAGAATTGCAGTGGGAAGACCCGTCAGATCTTTTCCCTCGGATAGCCCCTCAGGGTTTTTGTTCGAAGGGGGTATCTTTTCGGGCTTCTTCTTCGCTGGCTACGCGGATCGATGTTGCCGAGCCACCCCAGCCAAACTCCTGCACCTTGCCCTGCTTTAGGATCAGGTAACGTCCTGGTTGATCTCCGATGAATTCCTGTACCCGCATACCTTCTCGTTTGAGTAGGGCTTCTCCCGTGATCTTTCCCTGACCTTCGTTCAGGACCTTGTAGCGGAATTCCTGTTTCTCTCCCATCCATATGACTAACAGATAAAACGCAGATGTGGGGTAGACCCCTTCAGCGTATTTGAAATCGATGTATTCGCCGTCCCCGAACTTGTAGGCGAGGATTTTTCCGTCTTGGTGCCGAACCCAAAAAGGATTCTCGAAGCGTTCTCCACCCATCTCCATCCAGGCATTACAAAAAAAAGTACCGTTGAGGTCCTGCTGAACGTAGTAACCGACTTTTTTGCCATCGATTTCGAAACTGAAATATTCCATCGCTTCTCCAAATAGGGCTGACAGGTTTAAGCACAGGATCAGGCCAATCCATACACAGAATTTCCGGGAGTTCATGAGACTTCCTTCCATGCGGGCTGAGTCGAGATTTGGCAAGAAGCTTCGTGAGGATGTCAAAAGCGGTTACAGGAACAGCTTGCCATGTGCGGAACACCGCGTAGGCAAACGGGTATGAAAGCGTTTCTGATTCTTGCCACCTCCGCGTTGCTCCTGGGCAGCATGTCCTGTCGTTCCACTTCGTATAAACTGAAAGAAACGGTCGGGATTGAAAAGCGGGATGTTCTTACCAGTAAAGTTACCGGTGCTCGTGACAGCCAGGCTGCCGCCGCTGAGCAGTTTGATTCTGCGCTCGAACAATTTCAGTCCGTGGTCGACATCAATGGTGGCGATCTGGAGAAGAAATACAAAAAACTCGATTCCGAGTACAAGAAGAGCGTTTCCCGTGCGGATGCGGTCAGCAAGCGCATCAACGAGGTGGAGCGTGTTTCCAAGGACTTGTTCAAAGAGTGGAAAAACGAACTCAAACAGTACAGCGATCCCCAGCTGAAGGCCGCTTCCCGTGAACAAATGGAGGAAACGCAGAAGCAGTTCAATGTCATGTTGAGCAGCATGCGCAGTGCTGAAGCCAAAATGGCTCCGGTACTGAGCGCCTTTTCGGATCAAGTGCTCTTCCTGAAACACAATCTGAACAGCCGGGCCATTGCCAGTATTCAGGGCGAAGCGACCAAGATTAGCAGCCAGATTGAAGATTTGATCGGCGATATGAACAAATCCATTGCCGAAGCCGATAAGTTCATTCAGGGCATGCAGTCCTGAAGCATCCTGAATCTGAACCTGCAACCCGCATCGATTCTGTTGCGGGTTTTTTGTGCCACGTTTTCATGGGCAAATCTCCGTCTGAAGCTTCTCCTTGGGGTTAAAAAGGCCAGAAGTGCGGGGCCAACAGGGTGACCAAGGCCGCGATACTGAGGTTCAGCGGGAGGCCAATCTTCAAATAATCGCGGAAGGTATAGCCCCCTGGCCCGTAGACCATGAGGTTGGTCTGGTAGCCGATGGGCGTAGCAAAGGAGGCGGAGGCCGCAATCATGAGTGCAAACAGAAAGGGGGCTGGAGAGACTCCGAGCTCCGCGGCTGCGTTCATGGCGATGGGAAACATGAGCACGGCAGCGGCGTTGTTGGTGATTAATTCTGTAAACAGGGAGGTCAAGAGCACAACCGCGAGCAAGGTCGCCTGAGGATTCCCACGGGCCAGTTCAAGCACGCCTTCGGCAATCACCAAGGCCGCGCCACTTTTCTCCAGGGCAAAACCCATACCCAAAGCGGATCCGATACTCAGGAGAATATGCCATTCGATTCCCCGCCGCACCCGGGCAAAACTGCAGCAGCCAAACATCAACATCAAAGCTGCTGCTGCCCAGGAGGCCTGCAGCATAGGAACCCCAAAGGCTGCTGCCAGGATCATCGCCAGCAAGATCCCAAAGGCAAAGGGGGCTTTTTCCGGACGGGTAGGCCGCAACCCGTCCAAGGTTCGCACCAGGAAAAAATCCCGGCTATCGCGCTGCCGTTCCAAAAAACCGAGATGGGCTTCGACCAGCAGGACATCGCCTGCGCGCAACACCACGTCGCCCAGTCGACCTTGCAAGCGTTCCCCGTTCCGGGCTACGGCAATCACGACCGCATTGTAGCGGGTACGGAATTGCCCCTCCCGAATGCTCCGTCCCACAATGGGACAGGTGTTGGAGACCACGGCTTCGAGGAGGATTCGTTGATGGCGTGGGGTGTTGAGCTTAAACAGTTGCCCGGGGGCGGGAGCCAGTCCTCGTTCCTGATAAAGAGCCCGTACGGAATCCACATCTCCCACGAAGACCAGCCGGTCACCTGCCAACAGCGTTTCTTCGGGTGGCACCGCGCTGGTGATTTCTCCGCCACGAATCCGCTCTGCCACGAAGGCGCCGGGTAGATGTCGCAGCCCCCCTTCCTCGAGGTTTTTGCCAATCAAAGGGCTGCCCTCGGGAATTTCTAATTCAACCGTGTATTCCCGGGTATTTTCCAGTTTTTCGCGGAATTCATTCCGGTCCGGGAGCAGTTTGGGGAAGAGCAGGATCAGGGCCAGTCCCAACAGGGCACAGGGTAGGCCCAGCCGGGCCAATTCAAACATCCCCGGGCTCAACTCCGGGTAGCGGGATTCCGCCAGTCCAGCGACCACCAGATTGGTACTGGTGCCAATTAAGGTACACATGCCACCGAGAATGGAGGCGTAGCTCAGAGGAATCAGAAGCCGGGAAGCCGGGAGCCGGATCTGTTTGGACCATTCCAGCACCCCTGGAATAAACAGACCAACCACTGGGGTATTGTTCAGAAAGGCACTGCAGACGCCTACCGGCAGCATGAGTCGTAGTTGAGCCCGACGCAGTGAAGTCGGTTTACCCAGCACTTTTCCAGCCAACCAGGGGATGCCTCCGGTTTCCTGAACTCCGGTTACCACCGCGTAGAGGGCGGCAACGGTGGCTACGCCCCGGGAGGCAAAACCCAACAGGGCCTCTTCGGGGCTCAACACGCCGCTGACCAACAACACACAGAGTCCGCCCAGCAGTAGCTGATCTGAAGGATGTTTTCCCCGGACCAGGAATACGAACACGCCCAGAACGACGCCAAGGGCAATCCAAGCATCGCCTTCCAGCAGGCTAAGGTTCTCCAAAAAGGCGCTTGTAAGCATTCGGCCTTCTATTCGACTCATCAAACCCTGACAAGCCCTGCAGGGATCCCGACTTGACCTCGCGTTACAAAAAAGACAAAAAGGGAAGACTATGAGACCGATACTATTTCTCCTGCTGGCGGCAGCCTGCTCCCCGCTGTGGAGCCAGCACATCCCCGAAGGTTCTAGCCAACGTGGTAAACAAAACGGACCTGCACTTGAACTCTGGCTCGCTCCGGGCGTTCCTTTTTGGAGCTGGAATGAGAACGAGTTTATGAAAGAGGCCGGCAAACTCGGATTTCGTTGGCTCACCAAAGGCGAAAGTGCGCGTGCGGCTCCACCCAAGGGCACCTTTTTCGGGGAAACGGCCTATGAGTGCGTGGTGAACTTCAAGGAGAAGAGCCCCACATCGGTGACCATTTCCTATTTTAACCGCGGGGATTCTGATCAGCGCTTGAGCGAATCTGAATTCAAGTCCCAAGTCAGTGAGCGCATTCGGGTCCTCACTCAACGTCTGCGTACCCAGCCCATGCCGGGCAACCAGCAGTCCCGGATCAACAAAGTACGGGATGAAAGCCGGGTCTGGCAGGTGCGGGATGTGCGATTCGAACTGGCCTATTCTTACACTCCGGCCAACCGGGATCGTCCGTTCCGGGCGGAGTACATTCAGCTACGGGTCAAGGAATTCACCCCGGGTCAGATGCCTGCCTCCGCTGGCGGGGGCCGCGTGAATCCCTATGAAATCCGCAAACGCGTTCAGCGGGATACCGAAAGCGGGGATGTATGGATTTCCCAGGTGCCGATGGTGGACCAAGGTCCCAAAGGCTATTGTGCGGCCGCGACCTCCGAGCGGATTTTGCGCTATTTCGGGCAGGAAGTGGATCAGCATCAGGTAGCTCAGGTGGCCAATACCACCTCCGGTGGGGGTACTGGATCCACTCAGCTGCGTGAAGCCCTCCAGGCCGTAGGCCGTCAGTACGACTTCAAGCTGAATAAGCATATGGTGTGGGACTGGGATGATTTTCAGAAGCAGATCGCCAACTACAACCGGGTGGCGAAAAGCAAAGGCAAGCGCCAGGTGTCAATTCCCAAGGCAAACATCAATGTCAGCGATTTATACAGCCAGATGGATGGCGAGGTGCTCAAAACCGCCCGCCAGAAAGAGCGCAGCGAATACGAGAAATTTAAACAGAAGATCCGCCGCTATGTGGACGGGGGCTGCCCCCTGGCCTGGTCTGTGACTCTGGGCTTTTACAAAGAGGAGCCCATGTACAGTGGCCGCGGTGGTCATATGCGCCTGATCATTGGCTACAACAGCCGTACCGATGAAGTGATATTCAGTGATTCCTGGGGATCCCGTCACGCCAAAAAACGCTTGCCCATGGACGAGGCCTTTGCCATGACCAAAGCGTTGCTGACGTTGGAACCTCAGGGATTGCGCCTATGAATGAAGTATTGGGTTTACTGCAAGAGCGGGGGGTCATTCTCCCGCATCCGGAATCGGTTTATATCGCCGAAGAGGTAAACCCGGAACGAATTTCTCCCGGGGTGGTTTTGCATCCCGGAACCCGTCTACAAGGGGAATCTCTGTGGATCGGTGAAGCTTCCGAGATTGGGGGCGAATGCCCGGCTACGCTGATCGATTGTCAGTTGGGTCGGAAGGTTGAGCTGAAAGGGGGCTTTTATCAGGGAGCCGTATTTCTGGATGGCAGTAACATGGGCTCCTCCGCCCATGTCCGTCCGGGAACCCTGCTCGAAGAGCAGGCTTCCGCAGCTCATGCCGTGGGGTTGAAGCAAAGCATTCTCTTTCCCTTTGTGGCGCTGGGCAGCCTGATTAACTTCTGTGATGTGTTTATGGCCGGGGGACGCAGCCGCAAAGATCACAGCGAGGTGGGCTCTTCCTTTATTCACTTTAATTTCACCCCGCATGCGGACAAAGCCACGGCATCCTTGCTGGGGAATGTTCCGGAGGGGGTATTTTTAGATCAGCCACCGATCTTCCTGGGGGGACAGGGCGGGATCGTTGGCCCGGTGCAGATGGCTTTTGGCAGCATTCAGGGGGCCGGTTCTGTATGTCGTAAAGATGTACTGGAGCCGAATCAGCTCTACCTGAGTGGTGGAGGACAGGAACGCTATCAGCCTTATACGGTGGGAAGGCCCAGCCGTCCGGCTGAGAAATGGGCGAAAAACCTCGAATTTCTGGGTCAACTTCAGGCTTTGGAGTGTTGGTACCGCTCGGTGCGGGTGCATTGGTTAGCGGAACCCTTGTTGGAAGGAGCGCTTCGTCAGCTCTCTGCGGCGAAGAAAGAGCGCCACAAACGCTTGCTCTCCTGGGCGACTTTATGGCCGGAAGCTCCCGAAGCCCCCGAACTTCCTCCGCTGGCGGAGGTGAATCCCTTGTTACATGAATGGGCCCAAGCTGGTCGTGCGACACATACGGATTATCTCGAATGGGTGAAGGGGCTTGACCTTTCTCACAAACAACAGATGATTCCGGCATTGCGCAAGTGCGTGGAGACCGTTACGGGATAACGGCTTCAGCAAAGGATACCATTATGGGAAGAATGTTTGGAACGGACGGAGTCCGTGGTGTAGCAAATGTAGGCCGGATGACGGCGGAAAACGTCCTTGAGATTGGGCGGGCCACCGCCTTTGTCTGCACGCAAAACCATCCCCGGACAAAAGGGCCCCGACGCCGCATCGTCATTGGCAAAGATACCCGTGCCAGTGGCTACATGTTGGAAAATGCACTCTCCGCCGGGATCTGTTCCATGGGCGTGGACGTGTTGTTTGTGGGCCCAGTGCCCACCCCGGGAATCGCGTTCACCACGATCAGCATGCGTGCAGATGCCGGCTTGGTTCTTTCTGCCTCTCACAATCCCTTTGAAGATAACGGGATTAAGATCTTTGGCTCCGACGGTTTTAAGTTCCCGGATGCTCTTGAAGATGAAATCGAAGATATCATCGAAAGTGGCCGCATTCGTGAGCTGCGTCCGATTTCCAACGAAGTGGGCCGGGCGAAACGAATCGATGATGCCATCGGCCGTTACATTGTGTTCTGCAAAAATACCTTCCCGGTGGAACTGTCACTGGAGGGGCTGCGCATCGTTCTGGATTGTGCCAATGGCGCCACCTACAAAGTGGCTCCGATTATCTTTGAAGAGTTGGGAGCAGAAGTGTTCCCCATTCATAATCAGCCGAACGGGGTGAACATCAATGATAATTGTGGTTCACAGCATACGGATGATTTGATTCGCAAAGTGAAGGAAACCCGTGCGGATATCGGGCTGGCCTTTGACGGGGATGGGGACCGCTTGATTGCAGTGGATGAAAAAGGGGAAGAACTCACCGGCGACCATATCATCGCGGTGCTGGCTAAATTCTTTAAAGACCATGGCCGTTTGAAGAACAATCACGTGGTCACCACGGTAATGAGTAACTTTGGCTTCGGTAAAGCCATGCGGGAGCTGGGAATTGACCACAGCATGTCCCAGGTGGGCGACCGTTATGTACTCAAGGACATGCTTGAGCAGGATGCGATTCTGGGCGGCGAAGCCAGTGGACATTTAATCTGCCGCGAATTCCATAGCACCGGGGACGGAATTCTTGCTGCGCTGCAGTTGCTGTGGGTGATGCAGGAAACCAAACAGCCGCTGTCTGAGCTGGCCAAGGTGATGACCATGTTCCCTCAGCGCCTGATCAATGTGAACGTCACAGACAAACCTCCTTTGGAGGAAGTGAATTCCATCCAAGCTGCGGTGAAAGAAGCTGAAAAAGCCCTTGGAGATGATGGCAGGGTCCTGATTCGCTACAGCGGAACGCAGTCCATGTGCCGGGTCATGGTGGAAGGACCCACCGTCTCCATGACCGACTCGTTGGCCACGGAATTGGCGAGGACCGTATCTTCCGCCTTGGGAGCTCAGGGATGAGCTTCCGCTTCCAGGGACTGTTCATCCCTGGGCTGCTGATTTGGGGATTCAGTCTCTTTCTACAGGCAGCCGAACCCGCAATCGTTCACGATTGGGGGCCTTTTTTTGCTCAGTGGACGGATGTGCATGACAATGAGCGGAGCACTATTTTAGGGCCGGTCCGGGATGAGGTCACTACCCCTGAAGGCTGGCATTTCCAGAGTTGGCGTCCCTTGTGGGTGAATTGGAACCATGAAGGTGACACTGTAAATCGCTATGAGGCGGTCTGGCCGCTTTGGACGATGAAACGCCGTGGCAACCAGAGGACCTGGCGCTTTATCCTCAATTTCGGAACGAACTGGGACATTTACGATCCCAACTCCCGGTGGCGTTTGTGGATCATGCCCTTTTTCTTTCAAGGCCGCGATATCCACGGTGAGGACTATATGGCCTTGTTTCCATTGTGGGGGACCATTCGTGAGTTTTTCTTCTGGGATAGTATCCAGTTCCGGTTCTGGCCGATTTATACCCAGAGCAAAATGAATGAGAACACGGCTACCACGTGGTTCTGGCCCATCTTGTCCCGTACCAAAGGCCCCCATATTGATCGTTTCCGGGTCTTTCCGCTTTATGGATATTCCGAGCATCATCGGGTGGGACGGAAGACCTTTATTATGTGGCCTTTCTGGACCTCGGTGCGCTACACCGCTCCGGCTGGGTTTGGAGGAGGCTGGATTCTGTTTCCCATCACTGGTCATGTAAAGTTAGCCAACCAGGAGACCTTTTGGTTCCTGCCTCCGATTTTCCGAATCACCAAGGGGGAAGAGCAGACCCGTTTTTTTGGACCCTGGCCGATTGTGCAGCAAGGCAAAGGGCAGGTGGATAAGTTTTACCTGTTCCCGCTCTTTGGCAGCAAAACCATTGGCTCTGTAGAAAAGAACTTCTTTCTGTGGCCTCTGTTTACCGGAGATCATATCGAAGGCAGTCTCAGCACCAAACGACGCAGCTTCATTCTTGGGTTTCTCTATCAGTATTTCCGGGAAACGCCTCATAATTTTGAAACCCACCCTGAACTGGATTCCACCTGGACCAAGGTTTGGCCCTTTTTCACGCATCTGACCAAGGAACAGGGGCGAATTCAAAAGACGGTGATCCCCGAATTCAATGTGATGCGGGATGGCCCGATCGAGCGGAACTATGCTCCCTTTTGGCAGCTGTACGTGCGTGAGCAGGTCGGAGAGGATGTGGATACCCGCATTCTATGGGGCCTGTGGCGTTCGGCATCCCGGGGAGAGGAGTACAAATACCGTAGCCTCTTTCCTCTGGTCTCCTGGAGTCGTGAGGAGGATGGCGGACACTGGTCTATTGGCAAGGGGCTGATCTCCCGCCGGGTAGAGGATGGCAAAAAGAGCTGGCGACTTCTGTACCTTTTCCGTTTTGGGCATAAGGAGGAATCTGATGCTCAACCATGATCAGTACCAGTGCCCGGAATGCGAAAGTATGTTCGCTGCCTGGGGCCACCAAGTTTTGGCCTTCTCCCAACGCGTGGGCCAAGCGGTGCTCTTGAACACCCGGGCATTGATGATGATGCCGCTGATGTTCGGAAAACGCATTCGCGGTGAAGTGGCGCATCAGATGTTCCTCACCGGGATTAAAAGCCTCCCGGTGCTTACCGTGGTTGCGTTGTTTACCGGGATGATTTTCGCATTGCAGACCGGATTGGTGCTGGAGGATTATGGGCAGGAAGCTGAAGTAGGGGGCGGGGTGACCATCGTCATGTTGCGGGAAATGGGGCCGTTTATGACGGCCCTGATTATTGCTGCTTCGGTGGGCTCCAGTATTGCGGCTCAGTTGGGAACGATGACCGTGAGTGAAGAGATCTCCGCCTTGGAGATCATGTCCATCAACCCTGTTCGCTTTCTGGTGATGCCCCGCTTGGTGGCCTTGCTCACCATGATGCCCCTGCTTACGTTGTATACTAACGTGCTCGCTGTGGCCGGCGGAGCCATTATTGCCCGCTCTCAGTTAGGGGTGGAGTTGCAAGCCTATCTGGATACGGCCGTAGGCATTGCCCGGAACAAAGACCTCTACTCCGGCCTGTTGAAAGCAACCTGTTTTGGCTACATCATCAACATGGTGGCCTGTTATCAGGGACTCTACACCAAAGGCGGTGCCGTCGGCGTGGGCGTGGCCACCCGGAGTACGGTGGTGATTTCCTTTCTAGTGATTCTGATCACGGGCTTCATTCTCACCAAGGTGTTTTACGGATGATCCGCTTTGAAAATGTTGTCAAAGAATTCTCCAATCGGCCAGTGCTGAATGGCTTTAACCTGCATGTGCACAAAGGGGAGACGATCAGCCTGGTGGGAACCTCCGGTGCCGGGAAAAGTGTAACCCTGAAACACATGGTGCGACTGTTGACCCCCACTTCGGGCGACATTCGCATCGATGGCATTCGCATCAATGATCTCAACGGAGATGAATTGGATGCTCTGCGCAGCCGCTTTGGATATCTCTTTCAGTCTGCGGCCCTGTTACAGTGGATGAGCGTGTTTGATAACGTAGCCTTACCGCTGCGGGAAAACACGAAGCTGCCCGAGCGGGAGATCGAACAGAAAGTGAATCACGTTCTGGATCAAGTGGGGCTGCTGCCCTCCGCGGATAAACTGCCGGCCAATATTTCCGGAGGCATGCAGAAACGTGCTGGATTGGCCCGTGCCGTGGTCATTGAACCGGATATTCTGCTCTATGATGAGCCTACTTCCGGCCTGGATCCAGTGACCTCGAGGAGTATTGATGAATTGATTCATCAGTTGCAGAAAGATTTAGGAGTCACCTCGGTCGTCGTGACCCATGATATGATCAGTGCATTGACCATTTCGGACCGCATTGCCATGTTGCATCAAGGTCGGGTGCTGGAAGTGTCCACGCCCAAAGAATTTCTGATCAGCGAAAACGAAATTATCCGAGGCTTTCTGGATTCCCAGTGCATCAGCCCTTCCTTTTTTGACGAATTCCCGGAGAAAGTCCTGTCATGAGCTCCAAAAAACGCCGCAACGATGTGACCACCGAAATCGTGGTGGGCGCCTTTATGTTCACCATTCTCATGGTGCTGCTGACCCTGACCGTGGTGATCAGCCAGAACAAGATTTGGCAGCAGGCCTATTTCATGGAAGCCGTGTTTCCTGACATTGGTGGCCTGAAGGAAGGCGAAACCGTGTTTTTCCGAGGCGTACGGATTGGCAATGTGAACGAAATTCGTGTGGATGATGAGTCTCTCGGGGTTCGCGTGAAACTTCGACTCACCCGCCCGGTGACCTTGTATCCTGATTACCGCCTGACCGTGGAACCGGCCTCCATGTTGGGTGGCATGCGTTTGGATATTGCAGAAGGCTCCCCACAGCTTCCGCCCATTGCGGATGAGGACTATATGAATCTGGAAGGTGAACCGGTGGCGGATCTGTTGGGGGAAGCTACGGAGACCATTCAGCTCATCCGCAAAGGTCTGGTGGAAGATGGGACGCTGGATAATATCAAAGCCCTTACGGCCAACTTGCGCAGCATCAGTGATGATATTCAGCAGGGCCGGGGAACCATTGGTAAATTGATTCAGGAAGACACCCTGCACAGTGAAGCAGTGACCCTGGTGCAAGAGTTGCAGCAAAGTGCAGATGATTTTCGGAAAGTGGCTGAAAACGTCCGCACCATCTCCGACCGTCTGGTGCAGGGGCATGGAACGCTGGGCAAATTACTTTCGGAGGATCCGGAACTCTACAATGATCTGACCAAGACCATGGAAGAAATTCGTGCGGCCAGTGCGGATGCCCGCAAGGTGATGGCCCGTCTGGAAGCGGGGGAAGGCAGCCTCGGTCGTTTGTTGAGTCCGGATGATCAAGTGTATGAAGACCTGCAGGCCACCGTGGCATCTTTGCGCAAATTCTCCACGGATCTGGAAGCTCAGCAAGGTACGATTGGAAAGCTGATCACCGACGATGAGATCTACGGCAAAGTAAATGATTTGCTCGATGAAGCCCGGGCCACCCTGGACGACTTCCGCGAAACCTCCCCCATCACCACCTTCAGCTCCATCTTCTTCGGCGCGTTTTAACGCTAAGAGAAACGCTTAGCCTTTCATATCCACCAGCAGGGGATCCTTCTGTTCCTGCATCCAGGCCAGCAGGCGCTGCATCAATGCAGCGCGGATATCGGCAGCATCAGGATCCAGGTACAGGTTTCGCTCTTCCCAGGGGTCGTCGTTCTGGTTGAACAATAAGCCGCAATCCTCCTGCGGCGAGAAAGCGAACTTCCAGCCGTCTGTTGTGACCAATCCCCGCCAATGCTGTCCTTTGAGGACTTGCGGACGATCCGGTTTTTGAGGATGCCAGAAGAGAAAGACGTCTTCAGCCTCCCAGGATTGTCCCGTTTTCAACTCTGCAGCCCGGCTACGTCCAGCCATGGGGCGTTGTGCGTCCACTCCGAGCAGCTCCAGTAAGGTGGGACAGAGATCAATTTGACTGAAAGGGTTGGAAATACGGCGGGCTTCTGTTTGTCCGGGCAGGTGTATCATCAGCGGCACTTCCACGGACTGACGGTAAAAGACTCCTTTGCCGAGCATGCGGTGACTGCCCATCATTTCGCCGTGGTCGGAACTGTACACAATGATGGTGTTCTCCGCCTGCCCGCTTTGTTCCAGCGCATCCAGAATCACCCCTACGGCGTTATCGACCATTTCTACCAGGCCATAGTAATTGGCCAGCAAGCGCCGCCAGCCGGCTTCGCTGGTGATATCCTGCCCATCATAGCCCTTTTTTTCATGCTCCCGACAGTGATCCGGATAGGATTGAGGGAGAGGGGTTTCCGGGATGCGGTTAAAAATGGGGGGCGTGTCCAGGCTGGCCGGATCATAATGATGATTCAAGGGGCCGAAGAAGGGCATGTGGGGTTCCAGAAAATTCACACTCATGACCCAGGGCGCTTCCTCCCCGGAATGTGCGTGAATCCGATCGGCACATTCCCGGGCCAACCAAGCGGCTTTGGTATGAGCCTCCCCCAGACTGGCCGTATAGGCACGGGAATACAATTCCCCGGTATCGCTTTCCCGATCGCAGGGGAATCCAGTTCGTTTCAGGTAGTGGTGGTAGTCACTGCGGTCGCAACGATCGCGGCCGATGCTGTAATGGGGGAAATAGAGATCTTCAAAGGAGAGCCAGTCCTGCCAGCCATGCTGGGCGTAGATTTCATCTCCCAGATGCCACTTTCCCAGGTAATGACTGCGGAACGATTCTGGCAAATGTTCCGCTAAGGTAAAGCAGTCGCCACGGATCGGAATATTATTCTGAAGCGCTCCATGTTGATGAGGCCAGAGTCCGCTGAGAATACTGCCGCGGGAGGGCGTACATACCGGGCTGCAGCAATGACAGCGTTCGAACAAGGTACTGCGCTCCGCGAGCCGGTCGAGATGGGGAGTGCGGATCTCTGTATTGCCGTAAGCGCCCAGACTGTCCGGGCGCTGTTCATCGGTCCAGAGAAACAACAGATTCGGTTTACTCATACTTCCTTTGCTTTGACCTCATCCCAGAGAGAGTCCAACTCGTCGAGACTCTTGCCCTGCATCTCATCCTGTTGATCTCGGAGGATCTCCTCCATCCCGGAAAAACGCCGGCGGAATTTTGCGCAGGCATCCTGCAGGCATTGTTCGCTATCGAGCTTGAGGTGACGGCCGATATTCGCGAGCACGAAGAGCATATCACCGAATTCCTCCGCACTGCGTTTCAGGTCTCCGGCTTCCAGTTCATCCTCCCACTCTCCCAGTTCTTCTTTGAACTTGTCCATCACCGGTGCCAAGCTGGGCCAATCGAAGCCCACCTTCGCAGCTTTCTTCTGGAGTTCCTGAGCTTTGAGCAGGGCGGGTAACTGATGGGGAACCTTATCCAACAGAGAGCGGGGTGCGGCCTTATGCGCCTTCTCGCCTTCTTTGATCTCATTCCAATTTTTCAGCACTTCGTCAGAATTCTCAACTTGGGTATCTCCGAAAACATGAGGATGACGTCGTACCATCTTATCGGAAATGGATTTGGCGACATCATCAAAGCTGAATTCGCCGGCTTCATCCCGAAGTTGAGCCTGAAACACCACCTGTAGGAGGAGGTCCCCCAATTCTTCGCAATGATCCTCTACATCTTCACGGTCAATGGCATCGATCACCTCATAGACTTCTTCGACCGCATAGGGACGAAGAGTTTCCAGAGTCTGTTCGCGGTCCCAGGGGCAGCCATCTTCGGAGCGAAGGCGGCGCATGATATCAAGAAGGCGTTCTATCTGTGTCATGGAGTGGGGAGGCTGAGGTTCAGATCCTTGAGAATATTTTTCAAGTCGGCCCAGATCGCCTTTTTCCCGGCGGGATTGTTGTGTAGCAGCGAGGGCGGGTAGGAGGCCATTAAGCGGGCATGATTATGTTTTTGCCAAAGGCCCCGCAACATGCCCAGCTCCATACTCTCGGGCTGCATGTGTTTCAGTGCTTTTTGACCGAGACAGAGAATGCGGGAGGCCGCGGGCAATGCGCCACCCATGGGAGCGGCATCTCCGTCTACTTCGTAGCCAATGGCCGCGAGCATCTTTCGGAGCAGGACCTGGTTTTCAGCCCGCCATTCCTCGGGTTCAATGATCACCAATAAGGTGCTTTCTTCCCGGGAGAGGCTGTCATTCAGACCCGCTTTGCGCAAGCAGCGGAGTTGCCAGAGTGGCGGCGGCGGGGGCGCTTCCTCTTTCTGAACCGGTTTTACCTCCACTTTGGGCATGGGCAAACGAGGTTCCGGTGGAGGTGGAGCCTCTTTGGGTGCAGCCTGCCAGGGAGCGGAAATTTCGATCCGCGTATTGCCCTGTTCCTCCTGTGATTGCAGGTAGGACGCAATGCGTTCCAAAAATTCCGGGGGCAGTCCTTCGCTCATAAACTTCCTTTACCCCATGCTCTGACAGAGTCACAGGAAAAAGCTCCCCTGAGCCTGTTCTCCCGTTCCTATCCAAAAAAACAGGACGCCCTGTCGGCGTCCTGTTCCTGGTTTCGGATGCTGTTGGCCTCAGCGTTTGGCTTTTCCGGGTTCCGTAAAGATCAGATTCCCCCAGGCTCCCGGATTGATGTAGGCCTCGACGGCAGGGTCATTCCGTGGGCCAGGGAATTTGTTGTTCCAGTAGAAAAAGCGCTTGCTACCGGCTTCACGAATCCCGACATCAAAACGTCGTCCACCACTTCGGCCTCCGCCCCCCTGACCAATCAATTTCCATGGGATGAGAATCTCGGCACTCCAGTCATCCCCCTCACCCTGTTTGGTTTCATCATTGACCACATTGTTACTGATGCCGAGATCGGTATCCATACCGAAGCCTCCGCCGCCTCCCAGATCCAGATCCAGGCCGCCCCCGCTGCCGCCTCCCAGATCGATATCCAGATTCTTTTCGCGGACCTTGATCCCCACTTCGTTTGCAGCGAGCAGCCGCACTTCATCGATCAGGATTTCCAAGGTATCGCTCTTGAGATTCATGGCAGATTTCTGAGACCCTTTCGGGTGTCGAGGCTGGTAGAGCACGCCAACCCATTTGCCTTTGTACTTGCCGATCACGATGCGCTTGTCCCCTTCGCGTGGCTCAAAGCCGCCCTGATTGCGTTCGCCGTTGCGAATCTGGACTTCGATGGCGAAGCCTTCGCGAAAGGCATTTTTCCAATTGCCGAGTTCCCCGGAGGTATTTCCGCGGCCATCAATGGCAATAACCAGACCCTGCGGGGTCCGTGCGGTACGGAAGCGGGTGGTTTTTTCGGTTTCGTCCATGAAGCTGAACGCACCACGGTCCCCCCAGTCATCCAAATCGCCATCGAGGGTAAATTTCTGGGTGAGACTGGTCATGGGCGGGGCTTCCACGTTCTGACCCCGGTTGGCGCTGTGACGTCCTTTGAGCAGGACGCGGAACTTCTGGGCATTCTCGTAATCTTTACGGCTGACCTTATGGGGGAAGCTTTCAATGCTGAAGTTATCCAGTCCTTTTACTTCATGAATGGAGTGAAAGCTCTTTCCGCCCTGGGCGTAGAACTTGCCGGTATGTGCCTGCACAAAATCACTGTGCCAGCCTTCCCAGCCGAAATAGTTCTGGGTAGTTTCCATCCCTCGAACGGGTTCACGTCCGTTGAGTTTCCCTTTTTCTCCGGTGAAGAAACGTTCCACCATCACCCCATAGTCGGCGGCCCAGACATGCCATGCGCCTTTGTAGGAGTTGATGACCGCGATTTCACCTACTGGCGATTTGGTTTTTCCACCACCGGCCCAGGCCCAGGCGGTGGCCACTTTTTCGCCAGCGAATGGAGGAATGAAACCGGATTTTTTGGGAGCCGGCCCCCCGAGGAGGCTTCCGTCTGCCTGAACCACAAAGGGCTGGGCTTCGGTGATCAGGTTGCCGTCGGAAGTGACCCAGGGGATACCGCCAAAGTGAGGTTTGGCGGAACTGGATCCACTCAGGGTGTAGCCAATGGGGAAGTGGGGGTGCAGTTCATCGATGTTGAAGGCTTTGATGTCCTCCAGTTTATAAATCGGCACGCCGTCTTTGGTGAAGGAACGGGGTTTCCAGCGGGTATTTTTGCTCCAGAAACTCAGTCCGGGTCCAGTCGCCCCTCCGCCAATACCCGGGGGCAGGGTTTTGGCGTCGGTGATTTCCACTTCCTCTACCTGAAAATCCCCGTCGCCGTTGTGGTCACACCACACAAAGAATTTTCCACTCAGGTTCTGTTTGCCCCAGTGCCGGTTCCACACATCTTTTTTGAGTAGAAAGGGATTTTCGTGGGCATAGCCTGCTTTCATCGCCGGAATAAACACTGGAGAATCATCGGGTTTCCGCACCACATTCAGACCGGAAACGATATAGCGGCGTCCATCGACAAACTGAGGCCGCCCGATATGCGTGAAGCTGAAACTACTCGCCGAGGTATCCAGGGTTTTCGGCGCATAGACCACATCGTTATGGTTGGTCAGTTTGCTGCTCCCTTTTTTCCAATCGAGGCTGAACTCCATGCCCCGGTACCAGAGCATATCCAGACTCGGGTCCAGGCGGCCGCCGCCACCATACATGGGATTTCCCCAGTAATCGCGGATGTGTTTTCCATTTTTGTCAAAACGGCCCACGCGTTTGGGGGCGAAGGAGGCTTCAGCCAGCCAGAGATCTCCTGAGGAGGCAAGGGCGACGGCAGAAGCTTTGTGAATCACATAGGGATTCCAGGGTCCGGGCTCGCGGCCATGGCCGGGGCCGATTTCTTTCAGTAGTTTGCCTTTGCGGTCGAATAGCAGCAACTGGCGGCGTTGACGGTCTCCCAGCAAAATGCGGTCTTTGCTCACATCCATGCTGAACTTCCCACTCATATCAAACTCGAGTTTGTTGAGCGCTTTGTGGCTCATCTTTCCGGTGGAGAGGTTGAGCGTCGTTTCGTTCAGTCGCCCATTGGCAATGCTGTACAATTTTCCATCCGGAGCATAATCCAGAGCGGGCAAATTATATTCGCTGTTTGACCAGCTGCTCAGTTTACGGCCTTTCAAGAAGTCCACGTGCACCAGAGTATGGCTGGGACTGTTCTCTTCCAGGATGGGGGTATTGATGAGTAGGAGATTGGCGGTTTCGCCAAGATGGGCGTCGTCTTTGCTTTGCCCCCATTTTCCACCCTGTAGACCTGAGGGGGACGTGATGCGCACATAGCGGGCTTCGATCCCTTTCCCGAAGCTCGTGGCGCGGATCATGTTGGAACGGGAAGAGGTTTTGTGCCGAAGTTTCTTATTATAGTTGCGGCGGATCCGGCCGATGTCCATCCAGTCATCGTTCGAAGCGTTTTCGGGGGTTTTTCCCTTGGGTAATACCGCGAAAAAGAGGTCCGGGTTGACGGCGTTTTTGACCAGTGCGCCATTAAACTTCTGCTCCTTGCCGTAATCCATGATCACCTGAAAGGGATAGATTTCGGAGATGGGATATTCGGTGCGCACTTTGTAGCCGGAAGCGGTGCCGAAGGCTTTGCTGCTGTCTTTAACCAGACGGGTAGGGAAGCTTAGGCTTTTGGGCGGGTTGGCCAGCGTTTCGATCTTCTCTTTAAAGAAAAGACACATGGGAAGGCGGGGCTTCCAGTTGCGCTGTCCGTCTTTCAGGGGGTAGGCTTTGATGAGCACGGCTTCGGTGGTCACCGGATCTCCATCGAGATGGACCATGTTCAGATCCTGATCGAGCTTGCTTTCGCCTACACTGACCCATTCATCACCACTTTCGCTTAAGGTCATATCCAGGACCCCGCCCGAGGCCTTTCGGTTCAGCGGATTCATATCGTCCGTATACTTCGTACCCTCCTCCAGAGCGTGAATCTCCAGACGTTTCACTCCTTTGATGGTTGGGAGCAGTGCGGAGCGCAGACTCTGCGGTTCTTTGAATACGAGAATCACGAGGGCATAGCCTTCATGCGGAATCATGATGGCACCGGTCTGCGGGCTGCCGGGATCATAGAATGTTGTTCCAAAGGCAGCTTGGGGGCTGAGATGGAAATCGCTGGGCGGGGTGCTGTTCAGCACTTGCGGGCGTGAGCGCTGGTAATCAATATTCCGGCCTGAAAAGGCTCTTTTGAGGGGATTATAGAAACTGGCCCGGTTTTTTTCGATCACCAGCAAGTTGTTCTCATGCACCGCAACCCGCTCGATGGCCTTGCCGGAATAGACGGTGTTTTTTTGCAAACGGCGTCGGCCATTCTTATCGGCTTTGAGATCGGGGGGAATCCGATAGACCCGGGCGCCCTTGCGGGAGACCACCGCGAGGTCTTCTTTCCCTGCTTGAATCTGTTTCACCCCGTCCCAGCCGTCCACTTTGGCTCCCCAAATTTTCTGACCATCCAGGGTCAATGCGGCCAGGTTATCGCCTTCTTCGGAGAGACTGCTGCCGATAAACACCCGGTCCCCCAGCGCGGCAATGCCATTGGGTGCAGAGTGATCACCCAGCCACCCGCCAGCCATGGTTCTACCATTGCGCTCAAACTCACCCGGCCAAGGGGCCACATCCGCATCGCCTACACTGAATTCATAAAAAGTCTGTACGCCCGGGTTAAAGAACACTTTCAGGTTCACTGAAGTCCCCTCAGGCACCGGATTCCCGAAGAGGTCCAGACCGTCCCAGCGCACCTTGTATTCACGTGCCTCTACAGGCAGGACCTGTCCCAACACACGCAGGAGCTGTCCATTGTCGTAGTAGACGGCAAAGGTGGCTTTTCCGGCCTCTTTAAAGGTTACGGGAAAGACTACGGTGCCCAAACCACTGAGCTGATGCTCTTTGTCCACCTCTTCATCCCCGTCATTCTCCTCCAGACGGCCGATGTTATTTCCGGCGGCGGCGTCCAGGTTGATTTCATCCTCCTGAGCAAAGAGGCTACAGAACGATGCCAAGGTGAGTAGGGCAAGGAAACGGGACAGGGACATGATGTTCTCCAGAAAGGTGGGATGAACTAATGCGAAAACCACTACGCTACGTAGCGAAAATCGGGGGTCAATGTTAAATACAGATCTCGAAAAGAGACAAAGCGGCTTAATCCAGGACCATTTCTTCCTGAGTCAGGCTGCGTTTAATGTGAATCAAATCATCAATGGAGGCACTGAACAGGGCGGGATCGTGGGCAAAGGCGCCATTCCTGGACTTATCGATGCAATCCACCAGCCAGTTGATCACTTCGCGCACATGCACCCGGCCATCACTTTTCTCCGAAAGCGAACCGAAGCGCCAGATTTCATGAAGCTTGGCCCTCAGGGCCTCCATATCCCCAAGTAGGCCCTGGGCAGTGATATGTTGGTCGTTTCCTTCTGTGAGCACGTTGAGCACAAACATGAGCAGGGTGACCGCGAGAAAGAAAAAATCCGGAATCTTGTCCAGCGAGGAGAACACCGGGCTGTAGGTATCGAGGTCAATCCCTTTGAGTTGACCCCTTCGGCTGACCATAAGGTTCCCGTTTTTCAGGTCATTGATCGCATAGTTGAGCCCGTGAACCTCTTCCAGCCAGAGCAGCGTGCTGGTGATCAGATCCAGGGCCTGCGGCAGACCCAGTTTTCGGGTGAATGGCAGCGAAACCCGGCTTTTCCGCCAGCGTTCCCCACCGCTGGAGCGCACCGCTTTCAGGTATTCGCTCTTTAGCTTCTGCATGTCGGTGCGGGCGACTTCGGGGCGGTAGACGGAAGAATGCTCGGTACCAGTGACCCCAATGAGGTTATCCAGGGTGTCTCCGTCAATCAGCTGCATTACGTGGTAATGACTCTTGAGCTGTTTCAGACGTCCTGCGTCGTAGATTCGGACCACATGGGGAGAGTGGGCCACGTCCCGCCCGATTTGCATGATCAGTTCATCCCCGAGAATGGCCTCTTGTTTGGCTTTCTTGCGGATACGGTCGACTTTCACCGCTACCCGCTGGGGCAATTTACTATTTCCGGTATTCAGGCACTCGTAGACCCGTCCAAATTGTCCCATTCCCAGCTGCCTCAGCAGAGTCAGCCCCACTTCATGAAGAGGCTCCCGGGCTTTTTTCCAAGCCATGAGATCCTCTTCATCGAGAATACCATAGCGACCCCGTTTGGGTTTGGGGCATTCGATACGATTTTCTTTGCCGTAGCTGTACTCCATCGGGGCCATCCACTCCAGCATCCCTGGCATCACTCCGGCCAGGCTTAATCGCAGGTAGCGTTGATCCAGGTAGTCCCGGACGATGACCTGAATGGTGCCGGAAAAGGACGCGGCATTTTTTTCCCGCATCAGATAACTCAGCTCGTTGAGCATGCGCAGATAGGGGTGCCGCTCCTGAATATGCTCCAGTGGAATATCCTCCTGCCGGGAAAGGTACGCTTCGTATTCGACTCCGGCTTCATTGGGTAGCAGCCGGCCTTTCTTTTTCCCCGAATACATGCTGTCCAGGGTAATTTGGCATAGACTGGCGCTGAGAAGAATGCGGTCCTTGAAGCGATCCCGCGGGTAACTGGCATATCCCAACTGCGAGATAATTCGACGAAGGATGGGCCAAAGTATGCCCAGACGTTTCATATCGCTGTCTTTTTTGTTCAGGGAACGCATTCGATCGGAAATGCACTCCACCAACTCGGCTTTGAGCACGATGTCCACTTCTACGGGCCGAAGCTCCGAATCAAAACGCACCTCCCGGGTGGCGTTGGCGGGGAGGGGGGAGGTCGCATGGATTTCCAACAGGGTGTTGAAGTTGGATCCATTCTGGAAGAGAAGTTTATCCAGTTCTTTATGGGCATGTGGATGATTCCGAATCTGTTTTCCCAAGATTTTAAATCCATGCTCCATCCACTTTGCAAAATCCTTGGAGTCGGCATTTTTGGGTTCCAGCCGGATTTTCCGCTGTTCTGGATCCAGCTGAATCTCAATCAGCAGTGGATGATTTCTGCGTTCGTCCCAAGGAGTGTTCATATATTCCACCCACTCCTGAGGCTGCCCGGAAAAGACTGTAGAGGTCCGTTCCGTCTCAATCGTGAAGTGTTGAGCCCGGGAACTGACAAAATCCAGTTCCTCTTCCTTGAAGAGGTTGCGAACCTGTGAAAGCAGGTTGGGTGGGGGCATGATCAGACCTTGCGAAGATGGCTGGGAAGGATGTGCAATTCATCCCGATACTTCGCCACAGTACGCCGGGCAACCTTGAAGCCCCGTTCAGAGAGTTCTTTGACCATGGCCTGATCGGAAAGAGGTTTGGAGGGGTCCTCTTCATCTACGAGGCCCTTGATCACTTCTTTAACCGATTTGTTGGAAACGACTTCCCCATCCGCTGTTTGATAACCGGGGGTGAAAAAGTACTTCAGTTCAAACACCCCGCGAGGCGTCTGCATGTACTTGTTCGCTACCGCGCGGCTGATGGTCGTTTCATGAAGGCCCAGTTTATCCGCAATGGTGGACATCGTCAGCGGGCGAAGTTTCTCAACCCCTTCTTCCAGGAACTCGGTCTGATGCTCCACCAGTTCCTCGGCAATCCTCGTCAGCGTATCTTGTCGCTGCCCTAAACTTTTCATCAAGGTGCTGCCACCTTTCAGTTTGTCACGGATGTAGCGTTTTACCTCCTTGGTGGTGGAGGGATCCTTCATCAGTTCACGGTACTGCTTGCTGATGCGCAGGCGGGGCAGGGTGCTGTTGTTGGTCTGCACCTTCCATTCGCCTTTGATTTTGCGGACAAAGACTTCCGGCATGACGTACACCGTTTCATCTGACTGAAAGCGGCGTCCGGGTTTGGGGTCCAACAAGGCGATATGGGCAGCGGCTTCGCGCACTTTTTCCAAGGTCAGATTCTGTCGTCGGGCAATATCGGCATACTTATGGCCGGCCAAATCGGTGAGGTGGTGCTCGACCAAACGCATCTCCACACTCTGGCTCATTCCCATGCGATCCAGCTGCTTACGCAAACATTCCTGCAAGGTACGGCTGGCCACGCCCACCGGGTCAAACTCCTGCAGCACCCATAGGACCTCTTCCATATGCTCTGGATCTGCAGCAACTGATTCTGCGAGTTCATCCAATGGCGTGGAGAGGTAACCGTCATCATCCAGACTGCCAATCAGCAGTTCTGCAAATTGGGTATCCACCGAATCCATGCTCAGCATATGCAGCTGTTCCGTCAAATGCTGTTGCAGGGTGAGGGGCTGACTGCGGGATTCGAGCATGAACTGCCGCTTGGCCTCATCATCGGATGAGGGGCGTGAAATCAGCTCATTGCGCTGAAAACTTTCCCGGGCGTCATCATCCAGTCGGGCCAGGAGCTCGAATTCCTCTTCAAATTCCTTATCACTGACATCTTCGAAGTCGGAATGGCTCTCGCTTTCCACTTCCAGACGTTCATGGTCCGGATCCAGAACCTCCAGCGTAGGATTCAGTTCCAGTTCCCGGGTGATTAAGGCCTGAAGTTCAAGCAGAGGAGCCTGAAGGACTTCCAGAGACTGTCGCAACTGAGGTGCGAGGACCTGGCTTTGTTTCTGAACTTGAGACTGATGAAGGTACGCATCCATGTTGGTAAAGGACCTGCTTAAGCAGGTTCAATGCCTACCTCATCATCGTGGAATCTTCAACTCTTCATTTATGCAGAAGCTTATCCAGCGAATAGCGTCCTGCACCACTGATCATGAGAGAAGCATAGCCTGCGAGGAACAGAAGTGCCATCTCTTTAGAGGGTGGTTTTCCGAAAACGGGATCTCCGCCGTGCACCAGGAAGGCGGCAACGACCATGGTGAAGATCAGGGGAATCAAGGAAGCACGTGTAAAGATCCCCAGAGTAACGAACAAGGCTAAAAGGGTTTCTGCGAGGACGGCGAAGAACAGGGAAGCAAAGGAACCGATGCCCAGGGGGTCGGCAAAGGAATCCGCCCGGTCAGAGAAACTCATCAACTTCGGCCAGCCATGCCCCACGAGCATAAAGCCTCCGAAAACAAGACGTTGGAGCAATGCAGAAAGCGAGGCTGCGTTACCAGACACGGAATTGCTGAAGAGAAGTTTTTTCGTATTCATAGGCAATTATGGAAGGCCTTGCGATAATTGCAAAAGCACAGGCTATGAGAAAATGACGAGATGTAAGGCTGAAGCCTTGTCAGGAGTCAGGAGTCAGGAGT
>DIYK01000002.1 GCA_002429005.1 Verrucomicrobia bacterium UBA6056
CCCTCCCATCGCTCGGCCGCTGCAACGTGCCACCCCGCCGCCGCCGGCTCCAGCCTCTCCCCCCAGCGCTGTGCCGGCCCACCGCAGCCCCAGCCCTTCTCCGGATCTGACAGGTAGTGAAAGTACGGGCCCCAATCCAGGTGACGCCAACACGGAAGCTCAGAACTCCCCCTGGGGAGAGCTGAAACCGCTGGCCCGTTATGATCAGCGTTTTTGGCTCCTCGAAGGCAAAGAAGCGCTTATTCTTCTGGATCCGGTGGCGGCACGGGAACGCGTGTTCTATGAAGAAACCCGGGACCGCATCGAATCAGCCCCTCTGGCATCCCAGGGCCTGCTGGTGCCGGAAACGTTGGAACTGCGTCCGGCAGAAGCCGAACGCCTGCGCCGGCACCGGGAACGGCTCCAGCAATTAGGCTTTGCGATCGAAGAATTTGGTGGGGATAGTTTTCTGATCGAAGCCCTCCCCGCCCTGCTTGCCGGACAGGCCCCGGGCACCTTATTGCTCCGCTTGCTCGAAGAGATCTCCGAAGCCGAGCAGCATAAAGGGACTCCCCGTGAAATCCGTGAACGGGTGGCCCGTTCTTGCTGTCGTCTGGCTGCAGAGCAAAGCCGCTTACGCAGCCCACAGGAATGCGAAGCGCTGCTCAAACGCTTGGGAGCCTGCGAAATGCCCTACACCACCCCACACGGACGGCCCACCCTGATTCACATGTCCTTCCCCGAGTTGCGCCGAAAATTTGGGCTCTAATCTCTTCCTCTTGAATCTCAACCCGGTTTGAGATTGCCAAAAGCTTACTTTGCTGACATGTAGAGGCCACTATGGGACAACAACTTCGAAAAGTCGTAAAACGTAAAGCTCGCAAACGTCGCATCAAACGCCAGAAGGAACAGGCAAAAGCTGCGAACGCATAAGAGCTATTTTCTCACTCTTAGCCTCCAGGATTCAGCATCGCTGATTCCTGGATTTTTTTTTGGGGGGGGGAGATAAGCTTCTCTGTGGGCTTTCTCAAAATCAGGGATTCCGGAGCTGAGAGGCGAGCACCTCCCCCTTCACCGCATGTCCTCCCGGACTGACAAACGAAATGCAACGATACCCGGGCCGATCAGAGGCCTGTTCTACGTGAACCGGATACCCCGCAGGGAGTTGTCCCAGAAAACGGTACGGGGCTTCGCGTTGATACACGGCCGTAGCTACAGCGAGGCGCTGATCCTGTTTTTCCGAATCTGCGACAGAGCCCTCCGCTTTTTGCGACAGCCCCCAACAGCCCCGTTTGGCCTGTTTCGCTTGGTTTTCCAGTGTTTTCAGGCGGGACCAGTAACGCCGTTCACTCACCCCGTCCGGCAGCTCCGTTCCTAAGCCATGCAGACGGGCCCAGCCCTGCTCCACCAACCATTCGGAAAGCCATCGCCCCTCAACCTCGACCATGGCATAATAGCGCTTGCGATCACTGCCCCCCCGCGCATCCCGATATTGGGTATGCACGGTCAAGGTCTGATCCTTCAACTTCGCTTCCACCGCCTCCGCTGCCCGTTGTGCTTCTTTTAACAGAGCTTCCGCTTCGCAACCAAAATACTCGGCCTGCTCTTTCACCCGCTCGGGAAAACGATTCTCCGTTTCCGGCGCATCCACAAAATACAGTCTCAGAATATAGCGACTGGAATTCCGCTTCGCGTGAAAACTGTCCGCATCATTGGCCTCCTTGACCACATAGCGGGTTCCATCCAATTCACGCCAGGCCGCGTCTAGCGGGATGAGCAACAGTACGGAAAGACAAAGGAGCAGAAACTTCATAATCGTAGGACCCACTCTACTCCTATGACTGCGGCAGATGCAATGGCTTGCCCTCAAAAAGAAGCACCGTAAGCAACAACTATGAAACCTGAGCGTTTGATCTGTTTGCACCATGTGCCCTTCGAAGGTCCCGGTCTTTTCACGTCCTGGGCACAAGCAAGAGACATTCCCCTGCAGAGCTGCTGGTTGCATGCCGGGGATCCCCTTCCCAAGCTTCAGCAAGGCGACATGCTTCTGGTCACCGGCGGACCGATGAGTGTACTGGATGAGGCCGAGCACGACTGGATGCCCGGAGAAAAAGCCCTCATCCGTGAAGCCATAGAACAACAGATACCGGTGTTCGGCATCTGTCTGGGTGCGCAGTTGATTGCCGAGGCCCTCGGTGCCAAGGTCGCTCCCATGCCTCAGGGAAAGGAAATCGGCTGGTTTCCTCTCGCCGCTTTGGATGAATCCCCCCTTGCACAAGGCCTGGATGCGAGCACCGTGCTGCATTGGCATGGGGAAGCCTTCAGCATTCCAGAGGGAGCCACCGCGCTATGGCAGAGTGATCATTGCGCACAACAAGGCTTCCGCTTTGGCAGCGTCCTTGCCCTACAATTTCATATCGAAATGGGCCCACGCGAGCTGGAGGATCTTCTCCACCACGCTGCCAATGAACTGGATGGATCCGCAGCCGTCCAGTCCCCCGAAGCTCTGCGGGCTGGCGCGGCGGCTGCAAGCGGGCTGGAGGCCAAGCTACACTGCCTTCTCGACAGCTGGTTGAAATCACTCTAAGGGGGCGACATGAAACATCTGATCCTTTCCTGCGCCCTCCTTCTGCTGACCGCATGCAGCACCACGATACCGGAAGCCGCACCGAATCGTCTGCGCGTGGCCATCTCCAAGGATGCCGCCCCGATTCTTTTTGAAGAAAAAGGGGAATACAAAGGACTGGAACCCGATCTCATCCAGATGATGGCTGCAGAAATGGGCCGGGAAGTGATATTCATTCCGACCGAATTCAAAGATCTGCTCAGCCGTTTGGAACAAGGAGAGGCGGATGTGGCTCTCGGCTCCATGACCATTACCGAAGCCCGTGCGGCCCGCGCGAATTTCAGTCTCCCCTACCTGGGGATCGGCCAGGTGGCTCTGATGCGTCGGGAAGATCAGCGAAAATATTTTAATCCCATCCTCCTCGTAAAAACCAAAGATCGCGTGGGCGCCGTGGAAGGCACCACCGGAGATTTTTTTGTTCAATCCGGGATGACGCTGGCCGAACGCTTCACCTTCAGTTCCCCTGAAGCCGGCATGAAAGCCCTGGAGGCAGGCAAGATCGATTTATTCATTCATGACGCCCCTTCCATCTGGTGGCTGGCCTCCAGAAACGAGGGCGGATTGATTGCCTTGAACCTTCTCTTGACCCGGGAACAGTTAGGAATCCCCGTAGACCCCAGACAGCCGGAATTGCTCAAAGAAATGAATGATTTGTTGCAGACATGGCAGGAAAACGGTAAATTGGACGCACTACTCT
This sequence comes from Verrucomicrobia bacterium UBA6056, assembly GCA_002429005.1. Lineage (GTDB taxonomy): Bacteria > Verrucomicrobiota > Kiritimatiellia > SS1-B-03-39 > UBA6053 > UBA6056. The sequence goes on from DIYK01000002.1 coordinate 3,303, forward strand.
CACAATGGATCCCTTAATATGTTTCGTCTCATTTGTACCCTCAGTCTTCTCACTGTGCTGGGCCTGCAGGCCCAGGAACTGCCTGATCTCGCTCAGGTAGTTGCTCTTTACGAAGAAAAAAGTGCCGCCATTCTGGAGGCATCAGAAGCGAAAGAAGCACAGCTCTATCAAAAATATAATGCCGGCCTGCTCCGCAAGGAGTCTGAGGCCCGCCGCGGTGGGGACCTGGATGCCCTGCTTCAGTTCCGTGAAGAAATCAAACGGGTGGATACAGGAGGATTGGATCCCAATGCTCCGGGCCCCACCCCTGAAATTGAGCAATTTCGACAAAGCCTTCGCGAGCAGTTAGCCAAAATTGCCCGTGAGCGGGATTTGGAACTCGTAGAAATGCAGGAAAAATATCTTGGATTCCTCGAAGATATGCAGCGTCGCTACACCATGGATAATCAGGTGGAGATGGCTCTGAGTTTCCGCACCGAAGAGGAGCGGATTCGAGGCCTGATGCCCGAGCTTCCTGACTCTCCGGAACCCGAAGTCGCTGAACAGCCTCAGGCTGCTCCAGTGGCGGGTGAGAAAGTGGCCTTCATGTGGAATCGGGGGCTGCCCGGAGGGCAGGCCTTCGTAAAGGCGGGAGAAGGCGAAGCTAAACCCATAAAAATTGTCCATAAAGGGGATAACCGCATTGGTGCCCGGGGACTCGAGTGCAACCTCAATGGCGGTAGCGGCATTCCTGAACTGGGACGCCAGCTCTCCCGAGCGGTCAAAGAAAGCAATGAGTTCACCCTCGCCGTTTCCTTTATGACCAAAGAGGGCATGCAGCGCGGCCCGGCACGCATCGTAGGACTCTCCCGTGACGCAGCCCTACGAAACGTTACCCTCGGTCATAATGGCGAAAACCTCATCCTCCGCCTGCGCACCACCGCCACCGACCTGAATGGCACCAATCCGGAGCTCAATCTTGGCCCCATCAAAGAACACCGCGCAGAACGTGTGCTGATCGTGTTCGGGAAAGAAGGCCTGAAAGTGTACCGGGGCGGCCGCCTGACTCACAGTCCGGAACTCCCCGGTGACCTCTCCAACTGGGAAGACATGGAATTTGTGTTCGGGAACGAAGCCGTAGGTGGGCGTCCCTGGCAAGGTTTCATTTACCGGGTTGAATTTTCCAACCGTGCAATGGCTGATGCGGACGCGGCCCGGAAGAGCGCGACCCTCTAAGCGATGCTGGCCTTCGTCCACAGTTACAAAACCGCAGGCACCACCTTCACCACCCTTTTGCGTCAGCATTTTGGGTTAGCTCATTTCGATCGACCTGGTTTTCGCGAACGGGCTCTGCGTGCAGAGGATCTTCGACGACTGAAACGGGTGTATCCGGCATTACAAAGTATTGCCGGCCACCCGGTCCGCCCCTACAGCAACCTGAAGGAGGCCGCTCCTGAGATTCGCTATTACAGCTTTCTGCGTGACCCGCTCAAGCGCAGTATTTCCCACCTAACTTGGTATCTGCGCTACAAAGCGCATGATGGCATTCTTTTTGATGACTTTGAACAGCTTGCCCGGGATTGGTGCGATGCGGAATGGAATCAGAATCGGCAATGCCGTCACCTCCATCCGGAGGGACGCTTTGCGCAGGTGAAGGACATCATTGAATCCAACCCCTTCCTGCTGCTGCAAGTCGAGGAATTCGATCGCTCTCTGCTCCTGTTTCGGGATTGGGCCAACCAGCCCAAGATGAAACTGGCCTACACCCGTTTCAACACCAATACCGACAGCTATGAACGTATTCAGGATACCCATCCGGAATATCTGGAGCGGATTCGGGCCTTCCGCAAAGAACTTCCTCAGCATGAAGAACTTCTGAACCGACTGCGCGAGGCCAACCAGGAGGATCAACAGCTGATCGACTGGATGCGTACAGAGATCTGGCCCCGTCAAATCGAGGCCTATTCCGGAGACATGGAAGCCGATCTCACAGAGCTTCAACAGGAGATTGCCCAAGGCAAGGCTTCCGGTGCAGAACCCTGGTTACCGCGCTTCTATCGAAACGCGGTGTTTAAACCTCTGCGCCGCTTTCTCTTGCCCCAGGGGGAGATGCCCGATATCGATGCATCCCCCTGGACCTAACCATGAGTGAACGCATCGCAATTCTCGGGGGCGGCATAGCCGGTCTCGCCGCCGCCTGGTATCTCAGCAAAGAAGGACATCGTTGCAGCCTGTTTGAGGCCAGCGACCGTGTAGGCGGAAAGATGATTTCCCGCCGCATGCAAGGCTGTCTGGTCGAAGGAGGCCCGGACTCCCTGCTCACCGAAAAGCCCTGGGGCATCCAACTCTGTAAAGAACTGGATCTGGAGGACGAACTGCTTCCCTCCAATGATGCGCAACGCAGCTTTTCCATTCTCCACAATGGCGCGCTGCACCCCTTCCCTGCCGGCTGCAAACTGTTTATTCCTCAGAAGGTCACGCCGATTCTGCAGACCAAACTACTCAGCCCCCTGGCCAAACTGCGCATGATCAGTGAACCGCTGATTCCGCACAAAGCCCGCGAAGAGGATGAGAGTTTAGCCTCCTTCGTCACCCGCCACTTCGGCCGCGAAGCCCTGGACCGTTTGGCCGGCCCTCTATTGGGTGGAATCTACGGCGGGGACCCGGAAGACATGAGCATGGCCGCCACCTTTCCCCG
>DIYK01000041.1 GCA_002429005.1 Verrucomicrobia bacterium UBA6056
TCATCATTGAGGTCTGCACTGACGGTTACGTTATTGGTCAGCCGGGTCTGGCCTCCCGTTTCGCCTTGGTTGCCGACCACGTTCTGTACCAGGGCCTGATAGCTGAGAGTGAATGTGCTGTTCTGGGCTGCCGAACCATCATCCTCCACCGTACCACTTGTACGGTTACTGGTGACCACCAGACTCTGGGTGAGGCTGTTCGCATTGAGACCCGTAATGTCCAGACCGTCGGCATTGGCACTGATCGACGCGGAGTTGGCTACAAAGACCATGCCTGCCGGAAGCACATCATTGAGATCCACTTCGGTACGGCCTTCGGCCACCGTAATCTCCAGGGAGTAGGTGACCACCTGGCCGATCGTTGCATTTTCCACATCCGCAGTTTTGATGATGGCGAGGAAGCCGCGGGTGTTGGTGCTGACCGTGTCATCATCCAGATAATCGTTGGGCGGGTTATCGCCCCCGCCGGTTCGCTCATCGTTGACATCATCCTGCACTCCGGGATCATCCCCGTCCAGGCCGCCATCCAGACTGGACCACTTCAGCTCAGCTGTGTTTTCGATCAGCTGCCCCACATCGGTGTCATCGTTGATGGTGGTGCTGATGAGAATGACCAGAGTCTCGCCCAGAGCGAGATCGATGTTGCCGGTGGTGCTGAGTACGTCGGCCGTCATGTCGAGACTCGCACTGACGTCCGTGGTTCCGTCAATCAACGCGGAATCAATCGTGCCGCCATTCAGATAAATGGGCAGGGTGTCATCCAGGATGAGTTCAAAGGCATCCGCTGTGGAGAGGGCCGTATGCGTGATGCGCAGTTCGTATGTGAGGGTGTCCCCTGCATCGAGATTGGTGGTGTCCGAGGTGATGCTCTTCACGATTTGCAGATCCGGCTCGATCACATCGACATCGTCGCTGGTCATCAGCGTCTCACCGCCATCACTGCTGTCATCATCATCATTGAGGTCTGCACTGACAGTCACGTTATTGGTCAGGCGGGTCTGGCCTCCCGTTTCGCCCTGGTTGCCGACCACGTTCTGCACCAACGCCTGATAGCTGAGAGTGAATGTGCTGTTGTGTGCGGTAGCTCCGTCATTTTCCACCGTACCACTTGTGCGGTTGCTGGTGACCACCAGGCTCTGAGTGAGGCTGTTGGCGTCCAGTCCAGTGATATCGAGCCCGTCGGCATTGGCACTGATCGACGCGGAGTTAGCTACAAACACCATGCCTGCCGGAAGCACATCATTGAGATCCACTTCGGTACGGCCTTCGGCCACCGTGATCTCCAGAGAATAGGTGACCACCTGGCCGATCGTGGCATTTTCCACATCCGCGCTTTTCACGATCGCCAGAAAACCGCGGGTGTTGGTGACCGCGTTATCGGTAAGATCATAGTCGTTGGGTGGGTTGCTGCCAGCACCGGTACGTTCATCGTTGGCATTATCCTGAATGCCCGCCTGATCCCCAGCCTGTCCACCATCGCGGTTGGACCATTGCAAGCGGGCGCTGTTATCAATCACCTGGCCCACATCGGTGTCATCGTTGACCTTTGTGGTAATGACCAGAATCAACACTTCGCCCATGGCCAGGTCGATATCCCCGGTGGTGCTTAGCACATCGTTGGTGATGTCGAGACTGCCGCTGACATCGGTCGTGCCATCGATCAATGCAGAACTGAGCGTGCCTCCATTCAGGTAGACAGGAAGTGTGTCATTGAGGATGAGCTCAAAGGCATCGGCAGTAGATTCCGTACTGTGGCTGATGCGCAACTGATAGGTGAGGGTATCCCCTGCATCCAGGTTGCTGTCATCGGAGATGATGGTCTTCTCAATTTGCAGCACCGGCTCGATCACATCGACGTCATCGCTGGTCATCAGCGTCTCACCACCATCTCCGGTATCATCGTCATCATTGAGGTCAGCCTGGACGGTGACGGCGTTGGTCAGGGTGGTCTGCGAACTGGCGTCGCCCTGGTTGGTAGCTACATTCTGCACCAGGGCCTGATAGGTGAGGGTAAAGGTGCTGTTATGTGCAGTGGCGCCATCGTTTTCGACCGTGCCGCCCCCGGCACTGTCGCTGGTGACCACCAGACTCTGCGTGAGGCTGTTATTGGTCAGGCCGCTGATATCCAGACCATCCGGGTTGGAGAGCAGGCTCATGGAGTTGGCTACAAAGACCATGCCTGCAGGCAGCACGTCGCTGATCGCGACTTCGGTGCGACCTTCGGCCACGGTCACGTCGAGGGTGTAGGTGACCGTATCCCCGATCGTAGCCTCGGTCACATCCGCGCTTTTCACGATCGCCAGAAAACCGCGGGTGTTGGTGACCGCGTTATCGGTAAGATCATAGTCGTTCGGTGGGTTGCTGCCCGCACCCGTACGTTCATCGTTGGCATTATCCTGAATGCCGTTTTCATCCCCAGCCTGTCCACCATCGCGGTTGGACCATTGCAAGCGGGCGCTGTTATCAATGACCTGGCCCACATCGGTGTCATCGTTGACCGTTGTGGTAATGACCAGAATCAACACCTCGCCCATGGCCAGATCGATATCCCCGGTAGTGCTTAGCACATCGTTGGTAATGTCCAGGCTGCTGCTGACATCGGTCGTGCCATCGATTAATGCAGAACTGAGTGTGCCTCCATTCAGATACACCGGAAGTGTGTCATTGAGGATGAGTTCAAAGGCATCGGCGGTCGATTCCGTACTGTGGCTGATGCGCAACTGATAGGTGAGGGTATCCCCTGCATCCAGGTTGCTGTCATCGGAGATGATGGTCTTCTCAATCTGCAGCACCGGCTCGATCACATCGACGTCATCGCTGGTCATCAGCGTTTCACCAGCATCTCCTGTATCGTCGTCATCATTCAGGTCAGCTTGGACGGTGACCGCGTTGGTTAGGGTGGTCTGCGAACTGGCATCCCCCTGGTTCCCGGCTACGTTCTGGACGAAGGCCTGATACCGTAAGGTGAAACTACTGTTATGGGCAGTGGCTCCGTCGTTCTCTACCGTTCCGCCCCCGGCACTATCACTGGTGACGACCAGACTTTGGGTAAGACTGTTGTTGGTCAGTCCAGTAATATCCAGTCCATCCGGATTGGACAACAGGGACATGCTGTTGGCGACAAACACCATGCCGGCAGGCAGGACATCCGAGATGGCGACCTCCGTGCGGCCTTCGGCCACAGTGATCTGAAGGTCATAAGTGACCGTATCCCCGATGGTCGCCTCGGTGACATCCGCGGTTTTGACGATGGCCAGGAAGCCCCGCGTGTTGGTGACGGCATTATCGGTCAGATTATAGTCATTCGGAGGATTGCTACCTGCACCGGTCCGTTCATCATTGGTGTTATCCTGAATCCCAGCTTCATCCCCGGCCTGGCCTCCATCGAGGTTCGACCATTGAAGCCGTGCGCTATTATCAATGACCTGGCCCACATCGGTGTCATCGTTCACCGTTGTGGTAATGACCAGAATCAACACCTCGCCCATGGCGAGATCAATGTCGCCGGTGGTGCTTAGCACATCGTTGGTGATGTCGAGACTGCCGCTGACATCGGTCGTGCCATCGATCAATGCAGAACTGAGCGTCCCTCCATTCAGATACACCGGAAGTGTGTCATTGAGGATGAGTTCAAAGGCATCGGCGGTCGATTCCGTACTGTGGCTGATGCGCAACTGATAGGTGAGGGTATCCCCTGCATCCAGGTTGCTGTCATCAGAGATGATCGTCTTCTCAATCTGCAGCACCGGTTCGATCACATCCGTATTGGCCTGATTGTTGTTGTCCTGCTCTCCGCTGTCGTTGATGTCACCATCATTGTTTAAGTCGGAGTTGGCATCCACATCGTTGGTCAGCGTGGTTTGTGAACTGGCATCCCCCTGATTGCTTGCTATGTTCTGTACCAGCGCCTGATAGGTGAGGGTAAAGATGGACGTTTCTTCCAGAGATGGATCTGTTCCGGCACTGGTGGAGGTGACCGTGATCGTCTGCCCGGTAAGACTGTTGGGGTTGAGTCCGGTGATATCCAGACTGTCCGGATTGCTGCCCACGGTCACGGTACTGGTTAGAACCAGTCCTGCCGGAAGGGTGTCCTGCCAGTTGATGACGGTCTGACCTTCCGCCACCTCAAAGGTAATGGTGTAGGTGACGATTTCTCCAATAGTGGCTTCGCTTTTATCCACCACTTTGCTGACATCCAGCAGGCCGTAGGTTTCAAAATTGGCGGAATCACTGTCCGCGTGATCGTTCGGAGATCCTCCTTCGCCATCCGACCCCGTCCGTTCATCCAGGGTGCCGGTATCATCCCCGTCGAGGCCTCCCTCCCCACTGCTCCAAGTGATGGTGGCGGTATTGTTGACATCGGTCCCCACCAGTTTGTCCACGGGCACCACCGCGGTAAAGCGGAGCACCAGTTCCTGATTCACGCCGGCGCCTCCTGTATCCAGTAGCAGGTCCAGATCTCCAGTGGTGGTCAACTGACGCGAAACCGGGTTAAACGTGAACAGACCGCTGACATCCACATCAGGGTTCACCCCGTCCCGGATGATGGCTGAAGCGAAACTGTAACTATCCAGTTCGGCGGAAAAGGTGTCTGTGAGCAGAATTTCCCGGGCATCGGATGTGGAGCTGCCGGTATGACGGACGAGCAACTGGTACTCCACGTTGTCCCCGCCGTCGATAAAACTGGTGGAGCTTTCAATCGTTTTGAGGATCTCCAGTTCCGGTTCCACCACGGTGATTTCCGTGTCCGTGGTATCGGTTTCTGTCACCTCGGTGCTGCCATTCACCGGGTCGTCGTAAAAGTAGCTGGCGGTGTTGTTGAGCACATCGCCATTCTGGTTGGCAGCAATGTTGATGACCGTGGCGCTGACCCGGACCACAAAGGAATTGTTGCTGAGGTCGTTATCGCTGGTGGCGCTGACATCCCCGAAGTCGATGTCCAGATTGGTGGAGCCACTGACGGGCAACAGGGGAATCGTCGGAGAGAGGACGCTCCCGTTCCAGTCTGCGGTCAACTGGGTGGCGGTTGCGGCGGAGGTGACCACGGTTACAGTATCAATGCGCAGTCCTTCGGGAACGATGTCCCGGACAATTAACCCTTCGGTGGTACCTTCCGGCAGGGTGATGAGGATATCGTATATGATCTGTTCCCCGATCCGCAGGTTGGCCCCATCCGTGGTCGCATCCGAGGAATCATCTGCAGAGATCGAACCATTCTGAAAGGTTTTGTTCAGTGCCGGGCGTTCCACCGTGAAGGACTCCATATCGGAATCCGCGTAATCGTTGGGATCGCCCCCTTCGCCATCGCTGCCGTCCCGTTCCCCGGTATCGGTCCCGGAGGCACCCGGGGTATCCGATCCCGTGGAGTTTCCGACGGTGCCGCTTCCAGGAAGGCCGGTGTAGGTCAGGTTCGCCGTATTTTCCACGGGCTGACCAGCAGGAATGCTGGATACCAGAATCCCTTGGTACACCAGGGTCATGGTCGCTCCTATATCCATGGAATCTGCGGTCAGGGTCACGGTGTTGCCGACAATACTGACCCCGGCATTGACGACGGTACCGGTGGTGCCGATCACGCCCACTTGGGTAATGGAACCCAGGAAGGCCGGTACCACGTCGACCATTTCCACCTCGAAGGCCGTGGCCCGGTTGCTACCGCTATTGTTGGTGACCACCACCTGGAACTGAATCGGATTGGCTCCATCGTAAGGAGATGGGGTAAGCAAGGTCTTGTCCACGCTCACATTCGGTTCCACAATGGTAGCAGTAACCGCATCCGAGATATCCAGCACAGAGCCATCCAATAAGGCCTGCGCCTGGTTATCCCGGGTGTCCCCGGCATCGTTGCTGCCAGCTGTCGTATTGTTGACCAGGACGTTGAACTCGATGATCACCTGTTCCACATCCGCATCGCGGTCCTGGTTGACAAAATTGCCCAGCTTGAAGAACACATCTGTACCGTTCCCGTAGGTATCCTCATTAAGACTCGCTGAGGTACTGATGCTGCCGTCGGGCAGAGCCGTTTCGGGGGTCAGGCTGTTGAGCCCGTTACCCAGCAGGGTGGAATCGAAGCCAACATCGGCAACATATTGAATGGTGGCGGTGCCGTCATTGAGGAAGGTCAGACCACTGGGGAGGAGGTCCTGTACCTGAAAGTTGGCAATTGTGAGCTCCGGAACATCCATCGTAACCCGGTAACGGATGATTTCACCAATGGTTACATTGCTGCCGCTGGTGTGCGCTTCCGAAGTGTCCACGATGGTTTTTACAACTTCGACTTCCGGTGTGGTGATGATCGTATTGTCGTCCAGATCTGAATAATTATTCAATCGGAGATCATCCGGACCAAATCCGTCGGTTCCATCACGCTCGGTGGCATCGCTTGTGTGCAGGGACTGATTGCTGCGGGTGCCATCAATGCTGGTCCATTCCACTTCGGCAATCACACTGTAGTCTTCGCTGGGAATGATGGACCCGGCCAGCTCCGCCTGAAGAATAACTTCGAATCCGGAGCTTTCACCAACATCCATATTCACCCCCGGGGTCAGGGAGAGCGTGTTGTTCGTTGGATTGTTCGTGATGGTGAAATCCGCATTATCCAGCATATTGTTCACGCCATCCGTGATGCTGAGCTTGGTGCCGATGACTGCTGAAGAAAACACCACGAGGTTGTCCACCTCATCGGGTATGATTGAATTCAGATCAATGTCGAAGGAGGTTGGCAGGTTGCCAGCGCTTTGTACCCGGTATCGAATATACACGGTATCTCCAGCATCCAGACCGGTGAGCAACTCCGTGTAGGTGATGTTGTCAGCGGACAAATCTGTGTTGATGCTTAACGCCGGTTCAATTACCTCCACATTAGCCGAACTGGCATTGATGCTGTCATTGCCGTCCGGGCCGGGACCGCTGTCCGGTTCGTTATTCCATTCCCAGTTCAACTGAGCGCTGTTGTTTAATTGTGTTCCAGCCTGGTTGCCGGGACTGGAGGGGAGGCTGTTCTGGTTGCGGACCACGGCCTGGTATTGAATGGTCACCGTACCCGGAGCGCTGTTGTCTGTGTTTCCGTTGGTAATGGTGCCAAAGCTGAACAGCATCTGGTTGGCCGTACCGCCATTGGTATTGCTGAGGGTGACATTGCTCGGGCCCATACCCGCACCCGGCCCCGGACCAATCCCGATCGTATTGCTTGAACTCACTCCGCTGGCGTAGGTCACCGAAAGGATGCTGACGAAGCTCAGCCCAGGATCCATGATATCCTGAATGGTTGCGTTAACGGTTTCGCCTTCCGGAATATCCACCACCAGTTCGAAGGTGACCAGTTCCCCGATGACGGCTTCAGTGGCCGCATTGTTATTATCCAGATCAAATTCGGTACCGATGAGTGTTTTGCTCAGGTTCGGGACAGCAATCTGGATGATCGCATCATCCGTTTTGTCATCCGGATTGGTGTGGTCATCGCCACCTTCTGAACCCGCATAATTGGTCAGCGTGGCCGTGTTGGTAATCTGGGATCCAGCATCTGCAATCAGATCCCCTGCATCCAGAGCTGTGCTGGGATCATTGAGGGTCAGGTCATAGAGAATCAGGACCGCGTTGGATCCATCACTGGTTTCCGGTGTCCCGGCTTGGGTTGCATCTTCGCCGCGGAAGAGTCTTCCCTGCGGATCGGGTGTGGTGATGTCGGTCAGTTCCACGGTAAAGGTGGCGGTCCCCAGATCCCAGACTAAATCATAATCTACGCCTTCGGTCAGCAGTGCGCCCGCACCATCAAACACGCGGAAATTGGTTCCGGTCATGAATGATGCTTTGTCAGCATAATCGTTGTCGTAGGACTGGGGCAGGGTGTCGGTCAGTGTGACGTCATAGGCGTCGGAACGGCCTGTATTTTGAGCCAATACGGCAAATCGAACCTGGTCCCCGGCATCGGGAAGTGTTCCTGAAGTTAAGTCCAATGCACCGATTGCTTCCGCGTTGCTCTGGCCTGTGAGTGTGCCGCTGAAGGCATCGCTGCCGGAGCCAATGTCATCAAAGGTCAAGCCACCTGCGCTGACCCCGCCATTCTGGGTGGAGGACACCACGCCTTTGTAAATGTCGACCAGAGGCTGGTCCAGGACGATAATGATCAAATCATTGGAGCTTTGTTCGTTTCCAGGATCCTGTGTGTTCTGTTCTCCAGCCTGGACTTGATTGGTCAGATTTAAGGATTCAGAAAACGGTGCTGAGGAGACTCGAATGGTTACCAATACATCCACTTCTGCCGGCATGTTGGTACTGCTGCTGAAATCCCCCCATTGTATTCGGAGGAAATTGGAGGTGGCATCAATCCCGGAATCATCCTCCTGGACAGCAGGGTTATAAGGCGTTTCCGGGTCACCGTTCAGATCTCCGATAATTCCTCCCCCTGGAATATAAGGCGAACTTACGGTGTGCAGGGTGTGACTGGGGCCGTAGGTGATTTGTCCGGCATACAGGGCCGCTTCAATGGCAGCGGCTGTCGCCGGGTTTCCACTCCCATCGAGATTGTTGTCAAAGACCCATGAGCCGGAACCGCTTTGATCCGGATCTTCGACATCGTAAATCGGCAGGGGAAAATAGTCGGTGAAGCGAAGATTTTCCACGTCCCCGGTAGGCAGGGTGTAGGCCAGGCGATAGGTGATGTCATCGTTTGGCTTAACGTTAATCGCGCCATTGACATCCCCGCCTGTGCGGAAAGTGGAGGTGAACAGGGGGTTCTCTCCGGAATTTTCATCGGTGGGATCCACCAGGCGTACGATGCCATTTACCGCATAAATCGATTTGGTGACCACATCCGCAACAATTTCAATATCCTGGGCGGAATCGTCATCGGTGATTTCTGATCCAGGGTACGGAGTCAGGTTTTCACGCGTCCCGTCCCCGGAGGTCAGATCCACCAGGCTGGCACGGATGGTGACATCGTTGGAGATGTTATCCCGGGGGTTGAGTGGAGCCTCTCCGGAAGGGAAGTCGTCAGTGAATTCATCCAGAATCCGGGCCCGGTACACCAGACGCCCTGTGGTTGCACCATCGTTGTACAGTGGAAGGGGATTGTCCTCATCCGCATCGGTGTCATTCGGGTCAATGCCACCTCCTAATAACAGACCATCCTGTCCCCGGAAAATCAGTTCTTCGGAAATGCGGAATTCCAACAGCGTGGTGCCATCGTTTGCTGCAGGATCGATGACGTAATTGCTGAAGGGAGTGCCTGCTCCCGTGAAATTCTGATTCACCGTCCATGTGCTGCGGTCCATAGCAGAGGAGGAGAGGACATAGGTGTTTCCGTTGATCTCCAGCACCGGAAGGAATACATCGTCAAAGCGGAAGCCGTCCGATAGCAGGTCATCTACAACGATATCCTGAACGCCAAAATAGTCCGATACCTGAAAATCAATGCTGAATTCATAGAGGTCATTCGGGGTGGGACCTGCTACGGCACCGTCATCAATCACGGTAAAGGTTTTTTGGACGACCAGCGGGGAAACTTCGAGGTCATTATGCTCCGGTGCTGCATCCGGTGCAGCTGTAGCGATCGCAGAAGCCAGGTCGGTGTTATCGAAACTGCCATCGACATTGAGACCGATAACCACAGTGGGGTCCCGATCATCCACCGGGTCCCATTCAAAGAAACCGTAAGCTTGGTTATCTACTAAGCGGTCATCTCCGCTGTCCGGAGCCAGCACATCCGTATCCAGATCTGCAGGATCTTCGTCCATGTCCGTGTCGCCTCCTACCTGATAGGTGCGGGGAACATAAAAGGAGATCTCCAACCAAGCATCCTCGAGGGAGGCAGCACCAGAAAGGGCGGAATCGAACACCACACCGAGGCTGCCACCTGGCACAATCGTTGAGGGCTCTTCCAGCAGGGTATAGCTATGACTGGAACCGGTGATGGCTACATACTGAATTTCATCAGCGAGATCGTCGTAAACATGAAGGTTCTGGACGGATTGTCCTTCGGCGATATCTACCGAGATTCGGTATGTGCGCTGGTAATTCGGACCCGTTGCGGTTTCATTTTCTGGAGCATCCACCGTCTTGGTCAGGGTAACCAGAGCGGCTTCGGTCTGTACGGTTTGCACGACGGCATTGCCAATGATGCTGGGATCCGTTGAAGGGTTGTTGATGGGGTCAGCACCCAGACGAAACCCCGCCTGACTGGCCAGAGTTACATTACTCTCCAAATCGGCCTCGTCACTGAGTTGGAATTGCACTTCCACATCTGCGACCGGCTGGTCCGGGGTAAAAGAACCATACAAGGAACCCACAACCAGCAAGCCATCCCCATTTTGAAATCCGGTCAGCAGGGGGGCAAAGGGGCCTGTGGTGGTGTTCACATAGATGAAATCACCATTGGTATCCACGGCAAAGGGGTGTTGGACCCCCAAGCCACCGTTCGCAGTATCATCAATAGTCAGTTCGAAAAACTGAACCGGGTTTCCCAGTACCGTGGGTGACCCGGCCAGGGTAATCCCATCATAGCGGCCGGCACCGGTGCCGCCGGTTTCCGGGTTGAGCGGATCAAAGATGCCGTCCACACCAGTGCGGTCAAAGGCGATATCAATCCAGGGACCATAGCCGGTATCGGTTGCGCTGCTGTTATCGAAGGTGGCAGTTACGGTGAAGGTTTCCCCCAGTTTGACCGTTCCGGGAGCGTTCAGTGTGCTTACGGGTTCCGGTACCAGCACGACATCCAGAGTGGAGGCCAGCGGGGCCGCTTCGATCGGGCCTGTATCTGCTTCCAGATCCCAGTCTGCCGTGTCCGTGTGGTTCTGTCCTGTCAAATCGGTGGAGGCAGCAATATCGGCAGAGGTCAATGCAGCCAGATGCTGCATGAAGGCCATCCCTTCTTCTCCCTCGGCAATGTTGCACCCGTACAATAGAATGTCTGCGTCTTCGCTTAGATAGGGTTGCCAGGCCTGCAACTGTGCGACCAAGCTGTTGTCCGTAAGCAGGCTGTTGTGATCAATGCTACGGTTGCCCAAGGTGAAGCTTCCCTGATCGCCATGGGTCACGATGTGCAGCGCTTCTACCTTGGAGCCATCTGCAGTGAGTGTCTCTAATTGCGCCCGAACCGCTTCGATTCCATCCCCGTTTCGATCCACGAGGAGCTCTTCCATCTGCACCGTTGCCGGAGCTGATTTCATTAAATCTTCGCTCAGGCTGACATCGGGTTGTCCGGGAACCCGTTCCGCACGGCTGTCGACGACCAAGAGTTGAAGTCCTTGGCTGTCATCCTGAGCCCCCGCGTCATCCGCTTCCTGTTCTTGAAACGCCGTTTCCGGTTGTGTGCTGATATCTGAATTTTCACCGCCTGAGGAATCAGGCGGGCTGCTCTCCAGAACGACGGCACTGTTCTCCGCAGTGACCTCTTCGGGGATGGGCTCGGGCGCTTCTGCAGGAACTGCAGAGAAAAGTACCCGATCCTCTAGAGTTTCGATCTTCAGGCTACGCCGCGATGCCGTTTGCTTTTTCATTATCTTCAAGCTTGCGCAAAGTGCTCTTGGGTGTCAATTTAATTGTATATTTAGTCACGAAAAGGTTGTCTGTATGAAAAGACTATTTGGTAATTTCCGTGAAGTTTGTCTGGTAGCCCCGCTGTCGGGCTTCCTCATTTTTTCGGGGGGCTGTCGTCACCCTGGCCAAAGCGATGCGGCACAGGAGCAACGTGCCCGGGCCGATATGATGATGGATCAAGTGCGCACGGATGCTCAGGCAGAACTGGCGGAAGCTCCCGTTGAGCAGGTGGCTGCGGAGAGCATTGAGGTGCCCGGGGAAGACAGCCTGCTCACTCATGGACGTTTTGACGCCGAATCAGAGCTGATCCAGGTTCCATTGCGCGATCTCTGGGCAGCTTCCCTGGTGTACTCCCCTCAGATTCGTGTGTTCTCGGATCTTCCACTGATTCGTTTGACGGGCATTCAGGAGGCCAAAGGTTTTTTTGATCCCCGGCTTTATGCGGAGGGCAGTTACGCCGATCGCGATGATCCGGTAGGCTCTACCTTGACTACAGAAGAATCGGACCGCTTCTATGAAACCGAACGACTCTTCCACGCCGGAATCGACAGTAAACTGGTGACGGGTACAGAAGTGTACATTCGCCAGGAATTCAACCGGGTGGGGAATAACTCGGAATTCACCATTCCTAATCCTCAATGGAAATCCCGTTCGGTGGCCGGTGTGGTACAACCTCTGTTGCGGGGTGCTGGCACAGGCTACAACAAAGGCCTGATGGCTGTGGCTGGCTTGGATGCGGAAATCGCGCAGCTCGAATTTGAACGACAGGTTCAAGCTCATCTGGTGGAAATTTCCCGGAGCTATTGGTCCTTGTACATGGCCCGGGGGATGAGTGCCGCAAAACGCCGGGGGGTGGAAGGAGCCGAGTCGATTCTCAGCGAATTGGAATCCAGGGGAGGCTTGGATGCCCGTCAGTTGGAAATCCAACGTGCCCGCGCCTACGCCTCTGAACGGCGGGCTTCCTTGCTTCGTTCTGAAACCGCGGTGCTGAATGCCACCGAACGTCTGAAAACCTTGGTGAATGAACCTAACTTGATGGCAAAAGACGAATTAGAGATGGTTCCCTCTGACTTGCCGGAACTCAGCTACAGCCCTCCGGCTATGAAGCAGGCTCTTCTGGTTGCCTTGGAGAACCGTTCGGAAATCCTCCAGGCCTACAAACAGTTGGAGTCTTCGGTAATCCGTCGCGAACTCTCCGCCCGGGAGCGTTTGCCCGCTCTGAATGCCTTTGCTGAAGCCTATCTCTCCGGCCTCAGTGATGAGGAGTACGAGGAAGCCTGGGACGATCAGTTGGAACATGGCCCCGGCTATCTGGTAGGGGTTCGCTTTGAGATGCCCCTGGGCAATCGCAGTGCCCGTGCGGTCAATGAACGGCGCCGCCTCGAACAGCGTCAGCTGGAAAGTCAGTTGCAAACGACCATGGAAACCGTGTTGCTGGATATGCGGATTTCCTTGCGTGAGGTGGAAACCTCCTTCCGTGAGGTCAAAGCTACCTACGATTCCGTACTCGCCGCCCGCGAGGATTTGGGAAGTTTGGAAAGTCGCAAAAAAGCAAATCTCCTGGGAGAGCGTGGGGATGCGGTGACGGATCTGACGCTCATCCTGAGTGCTCAGGAACGCCTTATGAATGCTGAGGAAAGTTTCCTGCGTGCTGTGGCAACCTATAACGTTTCTCTCGATTCCCTGGCCCGGGCTAAAGGAACTCTCCTGAAAGAAAACGGAATTCTTCAGACAGAACTCGAAGTACAGGAAGATGAAGAGCGGCTCTTCTCTGAAGACCGGGATCTGCCTAAATACCAGATGCGTATGGAAGATCCCGAGGCATCGAGCGCAGAATAAGCTGACGCTAAAGCTTTAGGTAATTGCCCTTCTCCTGTCCGCAGGAGGAGGTTTTTTTTTGCCACGAAGGCCACGAAGGCCACGAAGGCAACGGATGTTTCGAGGGAAGATTCGAGTCGATTCTGGAAGAATCCGGTTTTTATGAAGTCTATAGTCCTTCTTGTGCGGAGACCTGCAGTCCTCCAGTTCGCAGATTCATGTTTTGATTCCACGACCAAGCTTGCGCTCTGGCCTAAGTAGTCCGAGGAAGGGGGGGGGCATTTTGTAGCTGGGGATTGGATGGATCCCGAGGAGATCAGAACAAAGCCCAGGAACTGGAGTTTATATCCTTCAGTGGGAGAGGCTTCAGGGGAGAGCGGAAGGCGCAGCAGCTTCGGTTACGTTGTAAAAGGCCTCCACACCCGGGCCGAGCGGCCAATCAAAAAGCAGCCAGATGATCAACATGATGGTCCAACAGATGCCAAAGGCGATGGAGTAGGGCAGCATCGAGGAGAGTAAGGTGCCCAGCCCGGCCTCTTTGTCATATTTCTGCGCAAAGATGATAATGATTGGAAGGTAGGGCATGAGGGGGGAAATGATGTTGGTAACGGAATCTCCAACCCGGTAGCCCGCTTGAACCAGTTCCGGAGAGAGTCCGCTGATCATGAGCATGGGCACAAAGATGGGAGCCATAAAGGCCCATTTCGCCGAGGCACTGCCCACAAACAGATTCATCAGCGAGGACAGCATGATGAACATGATCAGCAATGGAATCCCTTTCAGTCCAAGTTCTTGGAGAAAGACTGCGCCTTTGACTGCGCTGACGGAACCCAGGTTGCTGTGATTGAAATAAGCCACAAATTGTCCGGCAACAAAGGCCAGAACGACATAGGCGCCCATGGCACTCATGGATGCCGCAGCCAAGGTGGCGATGTCTTTGTCGTTGCGAATCTGTTTCTGAAGAATGCCGAAGAGCACACCGGGTACAAGGAACAAGGCGGTAATCAGGACTTCCAGCGAATCGAAAAATGGCCCCATCTGGGCTAGAAGGCTGCTTCCTTTTGAAGCATCCCGTAAGGGAGCGCCGGGAAAGGCCACCAACGCGATGATCAACATCAACACCAGCAGGCTGGAGGCCAGGGCGATAAAGAAGTTCCGGGTTTCTGATGGACTGGGTTCCTCTGCAGCTGCGGCTTCTTGATCCTTCTCCGCTTTCCAGGGACCCAGGGTCGGCTCCACAATCTTCGTCGTAACCAAGGTGCCTACCGCCGTGATCAGAAACGTGGAGGCGACCATGAAATACCAGTTCGACATTGGATTGATGCCTTCGGCGTAGACGGGGTTAATGCTGGCCGCAGCCTGTTGGGTCAGACTTGCGAGCAGCGGATCCAGTCCCGTGATAATCAGGTTGGCACTGAAACCTCCTGAAACTCCGGCAAAGGCGGCCGCAAGGCCGGCGATGGGGTGTCGCCCCAGTCCAGCAAACAGTACTGCGCCCAGGGGGGTGAGAACCACATAGCCTGCATCTGCGGCCATTGAACTCATCACGCCTCCAAATACCAAGGTAGCTGTGAGCAAGGAAGGGGGGACCAGCTTAACCAACACGCGAAGGCCCATGGCAATGTAGCCACAGCGCTCGGCCACGCCGATTCCAATCATGACGACCAACACTGGGCCGAGTGGGGCAAAATTGATGAAGTTCCTGACGGCGCTGGTCAGCATCCAACGGATCCCTTCCACGCCTAAGAGACTGTTCACTGTTTTGGTGGCAGGGCTTCCATCCCGTTGCAGCATCTCCACGGAGACGCCTTGAAAGATGACTGAAAGCGCGATGACGATGAGTGTGAGCAGGACAAAAAGGGTCAATGGATCCGGTAAGCGGTTCCCCAGATCAGCAACCCGACTGAAGATACGGACAAGGAGACTGGTTTTGACAGAAGCTGGCTGTTCGGAATCACTCATAGCTGTACAAGTTCCAGATCTGAGACGGTACAGACCTTTTTGATGAAGGAGGCAGGGAGTCAGAATTGGGAATGACCCCTCTGAAGTCAAGGTGAACCATGCTTTCCCCAGCGGGAATCCTTCTGCTTTACAGGAATCCTGTTTTCTGATCTTAGCTGATTATGCCGCTGTTTTGTTATTCTCATGCTGTTGCGATTCCATTGAAGGTGGATGCCGGACGCATGGCGCAGGCCCTGGCAGCCCGTCTGCGTGAAATTGGGGCGAGGGAGGTTCAGGTAGTTGAGCATACGGTATTGTTTCTGGCTGGGACTAAGCGAAATGAGCCTCTCAATCTATGTAGCAGTGGATCCCTGACCGTGGATGCGACGTCTCAACAGGTATATGCCCAGGTGGACTGTCGGGAAATGCTGTTGTTTTTTAGTGCCGGGCTCCTGCTGCTTGGAGTGCTTGGCTTAGTGGAAGGGCAACAGATGATTTCCAACCTGCTGCCTGTGTTTGTTTTAGGCTTTAGCGCCATCGCCGGGTTTGTCCTTGCTGATCTGTTTCAATGGCGCCAATTTCTCAGTCTGGCGGTCCGCGACGCTGTCTGGGAACTGGAAGCCCGGGATCTGAAACAACGAATCGAAAGCCAATAGGGGTTGGAAAGCTCTGCCATCATGCTGGAGCTTTGTCTTGAATTCCGCTGAGGAATGAAGAGGAGAGGGGCGATATTTCATTCACCAAGAGCCCTTTATGAAACAGCCCCCTGCCGGAACGGAAGAACGTATTGCCGCTATGCGCGTTGCCTCGATTTACCCTCTTTACCTCGCTAAAGTGGAAAAAAAGGGGCGGACACAGGCGGAATTGGATCAGGTCATCGAGTGGCTGACAGGGTATAGCGCAACGGAGCTACAGGAGATGCTGGAAACGGAGCTTTGTTTTGATCAGTTTTTTGCGGACTGTAACCTGAACCCCAAGGCCCGATTGATTCGCGGCATGATCTGTGGCTATCGGGTAGAGGAAATCGAAAACCCCTTGATTCAACAGATGCGCTATTTGGATAAACTTGTGGACGAACTTGCGAAAGGAAAGGCCATGGCGAAGTTGTTGCGGAGCTAACCTGGTAAGCTGTTTCGATCCGTTCTTCCTAGAGCATGTGCTGACTCAGGCATAGATAATTCATATGAAAACTACATTTTTCCATTGTTTCTTTTTCTGGTTTTTGCATTCACAACGTTATCGTGAACAAAGCGTTAGCTATTTTCATCCTCTCTTGCGCAGCTTGGATTTTCAATCTGCAGGCAGTTACGCCCCTTTCTCCGCTACAGGTCGAAGGGGTGGTGGTGGATGTAACTGGTGGCCGGGCCTTCCGATTTACATCGCTAGGCGAAGATCTGTTTGCGGTTGAGGATCCCAAGGGCCTTTTGGGGCCTTCGGGCAGACGCATTCGTATTCGTGGTGAACTGACCCGGGAAAGTCTGAACAGTCTTCCCGTGGTCAACATTCTGGAAGTAGGCCTGGTCCTGGAACAGGATCTTCGGCAGGGCCCCCTGATGCAACCTGCAGGTCCCGGTACTAGTGCGGCCTTCTTCAAGGCGGAATTGGCTTATGCTGCCCGCGTTCTCAACTCCGGTGCCTCTGGTGGCGGGGGAGGGGGCACGGCCACGGATACGGATGGGGATGGCACGCCGGATGATCTGGATTCGGACGATGACAATGATGAGATGCCGGATACCTACGAACTAGCTCAGGGCCTCAACTCCAAAGTGAATGATGCACTCCTGGATAAAGACGGAGATGGCATGTTGAATATCGACGAGTTTCGCGCCGGTTTTGCGGCCGGAGATGCAAGCTCCGTGTTTAAGGTGCTGGGCATACAGATTACGCCCTCTCAGATTTGTTTCCGTTTCAGTAGCATTCCAGGCAGGCAGTACCGCATCATGAATGCGCCGCAGCCCGGGGGAACTCCCAGTGTCTTGCAGACCGGGATCGCGGCGGATCCCGTAGAGCCTTTTACCCAGATCTGCTTTAATCCGAGCGGAATCACCGGAATCTTTTTTATCCAACAGCAATAATTCGTCCCTTTTGATTGGAGCTATCATGACTTCGTTTTCACTGAAATCCTGTGTATGTACGGCCCTGTTAACCCTGATGGTCCTGCCAGCTCAGTCAGCCCTGCTCTTTTTTGCGGAGCTTACACTGAATGGAACAGATTTGGATGGGGATACGACCATGAACCAAATTGGTGGCGTGGATGTCGCATCAAACCATTTGGAATGTTTTGCGCTGACCTGGGATAACTTTATTCCGGGCGCTTCCGATCCCCGAGCAAGCGGCCGAGTGACCTATGGCCCTATCGTCATTCGCAAACGTCTGGATAAAGCATCTCCTCTCTTGCTTCAGGGATTTGCGCGAAACGAGCGTATTGAAGGGGATTTCAAAGTTTTTGATACTGCTACAGTAGGTGTGACCCGCCACCGCTTTACCTACCAGATCACTGACGGAAGAATTATCTCTGTTCGGCACATTATCCCCGACGTCCTGGATCCTGCAACTGCAACCAAACCACCGATGGAAGAGATCATGATCGCTTTCGGTTCTTTGACCCTCATTGACGAAGTCAATTCTACTCAGTTCACCATCAGCACAACCACCCAGGAATAGTCTGTTTAGAACTGACTCAGGATCTGGAACGTGGCCAGGCTGCCAAGATAGGCCATGAGGGTCATGCTGCTTAGCTGAAGCAGCGGCCATTTCCAGGAACCGGTTTCTTTGCGGGTCACAGCCTGGGTGGGCAGACACTGCATGGCCAGCACAAAGAACACCAGTAAACTGAAGCCGGTAGCGCTACTATACTGGGGCCGTCCCTCTGCATCCCGGGCTTCGCGCATGGCATGAGCCACTTCCTCCGGACTGGCTTCATCTCCCAGACCATAGGTAATGGCCAGGCTGGCCACAACCACTTCTCGTGCGGCAAAAGAAGCCATGATGCCGATGCCGATGCGCCAATCAAAGCCAAGCGGTTTGATGACGGGTTCAACGGCTTTGCCCATGCGTCCGGCAAAACTGTATTCTTGATCCAGCACGGCGCTCAGGGACGGATCTTCACCGGGAACCGCTTCCCGTTTGGGGTAGGTGCTCAGCACCCACAACACCACGGAAATCACGAGAATGATACTCCCGGCCTGTTTAAGAAAGGCCAAGCCCTTGCGCCAGGTCTGTCGCAATGCGTTATTTAAACTGGGTTCTTTGTAGCGGGGTAGTTCGATGAGCAGCGGGTCGCTGGGACCTCGCAGGATCGTCTGTCTCAAGACGAGCGCCAACAGTAGCGCGGCACAAATTCCCAGAAAATAGGCCGCGGTAAACAGAAGCACCGCATGAGGCAGGCTGTTGGGAAATACCAGGATCGCCACCATAGAGTACACCGGAAGCCGGGCGCCACAGCTGGCCAGCGGTAGTACCAGAATAGTTACCAAACGGTCCCGCCAATTTGAGATGACCCGGGTGGACATGATCGCCGGAATGGCACAGGCATGCCCCGAGAGTAAGGGGACAAAGGCTGAACCGGGCAGGCCCGCCACCCGGAGCATGCGGTCCATGACAAAGGCGGCCCGGGAGAGATATCCGGAATCTTCCAGAAGGGTAAGCAGGAAAAACAGGATGCAGATTTGCGGTAGGAACACCAAGGTACTGCCTACGCCTCCCACGATGCCATCGACCATCAGGGATTGGAGATCTCCTTCCGGCACGAGAAACTCAACCCCGCTGCCCATCCACCCCATGAGCGTTTCAATCCAGCCCATCGGAGTCTGTGCCAACCAGAATATACTGGTGAAGACCAGAGCCATGATCAGCACAAAACTACACAAGCCCCAGAAAGGATGGGTTAAGACCTTGTCTAGCTGTTCGCCCCATCCTGTACTCATCTGTTGTTCTGAAAGGACCACCTTGCGGGTGACCCGCTCGCTCCAGCTAAAGCGTTCACTGAAGGGACATCCGCCACAACCCACGGAACAGGCCGCGGCATCCGGCGCTTTGACCGGGCGGGGATAACTGTCTACACCCCAACTTAGAATCTCATCCAATGCCTGATGGAGTTCCGGGAGAGCTCCTTTGCTTTTGGGATGATGAGCAATAACCGGACAGTTCAGTTCGGCTTTTAACTGATCCAGATCCAGTTTCAGTCCTTCCTGTTCGGCCAGATCTACCATGCTCAGGACAACGACCATGGGTAGATCACATTCCATGAGCTGGCTGAAAAGAAAAAGGTTTCGTTCGAGATTGGTTGCATCGAGAACAGGAATCAGAATATCCGGCTGCGGATGCATGTCTTCCAGATTAAGCAGAACGGCAGTCGCGACCTGTTCTTCGGGTGAACTGGCATCCATGCTGTACATGCCAGGTAGATCCATCACTTCGCAGGCATGGTTGCCGATAGAGATCCGGCCTACGGCCCGTTCCACGGTCGTGCCTGCATAGTTCGAGGTTTTCATGTTCAGCCCGCTGAGGGCATTAAACAACGTGGTCTTTCCGGCGTTCGGGTTGCCGACCAGAGCGATTTGGTTTCGTGATTCCTTAGTCATGAGCTTTCTCCCAACAGCGTTCGGCGCTGGCACAGAGTTCGACTTCAATTCCGTTTGCAAGTTCTCGAGCCAGTCCCACGCGAGTGCCATAGAGCTCGACCAAGAGGTTTTTTCCCTGCTTCACAATCTGCAGGCGTCGGTCCCTGCAGAGGCCCATCGCTTTCAGTCGGGCTTCATGGGTTGGGCTACTCACCTCCAGAATGCGGACACAGCTGCCTGCTTCCACATGTGAAAGATGAAGAGCAGCTTGAGGTGTCACTTTTGTGGTTTGCATGCCGAACAAATAATAGCCTTGCTTAACATAACAAGATTAAATCGGATAAAATATATTCTAATTAAATCAGTTCCACTCTCTCTCTTCGTGTTTACATGGGGTCGGGCATCCCTTTTCAGGGTTCCGAGCTTCGGAAAAAGCCTTACTCCGGGTTTCCGAAGCTCGGAAAACATGATCCCGTGATTTTCGACTGACCTTTGCCTCAATCTGGTTTAATGGGCAGGAGTGAAAGCTTTGCCCTGTGTCCTCTTGTCGCTGCTCTTCCTGAGTTCCTGTGCCCGTTTACCGAAAAATCCGGAGAAACAGGAGTCCTTTGCGAAAGAGATGCAGCAGGATCTCTTTCTTCCACGCCATAAACTGGAATTGCTCAAGCATGCGGAGGAGGGGGAGTCTGCTTTTTTGCTGGTTCCGGAAAATGTGGAGGCCCTGAAGTGGCGGCTGGCTTTGATTGACCAGGCGGAACACAGTATTGATTTTCAGGTGTTCATCTGGACGGATGATGAAGCGGGGCGTTTGGTGTTTGAACGACTTCTGGCTGCGGCGCAACGAGGAGTGCGGGTTCGGGTGTTGCTGGATGATATGCCCAAAGGTTGGTCCGATCAGGTGACGGCCTTGGTCGATCGGCAGGAAGGAATCAATGTGCGTCGATTTAACCCGGCCAAGGCCCGCAAAGGAGCGATTTCCAAAGCCCTGCATTACAGCAAAAAATTCAGAGAGCTAAACCGGCGAATGCATAACAAACAGATCCTGGTGGATGGCTCCTGGGCGATTTTGGGAGGGCGGAATATTGGCAACCCGTATTTCGGTCTCAGTAAGAAATATAATAATCTGGATCTGGATATGCTGGTCTGTGGTCCAGTGTTGCGGGATCTGAGTGAAGATTTTGATGAGTATTGGAACTCGGATGCCGCGTATCCGGGTTATGCCATGCACAAAGAGTTCAGTGAGGCGAAACTGGAACAAAGCTGGCAGAGCTTTCTCGCGCAACGTGCTGAGGACAACCAACTCTTAGAGGCCGCTGGGATTCCGACGGAATACCAAAGCTGGGAAGATGAATTCGATACACTCCCGGAGCGTGTCCATTACGGTACAACGGAAACCTTTCAGGACTCCCCCCAAGTGAAAGGGAACGAACGCGGGGAACGTCTTATTTATCAGTTGGAGGGCGCAGGCGTCGTTTCTCAGGGCGAAGCCCTGATCATTTCCCCTTACCTCATTCCTTCCAAAGCGATGTTGGCTCGGATGGGACAACTGGCCCTGGAGGAGGGGCGTGTGATCCGAATTCTGGTGCCATCCTTGCAATCCAACAACCACACCGTGGTGCATAGCCATTACCGAAAATACCGACGGCGGATGTTGCAAAATGGCGTGAAGTTGTATGAGTTGAAAGGGCAGCCTTCTTCCGAGACACGTGCGTTAAGTGATTCGCCCGCGCAGCCATCCAAATTCACCTCGCTGCATGCCAAGCTGTTCATCCTCGACCGGCGCTGGGTGTTACTGGGTTCCCTCAATCTGGACCCGCGTTCCATTGAGATCAATACCGAGAACATGGTGGTGATCGATTCGCCTTCTTTAGCCGAAGAGACCACTGCCTTGTTCGAATCCTATATCTCGCCTGAAAATGCCTGGCAGCTGCAATTGGATGCAGAAGATTACTTTTTCTGGGAAGATGACTCGGGAAAACGCTATATCGAACCCAGTCGTGGCTTGCTGCAGAAACTATCCGCGGTCTTCTTTCGTTTTCTGCCCATTGAGGGACAGCTTTAATGTCCGAACCTCTATTTCAGGCGATGTGCAAAGCCACGACGGCAGAGGGCGACCAGTTAAAAGTGGGGCCGAACTGGATCGTGGCCAGACGAGGCAGGTTGAAGCTGTTTGAGGATCACTTGGCCTGTGGGGATTGGCAGATTCCGTTTGCTGACATACAGCTTGCCGAACTGAATTCGGTGCGTTCCGCGTTTTTCTATCGGGGGTATGTGCTGAAGGTGGAGACGGCGGAGAGGACCTATCATTTCGGCCTCAATGGCAACCGCTTCTGGGAGGGGGATTTGCCCTTTCCGGTGGAGCGAAAACAGGCCAGCCTGCGCTACTCTCCGGTCGGTATCCTGCTTCGACTGCTTATCGCGGGCTATCTCATCTATGCCCTGTGGGAACGTTTCAGCTGAGTAACGCAGCTCTGCTGTCAGCTTGCCGTCTCTGCAAAGCGTTTGATATCCATACCGGAGAGGGGAAGGCCCCGGCGGATGAGTTCGGCCTGAATGGATAACAGGGCTGCGATATATTCATCCGCCCGTTCATCCTCCTGCTGCACATAAAACTGTTCCTGGCTATACAGTTCAAACAGCTCCAGTTCGGAAAGCATAAAAAAACCATGTTCATCCGCAGCCTCATGATCCGGATCATAGAGAACAGCCCGCAGCGAAATTTTATTCGCATCCGCTTCCGTTTTGATGGAGCTAATGCCCACAAATTTCGCTTTACGATCTGCGGAGATACCCTCCGCGGCTTTTTTGCCCAGATGCGTAAACAGCGCTGTGCTGGCCTCCAGCGGGGCTCCGGCCAGTACCAGGTAGGCTAATCCTCCTGTGGCGCTAAACATGGCAACTTCTCCAGCCACCCCTGTGACCAGGCCACTGAACTCAAGCAGGGTCTGGCAATGTTCTGCACTGCGGTTTCGAATCCGTACAACTTGTCTGCGCAGGGCGGCCTGTTGATCCGTGGAAAGGTCCGAAAGGCTGGCCGTGAAGTCGACGTAAGCTCCCTGGAGACTTTCCACCCCTCCATCCATCGCCTGCTTCGCTTCCCGGCCGAGGCGTTCTCCAATCTGTCTGATCTGGTCGCTTAGTTTTTGAATCATGCCTCATCCTTGCAGCTGCGCTTCGACTTGTCAGGGGAAATTCGCAGCAGCTTGTTCTTCAGAGAGCCATTTCTCTGAGCCCTTGGCCTTCATTCGTCAGCGATAGACAAGCCTTTTCCGAGGATCCGGATGGCATCCTGTAAGCTGACCGGCTCTTCTCCACGGGTTACCTGGTATTCCTCCCGCTTTTGATCATAGAGTGCACGAAATTCGCTGAGACGGTCCAGGACCAAGCCCTGTTCAATCAATTCTTCTTCCGAGAGGAAACCCAGATCCGGGTATTGCTCATGATGGACCTGAAGATGCCCCCGCATGCGTTTCAGGATTTCTGAATAAGCGGGGTCTTCACTGAGGTTCTGCATACAGTGCGGGTCAGCCTCTATGTCATACAATTCCTCTGGAGCTTTGTGATCCCGGTAAAAAACCATTTCGGCTTCGCTGAGTGTACCGGCGTCTGCAAGCGCTTGGGTCAAGGGGACGGAATCGGTGGCTTGGGCATACCATTGAAACTGGGCCCAGGGCAGTTCGGGCAGGTAGTTTTTAATGTAGTGCCAGCGCTGGTCCCGAACCATGCGGACGCAGTCATAACAGGTTCCCATGCGGTCCCTGCCTCCAAGGACGTGGTCCCGTGGGGCAGCCTTCTCCGCCCCCAGAAAAATCTGTCCCTGTAGGTGTTTGGGTGGAGCAATTCCTGCAAGTGACAACAGGGTGGGGGCGAGGTCCACCCAGGCGATCAATTCGTCGCTGACTTCAGCGGCCTGCAGAGCCTGAGGCCAGCGGATGATCAAGGGCATGTGATGACCTGCTTCATAACACCAGCGTTTTTCGCGGGTTTGGCCCCGTCCATGGTCGGAAAGAAAAATCACAATGGTGTTTTCGGCCAGGCCCTGATCCTCCAACCACTGAAGGCGTTTCCCGATGTCCCGGTCGATGTCGGTGAGCGCATCATAATACTTCACCAGTTCTTCCCGGGTTTGAGGACAGTCATGCAGATACGGCGGAACGGGAGCCTCTGCGGGCTGATGTTTCAGCTGTTCCGGGAGATCAGGATGGGTCTTTCGGTACTTTTCATAATCGCCGAACATCTGACTCTCATGGGTCTTTCCGAAATTCTGATACACCAGAAAGGGCGTCTCCGGTGCATCTTGTTCCCACCAGTTCTCTTTATCGCTACACCAGCCCGGGCCGGGCTCAAAATTGAAATCCAGTTTGGTGGGCCAGCTGACATGGTATCCTGCATCAACCAGTTCATGCATAAAGGTTCTGGGTGGGTTTAGCAGGGTGGAACGCATGTGATGGTTGCCGATGGTCCAGGGGTAACAGCCGGTGACCATGCCTCCTCGGCTCGGGGCACAGACTGGCGAATGCGTAAAGGCCTGATCATAACGTACGCCTTCCCGGGCCAATTGATCCAGGTTGGGAGTATGACTGTACTCATTTCCGGGGTAACAGTGGAGGTGAAGCCCAACGTCTTCTCCCTGCAATAACATAATATTGGGTCGATGATCCTGTTTCATGCTTCAGCCTTCCATGCCTACGGGTTCAAACGGAAATCCTCTGGGTTTGCCCCGGCGGGCACAAACCTTGGCTTCCTCCGGGAGTTCATCCTGCCAGGGCCGGGTGGCCCAGGCCCGGGTCCGCATGGGATCCCGGGAGGCATTCATTTCCTTGAGCAAGGCTTCATGCAGGCGATTCCGCTCCGCGGCCGCTTCGGGATCGCTTATGCGGTTTAGGACTTCACCCGGGTCCTCCTGCAGGTCGTAGAGTTCATCCGTGTCGAGCAGGTTGATCACCAACTTCCAGCGGCCATCCGTGACCGAACGAATGGGGTAAAATCCGGCACTCATATCATGGTTGATGGCGAAGCGGTTGTAACACATCATCAGCGAATCCCGCCCGGGGGCCTCGGCCTGTTCAAATGCCGGCCGCAGGGACTGGCCATGAAGAGAGTCCGGAATGTCGATGCCCAGGAGATCCAGTACGGTGGGCAGAATGTCCAGATGACTGAGTAACGCAGAGGAGCTTTCCCCGGCCGGCCCTCCCGGCATCCGCACGAGAAAGGGAATGTTGTTGGTTTCTTCATACATCTGTGGCCCTTTGGAACGAAGTCCGTGAGCTCCCCACATGTCACCGTGATCACTGGTGTAGATGACCAGGGTATCGTCTCGGTGTTGTGCATCGACGGCCTCTAGCACCCGTCCGATTTGGCTGTCGATCCAGGCATTGCAACCGAGAAAATTCCGCCGCTGCTCCCGGTAGCTGGCAAAGGACATGCCGTCCCAGCCTTGGGAGGCTTCCTGCTGCCGCCCGGGTTTGTGTTCGGTGGAGGCGCAAAAATTCGTTTTCTCCGGATAGGCTTCCACCGGAGCATCATCCCACCAGCCGGGAGGGCAGATAAAGGGGCCATGGGGTTCATCAAAACTGGCTACGAGGACAAAAGGATCTTCCCCGACGGATTCCAGAAAGTCCACCGCGCGGTCGGCTACCCGGGTTCCCCAGCACATCTCCTCCGTAAATCCGGCCTGAATGAGTTCTTCCGTGGTTTTTGAACTTCGATAGGCTGCAAACATCTCTGGACCCAGATCCTTGGAGTAGCGGTTGCCGTCGTACCAGTATTTCTCCTCAAAGTTCTCCGGGCATTCGCCGTCACCAAAATACCCGGCTCCATCCAGGTGCCATTTTCCGGTGTAGGCGCAGCGGAAGCCATAATGGGAAAAGATATCTCCCCAGTGGGGGATGCCCTGACCGATGGGCAGATTGTTACACCAGGGGCCTGCATTTTGGGGGTAGAGTCCGGTGAAAATCCCCGCCCGGGCCGGGGTACAAAGCGGGGAGGTGGTATAGGCGCGGTCAAAGCGCAGTCCTTCAGCAGCCAGGCGGTCCAGATTGGGGGTGCGCATTGCCGGATTGCCGTATGCCCCCACCATATCTTTGCACTGGGTGTCGGTCATAATAAAAACCAGGTTCATGGGAATTCCTGTTCGGGATGGGAAAGCTTGAAAAAAGACTGAGTTTATCAGGAGTGGGCGTCCTGTGAATGGGACATCCTGCAGATAAATCTTTGAAATCCTGCAAAAGTTCTCCCTAGCTCATTGACCACAAGGGAAGACTTGCTAGGCTGTTTAGATGTCTCCTGCAGCACAGCAACTGGCTGGCATCCGGCCCTCCCTTCAGATTGGTGTCTTTGTCCGTCCCGGAGCGGAAAAAGGGGATAAATTATTAAGGGGGATCCTGGAAGGAATGTCGGAGTGGCCCGAGGCCGAAGCGCAAGTGATCCCTCTGCCCAAAGGGGCCTTTTCCCTTCAGCAGTTGCAGCAATACGATGGGTTATTGATGGATGGCTTTTCCTTGGCGGAGGGACTTCCCGAAGACTGGGCCGGGATGCTGAATCGTCCCGTGATCTCCTTTGCCAATTTGCATATCATTCCGGGGATCCCCCGCAGTGTTCCGAATGAGGAACGGATCGGCCGCCTCGCCGCGGAACATCTGCTCCAGCAAGGCTATGAGCAGTTTCTCTGTGTGGCCCGGGAGGATAACGGCGTGATTCTTCAACGGGTCTATTCCTTTCGCGAGCGCCTGGAGGAGGAGGGGCGTTCCTGCACCCTGCTTCCGGAAGCCCGGGGCTTGATCAGTCAGGAGATCATGAACCGGGAACTTGAGAAAATCGCAAAACCGGCCGGATTTTTTTGTTGGTCCTATGCGCAGGCCACTTTGGTGCTGAAGACGGCACTGGAGCTGGATCTGCAGATCCCGTCTGAGGTCGGGGTGCTGGGTCCCAATTTCGATCGGAGGCTTCAGCGCCACTGTCCGATTCCGATGACCTGTCTGGATCTGCATTGGGAACTCTGCGGGAAGGAGGCTGTGCGCATGTTGCGGGGATGGATGGATGGCCAACGGCCATCAGATGTGATCTGCGATCAGGTCGATTTACGGCCAAGGGGATCCACCGAACTTCAACCACGCTATGATACCGTGATCACCCGATGCCTGAGCTACATTCAGCAGGAACTCGATGGAGACCTGAGCATGGCCTCTCTGGCCATCTGTGCCGGAGCGTCTGAGCGTCTGATTCACCTGCGTTTTCGTCAGGAATTAGGGACCACCCCGGCGCGTTATGTGATGTGTCAACGCATAGAACGCGCACGCGAATTACTCGGCAACACCGACTTGCCGGTGTATGAAATTGCTCAAATCTGCGGTTTTGAGGATCCGAACTATTTTTCCACCGTATTTAAACGGGAAACCGGGATGTCTCCCAGGGCCTTTCGGAACGCGACGCCTGAAAGCACCTGACCTCAACGAAGCGTCTCAGCATGTTACGGGATCTCGTTCAGCTCTCCCGGTAGTCAAGAGGTGTCTGGTGGTAGGCTTTCTTAAACACATTCCTGAAATAAGAGGCGGTGGAAAAACCGGAACGTTTCGAAATTTCTGCAACGCTTAGGGTTGTTCCGGTCAACAGGCTGCAGGCATGCTCCAGCTGGCGGCGTTTGATTTCCTCATGCGCGGAATGGCCCAGGCGTTCCTGTAGATACTGATCCAGGCTGCTTCGGGAGATTCCGGCCTCCTGCAGCACATCTCCCACCTGAATCCCCTCCATGGCATGTCTGCGGATATAACGCAGCGCTTCTTTGACCCTGGGCGGAACCCCGGCGACGGTATCGGTGGATTCCCTTGCCAGCACCTCCCGGGGCGGCACCCAGGTGACAGAGGGCAGGGGGGCCTGTTGCCGTAGATGCTGATCCAGAAGCTGAAAGGCGTTCCAGCCCACTTGGGGCCCCTCGGTCAATACGGAACTTAACTGCACGCAACCCAGCTGACTCTGTACATCCGAGTTGTCTGCGGAAATCAGGGCCAGCTGATCGGGCACAGCGATGCCGGTGAACAGAGCCTCATCCGCGATACGGCGGGCCATGGAATCAAAGGCGGTCATCACCCCGACAGGTTCAGTTTGCTCCCGGGCCCATTCCAGGACCAGGGCATCTTTCGCACCGGATTGTTTTTGAAAATCGGTCACCTGCAGACCCTGAGCTTCCATCACACTGCAGAAGCCCCGGAAGCGTAGTGTCGAGTAATACAACCCCTCATGCCCGGCATAGGCGAAGTGACGCAGGCCGCAGGAGAGCAGATGTTCTGCGGCCAGTTCACCCACCCGTTCATGATCGGGAAGGACCCGGGGAAGGAGACTGTGCGGACGTCGTGCGGATACATTGATGCTGGGAATCCGGAGCTGCTGCAGGCGCTGTTCTTCGGCCGCTTCCCCGGTAAAACAGATCATGGCATCAAAGTTCCGGGCGGACATGATCTCGATTTGCCCGTCCCGCATGAGGGTCCCTGCATCCGACCGGTAAATCATCCACTGAGGATGCTCCCGTTGGAAACGGTGAATGCCGGAAATCACTTCCCGGGTATAGGCATGAACCGTGCTGACGGCACAGAGTAAGGAGGGCATTCATCGTTTTTACTGTAGAAAACAAAATATTGCACGGATTATATAATTATTTGCAGAAAACAGCTTGCGGAAATCTCGCTACACTTCTTCATATGATGAAGACACGATTGCTTTCCCTGATGTTGTTGCTCCCGGCTCTTTGTGCGCTTCGGGCTGAGGCCACCGACCTTGAAAACGCGTTTTACCAGATCGAACTGGAACAGGCCTCCCGGGGCAAACACCCGGTGACCCTGCTTCTGGAGCGGAAAAACGGGAACTGGTCTCGAGCAATGCTCTTTTCCCCGCACACTCCCGCAAATGATTACGGGCAATTCCAATGGAATCCTGCAGTGGATGTGAGTGGTCTGGCTCTGCAGGGATCCACCCTCAGTGGCACGGTCTCCGGCGAGTTGCTGGGAACCGGACGACAGCTCAGTCTGACCCTGCAGGCCACGCTGTCCGGAGCGGAGCTGACCGGCACACACAGTGGTATGGACGATGCCCGGGAGGTCTCCGGTCCTCTGCGCGGAAGCTGCTGGCCGCAAGTTGCGGATGACGAAGTCCGCCGGGTGCTCCTGCAGATGCATACTCCGTATCCCGGCTACAACAATGATACCGGGCATACCCGTCTTTCCGTGGTGCTTGGGCTGGAGTTTGACAATGGAAGTCTGAGCCATGCCACTCTGGGGGGACGCACGGCATTTACCTGGTTTGGCGGCACAATCCCGGTCGAGGTTCCTGGAGCGGATGGGGAAGGGCGGGACCGTTCTTTTCTGTTCAACCCCAGCACCCTTTCCCTGCGCAGTGCTGCGGCCGGTTCGATTCAGAACAGCATCCTCTCGGTTCGGGTGCCCTTTGAAACGGATCAGGAGTGGGTACTGACCGGAGAACTCTGGGGGAATCATTTCTTCGGGAGTTATGAACTGCATCAGAACGGCAGTCCCACCGGACACAGCAACCGTGCAGCGGGGTATGTGAGCTGGCAGGAGGCGCGCAGCATTTCCTCCCCGCCAATTCCCGCGATACAGGAACAGGCGGCAGACCCGGCCCTGCTGCCCCTGGCAACCGCAGAGGGCTCTTCTTTTGCCGGACCCTACTTTCAAAGCGTGACCGATTATGAAACCCGGAACCTGGCCCATGTGAACTGGCTGATTCAGGATCCGGCCCTTGCAGTCTTTTCAGTCCCCCTGATCCTCAGCTCCGGTACGGGAACGGGCAATAAGAATTATGATAACGCTCCCCTGAACGGTTCTGCAGCGGCGGTGCTGGGGGCTCTGAGAGCAAAAGAAGAAGCGGATCCCGCCCTAAAGCGTCGTCTGCTCGAAGAAGCCCGGAGCGGGGGGCATTTTCTGACGCGGCGGGGAAGGGGACCCTACAGTCTGCCCCAGTACTACAAGGGCGATGTGTGGTTCGCGGCCTGGATGGGACCGGCCTTTCTCGATCTCTATGATGCCACCGGCGAACAACAGTGGATGGACCGGGCCCTTGATTTCGCCGAAACCCTGAAACGCCTGCAGCAGCCCAGTGGGACCTGGACCTGGGTGGACGAGGAGAGTGGTGCCATTGGCATCTCCAACGAACGGGGCGACCGCAGTTGGGATAACCTGGATCTGCAATTTGCTGAGTTTCTCTATTTCTTCGGCCGCCTGCGTAGCCAATATGAAGTGGAAGACTATATCCCCGTGGAGACTGCGGCTGCGAACTGGCTGAAACATGCAGTGGCGACGGATCCGGTTCACAATGAACGCAACTATCTCTGGCTGGACCGACGGCCCGGGGAGGCGAAAGATGCAATCGGGCCAACCTTTTATGCCCTGTATCTGCTGGACTACGCACTGCAGGAGGATGATGCCCATCTGCAGGAAATTATCCGCATCGCCGAGGACGAATTTATTACCTGGAACCGCACAAGCAATCCAGGGAGTGACTTCCTGCCCCGGGTGAATGGCTTTGCTCCCCGGGATGTGGGATCTTCCGGAGGATACGGCGTGGATCCGGCGGCCACCATGCGCATGGCGCTGGTCTTCCTGAAACTCTATCAGCATACGGGAAAACAAATTGATCTGGAACGTGCCAAAGCGCTCTGTGAATCCGTGCTGGCCCTGCAGCGCAGTAACGGCCTGATCTGGGGGAATCCCCAACTGCCGGATGACCCTGTCGCCTACACCCAGCAGGACGGGGGGCACGAGTACCGCATGTATTATGTGGATCTGGCCATCAACCTGCAGCGCTTTCATGAAGAGATGCTGGCCATCGGTCAACTTGACGGACGTCCCTGGGCGCGGGCTTCGAATATCGACGTATTCGATACGGATGTGGATGAACAGGAAAGCGTAACTCTGGATGGCTCCGGCAGTCAGGACATCGATGGCAGCATTGTCAGTTACAGCTGGGAACGCGAGGATGGGACCGCTCTGGGTACAGGCCAGACACTGCAGCTCTCTTTCGGACTGGGCTCCCACTCTCTTCGTCTCACCGTGGTGGATAATGATGGCAAAAGCGGGACGACCCTGTTCCGGGTCAGAGTGCGCACTGTTCCTGAACCCCCGGAAATCACCTCGGTTTCGGCTGATTCGACCGAGATCGGGCTGGGAGGCTTCACCAACCTGCACGTGAGCGCCAGCGATCCCAATCCCCTCGATGTCCTTTCCTATACCTGGGAAAAGCTCAGTGGCCCGGGTGACCTCAGCTTTTCGGACAACGGCAATCCCTCTTCCTCCACGACCGAGATTACCTTCAGCTCCCCTGGCTCCTATACGGTGCGCGTAAGCGCCGAAGACCCGGAAGGACTGACCGCCACAGATACGATCTCGTTGACCGCCACCAATGAACCTCATCAGGGACCCTTCCGTTTTCTACGTATCGAAACGGCCCGCATCGGTACGGGTGCCGGAAAGATGCATCTGGCCGATCTTCGATGGGTGGACACAGGCGTCGAATATCCGACGGTCAACATGACGAGTAATACGCAGCCTGTTCCTCTGACGGTATCACAATCGTTTGGGGATCCCGGCTATGAGCTCTACGACGACGGCACTCACACCTGGGGCTACACTGGTGAATCGATCCAGACGGTCACCCTTGATTTGGGCCAGGGCAATTACCTTTCTCCCACCGAAGCGAAACTGCAAGTAACGAGCGACACGGGGCGCCGACCGAAGCATGTCGCGTTCTACGGGTCGGCCAACGGAAGCGATTTCAGCCTGTTGCACGATTCCCGGGTGCTTCACCCCTCGGGATACCCCTGGCAGTTGAACAATGCTTTTCCGCTCAACGCCACGCCGACACCGGGCGTCGTCGTTACGGAGACGTCGGGCAACAGCGAGGTCACCGAAGGAGGAGTGGAGGACTCGATCAGCGTCAGGTTGAATTCGCAGCCCGATGACACCGTAACGGTGACGCTTGCTCCGGACAGCCAAGTCACTGCAAACGGATCGGCTGTACCGATCGACCTAGTCTTTACCGCAAGCAACTGGTTTACGGATCAGAACGTGACCGTGGCTGCGGTAGACGATGCCACCGAAGAGGCGAATCCGCACGCGGGGGCGATCGCTCTGTCCGTGGTGAGCACGGACAGCGATTACAATGGAACCGCCATCCCGTCGATACCTGTTTCGGTAACGGATGACGACGGACCCATCCCTCCGGTGGCTGAGGCCGGGGCAGACCGCATTGTCGTGGATGAGGATGATTCCGGTTCGGAAGCCCTGAGCCTGGATGGATCCGCTTCGTCGGATCCGGATGGCAGCATTGTCAGGTATGTCTGGACCTGGACAGGCGGCTCCGCGTCAGGCGTCTCCCCCACGGTGACCCTGCCTCTCGGCACAAATACGATCACCCTGGAGGTGACTGACCATGACGGGGCGAAGGCGACCGATACGGTCAACATCACCGTGCAGGGACCCGGAGGAGGGACTGGAGCTCACGTCGAAGCCGGAGGATTGATTGTGATCGAAGCTGAGCATTTTTCGACAAAGCCTCTGAATACGGATCCTTCGCCCTGGCAGGCCGCAACGACTCTACAGGGATTTGTCGGCACGGGATATGTCGTGTCCCCCGAGACAAGTGGAAACAAGGAATGGCCTGAAACCCCGGCGGCATTGACCTATCCGCTTTCGGTAAGCACAGCCGGAACCTACACGGTCTGGGTCAGACGGAATGCCTCGGGTGGGAGTGGAAACTCTTTTCATCTCGGACTGGATGGAAGCCTGGTGATTGCGGGAGCAGATAACGAGGGCAGTGACAGCGGTTCCTGGGTGTGGCGGAATGTGGGTACCGTCACATTGCCAGCCGGTTCTACGGTACTAGAGATCCGACGCCGGGAACGGGAAGGCTATGGCCTGGACCGGATTGTCTTGACGAAAGATGGCGCCCTGACGCCGGAAGGAGATGGGCCTCCGGAAAGTGCCCGTGAGGAGGCCAAGGCCTTCGATACCTTTATGGATGGCTTTCCCTCCCTCAATGGTCCAGAGCGTTTGCCCGAAGCGGATCCGGAAGGGGATGGCATTATCAACCTACTCGAATTCGCCTTCGGCCTGAATGCAGCGCAGCCGGATGCGGCGGGCATGCTGCCGTCCGAAACCTGGACGGAGATGAATGGAGAACAGTATCTGACCCTCAGCTACCGCCGGCGCCGCGGGGGCAGTGGCAGTACCGGAGTGGACTATCAGGTAGATGGCCTCCAGTACCAAGTACAGATCAGTCCCACCCTGATCCCCCCAGACTGGCAGGGTGGAGCGACCCGGGTGCAGGCGCTGGGAACGCCTCAGGACAACGGCGACGGCACCGAGCAGGTCCATGTCCGCATGCAGGTTTCTGCCGCCGCTCTGAATCAGAGTTTTATGCGGCTGCAGATCACAGAGCTCTAAAACGGAGGATGGCCTTTCCAGGCCGTCATCTACACAAGCCGTCCCCAAAAAAAACGCCCGTCGGCTGACGGGCGTTTTCAGGCTAGCAAGCCGCTGCTTAGAGGCTTAGCTGAGTTTTGATGCGTTCGGTGGCTTCGAGAATGTTCTCCCGGTGACCGAAGGCGCTGAGGCGGAAGTACCCTTCGCCGCTGGGACCGAAGCCGGAGCCGGGGGTGCCGACCACATTGCATTCGCCGAGCAGCTTGTCGAAGAAGCTCCAGGAGTCGATTCCCGCCGGAGTTTTCATCCAAACGTAGGGAGCATTCTCACCCCCAAAGCATTCCAGACCGATGCTCTCCAGGGCCTCGCGGATGATGCGGGCGTTTTCCATGTAATGGGCAATGAGTTCTTTGCACTGAGCCTGACCCTCATCGGAAAGGGCGGCGATCCCCCCGGCCTGCACCACATTGGAAGCGCCATTAAAGAAGGTATTCTGACGGCGGGTCCACATTTTGTGCAGTTCACCGGGCTCACTGTCTTCGCATTCCAGCTCCGTCGGAACCAGACACCAGCCCAGGCGAACCCCGGTGAAGCCGGCGGTTTTAGAGAAGCTGTTGATTTCGATCGCGCATTTGCGGGCGCCGGGCAGTTCAAAGATACTGCGGGGCAGTTCCGGGTCCTGAATGAATTCCGCGTAGGCGCTGTCAAAGAGGATGATTGCTTTGTGTTCGAGAGCGTAATCCACAAAGCCCTGCAGCTGTTCGCGGCTGGCCACGGCCCCGGTGGGGTTGTTGGGAGAGCAGAGGTAGATCAGATCGACTTTCTCTTCGGGCAGCGCCGGGAAGAAGTCATTTTCCGCGGTGCAGGGCATGTAGACCAGGCCTTCGTACTGATCCTGATTATTTTTGGTGCCGCTGCGGCCGGACATCACGTTGGAGTCCACATATACCGGGTAGGCGGGGTCCTGCACGGCCACCACGTTGCTGACATCAAAAATCTGCTGCAGGTTGGCGGAATCGGATTTGGCGCCATCGCTGACAAACACATCTTCGACCTTCACGTCGGCACCCCGGCTCTGGTAGAGAGCGGCGATGGCTTCCCGCAGCGCAGTCTGACCTTCGCTATCCCCGTAGCCGGAGTAGGTGGAGACGTCACCCAGCTGGGTCACGGCGTCCTGCATGGCGCTGACTACAGCCGGAACGAGGGCTTCGGTGGTGTCGCCAATGCCGAGGCGGAGAATGGAGGCGTCGGGGTTGGCTGCCGCGAATTCACGGGTACGTCGGGCAATTTCAGGGAAAAGGTATCCGGCGGTGAGGCGGCGGTAAGCAGAGTTCAGTGTAGCCATAAGAAGGAGAAAAAGGGGGTGGAGGTTGATCTACATCGATATCGATATTAAAATCGATCCCGGGAAGAAGGGATCTCTTATAATGAGATATCCATTGGAATCAAGCGGTTGCATTGACAGAGCCGCCGCGAGAGGCTAGGGTGTTGACTATGAAGACCTTGCTGTCCCTTCTTGTCTGTGTAAGTTCGCTGAGCCTCTCCGCTCAAATTGTTATTGGTGGTCAGAGCGTGGGGGGAGGCTCCACCCGGAATCAATCCAGTGGCAGTCAACGTACGCAGAGCAGCCGCAGTACCCGTGGGAGCAGTAGCACCACCGTGATTGGCGGACAACGGGTCGGAGGCGGCGTCATTCAGAGTCGTTCCACCCGAAGCAATCAGCCCCGTGTAGTGGTCTCGGGTGGAGCGGTCATTCCTACTGGAAATGGTGCGGTTGCTGTGCAGGGAAGTACTCGTGGCACTCGTGCTCCTCTGGGGTATCAGAACCCGAATGTGATTGGTTGGGGGGGAGGAACCTCCCGCCGGGTAATGGGTTCTGTTGGTTCCAATCATGGGACTCGTCCTACGGCACCTGCGCAACACGCTCGTCGTCCGGTGATTCTTCCCGGTTATGGATACGGCTACTATGGCTATCCTTTTCCCTGTGCGGCTGCTTGCGGCGGCTACTACGGTGGAGGCTACTACGGTGGAGGCTACTACGGTGGAGGCTATTATGGTGGCGTGGGCTCAGGCTTGGTCCGTTACGGGGGCGTCAGTGGTGGATCTGTCGGAGCTGGCGTGGTTGGTGGGGGAAGCATCAGCTACGGAAATGCCGGTATTCAGGTTGGAACCGATTATCCGTTTCCGGTTGCCTATGAAATCCGCTACCGTCCGGATGGAAGTTCTTACGTGATCGTGACCGAATTCGAACGTGATTTTGTGGAAGGCTATCTGCCACCTGCCCGTGTAGTCGGTGTGGCCAGCCGTCGGGGTGCAGGTCATGGGGGAGCCGCTTCAGTTACCCTGACCTCCAACAATGGACTCACCCTGAATGTGACCGTCGGGGATACCTATACCATCGGTGGTCGGCCTCTCTATGCGCATGGCTGGCGTGAGGGCTATTTTGTGATGGCTTGCCGCGATACCGGGCAGCGCTGGTTGTTTCGTTGAGTCCCGCTTCGCTCTTTTCGACCTACCGGTCCAAGCGCTGGCCTGAAAGGGCACAAGCTGAGAAATTGCGCTGGATTCCTGAAGGGGCTTCGATAGCGGTGTCGGGATGAACGATTTGCAAGCGACCATCGGCCTCGAAACTCATGTGCAGCTGAACACCAAGACGAAGATCTGGTGTGGCTGTCCGGTAGATCCTCATGCAGACCCCAATACCTGTTGTTGTCCCGTCTGCCTGGGCTATCCGGGTTCCTTGCCGGTGCTCAATGCAGAAGCCGTTCGCAAAACGGTGCAGGCAGGACTACTCCTGAATTGCGAAATTGGACTGCACAGCAAGCATGACCGCAAAAGCTACTTTTACCCGGATATGCCCAAAAATTACCAAATCACTCAGTATGATCAGCCCCTCTGTATTGGCGGCGAACTGGAAGTCGAGGTAAACGGAAAGAGCAAAAAGGTCCGGCTGAACCGCATCCATTTAGAAGAGGATGTCGGTAAATCCACTCACCTGCGGGGCAGCAGCGGCATCGATTACAACCGGGCCGGTACCCCACTCATGGAAATTGTGACCGAGCCGGATCTGCATAGCGAAGATGAGGCCATGGCCTATCTCAGTGCGCTCAAGCAATTACTTCAGTATGGTGGCGTGAGTGATTGTAACCTCGAACTGGGGAACATTCGCTGCGATGTAAACATCTCCGTTGCCCCCAAAGGCTCGGATACACTTGGCGTGAAAGCGGAAATCAAGAACATGAACAGCTTCCGCAATGTGCATCGGGCGATTGCCTACGAGGTGTTCCGCCAGAAAAAAGCGATTGCGGAGGGCACTCCCTTGGTTCAGGAAACCCGGGGCTGGGATGATGGACAGGGAACGACCTTCTCCATGCGGAGCAAAGAGGATGCCCACGATTACCGCTATTTTCCCGACCCGGATCTCTGCAGCATTGTGCTGAACGAAGAGCAGGTCGAGGAAATCAAAGCCAGCTTGCCTGAGCGTCCGCGGGAAAAACGGGCCCGGTACATCCAAGAGCTGGGCCTTCCGGCAGCTGACGCGGATGTGATTCTGGCCGAACAAGATGTAGCTGAATTTTTCGAAGCGGTGCTGCCTCATGTCCAAGGGGAAGCCAAAGCGACGGCGAACTGGGTGATGACCGAACTCATGCGGGTTCTGACCGAGAAAGAATGCCGCCCGGCGGATCTTCCTCTGACCCCGGAGGCGCTTGCGGGTTTGATTAAGTTAGTGCAGGGCAAGACCTTGAATGCCCCTAAAGCGAAAGAAGTCTTTGCGGAACTGGTGGAGCAGGGCGGAGATCCCAAAGCCATTGTAGAGAAACGAGGATTGGCTCAGGTCAGTGATGATTCTGCGATTGATGCGTTTGTGCAGCAAGTGATTGAAGCCAACCCGGGCCCGGTGGCGGACGTGCAAAGTGGCAAGATGCAGGCTATTCAGTTTTTGATGGGCCAGGTCATGAAATTGAGTCGTGGAAAAGCGAATCCAAAAATGGTGCAGGAACGCCTTAAAGAAATGCTTGCGCCGGAGTAAGGTCTTACTCTAGGCTGATGAGGCAACGCGTTTCATGACCAAAAAGGA
Source organism: Verrucomicrobia bacterium UBA6056 (assembly GCA_002429005.1). Classification (GTDB taxonomy): domain Bacteria; phylum Verrucomicrobiota; class Kiritimatiellia; order SS1-B-03-39; family UBA6053; genus UBA6056. Next base: position 37,362 of record DIYK01000041.1, read on the forward strand.
CAGGATTTGACACCACAGGATCAATACACGCTTGAAACCCTGCTTATGGCGGGAATCATTGATAGTGCCATCGCGGACAAAGCCGCCTTCCTGGCGGATGAGAAGGGGCAGACCGTTACGGAAGTGCTGGAAGACTCCGGCATGATTACCGGAGAAGAAATCACCCGCTGTATCGCCGAACATTACGGCATGGAAATGGTGAGTCTCCGGGATCTGGATATTGATCAGGAGGTCATTGATTCCTTTCCTGCGGATCTGGCACACCGTTACACAGTTGTACCGGTGTCCCGACGGGGTCATGAGTTGACGGTTGCGATTTCCGATCCCCAGGATGTGGATACCATCGACAGCCTGCGTTATGCCTTGGATGGCATCGATGTGCTGCCGGTGGTGGCCTCGGTCAAAGAAATCAAATCGAACATCAACATGTTCTACAGCAGTGGCAGCCGGGTAGGGGATGCCATGCAGGAGCTCACCGAAGCGACCATCAGTGGGATTGCGGCGGATGACACGCAGCAGCTCTTTGGGGATACGGAAAATGCTACTGAAGAAGATGCCCCGATCATTAAATTGGTCAGTTTGATCATCATCGAAGCCTTCCGGAAGCGTGCCTCTGATATCCATATCGAGCCCATGGAGAAAAAACTCCGGGTCCGCTACCGGATTGACGGGGTGCTTCAGGAAGTGGAAAGTCCTCCTAAACGCCTGCAGGCTGCGATCATTCAGCGTATCAAGATCATGTCCAATATGAAGATTGCGGAAAAGCGCAATTGTCAGGATGGTCGTATCCAGATCAATGTCATGGCCCGCGATTTGGACCTTCGTGTGTCGGTGGTCCCTTCCAACCACGGCGAATCGGTGGTTATGCGTATTTTGGACAAGGAAAGCTTGCGTCTCGGACTTCCGGAACTCGGTTTCTTTACCGATGACCAACAGACCTTCCGCCATCTGATTTCCCTTGCCGACGGCATTGTGCTGGTGACGGGTCCAACGGGTTCCGGTAAAACCACCACCCTGTATTCCTCTCTAAACGAGATTAACAAACCGGATCGGAAAATCATCACCGTGGAAGACCCGGTGGAATACCAGCTTGCCGGGATTAACCAGGTTCAAGTGCGGGCCGATATTGGCCTGACCTTTGGCGAAGCGCTCCGTTCTATTCTTCGTCAGGCCCCGAACATCGTAATGATTGGTGAGATTCGAGACATTGAAACCGCGGAAATCGCGGTGAATGCCTCTCTGACAGGTCACTTGGTGTTCAGTACCCTGCATACCAACGATGCTCCTTCTGCGATTACCCGATTGATTGATATTGGGGTCAAACCCTTCCTTGTATCCTCTTCGGTGCGTGGCATCATGGCCCAGCGCCTTGTCCGGAAAATCTGCTCAAAATGTGTCGAAAGCTACAGCCCCACGGAGCGGGAGTTGCGTCTGCTGGGCGATCTGGCCGGGCAGGTGGAGAATGTGGAGCTCAAGCGGGGCGCGGGCTGCCCGGATTGTGCCTACACGGGCTATTCCGGCCGAATGGGGATCTATGAAATTTTTGTCATTAATGACGAAGTACAGCATCTGATTTATGAGCAGGTCAACTCCGGGGAACTGCGTCAGCGTGCCCGTGAGCTTGGTATGCGCACACTGCGTGAAGATGGACTCCGGAAAGTGGTGGCTGGGATCACCACCCTGGAAGAAGTCTTCCGCGTAACCATGGGAGATGCGGACTAATGACGATACCGGCTAGTGATGTAAATATGGATGACCTGCTCACCCTGGTGGTAGAGGAGGGGTCTTCCGACCTGCATATCGAGACCAATTCCCCGCCGGTACTCCGCATCAATGGGGGCTTGCATCCGCTGGATACGGAGCCCTTACGGCCTGAGGATACCGATCGCCTGATGCGGACGATTACGAGTGAGGACATCATTCGGCAGCTTATGGAGACCGGGGGAGCTGACTTTGGTTTCGGATTCAAAGGCAAGGCTCGTTTCCGCGTCTCGGTGTTTAAACAGAAGGGCGCGGTTGGCTTAGTTCTGCGTCAGATTCCCAATACGCTGCTGTCCTTGGACCAAATTGGATTGCCGCCTCAGACCAAAGAGTTGTTGTACAAGCCCAAGGGCTTGGTGCTGGTAACCGGACCGACAGGTTCCGGAAAATCCACGACCTTGGCTAGTATGCTCAACATCATTAACCATGAGCGGGATACGCATATCATTACCATTGAAGACCCGATCGAATTCTACCATACACACAATCAAAGTGTGGTGATTCAACGGGAAGTCGGGGTGGATGTTCAGTCCTTTTCCGCGGCATTGCGTTCAGCCCTTCGTCAGGATCCGGATGTGATTCTGGTTGGGGAAATGCGGGACTTGGAAACCATGGAAGCTGCGATTTCCGCTGCGGAAACCGGGCATTTGGTGTTTGCTACCCTGCATACCACCGGGGCGGCACGAACCGTTGACCGTATTGTCGATGCGTTTCCCACCAACCAGCAGGAGCAGATCCGTACACAGCTCTCGTCCACGCTGGAAGCGGTGATTTCGCAGGTTTTGTTACCCCGGATTGATAAACCCGGCCGGGTGGCTGCCTTTGAAATTATGATGACCACCCCGGGGATCCGGGCACTGATCCGTGATAACAAGACCTTCCGCATCACCTCGGACATTCAGACGGGGGCCCGTCACGGGATGATCACCCTCGATACCTCGCTGCTCAATCTCTACAAACAGGGAGTGATCAGCTTTGAAAACATGATTCTCAAATCGAACGACCCGGAAAGCCTGGCCCAGAAGGTCCAGGCCGGAGGCTAAGAAAGCGACTTATGGCAGAAGCAACCCACAGTGACGTCCTGCTCGAGCACCTGCTGACCCACGGATACCTCTCCCAGCAGCAGGCCTCGGATGTGATGGATGAGCATACCCGTACTGGACGGGCGGTGCGCACCATTATTTTGGATATGGAGCTGATCTCCGAGGACAGTTTGCTGGAACAGCAGGCCCTGCTAATGGGGGTACGTGTTCTCGATCTCTCCCGCCATTCGGTTACCGAGGATTTAGCCCGTCGTCTGCCCACCTCCCTCGCGCGGATGTACAACCTGGTCCCCGTGGACGCCGATGCGATTTCTCTCGAACTGGCGACCTGTGATTTTATCGCTCCCGAAGTGGTGGATGAGCTTCGTTTCGTTTTGGGAACCGATGTGACCTTTGTCATGTCCCATGAACGGGATGTCGAAGATGCGCTGCTCAAATTCTATGCAGAAGGTTCTGACGACTCTGTTGGGGCGATGCTGCATGAACTGGAACATGAGCTGGAAGATGCAGGCGAAGTGGGGGAGAACACCACGAACCTCACGGAGGAAGATCTCAGCTCCAGCGCGAATGCCGCACCGGTGATTCGCTTTGTGAACCTGGTGCTGTATCAGGCGGTGCAGGATCGCGCATCGGATATTCACTTTGAACCCTTTGAACACGAATTTAAAATTCGTTATCGTGTGGATGGCGCCTTGTATGAAATGGCTCCTCCTCCGAAGCATCTCGCGTTGCCCGTAATTTCCCGTGTAAAAGTGATGTCCGGTTTGGATATTTCTGAACGCCGCCTCCCGCAGGATGGCCGGATTCAGTTGAATATCGCCGGGCGCCCCGTTGATTTCCGTGTGTCCACCTTGCCGACTCAATTCGGTGAATCTGTGGTACTTCGTGTGTTGGACCAAAGTGCTGTGGGTCTGGAGTTGGAACGTCTGGGAATGCCGGATGATGTCTACAACAACTTCACCGAAGACATCACCATGCCTAACGGGATCATTCTGGTTACGGGTCCCACCGGATCCGGTAAAACCACCACCTTGTACGCGGCATTGGGCCGCCGGAATGAAGTCGGGGTCAAAATTCTGACCGCGGAAGAACCGGTAGAGTACGATATCGATGGGATCGTGCAGGTGAATGCCAATCCCCGTATCAACCTGACCTTCAATAGTATCCTCCGAGCCTTTTTGCGTCAGGACCCTGATGTGATTCTTGTGGGGGAGATTCGTGACTTGGAAACGGCTCAGATTGCGATTCAGGCTTCTCTAACCGGTCACTTGGTGTTCAGTACCTTGCATACCAATGACTCTGCCGGTGCGGTAACCCGTCTGGTGGATATGGGGGTGGAACCCTTCCTGGTTGGCTCCACCTTGCAATCGGTGATGGGCACCCGCCTGGTGCGAACCATTTGCAAAGAATGCCGTACGGCCTTCACTCCCGATGCTCAGCAAATTCGAAGTCTGAATTTGCGGGAGGATGAACTTGCAGGTCAGTCCTTTTACTTTGGTTCCGGTTGTGAGGCGTGTCATGATACCGGATACAAAGGACGTCGTGGCATTTATGAGTATCTGAAAATTTCAGATCCTCTGAGAACCATGATTACGGAACGTAAACCCACCATGGTCTTGCGGGACCGCGCACGTGAGCTGGGGATGCGTACTCTTCGTGAAGACGGAATTCGTTGTATTCTCGATGGCTACACCACCATGGAGGAAGTCCTCAAATACACCTGAGCCTTCATTTTTTCCTTTCGGCTTCTGACACTCTGTGTCAGGCTTTGAACCCCATTCATCCTCTCCCAAGGACCAGTCCCTATGCCCAAATTCCGTTTCACGGCCGTTGACCAAAAAGGTAAAGAATTCTCCGGTAATGTGGAGGCCTCCGACCGCGCGGAAGCGGAGTCCATGTTGCGCGCCAAAGGGCTCTTTCCTACGGATGTGTCGGACGGCAGCGGCAGTGCGGCTGCGGCGAAACGCATGGCCAAAACACCTGCAGCCAAAGCCGGAAACAAAGACGGACTGCAAAAAGAAATTACTATGCCTGCCTTCATGCAGAAGGTGACGCCAAAACAATTGATGTCCTTTACCCGTCAGTTGGCCACGCTGGTGAATGCGGGACTGCCATTGGTTCGTGGATTGAAGGTGCTGGGACGTCAGGAAAAAAATCCGCTCCTGCGCAAATCCCTCTCTGAGATGAGCGAGGCGATTGAAGGGGGCAGTAACTTTGCTGAAGCACTGGTTCAGCATCCTAAAATTTTCGATAAACTCTACGTGAACATGGTGAAAGCCGGTGAAGTCGGCGGTGTGCTGGACAAAGTTCTGCTGAGCTTGGCTGAGTTCATGGAGAAGATGGAGAAGATCAAAAACAAAGTGAAGGGGGCCATGATTTACCCGATCGTGGTGCTTACCTTGGCGGTGGGGATTCTTTCCTTCCTCATGATCTTCATTATTCCCCGTTTCGAAAGAATTTTTGCAGATATCATGAATGGGGAGCCTCTGCCGGGCCTGACCCGGGGTGTGGTGGCCGTGTCCAAAAACTTTGTGTACATCGGTCCGGCCTTGCTGGTCTTTATTATCCTGTTTGTGATCGCTACCAAATTGATGCGTAAATCCCCTAAGGGTGCGCATTTTCTGGATACGATCAAATTCCGAATGCCCCTATTCGGACCTCTGGTTGCGAAGAGTTCCATTGCCCGCTTTACCCGTACGTTAGGGGAATTGATGGATTCGGGTGTCCCCGTTTTGCAGGCTCTCACCATTGTGGGGGAAACCTCAGGTAACGCGGTGGTGGAGCAAGCGGTTCATGTGGTGCATGATGCTGTGAAAGAAGGGGAGAACATTGCTCCGACCCTGGATTCGACCAAAATTTTCCCGCCGATGGTCATTTCGATGGTGGAAGTGGGTGAAGAAACCGGTGAATTGCCGGCGATGCTTCGCCGTATTGCCGACAACTTTGACGACGAGGTGGATAACACCGTTGCGGGTCTGACCTCGATTATTGAACCGTTGTTGATTGTCTTCCTGGCTTTGATCGTCGGTACGATTGTGATCGCGCTCTTCCTGCCGCTGGTCGGAATTATCGAGGGCCTCAGCGGAGGCTAAGCCGATGGCAGCTGCGATCACGGCAGAACAGGTTTGGCTTCGCGAAGCCCGGGCATTACAGCTCAAGCTTCGTTTGGGCTGGGCCTTGCAGTGGTTGAGCCCCGCTCTCTTGCTGCTCGGCCTGTTGTTCATGTTTGTGATCTACGGCCTGCGCTGGCAGGAGGGCTGGAGTTCCTGGACGCTTTTGGGCATGTCCGGATTACTCCTGCTTCTGGTCCTATGGGGTTGGCTGAAAAGTCAGCGACCGGAACTTAGCCTGGAGCGGGCACTGGCCCGTTTGGAACTTTCCCGGAAATTGGATCAGCGTTTGACCATGGCTCATGCCGGACGTTGTCCCTGGCCGGATCCGACTGTGGAAGAGGAGCTGCCGCTACAGTTCCGCTGGAAAAAAATTCTATCTCCTTTGCTGCTGTGCCTGTGTTTGATCGGGCTCGGGCGTTGGTTGCCATTGCCTTTGGAGAAAAAGATAGCGGATCCAGTCCGTCTTGAACCCGCTGCCTGGAAGCAAATGGAGGAACTGGCGGAGCGGCTTCAGGAAGAGGAGTGGCTGGACGAAGCGCCTCTGGAAGAATTACAGGAGCAGGTTGCCGAACTTCGTGCCCGCGATCCCTCCACTTGGTATAAACCCGGAAGTTTAGAGGCAACCGATTCGTTGATGCAGCAACTTCAACAGGATGCCAGAAGTATGCAACAGGGCTTGAACCAAAGTGCCCGATTGATGGAACTTGCGGCCATGGCCCTGAATCAGCAGCGCGTGGGTGCGGAACAGGAACAGGCGTTTCGGGAAGTCTTGCAGCAACAATTACAGCGGATGGCAGGGGATACCCTGAATCTGACTCCTGAACAAATGCAGCAGCTGGAACAAATGGCCCGCCAACAGTTGGCGGACATGAATCCCCAGCAGTTGCAGCGTTTAGAGGACATGATGCGCCAACAAGGCGATAATCTGGGAGCCTGTATGAACGCTGCCGGAATGAGGATGCTTGCTGGCGAAGGCATGCAACCCGGACAGGGAGGCATCAGCCGGGGAGGCGGACCCTCTGAACTGACCTTCAAAGCGGCAGAATCGATGTTGCTTCCCCCGGTGAATCTAGCGCTGCAATCACGTGATTTACGTAGTCCGGTCATCGGGGAAATTCTCGAAATTCGGGATTCCGAGCATGAAGATACGGTCAAAGAAACCAGCCAGCGTGCCGGAGAATTCAGCTCTCAAGGACGTGGGGCGGCGGTGGTCGAAGAGCAAAGCTTTCTTCCTGAAGAGGGAAAACGCTTGCAGGACTTTTTTCAATAGTCCATCACCTGAGCTATGCAGTCCGCAGCTCAGCCCACCGATGAACAGCTCTCCCAGGCCCAGGCACGTTTCGCCTCGGTACTGGACCAGATGAACCAGGTACTTTTTGGTCAGGAGGAACTGATCGATTCGGTGCTCTGCTGTCTCTTAGCAGGAGGGCACCTTTTGCTCGAAGGCCTGCCCGGACTGGGGAAAACCGAACTGGTCCGCTCTCTGGGTTTGATCCTCGGACTGGATTCCAAGCGAATTCAGTTCACGCCAGATCTGCTTCCCGGGGATATTACCGGCACACCCATGTTGCAGGAAAAGGAAGGCAAGCGGGTGTTTGTCTTTCAGAAAGGGCCACTCTTCGCCAACCTGGTGTTAGCGGACGAAATCAACCGTGCCTCTCCCAAGACACAATCCTCCCTGTTGGAAGCCATGCAGGAGGCGAAAGTCAGTTCCATGGGCGAACGGCATTCTTTGCCCAAACCCTTCTTTGTCCTTGCGACGCAAAACCCGATTGAATTGGAAGGAACCTATCCCTTGCCAGAAGCGCAATTGGACCGCTTTTTGTTCAAACTGAACATCAAGATGGGTGGTTCGGAAGTGCTGGAACGCATTCTCGGCAACCGACAGCTCGGTGAAGAGGCCCAGGCAGCGAAAACGCTGGAGCGGGAGGAGTTGATTGAGTGGATGGGCTTGGTGCGACAGGTGTTTCTGCCCGATGTGGTGGCCAACTACATTGCCCGTCTGGTGCATGCGACGCAGCCTGGTCAGAGTGAAGCATCCAAAGCCCTTCGTTACGGAGCCAGTCCGCGTGCGGCGATTGGTCTGGCAGCCGCTGGCCGTGCCCGGGCCCTGATGCGCGGACGGGGACACGTCAGTGTCGAAGATATTCAGGCGCTGGCGGTGCCGGTCTTACAGCATCGCTTGGTGTTGGAATACCATGCGAAAATGGAAGGTCTGGATGGAGAGAAGGTGGCCAAAGCTCTGCTGGAAGAAATTCCCGGGCTTTCTGACCCGCTTCCCTCCACGTTGGAGGCACGCTAACGATGCCCAGCCTGACGGTGGAAAACTACCTCAAGGCGATTTATCAGCTCTCCGATGAAGGTGTCGGCCGGGTGAGTCCCGGCGTGCTTGCCCGCGAACTCCGCGTTACCCCCGGAACCGTGACGACCATGGTGAAACAGATGGCCGCTAAGGGCTATCTGGACTATATCTCCAGGCGGGGAGTGGAACTGACAGATGAGGGCAGGGGACTGGCCCGATCGGTTCTTCGCCGCCACCGGATCACGGAATCGTTCCTGGTCGATATCCTGGGTATGAAAGATCACGAAGTACATGAAGAGGCCGAGGTGTTGGAACATGTGCTCTCCGAGCGCGTCCTCGATTGTATGGACCGCCTTCTCGGCCATCCGACTCACGATCCCCACGGGACTCCCATTCCTCCTGCTTGAGTAGTCGTCATGACGGAATGGGATCTGTATCCGGATTCAGAGATTCTCTCCCTGCTGCGAAAGCCCTTGGCTCCAGTGATTGAGTCCATTCGCAATCGTGGCGTCTGGACGCTGGAAGCCCCGGAGAAAGATTGGCGGGATCTGGATCTATCTGCCTCCCTGTATCATGTGTATGTTCTGGAGAATCTTGACCAGGCCTCGGCGTTGCCTCCCTATTCGAAGGAGGCCTGCGAATGGGCCTTTGCCTTCTGTTATGAGGCTTGTCGTTTGATGAGCTTTCGGGATCTCGGAGCAGAAGAGATTCCCCGTAGATTACCCGCCTATTCCGGAAATCCTGCAGATGCCTCCGAATCGGTCTCCGCGGATTTGTTTTTACGCTATCTCCCCGGGATTCTCCGCGTTTCCGAAGAACATGCGGAAGAAGATCCTTTGTGTAAACGCCTACGGGAGGAGGCGAAACGATGGCCCTTGTCCTGTGCCGGCTTGGCATTGGATTGGCCTGCGGACACGGTGGAGACTCTCCTGAGGAACCCGGCCTTGGGAACTCTCTTTCTGGACCGCTTACATAGCTGCCCGGATCCCATTCTGGAAGATCTTCCTGTGCTTCAGCATGCCCTGAAGCTTCGCAGTCCTGTCCAAAGCTTTGCGGATTTTCGCAGCCAGTACCCCTAAACCCCTCTATCATGACTGATTCCTGTTTGCCTTCTGATCCCCCTGCACCCACGAACCCGATCGACCCCGCATTGGAGTTGGCCCGACGTTTGGAGGAGGAAGTCCTTCGTCCGATGAAACAGGCCTTTGTTCATAAGGATGATGTGATCGAGCTTTTGGCCGTGGGGCTATTGGCCGGAGAAAATGTATTTCTGCTCGGCCCCCCTGGAACTGCGAAAAGTGCAGTCGTTCAGGAACTCAGTACCCGATTGGAAAGCAGCTATTTTGATTACCTGCTTACTCGCTTTACGGAACCAAACGAGCTCTTTGGGCCTTTTGATATCCGCAAACTGCGGGATGGAGAATTAGTCACCAATACTCAGGGGATGTTACCCGAAGCTTCCTTGGTGTTCCTGGATGAGCTTCTCAACGCCAACTCCGCGATTTTAAATAGTTTGCTGATGGTGTTGAATGAACGGGTATTCAGGCGAGGGAGTGAACTCCGTAAACTTCCTCTGCAAATGGTTGTGGGTGCATCGAATCACCTGCCTGAAGATGAAGCGTTGCGGGCCCTCTTTGACCGCTTCAGCCTTCGGATTGTGTGTGGGGCCGTTCCTGCAGATGAGTTGGAGGGGCTGATGGAACTGGGATGGAAGCTGGATGCGCGGAAAGAGCTTCCGGGTTCTTCGTTGAACATGGAGGATATTCGTCAACTGAGTACGAGACTGCATGAAGTGGATCTAAGCGCCATCCGTGAACCTTACATTCAGTTGGTGTTGCGTCTGCGGAAATTGGGAGTGCCGCTCTCGGATCGTCGTGTGGTGAGAATGCAACGTGTACTGGCGGCTTCAGCGATTCTTGCCGGCCGCTGGCATGCGGATGTCTCAGATCTATGGGTGATGCGACATGTGTGGGATCGGGAAGAACAAATGGAAAGTGTGGCCCAGTTGGTTCAGGAATATCTTCAGGATGCCCTTTCTGCCAAACCGCATCCACAAGCCGCGAATCAGGTGAAAGAGGTGAATGCGGAATGGGTGTATCGGGATTTAGAAGCCCTGGAACAATCCTGGGATGCAGAATCTCCTGAGTTAATGCGGGAGCGTTTACAAGTACTACAGAGTCGGGCTGAATGGATCCGGGATGAGGAGCAACGTTCCTACGTGTTGCTGAAAAGTGCTCAGCTGTGGAAACGCTTTCCTGAGGGAGATGAGCCTGCATGAACCCCGGCATCCGCTGGACGCTGAAGTTGACGGAACAGGAAGCTCGTTTTCATCTTCCCCGCATCCGTCATCACGCTGATCTGCAGCTCTGCCTTCAGGATAAGCGCTATTGGGTGTTGTGGACGGATCCGGATGCCCAGACGGAACAACTGCGCCTGCGCTGGAGGGGACTCGCCCTGTTTGCGGTGGATCCGGAGGATCGATTGATTCCGTTGGATCACAATCTGCCGCATGGAAAACTTCCCCAAGGGCCTTGGCGTACGCTTGAGGAATGGCTCCCTTTAGAATCCTGTGCTGCGTTGCCTGCTCCCCGCGTGGCCCCGGAATCCTGCTCTCTACGCCTGCAGCGAAGCGTTCACATCCGGGAAGCAACGTTGTTGTGTTGTTCATTGGCGGAGTGGGCGCGTTGGCTGCGGCATGTCCCGACAGCCATGCTGGAGGGGCGGGAGTTTCGGGTCAGTCAGGAAGGCGAACTCTGGCTGCGAGGGGGGCAACGGCTGCCTGCGATTCAAGGACAACGTTACAGTGTCGAGCAAGGACTGGCCCTGCCGCTGGGCTTTACCGTGGAGCCCAGGCTGCCTGCATCCTTGATTCGTCGTGCCTGTGGCACCTCGAGCTCTGATCTACTGGTGTTTCATCCCGAGGGGTACTTCATAGAACTTTCTGGAGAGGGCTGGTCACCCAGCTCGAGAATCCTGACAGCTTGGGCTGTGGAGCAGTGTCATGGATGAGGCTCTCTATCTGGCGGAAAGCTATTTCGCTGCCCCCGGAACGCATTGGTGGCGTTGGTCGAAGGATGGGAGCTTTGTCGAGCTTGCTTCAGGGAAAAGTGTTTCTCCACAGCAACAGATTTTTCAATTGTTGCAATCCTTGGCTCCTCAGGGCCTACCGCCACTGGATTTGGTGATTCTGTTTCTTGTGGCGCTACGACAGGAAGTTGATGAACTGCTGGCTGAGCTTTCGGACTTCCCGGAGACCCAAGCCATCGTTCAGGAAATGCAGCGCTTGGGATGTTTTCGGGAAGAGAATTCCACCTCAAAGCAGAGCGCTTGTGCGGATTTTTTGTTTTCCAAACTGGATCAGCGTGGATCACCGGAAGAAGCGAAGCAGATTGTCGAGCGGATGCGGGAAATCGACTTCCGGTACCTGAATTCGGATGTGGTGGCCAGAGAGCTCAAACATGAAGTGCTGAACAAGCTGAAAACATTGAGCTCCTTGAGTCCTGAGCAAGCTGAGCTGCATGCAGAAAGTGGTTTTGATGCGCTGCCGGAGCCCGAAGCCTTGGATCTGGATTTTGCAGGAAGTTTAAGAGGAATGTTGGAAGAGATGGCCCAGGAAGCGGAATGGGCCCCCTTGGAAGAGTTGACTCGACAGGCCTTAGCTGCGCTTTCCTTGCCGAAGCGTCTTTCGGAATCGCAATCCCTCCCGGATGGCGGTTACCAAGACATCAGCAACCGGGGGGATCTGGATCGCTTGTTACCCGGGGAGTTGGCCTATGATGATGAACTCCTCCTGTTGCGGTTATCTCAAGGAGAGGCCCTCTTTTTGGAACGGGAACGCCCTCCGCATCAACCCGCAGCCCGGGAAGTTCTGCTACTGGATAATGGCATCCGCATGTGGGGAGAACCCAAAATGCTCAGCCTGGCCTCCGCCTTGGCGATTGGCTGTCAACTTGAGCCAGGTCAACACCTTCGCATCCTACGTCCCGCGGGGGAGGGCTTGGAACCGGTGCATCTCCAGAGTCGGGATGGATTGACCGACTACCTGTATTCCACCGAGGCGCATCTGGAGTTCCCTGCAGCCGCTATTCAGTTTGTGGAGGAACATCCTGAAGATACCGTGATGCTGGTTACAGAGAAAAACTGTTTAGCTCACCTGATCCAAAGGGGCGCTTTCGCTCAACGGAAAGCTCCCTTGTATGTGATTCTGGTGGATTACCATGCTCAGGTAGAGATCCATCAATGGTCAAATAGCGGCTTGAAACTGCTTCGCCAGGCCAGCTTGGACTTAGATGGAATGCTGACCCTGCCGGAGAAGGATGATGCTCAGAAGGAGGAGCTTCCGGCCTATCAACTAAAACCCTGTCCCATCCGCCTTCCTTTCGATACCTCCAATCTGTTGACCTGTCGTTTAGACCGGGATGTGTACCTAAGCAGCAGTGATCGGGTGATGCTGGCTCAGTGGCGTACAGGAATCGCGTATCCGAAGTTGCTGCAACTCCAGCCGGAGCTACGCATTCCGATCGGGATGGGCTTGCGCTCGATGCACAAGGTATGGCTGGTTCTGGCTCAAAAACGCGTGGGGCGGATCGACTGGTCCTATGTGGAAGTGGATACGCAAAACGGACAACTTCTGGTTGAACAACGACTTCAACGGGATGCGCTCATCGATCGCCGGGCCTTTTGCGGCCTGTTGGACGAACAACTCGTGATCATCCAGGCGGGAACGGCCATGTTATATGAACCCTACAGCGGTGCAAAACTGGATGAATTTCGGGATCCACATCTAGAGCATATCTCTCAGTATTTTTATGCGGACACGAGACGGATCCACTGGGCCAAACTGGGGGTCCATGTAGGTAGCTTGAAGTTGCTACCACATAAAACCAAACCTCAGGCCGTAGCCGTGCTTGAAAATGAGATAGGACATTTTGCGATCAAAGCGAACCGGGAAGTCTGGTTCGAGGCTTCACCGGGGGACTGGGTCTTGAAGTCTCCTGAACAAGGGAGTCCCTATGACCCTAAAGGATCCGTTCAGGTTGGCCCGGATGGCATGACGCTGAAGTTTGCGCAGATGCGATATTTTTTCCGGGAGAATAGGTGGGTGCCTCAAAGTCATCATACGGCCCAACGTAATTACAGGTTGATGAATGCCAAACAGCTGGGCCTCCGCTGGCAAATTAAAGGGCTGTTTTTGGATGGCCATCGTTTCGGAATCTTAAACCGGAAAGGCAATCTACAGCAATTTACCTTCAAGGATCGATGTGAGTTGAGTGAGGGGCAAACGCTTCATTCCCGTCAGAACTGTTATTGGTTTCGTCCGGAAGCCGGAACAGAGGAGCTAGGGATTTCATTTGATAATGGCAGTCGCATTCTACTGGATGCCAATCATCTCATCCACATCATTCCTTCCGACCCCCAGCAGCCCAAACTTTCTCTGGTGGTGATGCAGCAGTTTTTTGTGGGGTGCACCGAGCACGGAGAACGCTTTGGCCATGACCATTTTCTGCTCAACAAAGCTTCGTTGACGCCTGCTGCAACGGAGAAGTTGTTTCAAGGGCTGATGGGGGCCTTGCTATGATTCCACAGCGTTTACGCGTGCAACGTCATTCCGGAGTGTCTACCGGGAGATGTAAAGGCATCCTGTTTTATCCTGCGACCACGGATACCTGGTTACGTGAGCTCTGCTCTTGGGATGTGGACATCGAGAGCTTGGCATTGTACCTCTGTCCCTCCGGCCTTTCACAGGAGCCAAAGCCTGCTTTATTGATTCTAGGGGAGGGCTTGCCAACGCATGTCCAAATTTCATCGATTCCCCTTCAAGCTGCCGGGGAACGGATTCTCTACCCCGTCGGGAGCGAACTGCTTCCTGAACTAACGGATTCAGAAAAAGAGCAGCTCCCCGGAGATGGATTCCTGTTCGTGTTGCCTCGACTTGGACAGATTCAATACCGCGAGCAGGATCGGGTCGACCCTGCCTTTCTCCTTGAGTTGCCTGACATCCGAAGCCGTAGCTGGTTGCCCATGCCCGTTCTCCCTCCGCTGGAGCGTCGTTTCCTGGGCACAGAATGGGCTGTGGAAGCTGAACCGGAGGAGCTGTTACAGCAAGGGAAAGAGGACATTGGGGAAGAAAAACTGAAAGATCTTCCTGAGACCCTCCAGGACAAAGCCCGAAAGCGAACAGGACCCAAATTGCCCTTGGGTATGGCAAAAGCTCTGTTTCGGGTAGCTCAATGGGTACCCACATCACCCGGGCAAGGTGAAACCTGGGTGAACAAAATGGAAAACTGGGCTTCCCAGCGACTCCGGCAGGATCAATGGGAAAATCAGAGCCAACGAGATAAGGAAGTCCAGCGGCTCCTGGACATGTTGAAGGAAAATCCAAAGGAAGGCTTAAAGTTTGCGATTCCGCTCTCCAGCCTGAATCAGGCCAGGGGGAAAGCTCCCGCCGGAAATACCTTAAGCTCGCGGAATACGAGCTACAATTTTCGAAACCTGGGGGGTGGGGGAGCTGTCGATCCCTGGCACATTGAAGCCAATGCCCAGGAGCAACTTCGCCAGCAATACCGTAACCTGGCTAAACAAGAGGAACAACGGGGCGCCTATCGTCGTGCTGCCTATATTTATGCGGAACTTTTAGGAGACCTTCCTGGGGCTGCCTCAGCTCTGGAGCGTGGGGGGTTCTACAGTGAAGCCGGGGAAATTTGGCAGAAGAAGCTCCATGACCCCTTACAAGCCGCTAGACTGTTTGCCAAAGCCGGGCAACTCCAGCGGGCCATTGACCTGTATCTTAAACAGCGAGCCCGCTTACAGGCCGTGGAGTTGTATCGACAGTTGGGCTGCGAAGAAGAGGCTCAGGCATTATTGGAAGAAGAAGTACAGGAGCTGATTGGGCGGAGGCTGTTTTTACGGGCGGCCAACTTTGCAGAAAACGAATTGGAGGATCCCGAACGAGCCTTGGCGATTCTTCAGCAAGGCTGGCCGGATTCCGTCCAGGCCTTGGAGTGTAAGGTGGAATACCTGAAAAAGATCCGAAAACAGGAACGTCTCGAAGAATGGAACCGGGAATGGAAACAGTTGGAACGGGAAGCACAAGGAAAGCTAGAGCGGACCCAGTTGACCCTTCAGGTTGCAGAACGGATCTTTCCCTCGCTCAGAGAACTGGAGCAGGATCAACACTATGATCGCATGCTTCGGATGGCGCAGCCCTGGGTGGCGGAACGAAACCCGGTTATCCTGGACAATCTGCGGGCTGTAACCCGAAAGCGGATCCCTTTACAGAAAGACCTCCTGCGCTTTCGCCAACAGAACAGCCAGAGCACGCAAGGTCCCAAGCCTGAATCGCCGCGGACCTTGAAAGCGGCCTACCGTTTCGAGGCCTTTCCGGATGAGGCTGAGTTGATCGATTTCTGTTCCACCGCATCCAAATTTGCCCTGTTGTATAAAAAGCGGAACGAGGTGTTTCTTTGCGTGGGGACCCTGTCGGGCACGCTGCTGCAGGCGAGGGGAAGCCTGAAGGGCTACAGCCATGATCCAAAACTGGCCTTTCACCCCAGTGGCCGCATGCTCTATCTGTTTTGTGATCAGCGCCTGCACGCAGAAGGGGAAGCCCTGGAATTTCCTGACAAATCCAGAGTGAGCATTGTAGAAGTCGGAGTGGATGCGAAGAGTGTGACAGGCAGTGTATCCAGTTCCGGTACCTATTTCTCTGTGCTGGGACAGCCTGGGAGGCTTGAGGTCATTGAACGCCAGTTACAGGACCTGCGCCCAACGAAATATCGCCCCAATCCACGTGTCGAAATACGATCCCGATACAGCTGGGAAATGGAGGATTTGCTAGCGTGGCCTCAGGACATTACCGTGCTTCGTTCCCGTCCATGTGTGTTGGCTGATGATCGGATCTATTTTTGTGATGAGCCTGAGCCTGAAGTGGTCAAGATGCTCGAAAGGGGAGACGCCTTTCTTCCTACCCCCCATCCATGTAACCACCCAGAGCTGTTACCCGTGGTGCATCTGGAGAGTGGAACACTGTTTTGTCCTCGGGGCCCTTTGAAGAAGCTGGGTGTATGCTCGTTAGCTTGCGCAACCCATAAAGGAGAGATTCTGGCACTGAATCCTGAGGGGCGTATCCAGCAGCTTTCCCCCCATCAGCCGGAGGCTCCCCGCGTTTTGGGAAGCCTTTCCATGAAGGAGAGCTACTCGAAGCTTTGGGCAGGGATGAAGCCTGGCTCTTTTGCGCTGCTCACGAAAGCGGGTGAGATGCAGGTCTACCACGTTTGAATTCCGGTGATGCCCATGACTTGCAGTCCTCCGTTCCTCCGTTAGACAGTTTCTATGCGCAGTCGCTGGTTTCATCATCCCATTCTACATCTCCACAGCCCCGAAGGGGAAAAGCGGGTTTCCTGGTTGGAGCTGTTCTTTGACCTGATCTTTGTCGCGTCCTTTATTCAGTTGGGTGATGCCCTGAGCAAACATATTGATATGCTGGGCATCCTGTCTTTCTGCGGACTGTTTGTGCCCTTGTGGGTTTCCTGGATCGGGTTTACCTTTTACATGAACCGCTATAACATCGACGATTTCCTTCATCGCTTGTTTGTGCTCTTTCAGATGATGGCCATTGGGGGGATCACGGTGTCTGCCCCCTTCCTGCTCGATGGGTATCACCGTGCCTTTGCCATGTCCTTTGCCTTGGCTCAGGGGGGCATTGCTGCTCTACATGTGCGTACCTGGTTTTGTTATCGTCTGGAGGAACGACGTAAAACCTCGCGGTATTGGGGAGCGGTGTTTGGTTCGGCAGGACTGATTTGGCTGCTTTCGGCCTTCGTCGATCCACCCTGGGCCTATGGGTTATGGGTCTTAGGGACCCTGCTGGTGTTTGCGTCTCCTTTTCCCATGCATGCGCGACGCCTCATGGCCGACATCCCCATGGATTATGGGCATCTCTCTGAACGTTTTGGTCTCTTAACTCTGATCGTGCTGGGGGAAGCCTTTGTGAAGGTGCTGACGACGCTTTCTCAACGGGAGGCGACGCCTGCTGTCTATGTGGAGGCTGCGATACTTCTGTTGTTGGTCTCTGCCTTATGGTGGATCTATTTCGATGACGTTGCCGGAGCCCAGGTCCGTTTACAACGACTCATGCCGGTTATTTGGATCTACGCTCACTTGCCTTTACAGATGGCTCTGGTGGCAACGGGGGTGGCCTTGAAAAAAGTTGTCAGTCTGGACTCGTATGCGCTTCCTCTGAAACCGGAATATGGGTGGTTGTTGGCCTGCACCGTGGGAGCCTGTATTCTGTCGGTGGCGGCGATTGATTCAGTTACGGAGCGGAAACAAGCGGAGCTCAGTGACCGTGCGCGGGTGAGTAGTCGCGTTTTCCTGGGCATTCTGATTCTATTGCTGGCTCCCGCCTCCCAAACCATGTCGGCCGGTCTTTTTGTCACCCTCATTGCCTTGGGCTGTGTGACGCTGGTGTTCTTCGATATGCTTATGGCCCCCATGGAGGAGGCACAGCATCTCGAAGCGGAACCGGTTGAAGCGCGCGGAGCTCCCGGAGTGGGACGGCCCCGGACGCCGGAACGGCATCATGCGGTGGAGGATATGCAGAACGCAGTGCGCAAAGGTACCCCCAGTGACCTGCGCCATGATCTGTATTTCTATTTCATGGATGGCGGATGGATCCGCCTGTTCTCGGCTATGGGCATTCTGTATCTGTTAATGAATGTGCTCTTCGCCTGCCTCTATCTTCTGGTGCCGGGTTCGGTGAATGGCGCGGATGCCAACTCCTTTTCCGACGCCTTTTTCTTTTCGGTGCAGACCATGTCTACCATCGGCTACGGTCAACTCACGCCGGGGAATCTCCATGCTAATCTCATTGTAACTTTGGAAGCGGCAGTGGGTTTGCTTGGCGTCGCGCTGGCAACCGGGTTGATCTTTGCCAAAGTATCCCGCCCCACATCGAAAGTTCTGTTCAGCCGAAGTATGGTGATTATGAAGCGGGACGGAGAGGATCTTTTGGTGTTTCAGTGCGGAAATGCCCGGGGGAACCAGATTGTCGATGCCACCGTAGAGATGACGTTGGTCAAAGATGAGGTCAGTAAGGAAGGGGACCGACTGAAGAAACTGCATGATCTCACGCTGGCTCGGAAGCGCTCTCCTTTATTCACCTTGTCCTGGATGGTGATGCATCCCATTGATGAAGACAGTCCCCTGTATGGATTAGACCGGGAGAATCTGATGGATTGCATGGAAGGTATCGTGGTAACCTTATCCGGCCACGACGATACCTATGCACAGGATATCTATGCGCGACATTACTACGCTGCAGAGGATATCCATGCCGGCTACCGCTTTGTGGATAATGTGTCCCGTCTCCAGGATGGCCGACTGATGATCGATTACGGACGTTTTCATGACATTGAAGCTCAATAAACTTCTGCGCATCCTTTTGCTGACAGGGTTGTTCTATGGCGGAAGCTATGTGGTGCTGCGGCTGAGCCGATATTTAGTCCACCAGCAGTTTATGCTCCTCTTTCATAACGAGGCCCTGCGGGAGGGCTATGTGGATGATCCCGGTCCTTCGCGGGAAGGTCTCAGATCCTATGAACTGGAGAGCGTTCGGAATCAGGTGGGCTGTGGACGGATTCAGAAAGAAAAATACTACCCGGCTGAGGCGTTTATCCTAGGGTTTACGACCCCTTTGCGTGAACTCGAAATGTGGCTGCGGGGCTATGGCAGCACGACCCTGTATGTGATGGAGATTACGCTTCAGCCAGATCATATCAGCGAGGATGGCCGGCAGAACTATTTTTCCAGACGTTCGGTTGCGGAGGAACGCCGCATCAATCGCTTTCAGCAATAAGAGGCCTTCCTGCTCCTGCCCTGGGCTGCTCAGGCCCCAAGGATGCGGCGGCTCTGTTTGCCGCAGAGGCGCTTCAGCAGCATGGAAAGCAGGAGGCTGAGGCTGCTGATCACCACGACGGAGCCCATCGCCCAGAACAGCCCCTGGCGTTCCGGGATCCACAACGAGATCCCTGCGGTCAGTCCATAGATCACATAGGGGTGTAGAAAATAGATGCCAAAACTGTACTTCGCCAGAGTGACCAGAAGTGGAAATTCTTTGTCTTCAGCATGATCCAGGAGCCCCCAGACGGCGAGGCAGAGGATGCATTTCTGGATCATGGAAATATCCAGGCCTCCCCACTCATTCCACACTTTATGCTGCGTTCCGGGCTGTTCATAGAACGCAGCCTGAAAGAGGGCCAAACCCAGAGCGACCAGGAAGAGAGGCAGGGTAAAGCGTTTCAAGAGCGGCAGAATTCGCTTCTGGTGAACGGAGCAGGTCGCCCCGAACAGAAACACGGGCAGAAAATAGAGCAGGGCCTGCAGCACCCCCTGATTGTTTATGGGTCGATGCAGCAACAGGGCCGGAACAAAGAGCAGGGCGGTATAGAGCGGGAGTCGGGATGAACGCATCATGCGCACCACCCAGGGGGAGATGGCATAAAATACCAGAATCATGGGAATGTACCAGTAGGGGTAAAAGGCCCGGCCGTACCAGAAAAATTCCAGCAACTCCTGCCACAGCGGGAGTCCCTGTGCCACGGAATAGCCCACCCAATCGGGATGGCCAAGGAGGATGATCAGTCCCGGAATCAGGGACATACACAGGAAGGGCAGGAGGATCACCTCCAGCTTCTTCTTCATGAAACTAAGGTACTCAAAGCGTCCTACATAGACATGCTCAAACAGATACCCGGTGATCCATGCAAAGAAAATGGTGCCATTCCCGATCAGACTTTTGATCACTCGTTCATGATAGGGCAGCTCACCGGACCAAGAGGCCAGAGGACTGTAGTGCACGAGGAGCACGAAAAGAATGGCCACTCCACGGAAGTGGTTGATGGAATGCAGAAAGGGTTTACGGGAACTCGGCATGGCTGTAGTAGCTGTCGGCCTTCAGGCCACAGGCCGCAACCTGAGACCAACGAAAGAACCGAACGGTATCATTTTGGGTTAACATGATGTTTGGGGCCCATGGCCTGAAGGCCGAGGGCTCCCTTCATCCCTTTCGAAAAAGAATGCCGGCAACAAGGCCGGCATTCTAGAGAAGAGCAGATCAGAGGATCAACTGTCTTCTGCTTCGTCATGGGATTCATCCGTGCTTTCTTCCACCCCTTCGCTTTCGACCTCCTCCACGGCATCGCCCTCGCTTTCTTCGGGCTTCGCCAATTCGGCATCTTCGGCTTCTTCACGATCAATGGGAATACAAGCCACCAGGCGGTCTTCTTTATCCAGGCGCACCAGGCGGACGCCCTGAGTATTCCGGCCCATCGGACGAAGGTCTTCCACCTTCATGCGAATGGCCACACCGCTTTCCGTGATCATCAGGAGGGCCTGATCTTCTTTGACCATACAGGCCTGTACCACGTCGCCATTCCGATCATTGACAATAATGGTTTTTACCCCGAGACCGCCACGGTTGGTTTCACGGTATTCCGGGACCGGGGTTCGTTTGCCGTAGCCGTTGACACTCACCGTGAGCAGGGTGCCCTCGGGATCGGCAACCACCATACCTACCAGTTTCTGGCCTTCGCGCAGCTTGATGCCCCGTACCCCGCGGGTGGCGCGTCCTTGCTGACGCAGTTGGGACTCGTTGAAGCGGCAGCACATCCCGCCGGAGGTCACCAGCATGAGCTCATCATTGCCAGAGGTCAGGCGGACCTGAACGAGCAGGTCGTCCTCCTCAATCTCAATGGCCTTGATCCCGTTGGTACGGACGTTCTTGAAGTCGGCCAGATTGGTCTTCTTGGCAATCCCGTTCTGGGTGACGAAGACCAGATTCTGTTCCGGATCAAATTCACGGATTCGGATGAACGCCGTGATCTTTTCGTTTTCCTGCAGTTGCAAGAGGTTGACGATGGCTTTGCCTCGCGCCCCGCGGGCAGATTCCGGAATCTCGTAAACCTTCTTCCAAAACACGCGGCCTTTCTCCGTGAAGCAAAGCAGAATATCATGGGTCGAGGCAAAGAACATGCTTTCCACGAAGTCTTCTTCGCGGGTGGTCATGGCTTTCATGCCCCGGCCGCCACGGCGCTGTTCTTTGTAGGCATCCATCGCCATACGTTTGATATAGCCTTTGTGACTGATGGTGATCACGGAGGGGCGATCCTCGATCAGATCTTCGAAATTGATTTCGGAATCATCCGCAGTGATTTCGGTACGGCGGGGATTTCCGTAGGACTGCTGCATTTCGCGCAGGTCATCGGTGATCACAGCGTAGATCAGTTTGGGGTCAGCCAGCAGGGACTTCAGATAGGCAATCCGTTTCTGGATTTCATCCCATTCCGCCTGAACCTTATCCCGTTCCAGACCGGTCAACTGGTAAAGGCGCATTTCCAGAATGGCGTTGGCCTGAATCTCGGTAAAGCCGAAGCGTTCGATCAGGCGGCTGCGGGCTTCATCGCGGTTCTTGGATGCGCGGATAATCCGCACCACTTCGTCCATGTTATCCAGGGCGATGAGCAGACCTTCCAGGATGTGCGCCCGGGCTTCCGCTTTTTTGAGCTCAAAACGGGTACGGCGGGTAATCACTTCAAAGCGGTGATCGAGGAAGGCTTTGAGCAGTTCCTTGAGGTTCATGACCCGGGGGCGGCCATTGTCAATTGCCAGCATGATGGCCCCGAAGGTGCTTTCCAGCTGGGTCTGTTTGTAGAGGTTGTTCAGAACCACGGTGCCCATCGCGGCCCGTTTGATTTCCACGACAACCCGAATACCGCTTTTGTCGGATTCATCGCGGACATCCGAGATCCCTTCAATGCGTTTGTCCCGGACCAGTTCAGCAATTTTGCTGACCATGCTGCTCTTGTTCAGAGCGTAGGGGACTTCGGTAATGATGATGCGTTCTTTGCCTTTGGCATCTTCCACGATCTCAGCTTTTCCGCGCATGCGGATGTGGCCACGACCGGTTTCGTACATCTTAATGATCTCGTTGACGCCGCGGACCATGCCTCCGGTGGGGAAATCCGGACCTTTGATGAACTGCATGAGATCCCGGATACTGCAATCCGGGTGTTCGATGAGGTGCACCAGGCCATCAATCAATTCGTCCAGGTTGTGGGGAGGAATATTGGTGGCCATCCCCACAGCAATCCCGGTGCTGCCATTGGCGAGCAGATGCGGAATCCGGCTGGGGAGCACAGTGGGTTCCCAAAGCTTTTCGTCAAAGTTGAGGCGCATATCGACCGTTTCTTTGTCGATGTCTGCGAGCAGATCTTCGGCCAGACGGTTCAGGCGGCACTCCGTATACCGATAGGCTGCGGGAGGGTCTCCATCAATGGAACCGAAGTTCCCCTGACTGTCAATGGTGGGAAAGCGCATGGAGAAGGGCTGAGCCTGGCGCACCAAGGCGTCGTATACGGCAGAGTCACCATGAGGGTGAAACTTACCCATCACTTCACCCACCACACGTGCGCATTTGACGTAGGGACGGGTATGACTCCAGCCACCTTCTTTCATGGCGTAGAGGATTCGACGGTTCACGGGTTTGAGACCGTCACGTGCATCAGGGAGGGCACGGCCAATGATCACGGACATCGAATAGTCGATGTAGTCGCGCTGCATCTCCTCTTCGATGTTAACGAGTTCGACGGAACGTGCGGGAGGGTCGTTGGGCTGTGTAGGATCCATAGGGTCGCTTCAAAAAAAGTGGGTCAGATGTCCAGGTTGCGGACGTTGAGGGCGTTGGCCTCGATGAAGTCGCGGCGGGGGGAGACTTCATCTCCCATCAACACGGTGAAGATCTGGTCGGCTTTGACTGCATCTTCGAGTACAACTTTGGTGAGTTTGCGCTGAGTGGGATCCATGGTGGTTTCCCACAGCTGCTCGGGGTTCATTTCACCCAGACCTTTATAGCGCTGGATGGTCATGCCTTGCTTGCCGAAGTCCCGGGTGCGGTCGAGCAAGTCCATGCCCATGGCCACATCACCCAGTTCTTTCTCGCCCTCTTTCAAGCTGAACAGGGCGCTGTCCGTCGCTTTCAACAGGCGATCGATGGGGAGGCCTTTCTCCTGAAGCGCTTGCAGTTGTTTGGCAAGCTTGCGGTTGATCTGCACATCCACATATCGGAATTCCGCTCCGGCTTCCTCCAGTTCACTCATGATGAGTCGTAATTGCTCCTCATCCAAAGCAAATTGGGTCTGGCGTTCGTTGCCGCTGCCTTGAAGCACGGCGTAGAGGGGGAGCTCGCCTTCTTCCGTGCGGGCATCGACGTATTCCGCAGGGTCCACTTCCTTGCGGCGAAGAATTTCCAGTTGCGGTTCCAGTTCGCTGAGCAGAGCGAGGGTAGAGGTCAACTCTTCACCGGAAAGAACTTCATTGCCCTCGGCATCCATCACGCTCACACCATCGGAACCCAATTCCAGCAGCATCGAGGTGAGAGCGGGATCATTCTGTATGTACTCTTCGCGTTTGCGGCGCATGATTTTGTAGAGAGGCGGCTGGGCAATGTACACGTAGCCATTCTCAATCAACTCCGGCATCTGCCGATACAGGAAAGTCAAAATCAGGGTGCGGATGTGCAGACCGTCGACGTCGGCGTCGGTCATGATAATGATGCGGTGATAGCGGAGCTTCTCGATGTTGAAATCGTCCCGGCCGATTCCCGTGCCAATGGCCGTAATCAGGGTCTGAATTTCATTATTTCCCAGAATCTTATCCAGACGGGCTTTCTCCACATTCAGTACTTTACCACGCAGCGGAAGAATGGCCTGGAAGGTTCGGTCCCGACCCTGTTTGGCGGAACCACCGGCGGAGTCACCTTCCACGATATAGATTTCGCATTTGGAAGGGTCCCGTTCGGAACAGTCGGCCAACTTACCGGGGAGGGCGGCCGAATCGAGGGCGCCTTTTCGGCGGGTCAGCTCACGGGCTTTCCGTGCGGCTTCCCGTGCAGACGCAGCAAGAACGGCTTTTTCAATAAACTTGCGGGCTTCCTGGGGGTGTTCCTCCAGATAGACGCCCAGCTCATCATTGACCACGGCTTCCACAATCCCTTGGACCTCACTGTTCCCCAGTTTGGTTTTGGTCTGGCCTTCAAACTGTGGGTCAGGAACTTTGACGGAAATAATGGCGGTGAGTCCTTCACGGATATCATCCCCGCTCATGCCTCCTTTGCCGTTCTTATCGTCTTTGATCAGCTTGTTGTTCCGGCCATAGCTGTTGATGCTACGGGTCAAGGCCGAGCGGAAACCACTAAGGTGGGTGCCTCCCTCATGCGTATTGATGTTGTTGGCAAAGGAGAAGGTGTTTTCCTGAAAGGCATCCGTCCATTGCATGGCAATTTCGACGCCAATCCCATCCCGCTCCTTCTGGAAGTAGATCACATCCTTCTGCAGGGGGCTTTTGTTTTGGTTCAAGTGGGAGACGAATTCGGAAATACCGCCTTCATAGTGGAATTCCTCTTTCCAACTCTCTCCGCCATCCTGAAGAATCACAGAAACCCCGCGATTCAAAAAGGCCATCTCTCGAAGACGATTGGTCAGAATATCCCGTTGGAATTCGAGGGTCTCGAAAATCTCGAAATCGGGCATGAAGGTAATCCGGGTACCCGTTTCTTTCGTGTGCCCCAACACTTCCAGTTTTTTCGCGGTATCCCCACGCTCAAAACGCATGTGATGAATCTGACCGTCACGGCGAACTTCCACTTCCAGCCATTCACTGAGGGCGTTCACACAGGACACACCCACACCATGCAGACCTCCGGAAACTTTGTAGGCGTTGTTGTCAAACTTACCCCCGGCGTGCAGGACCGTTAGGACCACCTCCACCGCGGGTTTGTTTTCCGTCTTGTGCATGTCGGTGGGAATCCCACGCCCATTATCGGCAATGGTAATCGATCCATCCAGATTTAGGGTGATTTCCACCCAGTCACAGTGACCGGCCAGCGCTTCGTCGATGGAGTTATCCACCACCTCATAGACCAGGTGATGTAGACCGCGGATGCCGGTGTCGCCGATGTACATACCGGGCCGTTTCCGGACCGCTTCGAGGCCTTCGAGAACGGTAATGCTGCTGGAGGAATAGTCAGGAGGAACTGTGGAGTCGCTTGGGGAATCACTCATAAAATAGAGGGGAAGGGAAGGAGCCCGATTGGGCAGGATTTCTGTTTGAATTCGTTTAGCATAGTGGGGGGGCATCACAAGGGTTTTTGCGTGGAATGTGATGGAAAAACACAAGATATTGTGGCCGATTCGCCCTGAGTCTCCCAGGGACGCCACAACATAGGGGATGAGGCCTTTCCCCGGGTGAGAATCCCGGGAGAACCTGAGCAAACAGGTGTGGATTGTGGCTCGATTCTTTGGGCGGGCTTGCTTGTTTCCGCTAACTGCACTAAGGAATCGCGCATGAGTTTTTGGATCCCCGAGCCCCCACCCGAACCGATTGCCACCTTGCCCATGGTGGCCAGTAAAAGTGAAAGCAACCGAGCGCTGATTCTGCAGGCGCTTTCCCAGGGGGCTTACAGGCTCCATAATGTATCGGCTGCCCGGGATTCGGTCATTCTTCAATCCTTACTGGCCTCGGAAGAGGAAACGCTCAACGCGCAGGATGCGGGGACCACATTACGTTTTATCACGGCCTGGTGCTGTGCCGCCGGCCGCTCCGCACGGATCACGGGAACCGCGCGAATGCAGAAACGTCCGATTGGCTTGCTTGCGGAAGCTTTGAAGGAGTTGGGGGCAGATCTTGAATACGAAAACGAGGAAGGCTTTCCTCCGCTGAAGATCACTGGATTTGAGCAGAAAGCTCAACGAATCAGCATCGCAGGCGACGTCAGCTCCCAATACATTTCGGCGCTGCTCTTGATCGCGCCCTTTCTGGAGCAAGGTCTGGAGTTGGAAATTGATGGGGAACTGGCCTCACGCCCCTACGTGCAGATGACCACCGGCCTGATGAAACAGCTTGGGCTCCAGGTGGAAGAGGATGCGGATCTCTTTCGGGTGCAGCCGCAGGAGGCTCAAGCGGCCGAATTTACGGTGGAGTCAGACTGGTCCGCTGCAGGGTATTGGTACAGTGTCCTGGCTCTGCGGGGGGCGGGGGAGCTGACCTTGCTGAACTTGCGGGAGGACAGTCTGCAGGGGGACCGGGCCTTGGTGGATTTGTTTGAATCCTTGGGGGTGATCAGCCGCTTTACGGAGCAGGGATTGGTTCTGCGCCCGGGACCCAGAGCAGAACGCTTTGAAGCGGATTTCACTCACATTCCTGATCAGGCGCAAACGCTGGCCGTCTGTTGCGCCGGCCTGGGCATTCCCGCCACCCTCAGCGGCCTGAAAAGCCTGCGCATCAAAGAAACCGACCGCATTGCCGCCTTGGAGACCGAACTGGGCAAACTGGGTGCACGCATTACCGTAGAAGGCGATGAAGTCATGCACATCGACGCCACTCCGCTGCAGCTGCGCGGTCAGGAAATCGCCTGCTATGATGATCACCGTATGGCCATGAGTTTTGCGCCGCTGGCGGCACTGGGTCCCTTGAAACTGGATGATCCGGGCGTGGTGGCCAAATCCTATCCCAGCTTCTGGGAGGATTGGAATTTGATCTGTTCCTGACCGGTGGATCGGGGATCGGCGCGGAACCTACAGCCCGCGGGGATGATTTTTTTGATGCGGCGACCCATCCCAGCCCAGCTTGGACCTTCGGCCCGGCGCTGGACTGGGCTGGTATCGGAACGGAACCTTCGGCCCGTTTTGACGATGAAATCGCCACCCTGGCTTAACGGATTTATATCATGTTCCTCCTCTGCTTTTGAAGGGTAGCAACGGAGCTTAGGCCTCCGGCCTGAGAATTTGCTTGGGTAGCTGACAGGCCGGAGGCCTATCCTCCTTTGCCTTCCACTTCCGTTCTCCGTACCTCCTCTTAATCTTACTCTTTTGCTTAATCTTCATCTATCAGTGCTAGGTATCGGAACGGAAGCTTCGGCCCCTTGGGATTGTGGAGTTGTTGCTCTGGTTCACATCTTTTGGATTGCTTCCCTGAAACATCGGAACACCCCCGCCCCGCTTGGGCATCTGGAGTCGCTTTCCTGTTCACCTCTTCGGGATTCTTTCCCTCATGCAACGGGCCGAAGGTTCCGTTCCGATACCAGCCCAGTCCAGCACCGGGCCGAAGGTCCAAGCTGGGCTGGGATTTGTCCCTCCAACACATCTCCGCGGGCCGAAGGTTCCGCGCCGATGATGTCTTCCCGCGCTGTGTTGTTTTTTAGGCCTCCTGCCTGAGGATTCGCTTGGGTAGCTGACAGGCCGGAGGCCTATCCTCCTTTTGATTCGCCGGCGACCTGCTGCTTTGGGATGGGATTCCATTCGAGCAGGCGTCGCCACCAGGCCAGCTTTCGGTAGAGCAGCACCGCGGTGGCCGCGCCGAGGGCGTCGGCAAGGGCATCGGCTACTTCGACGCTGCGACCGGGGGTAAAGCTTTGACGAAACTCATCGAAGATTCCGAAACCCGCAGCGAGAGCAAAGGCCGTCCAGCTTCCGCGTGCCCCGGCATCGCGAAAGCGTGGCAGGCGGATCCAACTGGTCGCCAAGGCTGCAAAGACGGCGAAATGGGCGATTTTATCCGGTGAGAAAGGGAATAGCCCGGGGCTGGCCACCTGACTCTGTCCGGAAACCACAAACAGGCTCAGCATGATGCAGAGCGGAAATAGACCCTGTTTCAAGCGAGGCCTGTTCATGCACGTGCTTTGCCGCTCAAGGCACGCCAGAGCTGTTCCAGAGCCCGTTGGGTGGCATGTTCCTGAATCTGAGCGCGGTTGCCGTTGGCTTGATAATGAAAGGCATCCACTCCGTTGGGGCCGGCAATGCCGATAAAAAAGAGCCCGACGGGTTTCTCGGGCGTGCCGCCACCCGGACCAGCAATGCCGGTCACCGAGATGGCCCAGTCCGTTTGGAAGCGTTCCCGCAGTCCCCGCGCCATGGCACGGGCACAATTGTCACTGACCGCACCATGCTGGGCAAGCACGGAGCTGGGAACCTTCAGTTCCCGTTCTTTGACTTCATTTGCATAGGCGATGATGCCTCCCCGAAAGACCTCGGAACTACCCGGCAGCCGGGTGATTCGCTGTCCCAAGCCGCCTCCGGTACAGGACTCGGCGACACTGACGCTTTGTTTCTGCTGGCGAAGAATGTCCAGGAGTTCCTCTTCCGTCGTTCGTCCGCTCTCATTGAGCAGGTCGCGCTGATAATGCAGCCGAACCTTATCTGCAATCTCGGCTACGGCTTTTTCGGGGCCATTGAAACGGAGTTCCACCGAACCCGGGCGGGCGCAATAAGCGGGTTTCACTGAGGGTGGGGGAAGCAGAGCTTCTACTTCGGCCTGAACCGAACTTTCGCTCTGGCCCAGTAAGCGGAACACATGTTGCACCCGGTCTTCCCGTGCCGTGGAATCCCGCAACCAGGGAAGGAGGGCGGAGTGCAAGAGCCCGTCCAGTTCCCGTGGAGGTCCGGGCAGTAACCACAGGTGGCGGGATCGGCTCAGCATGATGCGTTGTCCGGGAGCAATGCCCGCAGGGTTCATGTGAACCTCCGCGCCGTCCAGCACACAGGCCTGATCCCGCTGCGCCTGAGTGGGGATGCGGCGGAGGCGGGCAAAGAAAGCCTCCATGTGCTCATCGGCATGTTTGCTGCGCACGACGCGGCGATTGATGGCTTTGCCACAGGCTTCCAGCGTAAGGTCGTCCGAAGTGGGGCCTAAGCCCCCGGTGACGATGACCAGATCACTGCGGCCAATGGCTTCGGCCACGGCCGTTTCGATTGCCTGGGGATCATCGGGTAATACCGTTTCCCGGAGCAGGGGAATGCCATAGCGGGTCAGTTCTTCGCCAATACGATGGCCATGTGTATTTAAAGTCCGGCCCTGGAGCAATTCGGTTCCGGTGGCAATCACTTCGGCGGAGCGCAACAGGACCGGTTCACCCGGACGGCTTTCATGCAGGCGTTCAATCCAGCCGGCAATGAAATGCTTTTGCTCGACAGTGATATTGGTCTCCATGTTTTTTTTCACAAAGGCAATACAGGTATCCAAATCCATATCCCCAACAACGGCGCAGATACAGGCGACGACCACCGAACTCCGGCCGACTCCGGCATGGCAATGCACGGCCATGCGTTCACCTTGGCGCAGGGCGGTGACCAACTCCGGGATGAGCTCGTCCATGTGGGTATGCCCGGGCTGAAGAAAATCCACCATGGGAAACTGTGTGATCTCATAGCCCTGGCGTTCGTAAAGACGCTTGAGGTTGCGACTGCAGCGTTTTTTTAATTCCTCATCGCTCAGGAGAACCACAACCCGGTCCAACTCGGCTGCCCGGAAATCCCGGAACACATGCTCCCGGTCATAGCGCCCGAAGGGCATGGGGCTGACAAATAAAGCGCCCTCCACATCCAGCGGGATCAGGCTGAAGCTCGTACTATCGTGCGAAAAACGGCGCTTCACGGAGTCGGCTCAGCTTCTGGCGTTTCCGGAGAAGGTGTAGAAAAGACCGGTTGTTCCTGCTGATTATTTTCTTCGTCGATGGTTCGGTTCACCCTGCGGAGAGTGGAAACATCCCGGAAGGTCAAGAAGACCATTAAGGAAATCAGGAAAACGACCATAACATTTGCAGCTGCGGTGATGAGCTTTTTGTTTGGGGTTCGCCGAAAGATGATTTCATACAAGGAGATCATGATATGCCCCCCGTCCAAAATAATCAGGGGCAATAGGTTGATGATCGCCAGGTTGACGTTGATTAAGGCCGTGAACCACAGTCCCTGCATAATACTTCCCTTAAGCTGAGAATGCATGCCTGCGAGAATGATCACCGATCCACCAATCCCTTTGGCAGCGTCGTTGCGCTCCTCTTCCCGTAAAAATGCTTTCAAGGTGCGGGTGATTGAACCCGTGAAATACTGCATCTGTTTGAAAGGGTTCGGGTGGATGGGTTCTGTAATTGCACCCATGACGATACCAATCAAGTAGGAGCCATTTTTTTGGGCCATTCCCTGTAACTCAAAGGTCATTGCCGTCCCTTCTCGTTCAATAACGAGCTCTAGCGGGGCTCCCTTGGATTGCTGGACCACTTCGTAGAACATGTCGCTCGAAGTAATCCTTTGCCCGTCTACAGATTTCAGTAAATCTCCCAGTTGGATACCGGCTTTGTAAGCTGGGCCATCCACAAAGAGTTTTCCAACATAGATATCAATAATATCCCCAGGGTAGGGGTAGACGCCCTTCAGTTCCCGAAATCCAATGGAATTCGCCTCGGTCGGCACATCATAAAAGGTTTGGACCTTGCCATCCCGCTCTACGGTCAGATCCACATGATCATTCAACATGGAGGTGATGAGTAGATCCTGCCAGAAACTTACCTGATCTTCGTTGGCCTTCAGGACAAGATCTCCTGAACGTAATCCTGCCTCATGTGCAGCTGAGCCCACGGAGACATGATCGATCACTGCAGCTTCAGGGTTGGGGTCGTAGGGTTTTCCTATGGCCCATACCAATAGGCAGATCACAAAGGCTGTGACCACATTCATAAAGGGCCCTGCCAGTGAAATGACTATGCGTTTCCAAGGGTCGACGGGCTTCAATTTTCCAGCTTTTGCATCGTCATTCTCGAAGGCCGAGCCCGTAATGTCCATCTGGGGTAAAGCCACGTAACCGCCAATGGGTAGCCATGCGATTTGGTATTTGACCCCATTGCGTACCTTTGACCATATGGCTGGACCCATCCCGATTGAGAAGGTGTCAATACGCAGGCCGAACATGCGGGCGGTAATAAAATGCCCCCATTCGTGTACGAGCACGGTTCCGCCGAAGAGCAGGAACATGCCAATGATCGGCCAGAGAAAATCAAAAATCGCAGTCAAAAAATCCATCTAATGAGAATGACACAGAAGTGGCGGAAGTCAATGGAAGGCTCGGGGCAAGAAGGGCCTCTCTGCCCCCGGCAGGGAAGGCCTGTATGAAGCAGAGCGCAGGGGAGGGATTCTATAAAACGAAAACTCCGGATCTACAGGCTGAGGATCCGGAGTTTTCCATAGGTGTGGGGCCTGATCAGGAATCGCTGAGCAGTCTCACCAGTGCATCCATGGCCTCTGCGGTGGGCAGGGGCATGACGGATTCAATGTTCTGCGGAATGTTGGGGTGACCATGTACACTCACATCCTGGGTCACGCCCATAAGTCCTGAGCGGAAACCGTGCTCCCGCCAGGCGAGTTCCTGAATCGCCGGGTCACTAAGCGCTTCGATCAGCTTTTTGCCCTTCTCATTCAGGGCAATCACCGGATGCGAACTCCACACGGTGGGTTGCGGGTAGAGAATGCAGACCGAACTCTGGATGGCCTGGCGGCTGTTGGGATGGGCGAGCATAAACTCAATGATTTGGTTTTCGTAGCCCACCACCATGGAATTTTGAATGCCGGTAGCGATGAATTTACGGAAAATATCCCCGGAACTGTGTTCCATCATGCCCAGCTTGCCAAAGAATTCGTCCACTTTGGGGCCTACACTGCCTATATCATCCAGTTCTACCACTTCACCTTCATTCATCATGTTGGCTACCAGACCGGCAAACATGTTTCCGGAATTACTTTTGGTGGGGTCGGTACAGCGGATGCTGAGGTTACCGTAGAGGTTGAGCCCGATATCTTTCCATTTTTTACCGGCTTCAATGTCTTTCAGCAATTCAGGGAATTTAATGATGTAATAGGATTCGTTCCGCTTCTGGACATAGCCCTCTTGAATGAGAGCATTGGCGACGTTCCAGCCGGTATACACGACGATGGGGCTGTTGAACATGATGTCATCTTTGACCGGTTTCCCGCCCCTCATCTTAAAAAACTCCACCGCAATATCGTTGGAGGGCCAAAGCGCATCTTTGCCTTGGGTGTCGAGACTACGCACCATTTCCACAGAGCCGGCTTTGATCGCATCCAGACGAATGCCGTGGTTGCGGGCGAGCAGGTCCCGGGTTTTGGGGTTCTCAAGAAAAGCCACCTTTTCCCCTCCGACAAACAGGGAGATAACCTCCAGGCTTTTCGGGTCAATGGGTTTGGGTTTGGAGCTGTCTCCGCCCCCGCCCAGCAGGCCTCCGCCCCCGCCGTTGCCGGAGGGTTTGCAGGACAACAGCAGCAGACTGCTGAAGATCAGAAATAGAATGTGACGCATCAGTTGTATCCCTTCGCTTTCCGAAAGGCCTTACTCAAATCGGAGTGCCCATGGAAGACCCGGGCGCCGCTTTGTTCAGCCAAGGGTTTTAATTGCCCGTCATCAGCATTGCCGAATGCGATGGGATACACGGGAATTCCGCTTTGTTCGATGGCTCGTTTCGCCTGGGCGAAACTGCCCTGGGAACGTCCGTCGGTCATCAGCAACACGGAGGGGAAATGGGATTCTGTGATCTGCTGCCCCTGTAATTCTTGAATGCCTTCAATCAGACCCGCATAAATATCGGTACCTCCGCCGGCTTGTAACGCCTCCACCTGTCCCAAGGTCTTGGAGAGGGTGCTGGGATCATTCCCTTTCATGATCCAGGCTTCCCGGGGGGAGCTGTCGAAGGGCACGAAGATGTGAATATCTTCATCAGAGGGCTGTAAGAAAAAACGACGGGATTGGGCCGGATCCAGCAACATTCGCATGGCCCGCTTCAGATCAGCTTCACCAGCCCCGGTCATACTCCCGGAGAAATCCAGGACATAGGCGGTTGCGGAGGGTTTGCGGAGTCCGCCTTCCTGATACATCATCAGGGCTTCCCGGATAACGTTCTCGTTGGGCAGGGGAACGGAACTGATGACGCGGTCCACATCGATTCCCCAGGCTGGATTGAAGGTTTTCTCATCCACCTGATCCCGGTTCAAGCCCATAAGACCCGTACGGCGGCCCATGGCGAGAATTTCGTTCTGCACCTCTTCGCTGAGCAGGTAGGCCTGAAGTTCCCGGAAAAAGTCCTCTTTCTCGGGATGGTCGCCTTTGTTTACATAGCCCAAGGGGGAGTCGGCCATGATGATGCCGTCCTCCGGATAGATGGCGATCAGCGGCTCCTGTCCCCGTTTCTGGAACACTTTATTGGCTTCAATGATCATGGACTCGTAGTTGAACATGGCATCGATTTCATCCGGACGCTCAATCATCATATCCTTGAGCCAGCCGGAACTGCCACTGCTGCGCTGGACCTTGTGCAGCAGCCGTTTGGTGCGGGCCTGAACTTCCTTGTCCTGAAGGTTCTCCATGCTGAGCACATCCGGGGAATCTGCGAGAGCATGGAGGAAGCCTAGATAGGCGGAGGCACCGGAATTACTCTGGGTTGCGGAGGTCATACCGAATTTCAGTTTTCCGGCTTCCGCGGCCTCGAGTACATCTGCAATTTTTACCGGATTCTTGTCCCAGCCCAGGTCAATGGCTACCGACTGTTTTACACCTAGAACCACGGGGGAGTGGAGAATGCTCTGGTCATGTTTCACCACCTTGTGGCTGTCTCCGAGGGTGATCCACAGCGAGTTGGCCGGCCACACCGCATCGTAGTCCATCTGCCGTCCTTCCTCGAGTTGGAGCATAATATCTACAGAACCTAGATACTTTACCTCAATCGGACGTTTGTGCTTCTTGGCAAAGCGTTGAAGAATCGGTTCCAGTTCCTTGTTTTCCGAGCCGGAGACGATTCGAAAGGTACGAGGATCATGGCTGTGACTGCTACTGTTGGAGGAGGAACTGCTTCCTCCGCTTTGTTTCCAGCGGTTAATATTGCCAAACACGATGAAGCCGAGAACGGCAAAAAATATCAGATTTCCCAGAGGGTTTTTCTTGGAGGCCATGAGCTTATTCCTGTTGTTCCAGTTCGCTTCGTAGTTGGGTGTAACGGCTACGGGTGGCCTCTGCAGCCTCCCGACCTTGTTGAATCAAATCCTGGTAGCTGTTTTCCAGTCCGCTGTCGGGACTGAGCTGATATTTGCGGTAGGCGAGAAAGGCATCCTGAATGTCGTTGCGGAGTTGTTCTTGATCGGAGTGCAGCTTGGTAAGCGATTCCTGCCAGTTCTGAAAATCAGGGTCAGTTTCAGCAACCCGTCCCAGACCCTCGAGTACCCTGCGCAGTTCATCCAGTCGTGCCTGGGTGAGAGCCTCCAGCTGAACGAGGCTGTCCAGGGCCTGCCGCATTTCCGGGGCATGGCTCCGGGAAAATGCATCGAGATCCTCCTGCAATTCCGCCGTTTTTTCCGCCTGCGCCTGCTCAGCTTTGTCGAGCTCGCGCTCTTCGTTCCAGTCGGTGAACATGCCGATGAGCATCAACCCGGCAATGACTGCTCCTATGAGTCCGGAACATCCAACAAGTTTGCCGAAACAGCCACGCGGTGGCGGCTGTTTCGGCACAATGGGGTCTGTCATTACATACCCATGATTTTAGAAAACTCGTCGTCCACCATCTGATCATTGGAAGGGGAGACGAGGTCGTCCAGGCTGATGTCGCCACTGTCGTTGGCCAGGGCACTGGAGGTATCCATAATGGCCATCAGCTTATCGTTGATATCTCCGATGCCTTCCACGGATTTATTCACCTTGGCGATTTCCAGGTCCGTGCTCAGCTGATTCTGCAGTTTGCGGATCTCGGTGAGCTTCTGTTCCACTTCACCCAGTTTGCGGCCAATCACGCTTTTGGTTTTCTGGTAGGTGCCCACCAGTTCATTCAGTTGGTTGATCTTATCGTTGGATTCCACCACTTTGCCTTTGAGTACGGCTTCTTCCATTTGAATGCCCCGCACGTTCGCGGGCCAAGCGCTGTTCGCTGCTGCATCTTTATAGGCCTGTTTCATCTCTTCCAACAACTTGGTGTAGTTGGACAGGTCCGCGCTTTTTGCGGTGAGTTGACGGTCGGCCTGGTTCTGTTTGGTCCGCAGGGACAGGGCGCTGGCATTCAGCTGCTGTTCGGTTTTTCCGGTTTCTTTCAGAGCCCAGGTAAGATAGCCCACAGGGTCTTTCTGAATGTTTTCCGGAGTCCATTCGGTGGCCTGGCTGGCGACCTGATCCACTCTCGTACTGAAAGGATCACTGACAAAATAGAAAATGACCAGCCCAACAACCACGACACCGATTATCGCAAAAACTGTGGCCGATCCTTTTTTGTTTTCAACTGTATTCATGCTTCTTACCTCTTGGTTGAGTTAATTGCTTTCTCACGTTCTGCTCCCATCACTCAAACAACCAATGTGATTGGGTATGAGATAACAAGCGCCAAAGTGTTACCATTCTATGTGCCATATCCCGGCCAGCGGGGACCATTATAATGGCCGGTTGAGTTTGGAAGGGGCTGAAGGGGAATCTTAGGTGAGGCCTGGCAATTTCTGCCAGGCCAACATTAGCGTAGATGCGGCAAAACGCTCCTGCTCGCTCCAGGGACTGGAGTGCTGATACATGGCCTGTCTCCATTTCTGGAAGGAGCGACGTGGAGCTAATTTGACTTCGTTGTCGCCATCAGGTGGCTTGCCTCCCCAATCCACCTCCCGCACCTGTTCGGGTTTTACCCAGTACAGGGCCAGCTGCCGGCCAGCCTGTTGGCGGCCATGACTCCAGGCTGCCATCAATCCGCTTGCCTGTTCAGCATGCGGAGCCAATCCGGAATGCAACGCGGCACAACTGTCGGTTACATAAGTGCCGAAGGGGGCGGATTGATCGAGTTGTTCCTGAAGCCGTTCCAGGAAGGACGTTTCAGGACAGAGGCCCAGTTGGAAGAGCTTCTCCTGAAATTGAATGATCAGTCCGCTGGCTTGACACATGTCAAGCAGCTCTTGTTCGAGGGAAGCGGGGTCACCATCAATGAGCTGATCCAAAAGCTGTTGAGCCAGCCATTGAATGCGATTGGCTCGGAAGTCCATAAACTTCATCCGGGCCTGGCTGTTCAGGTGCCTTAATTGGAAGCGGAAGTTCTCTGTAAGCTCCTGAAGGAGGATTCGCCGATCGCTATCCAGTTGGAGCGGCTGCGCATGGTGGGCGGAGAGGAGGGCGTAGAGTTCGCCCTCTTTCAATTGAATGGGCATGGATAGCGCCGCGCGGACCTTCATGTTCCGCAAATACTGTCGATGCACTGGAGCGACAGCACGTAAGAGGCTATGACTGAGATCCGGAGCCGGCCAGCCCTCCTGTCGCAGCACAGGCAGTGGATCCTGTTCCACATCCCGAATCAGGCGCAAGGGATTCTGCAGATACAGTTTCCGTGCATTCTGAGGAATATCTCCCGCCGGAAAACGTAGATGCAGGTAGTCCTGCTCCTGGCTGTGGTTGACCTCGGCGGTGACCACCCCACTGTGATCCGGTTCGAAGCGGTACAGCATGACCCGGTCCAAACCTAACAACTCAGAGGCCTGCTCCACATAGCAGTTCATCAGGGCCTCTTCATGTTCACAGAGCATCAGTTTAGCTAGCGCTTTGGAGCTGTCATGGGTCGGGCTGGAGGGAAGGGCTGCTTCCAGTTCCAGCAGAATCCAGTGTTCATGCTTTTGCAGAAACCCGCTCAGTGAAGGAAACAATTCG
Organism: Verrucomicrobia bacterium UBA6056; assembly: GCA_002429005.1. Lineage (GTDB taxonomy): Bacteria > Verrucomicrobiota > Kiritimatiellia > SS1-B-03-39 > UBA6053 > UBA6056. The sequence goes on from DIYK01000041.1 coordinate 74,123, forward strand.
TCCCGGTGCAGGAAGAGCTGGCCACCTTCCTTCAAGGCCTGCACATCCTCCCAAAGGCTAGGCGTAAACAGCTCCTCTAAGGGACGTCCCAGGAGATCCGTTGCGCTCCAGGCACCCAATTCCCCCGCATTGGCGCTGACATAGCGGATGCGTTGCTCCTGTCGGTCCGCCTGAATCAGGTAGCCACTGGGTTGAATCTGTCCTAAAAACTGGATCTCTTCCGTATCACAGTTCGGGAAGCGGGTTTCCTCACTTGTCTCCATTCGTCGTGGCTAAATGCTGCGATAGGATTTGTCAATTCTACGTAAACGTTCCGTTGTTTTTGGACCCGGAAATCTGCATTTGGGTCCGCTTGACAGGGTAGGGCTTTCATGCGAGTTGAACTGCGTATCTACCATGATGAAATGGGTTTGTGTAAGGAAACTACTATGAAGTTGTTTGTGAGTTGTTTGTCGTTGGCCGCTTTGATGTTTCTGTCCGGCTGTGCCAGTACCGGAGAAAGTTCGCAGCGGGATCAGACCACCAGTGGTGTGGGCATGTATCCTCCACCTCCCTCCAGTCAGGTGCGCGCCCGGGTGGGGATTCCTCCTTTTACAGCTACAACAGACATTCTGGGCTATTCGGTGACGGGCAATGAGTTGGAACTCCTGGCCGCAGATCAGCTGGCCACGCTGATGCACAAAACCTATCGCTTTGAAGTGATTGAACGTTCCCAGCTAGGCCAGTTGCTTCAGGAACAGAATCTCGAAGGCATTGTCAAAGACGCGGAACTGACCCGGATGGGGCAGGTGGACGGAATTGATTATCTCGTCTTGGGCAAAATCACGAACTTCCGCGTGAAACGGGAAAAATCGGACAACTTCCTGAATATCACCGGCAAAGCTGCACAGGAACTGCTGGGTGGCCGCGCTGGTGGGGTGAGCAAAGAAAACACCAAGATCACCACAGAAGTTGGTGTAGATATTCGTTTGGTGAACCCGGAAAATGGGAAAGTGCGTATGGCTGAATTCAGTGAATTTGAACGCACCGATACCGCCAATGGCTTTGGTTTCCGCTATGCTGGATTTGGTACCGGTGGAGATGCCGATGTGCGTCTGAGCAAAGATGACGCCGGGCAGGTCTTACGTTTGGCGTTTGATGACGCCATCCGCAAAGCTCTTCCGGAAATTGATAAGGTGCTGCGCGAGGATGCCTCCACCCTGAAAGCCGCCGCCATGCAGGAAGCCGCTCCTGCCAATGTGACCAGCCCGGGTGCTCCGGCAGTCCCGGCGACCACCACCGCAAAGTTCTGCCCCCGTTGTGGTACCAAATTGCCCGGGGGTGCGAAATTCTGCCCCACGGATGGTCAGGCAATTCAATAATCCCAGCAGGGGCTGAACAGCCCGTTTTGATTCTTAAACAGGGAGCTACCGTATCATCGGTTGCTCCCTGTAGCTTTTTCGCCACGAGGACTTTTCTTTGCGCCTGGGAGTCGTTAGTTCTGGAATATGTCCCAGCCCAACATTCTGCTCATTACCTCTGATCAACAACACTGGTTTACGCTCGGTGTCGATAATCCCGCGATTTCCACGCCGAATTTGGATAGGCTCTGCAAGGAGGGAACCCGCTTTCAGCGTGCCTATTGTCCCAATCCAACCTGCACGCCCACCCGGGCGACCTTGCTGACGGGCTTGATGCCCTCCCAGCATGGGGCCTGGACACTGGGCACCAAACTGGATGAATCGGTTCCTTGTATTGGCGATCGTTTTCAGGAAGCAGGATTTTATACGGCCTTGATCGGGAAAGCCCATTTTCAACCCTTGCTCAGCACAGAGGAATACGTCTCCCTCGAATCCTATCCTCTGCTCCGCGATCTGGACTATTGGAAAAACTACAAGGAGAGTTTTTACGGCTTTGAACATATTGATATCGCACGCATGCACGCTGATGAAGGTCATGTAGGTCAGCATTATGCCCTGTGGATGGAGGAGAAGGGCTTCAAAAACTGGCGGGAGTTTTTCCAGTTGGAAATGGGGAATGATCCTGAACGGCGCAAAAGCTACACCAGCGAGGATCACCGTCACTGGAATCTTCCTCCGGAAATGCATTACACGACCTGGACGGCAGAGCGGAGTATCGATCACATCGAAGCCGCGGCCGAAGAGGGAAAACCCTTCTATATTTGGAGCAGTTTTCACGATCCGCATCCTCCCTACATCGTACCGGAACCTTGGGCCTCGATGTACAAGCCCGAGGACATGGAACCCGGATCCCTGGTGCCTGGTGAACACGACCAGAATCCGGCACACTTCCGTTACGCCGCGGCAGAACAAAATCCGGAATTCTGGGGCAACGCTACAGAAGGACAGGGGGCGATTCACGGCGCGGGCTTCCAGGCTGGAATAGACTGGGAGGAGTTTAAAAAAGATATGGCCTGCTATTATGGCATGGTCAGTTTTATGGATGAACAAATCGGCCGCATCCTGGACCGCTTGGATGCCCTGGGGCAGACGGAAAATACCCTGGTGGTCTTTACCACCGATCATGGACACTTTCTCGGACAGCATGGCCTGCATTTGAAAGCCATTCATCATTACGAAGATCTATTGAGAGTTCCCTTTATTGTCCGCCACCCGGGCAAGGTTCCCGCGGGCGAAGCCTCGGCAGACTTGCAAAATTTGGTGGACCTCCCACGCAGCTTTCTTGCGGAGGCAGGGCTCGAGGTGCCGCTGTATCTACAGGGAGTGGATCAACGCCCCAGCTGGGCGGGCCATGGCGCTCAACGAAGCTGGTCGATTACCGAAAATCATCACGGGTACAGCCGCTTTCATATGAACAGTTTTATCACGGATCGCTATAAACTCACGGTGCATCGCGACAGTGATGAAGGGGAGTTGTTTGATCTGCAGGAGGATCCGCAGGAACTCAACAACCTGTGGAACGCAGCAGATGCTGCTGGGCTGAAGGCTTCCCTCATGCACCAGTTCATGCGGGCGCAGATGGAAAGTGAACGCATTCACATGCCCCGGATTGCCGGGGCTTAATCCAGTTCCTGTAGCATGGGAGCCATGCGCTCCCAGATAATCTGCCCGATGGCGCTGCCGTCTTCTTCCTGCACGCGGCATTGATCATCGGGAATCAGTTGGATGTCCAACTGTTCATGCGCGATTTCCACGGCCCGCACCTGTTCGCCTGCATCCTGCAGGCGGCAGGTAAAGTGCTCAGGATTCTCAATCCGTTTGAGCATATCCAGGAACATCAACCGGTGAGGGGGCTCCGTGGTCGCCTCTTCCGTAACTTCCCGGTCCAGAAAACGCCGCAAATAGCCAAAGCCCCATTCAATCACGGCGTCGGCACAGGTAATACGTAGGCGAGGATCCCGGTTTTCTTCCATATTGTGCGTGAAGAGTAATTTCAGCGGGGTGCCGTCCTGACTTTGATAGAGCAGTCGGCAACTATCAAAGCTTTCCAATCCTGCCCGACAGCGCCACAGGCCTCCTTGCACCGACTCGACCTGATTCCAGCGTCGGGGTTCCGAGCCGGAAAGGTAGAGACTGAGGTTCAGGAAATGGGCAAAAGCATTGTTGAGGGGGGAGTCCCGCACCAGGGTTCCATTCTGCTCCAGGGTCCCGGCCCAGCGGTTACGATTGTAGTAGGCATCTCCTCGGGGCCAGCTACCCCAGGCCTGAATCTCATGGATGGCTCCATAAACACCGGAGCAGAGTTCTGCTTTGAGACGTTGTAATTCCGGGGAGTAGATATGCTGGAAGCCCACACTGACCCAGCCTGGGTGAATGGATTCTGCATCCATCATCCGTTGCCAATCTGCCATGGAACCGGCTGCCGGTTTCTCCAGCAACACATTGGCTCCCAGGGCCAGAGCCTTTTCGGTCAGTTCCACATGGGCGGGGATGCCAACGGGTAAGCAGACCAGGTTGGGTTTTCGCTTCAGATTCAGTTCTTCAGGCCAGTTGGCATGGATCCGGGTCCCCAAGGGCTCCAGACGCTGCAGATTGCCCGCAGCTTCTTCCGGGTTGATGACCACAGCATCGCTTAACTCCAGCGCACCTTGTTCGTGTAGCGGGATCAGTTCGTTTAGGTAACTATTGGCGTAGCCGGTGGCCCCTACGAGCAGAACAGATGGAATAGAAGTAGACATAAGCGTAAGGGTTAAAAATTCAATCGGCGGGGTTTCAGGCTTCGGGAGGCCTGGGTGAGGCGCTGAAAACAGCGCTCACGCATACGGGATAGAATCTCGGCACATGCGGGGTCCTCCGCTCGGTTGCGGGTTTCACCGGGGTCTTGTTTGAGATCATAGAGGACTTCAGTGGGATGCTCCTGATCCGCGTGAAAGCGGAGATATTTCCACTCCGCCGTTCGCAGCATGAACTGGTTTCCGGCGTGCTGAGCAAACACATCCTCGCGTCCCAGATTTTCCGCAGACTCAGCTCGGAGATGAGAAGACCAGTCACAGCCACTCATGGCCGCGGGCACCTGTTGTTCGGCCAGGCCGAGGAGGGTGGGTAACAGATCCACCAATTCCACCAGACCTGGTTCACGGCGTCCAGCCTCTAAACCTTTGGGCCAATGCAGGAAGAGGGGCACCTTATATACGCCATCATATCCTGCAGGCCCTTTGAGAATGAGGCCGTGATCGCCATTGTAATCACCGTGGTCACTGCAGACGACGATTAAGCTGTCCTCCAGGATGCCAGCCTGTTCCAGACCTGTAAGGACCTGCCCGACAGCAAAATCAATGCCGGTGACCATGGCGGCCATATGCCGGCGGTATTCGTCCATCTGCTCCGGGGGCAGCGCCGGATTTCGGAGTTGCCAAGCCAGGGGATCCGGTTTGTCCTGCCATTCCCCGCTGCTGTCGGGAAGAGGCGGCAACTCCTGTCCCTCCAGAGCTTCCATCATATCCCGGGTCGGGTTCAGGGGAGGATGGGGGGCGTAGAAGCCTAAATGCATGAATTGACGTTTCTGTTTTCCTCGGGAGCCCCCCCAGCTATGCAGGTAGCGCTCGCATTGCTCGGCAATCCAGCCGGAGAAGGAATGGGTCCAGGGGGCATCAAGGACTTTAGGATGGGTGGCATCCTTCGTACGACCGGGAGCGGTAGGGCGAGGGACCCGGAACAGATTCAGCTCATCCGGAGCCTCGCTTGCCAGCCAGCGCAGATAGGGGCCGTCATAACAGCCAGGTTCTTCATCACACCAGAACACATCAAACCCGTAATCATGCCGGGCCCGGGGATCCTGATCGAAATCCTCGTGACACTGATGATGAAGCTTGCCGATCTGTACCGTGTGATATCCGGCGGCTCTCATGCAACGGGCGGCCGTCAGTTCAAAATCCGCATCCAGCTCCTGACCATTTTCCAGCACGCCGGTCTGATGTGGGTAGCAGCCGGTCATGAAGCTGGCCCGGCTGGGCATGCACAAGGGACTCTGGACAAAACAATTTTCGAAGGCTACCCCGCCTTGAACCAGTCGATCGAGGTTTGGCGTGTGGCCATAGCTTCCTCCCAGAGCACGGATATGGTCACTGCGGAGGTGATCTGCTGTAATCCAGATGATGTGCTGTGGAGCTGCCATAGGGCCTGACAGCGTTAGGGAAGAGTTGGCTTCTGTCAAGCAGGGTGGAGGGGAAAGGGAGCGCGACTAGGGAATCGTTCCCTGAAGATAGGCTTGTCGGAGTTCTTTGGGAAATTTCTCAATCGCATAGCGCAGCATGGTGCGGGGCATAACCTGCAGATGCTGTTTCAGGTAACGCTCCAAACGTGGTTGATCCCGTTTACCCAACTCCCGCAGCATCCAGCCACAGGCTTTGTGCATGAGATCCTCCGGATCCCCCATGAGGCGCTCGCAAAGCGCCAGGGTATCCTCGAGTTCGCCCACTTTCAGAAAGGCCCAGCTGGACATGATGGCAATGCGTCGATCCCAGAGCCATGTCGAATCGGCCAGGTCATAGAGAATCGTCCGGGGGCGTTTCAGCAAATGGGGGCCGCTCAGTTTGGGGGCGGATACATCCACCAGATCCCAGTTGTTGATATAGCGGCTGTTCTTCACATAGAGCGAAAACAGCTCCTCTTGTCCGGTCTGATCGGCCTTGCCATAGCGATGAACCATGAGCAAGAGCGCCAGCAAGCGTTCTTCATGGAAGGGGGAATGAAGTAAGGTCAGGATCTCCGGGAGAGGGAGCGTTTTGAACTGTTTTGCGATCTGTCGGGTCTGCGGAACCCGTACGCCTAGAAACTGATCGCCCTCACCGTATTCCCCGGGGCCGCACTTGAAGTAGCCTTGGAGAAAGGCGGCGTCTTCAGAAGAAGCCTTGTCGCGCAGGGCCTGCCGGGCCTGCTCGAGACCGGAATCACTGGGCATCCGGTATGTCCTCCCAGAAGATCAAGCGGTTCCCAAACGGATCCGTGACCTTCAGTTCCAGACAACCCCAGGGCATCTCCTGAATTCCCGGATTCGCATAGCGGTAGGGACGGCTCTGCAGTTCTTCATGAAAGCTCGAGAGATTCACCACTTCAATCCGGAGGGCAGATCCCGGGCAGCAGTCTCCATGATGCTCGCTCAGATGCAGTTCGATCCCATCGCGCTTGACGGCCTGATAGATCGGAAAATCGGGTTCAAACTGATGCTCCCAGAGCTTCTCAAAGCCCAACCAGTCTTCATAGAAGGCTTTGGCTTTCGAAAGATCGAAGATGCGGAAAATCGGGGTGCTGGAGTGGAGCTGCATGGGCTGCGTTTTTCAGGGATCTGAGGAGGCGATGTGGAAACGTGCAGAGTCGATTTGAGCCTATACACATCAGAACTTCAAGAGTACACTTTGCGGGAACTGGTCGGAATGCGGGAGAAACAGAGTTTCGCTCTTCGGATGGAGTGGGGCAAGTGTTGTTCTCAGGCCGGAGGCCTAAGCTCCTGTATAGCGGGCAAGCATGGGAGCCCCGGCTGCCAGCCGGGATGGGGCTGTGCCCGTAACAGATAAGCGGCGAAGACTGCATCAGTCCCGCCTTCAGGCGGAAGCTTTCAAGAGGCATTCATGCCTCGCCTTCTAAGGTTATGACTTCTGAATTCGTCAGGCCCAACGGGCAGAACCCTCATAGCCCAGGCCGTGAGGCCTGGGGGAGATCCATCTGATTGGAACAGGGCTGAAGGCCTGATAGATTCCCCCTCAATCCCAACAGATCCCGAGCTGCAACCAATCTTTCTGCACTCGTCTTCGATTATCGCCATGTTCGAGCTGGGGATGCTTGCTGTGGGTTCAATGAGTGAGTTTTACCGTTGCCAGCCTGTTAAGGCTAACCCCGGCTTCCGCCGCTTGCAAGGTGAGCTCCCTATGCAGTTCCGGTGGAACCCGAACCATGAATTTCCCACTGAATTTTCGGCTAGCCAATGGTTCTGGAACCCGTTCTCCGGAGCATTGCATATCCTCCACACTGTCGGCAACGACACGACGAATTCCACGGAGAGCAGCTTCGGGCGAAGCAGCCAGCCAGCTAAGGCCTGGGAATTCAGCGCACAGGCCTACATATTCCTGATCATCCTCAGACCAGGTCACTCGGTAGGTATAGTGATCGTTTTCAATGCTGTTCATGGTTCAACCTCTCAATGGCTTTCAGTACTTGTTTGACTTGATAGGATTTCGCTTTTCCTTTTGCGTTCTGAATATTCACCCGAGGATCACCTGGCCACGGTGTCTTGTATACCCGGTGGCTGGACTTTCGCTGACGAGCATCGCCGAAAAAATGGTCACAGACCCGACACAAGTCCGTAAAGCTAATTGCATTTGGGCTTCTCCGCATCTGTGAAAGAATATCTTCTATTTTCGATATTCATAAATAGTATCAATAATGATATTATCGTCAAGTTGGATATCGTAAAGCTCGCTAACCTTGTCTAAGGACTGCGCATGTGAGCCACGCTGCGAAGACTGTATTAGTCCCGCCTTCAGGCGGAAGCTTTCAAGAGGCATTCATGCCTCGCCTTCCAAAGACAGCTCCACCGAATTCACCAAGCCCAACGGGCAGAAACCTCAAAGCCCAGGCCGTGAGGCCTTGGGGAGATCCATCTGATTGGAAAAGGGCTGAAGGCCTGATAGATTCCGGTGTTCAAGACCTATGTGTCACCCCGATGGGGCTCTCGTATCTGTTTCTTTCTTATCCCTGGCCTCACAGCCAGGGCTTTTATGTTTCGCACCGTTGGCGTTTGTACATTTCAGGGCTTTGGAACCTGGTGTATCTGCTAGCAGCCTCTCGGACTTTGGAATCTCCGACTACAAATCCGCGTGATTTGGCCGAAATTCAGTCTGATTTTCGTTAAATAGCGCTGCGATTCGCCTTAAATTAGACTGAGTTCCGACTCAAACACGCAAATTTTCGTTTCGAAGTCCAACGTTCGACAGGCTGCTAGGGCGTCGTCTGGAAAGAGTGGCGGTCATGAAGTCCTCTACGCATTGCCACGACTTATGGTCGGGAGGGAGTGTCTGGCGCTAGGAGGAGATCCACACAGAGGGGTAGATGATCTGACCCAAGGAAGGGGCCTAGTTGGAAATGGGCCACGGCCACATCCCGGCTATGTAAGCAGTGGTCGATGGCCACGGCTTTCCAGCTGTGCCAGTCCTGCACCTGGCTAAGGCTTGGTTGAATGCCGTAACCTTGTCTTGCGTTATAGAGTCCGGTTTTTCGAATCAGGTTCCGGTAGGCTGGTGACCACATGCTGGCATTCAGATCTCCCAGGACCACGATGGGCTGCTGGGGTTGCTCAAGGATATCCCGGGGTAACAGATCCTGCAGATGCTCCTTTCTCCAGCTGAAGCCTTCCCAGCCGAAGGATTTAACGGGATACGCATGGGTGGCGTATAGGGTCAGGTGGCGAGGCTGGTCGATCTGAAATCGAATAAAGCCCCGGCGTCGGCCGCTCTGGGTCCATTCAGGTTTCTGGATGGGATAACGGCTGTATATGATCATTTGCAGGAGCTCGACTTCCAGCGAATAGGGTAGTTGCCCCTCCAGGGCTTTCAGTGCTTCCGGCCACAGATGTGTGGCCTCTTGAAAGACTGCGACATCGGGCTGTTGAGCCAAAATCCACTCCGTAGTTTCCGTCACCTGCTGGTTTTGGTGGAGTAGATTAAATGAAATCACCCGCAAGGGAAGGCTGGCCTGATCCGGCTGAGGCCTGGGAAGGTACCATAGCGCCACATGAAACAGAAGATACCCCGTAGCTGCTACACTGAGAAACATTCTCCTGTTTTTGCGGGTGCAGCATGCGATCACAGATCCCAGCAGAGACATCCAGAGGAACTGTACGGGAAGCATGGTCATGGCTTCGAGCAAGCGCAACTGATTTCCAAAAAGTCGACCCGCCCAAAACAGCAGGGCCGGCATCAAGCACGCAAGAGTCAGGGAGCTGGACAGGAAGCTACGAAGCTGTGGCGGAAGCATACTCAGGAGCATAACAAGTCTATTGCAGACGGAACATGTCAAACTGCCGGGCATGGTAGAAGGCCACGAACTATCTCATCTCTCCACAGTACAGCTTGGGCCACTCTTGTTTCTTAAATTGATCAACGAGGCCCCTCGGAAAAAAGTTAATTTCGTGGAGCTTCTCCAAGGGGTGCCACATCAAATCAATTTGGTCCTTGTCCGGTAGGGTTGAGCCCAGTTTCGCCCCTTGAGGAACATGACTTCGAACATTGAGTTCAATCTGATGAAAACCTGGTTGGAGACCTGTTTCGCTGTGCCGATCCGCAATGATCTCCCGAATAAACAGCAGCTCCCCAAACGGCAGTTCCATACCCACTTCTTCTAACATTTCTCTCCGAAAGGCCTCCTCCATGGTTTCGCCGTTTTCAACGCCACCCCCTGGAATGACGTACCAATAGCCGCGAGAATCCAAGTACTTCGAAAGCAGGATCATCCCATTCTGAATGATCACAGCTCGCACAGATACACGGGGATTTGTACTCATTGGGATTCCTGGTTGAAGGTATACATGGTCCTTTTTTTATATGCGTATATGTAGGAAATGATAGATCCAAGAAGTGTTACGAACAGTTCGGCAGGGATACTTGCTGCGGTGAAAAAACCTTGGATCTTTGGAGTCGATTCATCGATGTAAGACCCGGCGCCCAAAATAAAAGCAAAGAGTAAGAACACCGAATAGCCACTTATCAGCGAAACGAAGCTTCCAGTTAAAAAGGGTATAAAACATGATTTCCGTGGTTTCATCTCTTTTTGTTTTTCCATGAAAAGCCGCTTTTTCTACATAAATACCGATTTAGACTACTTGGAGTAGGATTGGCACCTTGTGGAGGGCTAGGGCTGCTGCAGTCCTGTTTTATACAAGATGATTCATGGCAGATGTCACGCATTTCTTTGCGGACTCTGCACTTGAGACAGGTTGGCTAAGACTGCATCAGTCCCGCCTTCAGGCGGAAGCTTCCAAGAGGCATTTATGCCTCGTCTTCCAACATCAGGGCCACGGACATATTCCCAGTTTCAAGACCGATGTGTCACCCCGATGGGGCTCAGATATCGATGTCGTTCTTTATCATGGCCAGGGCTAGTATGTTTCGCGCCGTTGGCGCTTGTAAGCTCAAGTGCCTGGGAACGTCGTGCATCTCTTAGGGTTTTGTCCCTGTCAGAACCGGTTGGTGTGGCCAGACTCCTGAGCTCCACCTCATGTTACCAAGCCCAAAGGACAGATACCTCATAGTCCAGGCCGTGAGGCCTGGGGAAATCCCATCAGCGGTTGCCGATTCGGTCGGGTACTGTAATAACCGCTCCGCTTCTCTTGCATCATTAGATTCGTAGGATTGTTGGCTCAATAATTTCAACAACTTTGGATCTGTCTCCAAAAATCACGACCTCTCCATCTTTGCACCAATAATGATAGGCTTCGAGTGATTCACCATCTTCGCTTTGAGCGCCGTCATATACCCCACCTCCAGGAAATGGCATCCCCAATAAATCATGGACTCGAGTTAACTCCATATCTTTGGATATGATTTTCATGAGCTCTGCTTTGGAAATGTGTACATAGCCCTTGCGTTCCCATACCCCAGATCCAGAATCCCGGATTCTTCCATCCTTGCCATGAATACAGACACCCAAAATCCTCGCAGTGTAAGAATTGTAGGGAAGAGTATCAGGAACATCACCCCTCCCTAAGATGTAGTACCCTTCATCATCCACAAAGGCTATTGAAACGTCATCAGCACCCCAATGCCCTGCATTGCGGAGTATGGAGCCATGGATAAACGTTGCCATCTCAGGTGTGATCTCAAATCCTTCAGGTAGAGGGGCTTCATTCAGCTTTATTCGTGAAAGGCCATCTCCGATGGAGAGAATGTGAGCATGATTGAATACACCGATCATAATCGAAGCAATCAGCAGCACCAGGATACATATTTTATTAAGTACTCTCTTCATTCAATCCAGGATAACCTATCGCCCTCTGACGACGCGCAGCGGCGTTCACTGAAGGCCCTGATTGGGTGTTTACAGATTTTGGAGTCTTTTTAATGCCCAGCTCTTTAGGTCACGGCAGATATATTCTCGACTATCATCCTCATGATCCCATTTGAAGATTCCACGATAGCCTGACGTGGTGATTGCGTAAAAGAAATAATCTCCGTCGGCATGGCTAAAGGCAAGATGATCTTCCCGACTCATGTATAGGTTTGCAGTCTCGTCAGATCTTAGTTTTCTGTTATATTCGATTACTTCTTCGACGGGCATAATATTGAAGCAATACCAAGCGTCCCAGATTCCGTTCATCTCAGTGTAGAATCCCTTCAGTTCCTCTGGGAGTTTTCTTCCGATTGATGCTTCCAAGTCCTCAATTGCTTTCGGTTCTGCTGGCGGCTGAGCTGTGAAGTCATTCCCTGGTGTCGATTCGACCCAAATTTCCATCTCTTTGTGAAGCATCGCGGACAGTTTCATGTTTCTTACCTAGGGTCTATTTTTAATGCTTAAACGCTACTTCTATGGCACGAAGCATCAAGGGGGAATGAAGGATCATCCCATTCTGAATGATCACAGCTCGCACAGATACACGGGGATTTGTACTCATTTGGATTCCTGGTTGAAGTTATACATGTTCCTTTTTTTATTTGCGTAGATGCAGGAGGTGATAGATCCAAGAAGTATTACAAACAGCCCGGCAGGGATACGTGTTTCTCCATAAATACCGATTCAGGCTGTATGGGGTAGGGTTGGCACCTTGTGGAGGGCTAGGGCTGCTGCAGTCCTGTTTTATACAAGATGATACCTGGCAGATGTCACGCATTTCTTTGCGGACTCTGCACTTGAGACAGGTTTGCTAAGACTGCATCAGTCCCGCCTTCAGGCGGAAGCTTCCAAGAGGCATTTATGCCTCGTCTTTCAACATCAGGGCCTCTGACACATTCCCAGATTCAAGACCGATGTGTCACCCCGATGGGGCTCTGATATCGATTTCGTTCTTTACCCTGGCCTCACGGCCAGGGCTAGTATGTTTCGCGCCGTTGGCGCTTGTAAGCACTCGTCTTCCCCTGAATGGCGGTCCGGATGGCTGCAGGTAGAGTGGGCTTTGGTTCTGCTACGCGCCCAGGATGGGCGAGGTCCATTGAAGAAGGGAGCGCCTGCATCTTGCAGGCGAAGTGGGCTTTGGTTCTGCTTCGCGCCCAGGATGGGCGCGGTCCATTGAAGAAGGGAGCGCCTGCATCTTGCAGGCGGAGTGGGCTTTGGTTCTGCTTCGCGCCCAGGATGGGCGCGGTCCATTGAAGACTGGTGCGCCTGCATTCTGCAGGCGGAAGTGTTCAAGAGGCATGGATGCCTCTGTAGCTCAGATCCGGACCTGAAGGCCCTTCGTCGCTTCCGCCTGATAGGTCTGGCGATCGACTCAAGCACTGATTTCCGTGGATGAACACAGATGGATTTTTTGCACTGGATTTAACCTTCCTTTGTAATTTATTTGTGTGGATCAGTGATATCTGTGGTGATTAAACAACCATGCTCCCTGTATAAATCAGCAGGACCCGATGGCGAGACGGACAGAGTCTCCGCAGTAACTGGCCTGCCTGAGCCGCCTCGATCCCCTATGGGCCTTTTCCCTGGGTTACAGGCCGCTTTGCTTCACAGGTTTCCCCGATTTCGTGTCCGCTTTCGATTTGGCATTGGAAAGTGATTCCGATAGGGGGTGGGGATGAGCAGTATGGAAGAATACCGCTCCCGGATTGACTCTGCGGACCGGGAGATTGTGCGCCTGTTGAATGAACGGATTTCGGCCGCCATGCAAATTGGGCGTCTGAAACAGGAATCCGATGCCCCGGTCTATGTGCCGGCACGGGAAAAACAGGTTTTTGAAAAGGTCATGGGCCTGAATGAGGGGCCGCTGACGGATGCGCATTTGCGTGCCATCTATCGGGAGGTGATGTCGGCCGCGATCTCCATGGAATTGGAAAGTTCCATTGCCTATCTGGGCCCGGCTGCGACCTTTACGCATCAGGCCGCTCTCTCGAAATTTGGCCAGAGCCTACGCTACCTGCCTTGCGAGACCATGGAGCAGATCTTTGACGAAGTGGAAAAACACAACGCTCAATATGGGGTGGTGCCCATTGAAAACAGCATCGAAGGGGGCGTGACGCCTACTCAGGACCGCTTAACCCGTACTCCGCTCAAGATTACGGCCGAAATCTACCTGCCCATTCATCACTGCCTGATTGTGCAGCCCGGGGTGACCCAACCCAGACGCATCTACAGCAATCCGCAGGCCTTGGGCCAGTGCCGTGGCTGGCTGCAGCGCCATTTCCCGGAAGCCGAACTGCTGCCCACCCGGAGCACAGCCGGAGCCACCGATCAGGTGCGCTCGGACCCGGAAGCGGCCGCCATCGCCTCCCGGCTTGCGGCAGAGCAGGGCGGGTTGGAGATTCTGTCCGAAAACATTCAGGATATCTCCGGGAATACCACCCGTTTTCTGGTGCTGGGCAACAGCTATGGTCCGCCATCCGGTCAGGACAAAACCTCGATTTTCTTTGGCGTACGTCATCGCACCGGGGCATTGTTCTCCACGCTGGAGCCGCTGCACCGTGCCGGCATCAATTTGAGCAAAATCGAATCCCGGCCCAGTAAACAACGGGCTTGGGAATACACCTTCTTTGTCGACCTCGAAGGACACGCGGACGAGCCACATGTGGCCGAAGCCCTCGAGGCCCTGAAGGAACACTGTATTGAGTTTACGGTTCTGGGTTCCTACCCGGCCGCATTCCGGAGCTAAGCTATGGCGGATCTTACTGCACTAAAGCCCCGATCCGGAACCGATAAGCTGGGGGTATATGAACCCGGCCGACCGGTAGATGAGGTGGCCCGTGAATTGGGTCTGGATCCCAATCACATGATTAAACTGGCCTCCAATGAAAATGCCTGGGGCCCCAGCCCGGCTGCAGTGGAAGCCATGCGCGATGCTGCCTTGCAGATGCATTTATACCCGGATGGGGGCGCCTTCTATTTGCGAAAGGCGCTGGCAGAAAAACTGGGCGTCGATCCGGAGATGCTGATCTTTGGCAATGGCAGTAATGAACTGATCGAATTTCTGGGACATCTGTTCCTGGAGCCCGGTTGTAATGCGGTGATGAGTGATCGCGCGTTCATCATGTATAAGCTGATTGCGGCCTTGTTTGGCGCTGAAGCCCGGCCAGCGCCCATGGCCGATGGTTTTACGCATGATTTGGATGCGATGCGGGCCTTGGTGGATGAACAGACTCGTTTGGTTTTTGTCGCCAACCCCAACAACCCCACCGGAACCAAGGTCCGCCCGGAACCGCTGAAGGCCTTTATCGATTCTCTCCCGGAGCAGACTCTGCCGGTACTGGACGAGGCCTACATTGAACTCCTTCCTCCTGCGGAACGACCGGATGCCATCGCCTGGTTGAAGGAAGATCGGCCCTTGTTGATTTTGCGCACTTTCTCAAAGGCCTATGGCCTGGCCGGATTGCGTATCGGCTACGGCATTGGGGATGCGGGGTTGATCCGCTGGTTGGAAAAATACCGTCAGCCCTTCAATTGTAATGCCATGGCTCAGGCGGCGGCGTTGGCCTCGATTCAGGATGATGCCTATGAGAATCTCATTCGGGAGCGGACGCGGGCCAGTCTCATCCAGCTGGAAGAGGGCTGTGCGGCCCTGGGCTTCGACGTGGTTCCTTCCAGCACCAACTTTCTTCTGGTGCGCACGGGGGAAAGCCGGAAGCATTTTCAAGCGCTGCAAAAACTGGGTGTAGTTGTCCGGCCCATGGATGGCTACGGGCTCAGGGAGTATGTGCGCATCACGGTTGGCACAGAACAGGAAAATCTACGCGCTTTGGCTGCGCTGAAGGAATTGCGCGCATGAAGGTACTGAGCTTACTGGGGGCAGGGTTGATGGGGGGAAGTCTGGGGCTGGCCCTGCGTAAACAAGGCAGTCCCTTGCGGATTCAAGCCTATGCCCGTCGCCAGGAAACGCGCGACGCCTTGCTGGAGCGGGGGATGGCTGATGCGGTCTTTGCCGATCCTGCGGAAGCGGTGCAGGGTGCGGATCTAGTCATCCTCTGCGTTCCGGTACAAGCCATGCCTGCTCTGCTGGAACAGGCGAAAGCTGGGTTGAAATCCGGTGCCCTGGTTACGGATGTCGGCAGTACCAAAGCCTGGCTGGATGTGGAGTGCCGTGCAGTTCTGGCGGATTCTGCAGCAGAATTTATTGGAAGCCACCCCATGTGTGGTTCGGAAAAAAGCGGAGTGGAAGCTGCCAAAGCGGATTTGTATGAGCAGGCGGTCTGCGTCATCTGTGCTGCCACGGAGCAACGGGCCCGGGTAGTGGAACTTGCCGAATTCTGGCGATCGCTGGGATCCCGGGTGGTGGAACTTGAGGCGAAACGTCATGATGAACTTGCAGCAGCCGGAAGCCATGTGCCGCATTTGGCAGCATCGGCCTTGGTTCGCGCGGCGTGGCGTGAAGATGAGGGCTTGAAAGATTTGATCGGCGGAGGGTTCCGCTGCAGCACCCGCGTCGCTTCCGGTGAGCCGGGGATGTGGCGGGATATCGTTGAGAGCAATGCTTCTGCCGTGGCTTCCGAACTTCGGAAGTTGCAACAGGAATTGTTCCGAGTCTCGGAACTGCTCGAAGCCGAAGATTTTGACGGGGTCTATCAGTATTTGGATGAGGCTGCCCACTGGCGCGAGGATCTGGTCAAAGCGCGGAATCGTGATGGGGAAGACGTCGTGGCCATTGATGGTCCATCCGCCTCTGGAAAATCCACCGTGGCCAAAGGCGTTGCCTCCAGAATGGGCCTGCTCTATGTAGACTCGGGTGCGATGTACCGGGGCATGACCTGGCAGGTCTTGCGCGAAGGAGTGGACCCGAAAGATGAAGCGGGTATTCGCGAGGTGATGAAACGCAGCCGTTGGGAATTTCGGGTCGAAGAAGAGGCGGTTCGCTACCGCATCAATGGCGAAGATCCCGGCGAGGCGATCCGCGGAGAAGCCGTACGGGAAACGGTGAGTTATGTGGCCCGGGTTCCTGAGGTGCGTAGCTTTATTGTCGACCGCATCCGGGAGATGCGCAGCCTGGGTCGCCTGGTGGTGGAAGGCCGGGATATTGGTTCCGTTATCTTTCCCGAGTCGCGTTTTAAATTTTATCTCGATGCGGATGCGGAGGAACGTGCCCGCCGTCGTAATGCTGAATTGGTCGCCACGGAGGGCAACAGTAGCGCTGAGGCGGTGCTGGAGAGTCTGCGTAAACGGGATAACATCGACTCCACCCGGAAAACGGCTCCGCTGCAAGTGGCCTCCGGCGCTCAGTTTGTGGATACCACCTATCTCACGTTGGAGCAGGTGGTGGATAAAATTCACGCTGAGATCCGTAGTCGTAGCCAGGAGAACGGATGAAGAAGCTGGCGCTGCTGTTGCTGGGCTGCCTGGCCTTGTGTCTGCCGGCGGAGCAGGGCAAGATCGATTTTGATCTCGATGCCTTTGACCGCGAGGGGTTGCTGGGACCTGCAGATGGAAAACGCTCTGTGGATTATGAGTTCTGTATTCCGGACAGCGAGAAACATCGTCGGGAGATCCACCGCATTGATTCCAATATTCACTTTCGGCCTGGCAGCCCCGGCCGGATTGCCTGCGGGGAGGGCATGCTGCGCTGTGTGGGAAATACGCAGGGCAAAGATGTGCGTGAGGTCCTGGGGAAACTCGCCGCCTTGGAGTACGTACGCGAGATCCGACGGATTGATTGGGAATAAACAGGCCATGTCTGATGCCAATCGGGATGAACTCTCCGCGGCTGTGCGTCGTATCACGAATCCGGAAGTGAGCCCTTCTACCCGGGTGCTCTGTGTACTGGGGGCTGTTTTTTGCTTTTTTCTGTCGCTGGGCTTGGTGGGTATGGGCTTTAGCGATGCGGTCCGGGTTACGGCCTCAGGTCAGGAATATCTGTTTTTTGCGGATAAATTACCGGGCCCCAGCCGGGTCGTCGTGGAGTCCTACAGCTGGGTGGTGCGGGGACTGTTTTTCCTCGGAATGGCTGTTGTTCTAGGGGGCTTTGGGTTTTCGATGCTGACAGAGGCTGGGTACCGAAAAAGCCTCATCGGAATGCTCACGCTGGGACTACTGATCCTGGGCGGCAGTTTATGTGTGATCAGCAATGTGATGATGCTGTTTTTAACGCCTCTGTCTACATCCTGATCCTCTGGCGAAACCAGACCTGTTGGGGGCAAAACCCATCCGGGGCTGGATGTTCGTGAAGATCCTTGCGGGTGATCTGCGCGGACCTCCGGCCCGTTTTCTAATGGGTTGTTTCAAAACCCCGGCGCTGCGCACCGGGCTGATATCCTTGCGGACCTTCCTCCTTCGCCGTTCCGGCTACGGCGGGACGAGTCGGCCCGTTTTTCACCATGCCGACTCAGCGGCCTCGCTGATGTGATTGGGGGGGAAGGGAAAGGATGCCTACGGGCCGAAGGACCGCGAAGAGTTCAGCCCAGCCCAAACGGCGGAGCCGTGCAGGTGTTCCCCTTTGAAGGTCAGGTATCCTTTCAGGGTATCTGAATGGATTTGATCCGGATGCTCTCTCCTCAGCAACAACGGGCCGAAGGTTTCGTTCCAATACCAAGCAAATTCTCAGGCCGGAGGCCTAAGTTCCGTTCCTACCCTTCAAAAGCAGAGGAGGGAAACGATGTAAATCCGCTAAGCCAGGGTGGCGATTCCATCGTCAAAACGGGCCGAAGGTTCCGTTCCAATACCAGCCCAGTCCTGCGCAGGGCCGAAGGTCCAAGCTGGGCTGGGGCTGGGTTGAATCGGCCATAACATCTTCGCGGGCCAAAGGTTCCGCGCCGATTCCTGCGGATCCTACCTGCATCTAAGATAGGGGAGCTTAAAAATAGATGCAGATTCCGGCCCGAGGGCCGCTCAGGCCTTTGACATCGGCTTCGCTTTCGATCCATCGATACCCAGCTTGCAGGGCAATGTGTTCGTATTTCAAAAGGATAGAGCTTTCGATATCGCTTAATCCCACCCCTTCAAATCCTGTCCAGGAAGGTCGGAGTTCAAAACCGACATGTTCCCAGGGCCAGACACGCAGGGGCAGACTGAAGGAGCCTCCCACCCGGGTTTCCTCTCCTCGCAGCCAGGCCGCGCCCAGGCCCAGGTCAATTTCGAAATGGCGTGAGCCGGAGATACGGTAGAGAAAGTGGGTCTGGATCAAATCGAGGTCCCGACTGGCATTCTGCTCCCGGAAACGGGTCCAGCGGGCATCGAGGGCAAAGGCGGCTGTGCCTAACTGCAGGCCCAGGTCATAGCCGCGGATCTCATCCGAAACTTGTTGGATTCCTGCATCCACCCGGAACAGAGGAAGATGAGGCTCTCCGTTTTCCCGAAGCTGACTGGCCTCGTGTGAAACGGCTCCGCCTGTCAGTAGAATGAGGGTCATCACCTCGACCAGGGCTTCGTCAAAGGCATCCGTGGTGATTTCTCCGGATGCATGTACGCTGGGGCTGGAGGAGGATTCCTGTTCTTGAAAACCCGATTCAAACTCATCCAGTCTGTCCTCAGCAATGCCAAGGCCCATACTGAGAAGGAGAAATACCATGCTGCGGAAGCGAGTCATACGAGGGGGTCCATAGAGGATTAGGGACGATCGACCCGGTAGAGGGCTCGGGGAGGGGGGAGTACCTGTGTGCTGAAGCTTTGCAGGTGAAGTTCCCATCCGGGGGGAATGTTGAATTGATTTCGTTCTTTGTCGGAAAGCAGAACCCAGTCGATGCCTTTGGAGAGCAGATGTGCCTGTAGATGTGCAGGATCGGCTTCGTAATACCAACTCAGGTCGGGCTGAGGCACTCCCGGACGCCATTGGACTTGATGCCCGCTCCATCCCAGCAGACCATGACCGGCAGTCCAGGTGGCCAACTCGGAGCTGAAGGCATCATAGGAAGATCCCGGAGCTTCCAGAATCAGGTCGCCGGGAGCAATGATCCGGTCGGCCAGTTCCAAAAAGCGGGCATGATCCAAGCTCAGTACCGAATGCGGGTGCAGACTGCTTACGGGTTTGAGGATCACCTGGGAAATCAAACGACCCGAATAGAGGAGCATCGGCGCGAACAGGAGTAAAGGCAAGATGCGCCAACGTAAGCGGAGTCTGAGTAATAGCAGGCTCAGCCCATAGGCAGAGAGTGCTGCGAGCAGAATCCACACTTGGTAGTAGAGCTTGAACACGGTGTTCATACGACTCTGAAACACATCTTTGAGGATGAGCACTTCGCAGGTCAGGATCATCCCGCAACACAAGAGCAGCAGGGTGAGAACCAAGGGGTGGCGTTTTCCGAAGCGCAGGCCGGCCAGACCGGGGAGGAGAAAGCCGAACAGCATCATGAGGTCAAGCGGGCTGCTGTGGCCGAAACGGTTGAACGCGATCTCCGGGCTTAGCCCCGGAGCGCGGCCCGGGAGGAGGAGGAGAAGGGGGAGGAAAGCCTGCAGGTCGCGTGGGTGGAGGCGGGGTGTCTTTTGGCGTAGTAACCAGGCTTCGACCCAAGGGAGGGCAAGCAGGGCCAGGGCTGCGGGCGCCTGCCAGGGGTTTACCCGTGCATTCCACACCCAGAAAAGAATCGCCAGAGCGAGGGTTCCCCTGCGCCAGCGCTTTTTGAGCTGGATGGCCAGATACAGTTGCATCAGCAAGAGGGGGAGCCCGATCAGGTGCGCGTGCAGGTCGCCCAGCCAAAAACTGAAAAAGGGGAATTCGGTGATCAGCTGGGTTTCGCCATCCTGGAGAATCCGACTGGCTTGCCACCACCACCAATGCTCTTGGTGATGTCTCCAGGCATCGTAGACTCCGGGGAGGGAGGAGCTGAACAAAAGGAGAAACACGGCTAGGAAAGCGGGGAGTATGGAGTGTTTGGGCAACCAGCTCTTCATGATCTGAACACAGAGCAGCACGGTCAGGGCGAACAACAGGGCCTGGGCCAGATTGACAGAAAGGGCGGGAGGCGTAGCGAAACATCGACCCAGCAGGGCCATCATGTGGTGACCATCCGCATAGTAGGTCGCAGCTTCTCCAGCAAACCAACTGTCGGCAAAGGGGGGCTGCTCCGATGTCGCCGTGCTGCGAAGCCACATGGCATCCATGGGCTGTTCCGTATGGGTCACTCCGGGATCAGTACCCCGGATATGGGCCCAAAAAAGAAAGGCCAAGGCAAAGAGCAACGTGCCGCGGATGGCCTCGCCCCGTACGCGATGCAGCGTTCCCGCAGAGAGGGGGGCGCTGCCAAAGCAAACCCAGATGAACATACCGCTGCTGAACAGTGCGGTCCACATCCAGGCAGGATGAGGGTTCAACCCGGGCAGGCGCCAAAGAAGCTGCCCCAGAAGGCAGATCAGGCTGAATCCGGCTAGGGGCAGAAGGGCTGCAGCCCGTGCAGGGGCCTGGGGTAACAGGCGCATCCAGACAGGAAGAAGCAGCAGGCCACACAGGGTACAGCCGCCAATCCAGGCAAAAGCTTCGGGCAGTCCAGGCGGCATGTCTAGGCGATAGAAACGCCAAGTTCTCTTAGCTTGTCGGCCAATTCCGAGCGCTTGAACGGCTTGGGCATGAAACTGACTTTTTGCTCGGGAACGGCAAAGGTGACGGCGGATTGATTGCGGCCGCTGAAAATCAGAATGGGTAATTCCGGACGTTGTCCGTAGATCCATCGGCTGAGCTCGGTGCCGGATCCATCCGGAAGCTGCATGTCCAACATAGCGGCGGCGAACTGATCCAGGCTTTGGATCTGCGCTTCTGCCACGGAGGACACATAGACACATTCCAGGTCCATCCGCTCCAACATACGGGAGCAGAGGCGCTGAATGGATGGATCATCGTCTACGACAAGAATTTTTTCTGACATGGCACGTAGCTGTATCTCAGCGGATCCAGGCTTATCCTTTGAAGTAGGTGTTCTGGCGGGTTGCTCCCAAAACGTCCTGCCACATGGCTGAGTTGAGGTCGATTTTTTTTCTCGAGTGAATTGCCAGAGGAATGGGGACGTGGGTGAACTGATTATTCCAATGACCTACCACCATATCGGTCTTTCCGGCCATGGCCGCATGCACGGCGTTTGCGGCCAGCATAAAACAGAAAATCGCATCATTCCCCTGGGCCGGCACCGAGCGGATCAGGTAACTGGGATCAAAATATTTGATGGTGTGAACGACATTCCGTTTCTCAAGATGTTGGCTGATCTTTTTCTTGAGCAGAAGGCCAATGTCCTGATGCAACCGGTTGCCGGAGGCGTCGACCTGGATGTCATTGGGGTCAAAGAAATCCTGTCCGGCTCCCTCCGCTACGACAATGACGGCGTGGTCCCGGCCCATCTCAAAACGGCGTTCAATGGCCCGGAGCAAGCCCTGTTCGCCTTCCAAGCTGAATTCCATCTCGGGAACCAGGCAGAAATTGACCACGGTGGAGGCGAGGGCAGCATGGGCGGCGATAAAGCCGGAATCCCTACCCATCAGTTTTACCAGACCGATTCCATTAAAGGCTCCTTTGGCTTCGGCATGGGCTGCGGTTATGATTTCCGCAGTCTTATGCACGGCCGTTTCGAAGCCGAAGGTCTTGTCCATGAAATCCAGGTCATTATCAATGGTTTTGGGCACGCCGATCACGTTGATGGCGAGACCGCGTCGTTTGATTTCCTCTGCGATTTCATGTGCGCCGTTGAGGGTGCCGTCTCCGCCGATGCAGAAGAGCATGTTGATGTTATGGCGGGCGAGGCTGGCCACCATTTCGTCCACAGGTTGATTTCCCCGGGAGGATCCGAGAATGGTGCCGCCTTTGTCGTGAATCTCATCCACCAGATCGGGGTTCAGCATTCGGGGGGCATGTTGGAAGGAGCCAATCAATCCCTGGTACCCGTAGCGGATTCCGAAGATATTCTGAACGCCGTAGTTGTACCAAAGAACGTTGACCAGCCCTTTGATGACATCATTCAGGCCTGGGCAGAGGCCTCCACAGGTGACAATGGCTGCCCGGGTCCAGGCAGGATCATGAAAAATCTGTTCCCGGGGACCTGCAAGCTCAAAACTGGGAACCGGGAGCTTCTTCCGGAAGCAACGTTCCACCATATCGAGGCGTTGCGGCAACAAAACTCTGGATGTTTCATCAATCCAGTGAAAGCCCTTTAATGGGGATGGATAGTGGCAGGAACCCAGTTCCTGCGTCTCAAAATTATATCGTTCCGGGTGATCAATACAGTCGTTGTAATCCATAGGGTTCTTCCTAACGGAATTCACGTAAAGTGCCAGTGCCCACGGGTTAACTCTTTATGAGTCCATGGCGGGGGGCATCGCTTTTCCCCGGGCCCGACTGATGGTGTCGATGGCCTCCTGCACGGCATCCTGCATATCTTTGCGCATCATTTCGGGAATTTCGGGATAATCTTCAAACAACTCTAAATTTCCCTGAAGAACGGTAAGTTGGTTGTTCAAGTCGTGAGCAAGCACCCGCTCAATTTTCGGGCCTGATTCCTGTAGAAGTAGACGGATGAGGCTGTTGAGAGCAATGGGGCAGAGTGGGCGGGTCAGTCTGGGCAGTTCGGGAGCCGCTTCAGATGCCTCGCCGATCAGCAGCATGGGAAAAGGTGAGGGCTGGGGAGGCGGGCCAACCCGATGATCCCAGAACAGCAGCTCAGCATCCAAGACCTGACAGGCCTCCTCAAAGGAGGCGCGATCTGCCATTGGGAAGAGGGTGACATCGATCAACCGGGCGTTCAACTCCTCGGCGAGGCTGGCATCTGCAGAAACAAGAAAGGCTTGGGACATGCCCAAGCCTAAGCGGGTTTTTGCCTAAAGCACAAGTCAGGAAATCGCTGCAAGTGCCGCGTCGTAGTTCGGCTCCTGGGCAATTTCCGGTACCTGTTCGCTGTAGACTACTTTGCCATCTCCGTTGAGAACCAGTACGGCCCGGGAGAGCAGGCCGCGCAAGGGCCCGTCAGCGATGCTTACCCCATAATCGCCGCCAAATTCGGGGCTGCGGAATACAGACAGGTTATCCACGTTTTCCAGACCTTCACTGCTACAAAAGCGGCCCATGGCGAAGGGCAGGTCACAGGAAACATTCACGACCACGGTGTTTTCCAAGGAGGAGGCTTCCTCATTGAAGCGACGGGCGGAGGCCTGACAGACCGAGGTGTCCAGGCTGGGCACGATGTTCAGGACCACGGTTTTGCCTGCGTAATCGGAGAGGCTGATATCGGCCAGTTCACCGTTGACGAGACTGAACGCGGGGGCGTCGCTCTGCAGTGCGGGCAGTTCGCCGACGGTGGAAACAGGGGAGCCTTTGAAGGTAATGGATGCCATAGGGGATCTTTGGGATGAGGTTGGGATAGGGTACGAGAATTCGTACAGGAAAAAAATCGGATCCAGAGGATCGTCTGACTCCAGAACCTTTCGTGTCGTGCTGGGAAATCAAGTGTGGAGCGTAGACTTTTTACTGCCTGTACAGATAGGTGCCCAAGGCTGCACTAGGCTTGATTCGTGGGGTGGTTAAATACGCGGTAGAGGAGAATGAGCAAAGGGAGGACCAGGCTGAGCACGATACAGAGCCCGATGTTCAACCAGATCAGGGTAATGCGGGGCGATGCCGCATCCTGCAGGCTGAGGTGCATTCCATCCTGATAGCGCAGCACATTGGGGACCATGACATTGACCCAGCCAACGAGAATCGCCAGAGTCTGCATGCCTGCAGCAAAGCGGGCTTGCCAGCGTTTTCCATTCCGCAGGGCCAGGTACATCCAAATGATTCCACCAAAGGCCAGAACCTGGACTTCGAGTTGCACCAGGGAACGCACCCGTTCTGCAGAAACGAGATGCCCCAGCCATCCACAGAGCAGGACCAGAGCTCCACTGACAAAACTTGCGAGAAAAAACAGCAGGATGCGTTTACGGATCAGGTCTTTTTCTTCCACGCTGTCGAGTTCTCCCCAGAAAAAGACCGAGGCCAAATAGCCGAAGAGAGCGTTGATAAAGATAGCGCAAAACAAGCCCATCGGGTTGAACCAGGGGAGGAGATACAGCTCGGGAAAACTGGGGGGCATTTCCGGATCCAGCCGCGGAAATTCATGAAGGAGGCCGGCGATAATGAATCCGAAACAGCTGGGGGTCAGGGCGGAACTGACCCGGAAGAGCAGGGAGTAGAGGCCCATGCGGGGCTGAGGGTCCGGGTCGTACTTGCGGAAGGTGAAAAAGCTTCCACGCAGAATAATGCCCAGCAGTCCCAGACTCACCGGGAAAAAGAGGAGCGTGCTGATGCCGGCATAGGCTTTGGGGAAGCCTACGAATAAAATGACCACTACCGCAATCAGCCAAACATGGTTCGCTTCCCAGACCGGAGCGAGGGTGTGTTG
This sequence comes from Verrucomicrobia bacterium UBA6056, assembly GCA_002429005.1. Taxonomy (GTDB): domain Bacteria; phylum Verrucomicrobiota; class Kiritimatiellia; order SS1-B-03-39; family UBA6053; genus UBA6056. The sequence continues at coordinate 98,985 of DIYK01000041.1, forward strand.
CAGCTTTTTTTGCAGCTCGGGTTTGCCGGGAAGACTGGCCTCCAGCAGCCCACCGCCAAAATCGGCTCCCCCGAAGAGCACATAGGCCGCCAGAGCCACCACCAGAAAGATAAAGGTGCTGGTGACGATCATGATGTGGTCTCCGGGTGACTTTCTTTCTGAAACAGTTTCCAGAGCAGGCTGAAGGAAATGAAGCCCAGCGTGGAATAGAGCAGCACAATCATCAGCAGGCTCCAACCCAGGCCGGGTACGGGGGTGACGGCATCCGCTGTGCGCATGACCCGGTAAATGATCCAGGGTTGCCGACCCACCTCAGTGACAATCCATCCGGCCTCGAGGGCGATGAACCCAATCGGAAACAGTGCCACCTGGGTCCAGAGCCAGCGCCGGTTTTCCAGCAGATCCACTTTTTTCCAGGCGCTCCAGATCCAGAATCCGGAGAGCAGCACCATAAGCATGCCCAGGCCCACCATGGTCTGAAAGGCGAGGTGGGGGATGAGGACTGGAGGGCGCTCCTCTTCCGGGAACGCATTCAGACCGGTGACTTCTTTGCTGGGGTTGCCAAAGGCCAGAAAGCTAAGCCCGCCCGGAATTTTAATGCCAAAGGAGACCTCTCCCGTTTCTTCATTGGGGATGCCCCCGATGAGCAACGGGGCCCAGGCTTCGGTCTCGAAATGAGCTTCCATGGCCGCCAGTTTTTCCGGCTGGCGATGCGCGACCGCTTTTGCACTGAGGTCTCCCATCATCGGCTGAATTAGAGAAGCCCCCACAAAGACGGGAGCTAAATAGAGCAGAGCCCGGCGATGGAAGGGGGCGTTATGCCCTTTGAGCAGGCCAAAGGCATGTAAGCCGATGGCCGCCATGGTGGTGGCCTGGAAGGCCGCCACCAGCATGTGAATGGCCTGCATGGGCCAGGCGGGATTGAACATAGCTTTCCAGGGATGAATATTTTCAGCCTGCCCGTTCACCCAGTCGAAGCCGGTGGGAGCATTCATCCAGCCATTGGCGGCGACCACGAGAATACCGGAGGCGAGTCCGCAGACCCCGACCATGATGCCGCAGAGCAGGTGGGTTTTCGGTTTCAGGCGTCCCCAGCCATAGAGGAATAGGCCCAGAAAGATGGCTTCCAGAAAAAAGGCCGCCCCCTCCAGCGAAAAGGGCATCCCGAAGATTGGGCCCGCATGTTCCATAAAGGTAGGCCAGAGCAGGCCCAACTGAAAACTCAGGGTGGTGCCGCTGACCGCTCCGGTGGCAAAAAGGATGGCGGAACCTTTCATCCAGGCCTTGCAGAGCTTCATATCCAGCTCGTCACCGGTCTTCAGATAGCGGTGGTAGGCCCAGGCCATAAGGAAGGGCATGACCATGGAGATAGAGGCAAAAATGATGTGAAAGCCCAGAGAGAAGGCCATCAGCATCCGGGCGGTAGTCAAATGGTCCATAAGCTATCGCTACGCTCTGAGAAGACAGAATCAATTCTGCATCGATGAGAAGCTGCTTAGAGACGCTCCGCCGGGCTGGGAGATCCAGCAAAGCGAAGGGAGCCCCATGAAGCGATTTTTTGTTAAAAAAACACTATAAAAAGTTAATTTAAAGTAAGGCCGCCATAAATCATATCAAAAGGCCTTGTCTATAGTTCCTGTTTCGAGAACAATGTGGGATATCAAAACAACAAATTAAGTGAAATTATTTAAACCGAACCGCTTTCTGTTTCGAGATTCACCCCAAATGGGTGGATATCAGAAAATCTGACACTCACTTGTTATGAGTAAGAACGCTGTATGAAGAGACTTCGCAAGCTAGCCCTGGACCTGGACAGAGGTGCATGGCCGAACGACTACGGCTATGGCTTCTACCTCAAGTCTCGTCCTCTATGCAACTATGTCGAAAGACATCTGAAGAAAACACCCGTAGAGCTGGTAGACTCCACCAAGCTTTGCATAACCGGCAGTCAGGTCCGTTGCCCCAGCTACCGGATAAATAGTTCAAACATCGCCTGTCTAGAGGTCCCATTTGACAAGGTGTCCTACGACAACCTGATGGGTTCTACCCAGACACATAACTTCATCGTGCAATTCCTCAGGACTCATCTCGCCGATCTCCCTCATGTGCAGTCGGAATCTATGAGCAGCCTGCTAACCATCATTGACAACTTTCAGTCGGGTGGCTACCTCAACACTTGGACGCACAAGAAAAGGAAGTTCCCGAAATACGGGATATCGGGATCCCTGAACTGCTCGCTTACTTTGGAAAGCTTTCAGCTATTCCTCGTAGTCGATGCAAAGACAGAACTCTATTCACGTTGCATACTTACGACCGATCCTGATGAATTGGCATACCACTATCGTTTCAAAGATTTGGTCGTCAGAAACGACGTCTTAACTGTTACGTCGAGAACAGACGAAGAACTTTTTTCCTTACCCCTGTCGAATGTCCTTCCAAGCAGCGCATAACAAAGTAATGCAGTCGGTCCCAAACACTCGCCCGATTTTTTCTGCCCATAAATGTCACATCCTCAGCGCGTGTTTCCTCCGCTGATTACGCCGTTAGCATGAATGACGGAGAGGAAGAGTGGAATGCGCTGACCGCTGAGCGCGAAAAGGTGGTCGCTACGATCCTCTCGAAAGAAATCGCAGTCGCGTGGCGGGAAATAAAGGAATGCTTCTTGGCGTCGGAGCCTTTGCACTCCGGGACACCAACCATTTGGGAAGGCCCTGGAAGAGCATGGTTGCTCCCATTGCAGTTCGAATTATTGCGTGGATTTATCAATTCGCATGGTGAGGATGCGAATAAGTACATCGTAGATGATATCAATCACCCTGAATGCTTGGTTGCCGGTTACTGTATTCTCGGCTTATCATTAGCGGGATTGACCGATAAATTAGTGGGCTTCCCTGAACGTAATGAGAAGATTCTCACCATATTAGGGTCATTTGCCTGGGAAGGCACACTTACTGAGTATGCAAACAAAACGCTACGAGAAGAGTAATATTAACAAGCGGCGCCTGCGAACCCTCCTACGTCGGGATCGCAGCGCCTAGGCGTTAGATCACGGGAGAAACACATGATAATACGGATTATTCGTCATGCTGAGACGTCTGCGAATCATGCGGGCCTACTGTCGTGCGATGATAGAGAGCTCCTGAATGAGAATGGCCTACGACAGGCCAAGGAGTTAAGTGAGTATCTAGCACAATACACCTTCAGTCAGGTGTTGGTAAGCGAACTCCCTAGAGCAAAACAAACAATACAGCCATATCTGGATTGTGGCTCGATTGAATGCACATCTTTGCCGGAACTAGTTGAGGGATGCTACAACCTAGACCATACAGCTCCTATCAATGAAAGGTGGGAGCTCGGGCTTGATACACTTGGCGACTTTCGTGGAAGAGTTAAGGCGTTTGTTGATAGGGTAAAGGATATGACTGGAGACGGTGATGCTCTTGTGGTAACCCACGGTCACTTTATCAGAGAGTTCCTGAATATGCTGGTTGATTCGCACAACTATCTGAGATGGCCCATAGGAAATTGCGCGGAAACAGCTCTTGATGTAGGTGAAGACATTAAGGTGCTGCATGTCAACAGAGCGGTGATCTAACAAGTCGCTCGAGAGGGACGCCGCTTCGCGGCGCCCCTCAGCTTTAACGTTGAGTTTCAAACATGTCATCTCAAACATAGGCTTCAAGAATCATGATTAAAATGTTCATTATCATAACAGGGATCTTGTTCGCAAATGCTTGCAGTCGATCAAATACATCAGTGGTGAAATTGACTAACTTCCCTCCAGTCTCCTTGGCTGAGATGCCAGTTCATACTTTTCACGAATGTCAAGTTCAGTCGATTGGAAATATATCTCACATTCAGAAATCAGATATGTGGATATACGAACACTGTGTATTCAAAGATGAATCTAGCCGGGTCAGCTACTTCATTGACCATACGATCTGCGATAAAAAAATCCGGATTGGAGATGATGTGATATTAAAAATAACAGGCAATGAACAACTCCTCGAAATCAAGCGCAAAGAAACCCAACAAGATGCCGCATCGGAGCCGCTAACGCGGCCCGCTGGGCTTTGACGATCCGCGAGCTGGCGCTCGCGGATTGGTGGCGCTCATTTCATTCGCGACGTCAATCCGCCGTCGGCTGCGCTCGCTGTCAGACGTAACATACTGAATTCCTGACACTTATGCGGCACGTTCAATCTACGAGCAACGCTTGCCCTGTGCAAGGTCCGCATAGTATGACGAATCCATGAACATCAGGGATTCCACCTCTCTTTTCCCGAGAAAATTCCCCAGTTATGCCGTTTCCGATTGATGGACGAATGGAACCATTCCGCCATGTCCTTTCTGGCGGTTTCACTGGATTCTGCAATCAGGCTCTTGTGCGAACACCCCACTGACCAGAGCCAGGACACAAGCACATGACAGAATTCTCAGCATAGCTCTCTCAGCGTGTTATTATTCTTTTTCCAGCTTTCCTGAGATCGTGCCCGTTTTGCTCCAGGCAACGCCAAGGGTGCCAGTAAATTTCCCTTTGTTTTCAAGCTTGGTCTCACCGGTCTTTTCGTCTTTCTTCTCAATCCCGTTTGACTCGAAGCTGTACTGGAAGGCCACCGCGCCGCCTTCACCAACCGTGCGAAATTCGCTTTTGCTCTGTTCGAAATCAAAGTCACCATATTTATCATCATGTATGATCACGGTTACCTTGCCCTTGATCGCATTGTCCTTCACAACAATCTCTTGAATGTCCACTTCGTGGGACATCCGGCAGATGCGTCCAGCTGCCATCGCTGCAGCGGTTACGTTATCGTCTTTATCAACACTGATGATGATACCGACGGAGGCATTCGGCTTTTCGCCATCGCGTAATGCGCCGACACCCAAACCAGCATTCACCATGTAGAGGTAGAAGTAGCGACTGCCATCTTCTTTCGTAACGATCGGGCCGAACACGTCGCCTGCGGCATGGATCGGATGTTCAAAGGCTTTTACCGAGCGGGTGTAGTTTCCTTCGAAGGAATTACCGTCGCGCTTCAGGTCAAATGAAAACGGTTCATACTGGTGCCCCAGGCGCACGGGTGCCGACCCTTTTAGGCTTGTGTCTGTCAGTGTCATATCATGGGGATTCACTGTTCGATACCATGAGACTTGTGACCAGTCCTGTGGTCCCCAGGTGATGGCCTTACGAAGATCAGATGAGGTTATGTTCGGGGCTTTTCCGCCTAAGCTGATAAGCTTATCCCCACGTTTGCGAATGCGTATGTCTACATCAAATGCATTGGGCCCTGCCACTGCGGCCCCTTTGGCAGTTAGCTTGATGACTTCGGTCTTTTCTGCCTCCGGATGCATACGCAGATCGTAACAGACCAGTTTATCCGGCATGCGCAGTATCAAACGCCCATCAGCGATCAACGGCTTGGTTGGCGCGATATACCCACCACTCACCGAATTAGCCAAACGACCTGCCATTAAATCCAAGGCACCGTTCGTGGTATCATACATCATAAGCCCTTCCGTTATGATGCGGTTATTGGAGGCAATCTGCCACGACCAGTTGTGAGACACCTGACTCATGGTATAAATACTGTGTTGTTTGCCCAATAATTCACCCGTCTTCACATCCGTTGCTGTTAATCCCGTCGTACGAGAATCAGCAAAGTACATGCCGTCATGGGCGATGTTCATTTGACGGTATTTTGACGGATGGACCGCTGGCTGCGTCCAGATGCGCTTGGCACCCTTGGTGGATATTTTGACACCAGCAATGCGATGAGCCTGCTGCGGATGCTTCATTTTCTTCGTCGGTTCTTCCATGTAGTTACCAATAGCAATGTCACCAACGACAACGATTTGTGAATCGTTGTAAGCCAGCGCATCCGATTCCCATAGGATCTTGCCATCGACTGGGTCGATCATCACAAAGGTCGCGGGTGGAACCGGAATGCCTTCTTTTTCATACTTGAATTTCTCAATTGGGGAACTGCGGCCCATGACGGCATATTCCTTGTCCTTTTCCCGATACAGGCCTGGAATACTATTACCGGGGAACGCATGTTTCGATCCACCTCCGCCGACATAATCATGCGACCAGATCGTGCTGCCGTCTTTGGGACTGAGGCCAACCGTTTGCCAACCGCCCTTCATGGAACGGGTCACGATCAAGGTGCCACCAATCTGGGTCACCGATGCGTCACCAGGCGCACCCTTCAAGCCAAACCCACCAACGCTCCAAACTTTCTCACCACTTTCAGCATCGAGGCAGATAATTTGCCCACTCATGCGCACAAAAAGCTGGCCTTGATAATAACAAGGGCTGCTGGCGCGCCCGCCCTTGCCGTCGGACCCCGTTACGCTGCCTGGTTGACCGAGGTACTGCCACAGGACGGTTCCCGTCTTTGCATCAAAGGCCATGACACATTCACGGTGATGACCAAGGTCATTGGCAAAATGTCCAGGCTCTGCACCCAGGCGATAATATGGATTACGTGCCAGCTTCGGATCCTTTTTGATCGCTTCAAGATCTGGCTGAGGTGCGTACAAAAACACCTTATCATCCGCCAGGGTCGGGCCGCCAAAACCCGAACTCCACAAGGTATTCCATGAATGCGGGAACATGGCAAAGTGACCACGGGTTAAACCACCGCCGCGACCGGAGCCAATCGGCATATCGGCCACCCACAGCAAGCGCGCATCATGAAGGGTTTTCACCAAGGGTTGATCACTGTCGATTGCAGCACCGGTGAGGTTTGGACCATACACCATCGGCCAGTCTTTTCCCTTAGCGAAGGTATTCGCTTTGTTTTTTTTCCAATAGTCTTTCAGAATGGCACCCGTTATCGAGACCGTTGTCTGCTTATTGTCCTTACCGTAATCATCGTCCTTGTTGGCATACGACCAATACACCGCCTCACCGCTTAACTGATCACCCTGCACCTGTGCATTGATCTGTAGACGATAGACGAGCGAGTTGTTGGTCCGACTCGGATGATTCACTGCGTCAACCTGGTTGATTTTTATGTCCATCATCCCGGACAATGTCCCATCACGCAGGGTCACTGGGGGCACTTCGGCAGTGTGAATGATATCGACCTCGCCTTTGTTATAGAGATCTTTATATTTCAGGAAGTTTTTCTCTTTATACGAATAACTGCCACGCGCCGATTCAGGCACGTCTATCTTCTTGCCGTCTTTCGCCCACACAAAGGCAATTGGGGCTGATGGTTGGGCATCGATACGATGCACCATATTGTCCCGTTCTGGCACCTGCGCGTAGCCCATCGAAACAGTATCGTTGCGCATATACAGCGTCACCTTCGCATCGTAACGCCCCTCAACAAAGTCAGGCAGAGTAAACTGCACCACGGTCGATGGCTTGGTCACATCATTATGATGGCCCACCGCTAGCGATGATGCGCTATCAGTCGCAGACCATGCAGGGCCAGTGCTCGACCACAAACATGCCGTGAGAAGCGCGGGTGTTATGATGTTTTTTGTTAAGATATTCATTTTATTCCTTTTGTTCCCTAGGGCACTGCGAACCATCTGTCCGCCGTGCACCTATTCCTGGGTCAGTTGATGTAACTGCCACAACATCCAACCGGTCTCGGCGATGTGTGGCGGGTAGGTATTCTGATAATCGCTAAAGCGGTCAAAGATGCTCTCCGGTTCATGGGTCTTCGCCCAGTCGTGGATGAGGCCCGTCGCTTCCTGACTGGCATAACAGCTTCCCGCCAGCGCATCGGCCTTGGCGAGCTGCACCGGGTCTTTGCTGCGCTGATGGAGCTTTGCAGCAATAAGCGCATAACGCGCCGTGGCCCCAGGGTCGGTCAACGTATAGCGCGGAGCGACATATTCGGTCACATGCGGCAGAAATTTCTTGCCCTCGGTATCGCGATTCCAATTCACCGCCGTCGCCTCGCAGTACTCCCAGAGCTGCTGCAGGGTCGCATCATCAACACTGTCCTTCTTGGCGTAATCCATCATATACAGCATCAGCAAGCTGGGTAGACGGTTGTTAATGGTGTACTGACCACCCTTGTACCCGCCACGCCGACGCCAGATGTAGGTCTTGAGCGAATGCTCCTGCACCCATTTCCAGGCTTTGGCTTCCGACTCCTTGAACTGATCGGTTTCCAACTCGACGCGCACCCGGCCAAACCAATGCAGAAAGTCAGCGGCGCCAACCAGCTTCCATTGCGCATCCATCGGGTCGGTGCCATTCCAGCCGCGACGGGTCGTGACGCCGATCTTGCCGCTGCCATAGGTGTTGTAAACGAAGGGCCATGCGCCTGACTCATCCTGCAGCTTGACGTAGGATCGCGACAGACGCAGCGCCGCTTCTTTCCAGCGCTCGTTTTGGGTCACCTTATACAGGTCCAGGTAGGCGTAACCCGCATAGAGGGTATACCAGAACATGGACTTGTAATAGGTATCGGGCAAGTCGTGCGGTCCGCCGGTTTTCTTCAGCAACCAATTTGCCGCCTCGCTGGCGATGGCGATGGCTTCGGCCTTTTCTTCCGGATCGTCGGTTAGCGCTGCCAGCAGGGCCATGGTGGAGGCAACACCGCCACCTACGACTGGACGGTTGCCATAATTCTTTCCGCTTGCGGCGAACATGCCGCCGGGCATGAAGTCCTGGCGAAAGGGCGTCACGCTTGCCGAATCGCGAAACCAGCGGCAATGGGCCAGCAGGCGCTCGCGGATATCGTCACGTGTAAGAACGGATTCGTAATAGGGCCCGTTAAAGGCGTGCGTCCTGATGAAGGTAATTTGGGACACGCCGTCTCTGGCGATGTCGTGCGGAACGTCCGGCTTCGCAACCGTGTGCAGCTCTTTGCCATTGCCATCCAAGCCATGCACGGTCACCGTCACCCGTTTGCCCATGGGCAGTTGCGACCAGATTCCGGTGGTATCCACGATGGGCTCATCACTGGTGAGACTGACGTCCGCAGTTTGGCCATCACCAATTTTCGAACTGAAATCAGCGCGATATGTCACGGCATGGGGGATCTCCCTGAGTTGCAGCTTGAGCGGCGCACTGCTGGAGAAGTCCGGCACATACCTGTGCCAAAAGCGTGTGGGTCCATAGGCACCCGCTTGACCGGTGATCCCCCTGGTTCCCGAGAAAATGGTTCTGACCGGCGCAGCTTGCTCCGCGCTGGCCGGGCGGCGTGCGATGGGCTCAAGAGCGACCGCTTCGGCGACCGGCGGATTGCCGATATAGCCGAAGAGCACACCCTTCGGATTCGTGAATCGCGGGTCCTCTTCCGTTCGCTTCGATTCGTAACGCCCCAATACCACATCACCGATGACCACGGCATCAACGTTGTAGCGATACACCCCCATGGTTTTGCAGTCTTCGAACGGAAGCTTCTTCTTGCCGCGTCGCATATCAGCGTCCACATGACCGGACAGAGTGCCGTCCTTTATATTCAGTGATGATTGCACGACGCGTCCACGCCAATAGCTACCCCCATCCATAAAGGGCATGGCGCCCATGGGGCTCGGAACTGCCGCTGGAAGTGCTCCTACATTGAGCGTGCCCGGATAGACGCCGTCGTACCCTTCAGGTGTTCCGTGCAGGGGCGTGATCATCACGGGAACGCCGTAGACGGTATCACGAGCCCGTACATGATCACGACCGGTAAAGCCTTCAGCATCTTTTTTGTCGTTGTAATGAGGGACTCCCCAGGCAGTCCATAGGGCAACCAGCATGCCGTCACTGATGTTCGGCGAGGCCAGCAGGGTCAGGGGCACCGTAGTCTGCTCGCCGTTGGCAGGGGTGACCGTGGCTGATGTAGTGCCCGGATGAAGGGAAACCTGCCAGCTGTGTTTGACCAGCTTCGCTTCCTTCTTGCCGCGGACCACAAGGCTGGTTTCTGCCGTCACCGTGCCGCGGATCACGCCGTCCACGACCTTGGTCTCAACGGTGACCGTCCAGGGGTGCAGCCATTGGGTGCTCCTACCGAGATTCTTCTTGCTGAAAGCAAAGCTGCGCGAACACGCACCGGTCGCATCGTCCACCGCCAGGTACAGGCGCACAGGCGTTTCCTCGCCGCGAGGCAGCGTCACCTGCAGCGCTATTTCCTCAGCAAGTGCGATAGACGTGTTTCCCAGCAGTCCACAAATTGCCACCATCAGACTCAACATAAACGTACGCATCATAAACTCCACTGTCCTTCACCGGGTCGTTAATTTTTCCTCAAATCATAGCAATGAACCGCGTCCGCAACGCGCATGTAAATACGGCCATCTACCACTGGGTACATGACGGGAATCACATAGGTTAGATCGACCACATGCGGTGGTCGCCAGCCTTTGCCGAGTGGTGGAATGGATGCCGGATCGGTTTTGAGCAGTTCGAACATGTGACCACGAAGGTGCTGAGATTCATGGTTGTAAAAAATGCGACCCTCCGCGGCGAAGGTCATCGCCTCGGCTGTTGGGCCACGCGTCGGATCTCGATGGAGTTCCTTGCCGTCGGCCACCCTGCGAATAACCAGCCCGCCGGACTCTTTGTCACCGCGGATCCAGGCATTACCCCGATAGAGGAGGCCAACACTGCGGGAATTGAATGAGGTGCTTTCATCGATACGCCACAGTCTTTTTGCCCCCGTCAAGCTGAGTTCAAAACACCCCCCGGTGGTCAGCAGGGTATCCCCTTCGACAACATACTGATGTTCGCTGCTGCCGGCATCATTGCTGGTCCAGAGTTCCTGACCGGTTATGGGGTCCAGGCACACGACCTTTCCCCTGGAATCTGCAGCGATCACATACTCTTTGTCCTGATGGGACCAGCGCACGGGGGTTGTTGTTTTCCCCAACACGCCGCCCTTCCAGAGCAGCTTGCCCGTCTTTCCATCAAGCCCTGCCAGACCGCATTCACTGACTCCAGTGGGCACAATCACGACACCACCGATATAATTCAGGCCGTGAGCATATTCGCGCGATCTCGGCTTGTGGACTCCACCCATGATTTGCTGTCGCTCTGTGCGCATGTGCTCGTGATAGCCGGGAATCGGCGTAGACCACAATTGCCTTCCGGTTTTGGCGTCGAGGGCGCGAACCACCCCCATCGTGCCGAAGGCAAACACCGTGTCATCTCCAACACATCCGGTCTGGTTGCTGAATGCAGACTTATGCGCGACGTAATTCAGGCCTGCTTTCGGCCATTTGACCCGCCACAGCGGTTTGCCTGTCGCAGCATCGAGACAGGTCATATATTCATCCGCAAAAGGGGCAAAACGCTGGAGGACCTGTTCCACTGTCCGATCACTCAACTTGGCGTACGAAGCCACCCGGTCTTTGGCGCCATTCTTGTTAGACTCGTAGACCTCGCGATAGCCGGGCATGATCTGATCGCCCGTGGCGCGAGTATGAAATTGATAGACGCGCCCGTGATGGATCAATGGGGTTGCAGCACCGCCGACATGCGCTGGTGTAAGACGTATGCCATGGCGCACATCCCCAATCTGCATACCGCCGACATACGGGCCTACCCAGACCAGGCGGGCGTCATTGAGATCATCGACCAGCTCCACCCCCGTATCGACAGCACTGAAATTCTGCTGGGTGCCAAGGTAGGAATCCCAGTCTGCCTCGGGATGGACCGCATTAGCTTCAGCCAGTGTTTTTTCGTCAATCGCGGTTCCCATTACGGCCCCTGTGACATCCTCTTTCAGATAGCCACTCCTGGCCCCTTTCGACGTCACATTTTTGGTATGCAGATAGCTGAACGTTCCCGTGAGTTCTCCGCCCTGGCGTTTGACATCGAGCGCCAAAAAGTACTCAACAGCTGATTTACTCCCTTCTTTGACTCGCTGTTTACCCGTCAAGCGACCGGACGCATCCAGCTTCAACGTCATGCCATCATCATCCATGATCTGGATTCTGCCGGACTCAAAGCCGACCGAAACCACCGATTCACCGACGACCATGACCAGCATGCGCACATCGCTGAGCATTTCCTTCCTCGTCTTGCCGGAAGGTGTGAGTTGCATGTCATAGAGATATGCTGCACCGGTGGGCACCGGGTCCTGGACAGGTCTGGGATCTTCCGTGAATTCCTGGGCGGTCGCAACGCCACCTGTCATCAGGAAGATGACCATCATTTGTATAAGCTGTTTTAGTTTCAAAACACTCACCGTAAAACTCGCAGGGTCAATTGCCTTCAGATTCGTTCGCTGTGACATCGTAACAGCGAATCTTACCGTCGGCGCAGCGCATGTAGAGCCTGCCGTCCACCACCGGGTGGTTCACTGTCGTGCCGCCGTAACCGCCCGAGGTCCTGATCGAAGTATATTGGGTAAAGGTCCCGGTCTTCAGGTCGTAAATGGTCTTGATCACGTCCGACTCGTGATGGGAATCGTTTTCGATAAACAGCAGATCGCCGAGATGGATAATCATGGCATCTTTCGTAATAATCTCCTTTTGGGCCCCTTCAAATTTCTTCAGGAATGTGAGCATCTCCCCGCTTTCGGCATCGATGATCATCAAGGCACCATAATCCTGCTTCGAGCCTTCCTTCCGCGTGACACTCCCACTGCGGCCACCGATGATCACTTTGCCATCATGGATCACCCGGCTGATGTTTCCTGCATTCGAGATGTAGTCTTCGTCGGTCAGGGTCCATAGCTGCTGGGCGCCAGTCAGGGAGAGCTTATAGAGCCCAAGAACAGCCATGGTGTCTTTCGAAAGGCGCGTCGCTGTCTCGTTGATGAGCAGATAGTCACCATCGACAGTAGGATTGAAGGTGGGGTACTTTCCTTCCAGCTGCCAAATGATTTTGCCGGTTTTTGCTTCGAAACACTTGATCTTCCCCGGTGTCTTACTGCGGCTGTCCGAACTCGTAATGAAGTAGGTTTTACCTGCATGGCGCCAGATCGCGACCGCTTCCCGGCTCGTGATCGCATCTTTGATGTGATAAAGCTTTACACCCGTCGCCGCATCAAGGCCCGTTACCCCGCTGCCGCGCATATAAAGCACGACACCGTCAGCATAGCGCACCGGTGGAGCGAAGGTCGTCTCCTCAGCCGTCGTACCGTATAGCCACAGCTGTTCGCCCGTCTGAGCATCCAGGGCGCGCATGATCGCGTCATAGCCCATCATATAAATCCGTCCGTCACCGGCGGCTGGCGTGTTGTTGGAACCACGCGGTTTGGCAAAGATGCCGCTGGCTGCCGAATAGGGTACGTCCTCGAATTCCTTGCGCCAAACCGTCGTGCCGGTCTCCAGGTCGATACAGGCCACGACATTGGCCGCCTCGACTGAGAACAGTTTTTTCACGTGCTCCGGGTCGAAGCCTTTATGTTTTTTTGCATTCGGTTCGGCCAGAATCTTCGCAACCACATCTTCCGAATAGGTATCGCCAACAGGCCGCATCCAGAACTGGTAGAGCTTGCCGTCGTAGATAATCGGGCTGGCACAACCACCATGCGCTTCAATCCCTTTGGCCGGGTTAACCGATATCGGCAATCCGTTTCTCGCACCATAGCGATGCGACTGACCACGACCGGAACCGATGTCCGTCACTTCGCTTTCCCAGACCAGCTTCTTCTGACTCCAGTCGCGCAAATAGGTCTTATCGGTGGACGCGGCTTTCCAGTTGCCGTGGGTGCCAGCGTATTGGGTCCAGTCAGCAGTTTGAACGGCCGGTGCCGAAACACTCGCCAACAAAGTCAATGCCAAGGCACGGAGGGACGATCGGGAATGAACAGGTGACATGAATGAAGCTCTACTTTGAATAAAGTTGGGAGACCCGTGTTCGCCAAGTAAACCGGGGAATCAATAAAAGGGTCACATCGCGATCCAACCGCGTCGGTACCTACCCGATAACCTCAGATCAAGAGCGTCGTCTCGCGTGTGCCAGAATGGAGCACCCCACAACCAGGAGCAGGCAGGTGGAGGGTTCCGGGATGACCGAGGCGGAGTTGGCCAGGAGGACGGAGAAATCTGCGCCCGCGGTCGTGGAATAGCGAACGCCAATAAGGGAATTCACGCCGAGGTCCTCAGACAGATCGAAGGCACTGCCGCCGAGATCAAAGGAATTAGCGCCCAAACCGTTGCTGACCGTAATGTCCAACTCGGGCTGTCCCGCCGGATCGGAGCTTGCCACCGTGACCGGAGAACCCCCAAGGACGGGGGAGCCGATGGTGCCGCCGATGATGGCCTGCAGCGTAATGTCGTCGCCGCCACCGAGCTCCAGCGCAAAGAGCTCATAGAGGGAGTCCGCACCCGCATCGTTGTCGAAAATCGGCTGCGCGAACAACAGGTCGATCCCCATGCTGCCAGCGCCCCCCCATGCCCGCGTGGGAACATTTCCCAGAAGACTCAATTCCTGGGTGGCCTCATCATTGCTTGGAATCGGTGGCGTCTCCGACGTACCGATGAAGGTCACGCCCGGTGCAGTGAGCGTGTTGGCGGATGTCGGGCCAACAAAACTGCTGACCGTCCCGCCGGAAGTCGTGATGCTGGCGACGGTCGCGTCATTGCTGTCGTAGTCTCCCGACCCGTTGGTCGAACCCGTGAGGGTGTACCCTGTAATGTCAATTGGTGCTGCTCCAGCTGATCCGGCCAGGCAAACCAGCACGACGGTTGCAATTCCTACTGTCTTCTTCAAATTATAGTCTCCTTTTCAATTTGGCAAAACTACTGCCAAAGAGAGGGAATGGTTTTAATAGCATTGCAGGAAATATAGCAAATAAAGTGCTTCATGTAACCCGCCTAGCTATTGCATATTCTTTGTGTATCGCGCATTTTTAACAGAAGAGAAACATTTATGGCTCAGGCAAAGTATGGGATTAATCCCCGACAGGAGTTGTACCGCTTTTCGATGCAGGCCATTGGACTGCGTTCGCTGGCGGAAGTTCATATCGGGCTCCATCACCCCGGAGTCCCTCACCGGCATGGGAATGAGATCCAGGTGGTCTTCCTCCTGGAGGGGCAGGGGGAGATGGAGATCGAGAAGAAGACCTGGCTGCTGAAACCGGGCAATGCGGTCATCATGCCGTGTGGTTGTTCACACCAATTGAGCCCGGTCGGAAGCAGAGGACGGGCGGCCTTTTTGGATTTGCGGATTTCTCCTGATTCAGAGGGGGCTTTGACGCGATTCTTCCTGCAAAGAGAAGGCGTGCGCAAGAGCGAGGGGAACACCGAGGCGCTCCTCGAAGTAGCGGAACGTTTGCGCCAGCTTCAGCCGTTACAGGATTCCGATGGGATCCACTCGGGGGTTCTTTCCGGAATCTGGGCTGCTATCGATGCGACCTTCGGGCAGGCACTGGTGCATCGCCCGGCCAAAGAGACGGCAGACTTCCGTCTCTCGGCCGTAGAGATGCTGATGCGGGACTACATGCAGGGCCCTGCAAGCGTGGAGGATTTGGCGAAGATGGTTCATGTTTCCGCCAGCCAACTCACGCGGTTGTTCCGGAAACACCACAATGAATCCCCGGCCGTCTACTATCGACGCCTCCGCCTCCGTCATGCGGCTGAACTGCTCCGTACGAGCACGTACACCGTTAGCCAGATTGCCGAGGTATGCGGATTCCACGACCCCAACCACTTCAGCAAAATCTTCCATGATCTCACCGGTCTGACGGCCACCGCCTATCGCAAACTCCCCACCACCATTCCCATCGATGAGTTGATCGACGGGACAACGGACGGGAAAGAGTGATCCTGCAGTGAAACGGGAGGAGCTACACCAGGTAAAGGCTCAGCCATGCCTACGGCAGAAAATCCCTTGCCATGCCTACGGCTTGGTAAACTTTTCGTCATGTTGAAGCCCCCTCAACAGCAAAAGAACCGCATCGTTTCCGATGCGGTTCTTTTGGTTCTGAATGGAGGGATCGTTCGATCACGTTATTCAGGGGAGTAGGGGGCAGGCTGTGCAATAACTCAAAATGCCACCGAGTGTGAGTCAATTCACAGCCTGACCCCCGCTCCCTGACCCCCGCTCCAGAGAGAAGGCCATCAGCATCCGGGCGGTAGTCAAATGGTCCATAAGCTGTCGCTACGCTCTGAGAAGACAGAATCAATTCTGCATCGATGAGAAGCTGCTTAGAGACGCTCCGTCGGGCTGGGAGATCCAAGAACCCGAAGAGGGCGACGTGAAGCGATTTATCGTGTAAATAAACACCTGAAAAAGTTAATTTAAAATAAGGCCGCCATAAATCATATCAAAAGGCCTTGTCTATAGTTCCTGTTTCCAGAACAATGTGGGATATCAAAACAACAAATTAAGTGAAATTATTTAAACCGAACCACTTTCTGTTTCGAGATCACCCCAAATGGGTGGATATCAGAAAATCTGACACTCACTTGTTATCACGCAAAGAATGAAAAA
>DIYK01000065.1 GCA_002429005.1 Verrucomicrobia bacterium UBA6056
GACGGGGGCCTTTTTTTGATCTGGTGGAGGGGGAGGAGGTGGTGGATTGAGTGTGGGTACCTTTGTCTTCATGACACGCCTCCAGTCAGCCGTTTGATTTCTGTCCAGGGCACCAACGGGTGTCCTCCTGGAATCTCCACAACAGCGATTGTCTTGTTATTTATCCAGCGGTGCAGAGTGGACCTTGACTTTCCAAGCAGAGCTGCAGCTCGACTGATGGTCACTGGGGGGCATGGAGGGGCATCTGGTTCTTGAGGAGAACCAAACAGTAGAGAGTCAATTAGGGGTAACTTTTCTGGGTTGCAGGCTAGGAGAGCCTGCATTCGCTTCTCCGCAGTGATTTCAACTGGGGGATAACCATGATGGGATGCGTAGGTGGTCATGATAAAAAATCCTAATGAGGACAAGCGAGCGCTGTCCGTTGAGGTTTCAGTTTATCGACCACCAAGAGGCGTAAGAGCCGCAAGTGGAGCAGGGCGTTGAGCACTGCAGGTACGTAAAGTTTAGCGAAGATCGATTTCTTCGGGCCTACTGTTATCCGGTTGCCAGCCCGGCAGGTTTAATTAACTATCTTATGCGTTCACGAGATATAGTGTCAAATAAATTGTGCTATATGGTTCCTTTTTGGGTTATCTAGTACAATATATTGTGGTTTGCTGGTTTACTTGGTGCCTCTTTCCCTTACTACACTAGTCAGCTAATTGGGTCATGCCAAGGCACTTGCCGGGGCGGGTAACGATTTAAGGTGTTTCGCGTCGGGGTTATAATAATGGAGCAACACGATCTCCACTTCAGCCTGTCCTGTCACCTTCTGGACATCCGCGATAGACCAGCCTGCCTTTAACGCTTCTGTGATCCATGTCGTGCGGAAGGAATGCCAGTCGTATACGCTCTGGCGGTACTTCCGAGTGTCACTCTTCGTTGTGGTCAGGTCGTTGATCTGGGCTTTCACACCTGTTTTTGGGTTACGGATAAGCTTCACCCCGGTACCGCTTTGCAGCTCTTTCAACGCCTCGGAACACTGGCTTTTGGAAATACCATGCTGTTCCTGGATCTGAACATAGGACAGGTCCTCCAGCAAATACAACCGGCAGACTTCCTGGAACCGGTCTTTTCGTTTCTGAGTTGTGGCTATGGTTTTGATGAACTGAACGCAGGCCATGTAGGCCTCTGCTGGAGGCAAGTTTGTCAGGGGCGACGGTTCGGATTTATTGTTGTTGGTAGCGAGGGCAACGGAGAGCACCTGCTTTAGGGCTTTCTTCAGCTCATATTCACCGCTTTTGCCGGTTTGATAGAGTGCGGCTAAATCAGGAAAGACAAACTCTCCTATGGGTAAGCGTGACTTCAGCATGGTGAGTGCCTGACCGGCCAAGGGGATTGTAACCTGCTTCCCGCTGCTCTTTTTGGTTTTATTGGGGATGACCTCTATCACATCGTTCTCCAGGTCGACGGCCTCCCACTTCAATGTGCATAGATCCCCCTTACGGAGCCCTGTCGCGGCAGCTAGGATCACGATGTGTTCGATGATAGTGCCCTGAGCTTCTTTAAAGATCCTTTTCAGCTCAATTGGAGTGAAGGGACGGTGGGGGATAAGTTTGTCCTCTGCAATGTGATCCGGCAACGTGGGCTGCTTGTGTGCTTCTATCTCGAAAGGGGTTTTCACCCCGCTGGGATAGGCTTCCTTAAACAAGCGTTTTAGTTCTCCGTGTCGACGCCGGAACGTTCCCTTGCTATCTTTGAGTTGGTCATAAAAAGTCTGAAGGTCAGCTGCTTTAACCTGCGCAATTTCTATATTCCCTCTGTGGGCTATCATGAAGTCCGAAAACTGTTTTGCTCTTCCTATTACATCTCGCCGTTGCCCCTTCGAACCCTTGGATTGGCTACCTGCTATGGCAGGGAGTTCCGAGAGTTTCAACGACTTTGGTTTTTCTGCTCCTTTTAGTCGCAGGATATTCTCCTGAGCGCGAATGGCTGCCCGAGGATCCTCGTTATCATCGACCAGCTTGTCCAGTGCATCCTGTGCCTTTATTCTGGAGCGTTCAAAGACTTCGTCGCCATTCATCTTCAAATTAGGGGGGCGCTTCCCCCGGATCTTAACGTGGAGGTTTATCGTCGTGCTACGCCCACTTTCGGTTTTCACTTTGGCATACCAGGTATTTCTATTCGGCATGATTTTCAGGCTGGGCATTCTGTTAACCTTAGCTGTTCTGATACACTTTGAAACTTAATGGCACACAATAGAACACTGTACCCTTGATAGGGGGTAAAATCCATCCCAAAAAGGGTACATTTAGGGGTACATATTTTATATATGTTGTAATTATGTTAATATGAATGGGTGTAATTTAGTTTTTGATACTGCCTCCCACGCAGGATAGGCGAGTTCGATTCTCGCTAGGTGCTCCATATGTTGACCCCATTCGGGGTCTTTTTTTTGTCCCTACGCTTTGAGGGAGGGGGGAGTAAGCGCAGAAGGGGCTTGGCTGAATTCCTTGTGGATGATCTCTGCTGAAGTGGCTTCCGGAGGACGAATGTGACCAAGCAGACTTTCAGGATTTTCCTGATGAGACATTATTGAGTTATTTTTGGAAGTGTCTTGTTTCTAACCACTTTTGCATTGTCGGGAGGGTGTTTTTGCCTATCAGTGAGATTCTTTTTGATACAGAACTCCTTTCAAACTTTTTTGAGACCTGGAATGGCCTGCTTCATGATGATGTTTTCTCGCTCTGCGATTCAAAAGACCAGTCTGCTGATCTGGCTCAGTTGCCTGTTCCCCCTGATGTTTTGTGGGGCAGCTCCTTTTCAAATTCTCTCCTTGGAATTTATCCCCGGGGGAGAGGGGGATGGCCCGCCTTCCGGCTGGGAACTGCGTTGGGAAAGTGAAGCGGGCGTCTCGTACACGCTCGAACGCAGGGACAGTCTCCTGTCCGGTACCTGGAATGCTGTGGGTACGATGGAGGCGCAAGGGGGGATCAGCTCTATGAGGGATGTTCTGCCTCTCCAAGGGGGAAAACGCTTTTGGAGGGTGATACAACTTACTCCAGGGGGAGAGCCTCTCACCATATCAGATATTCAGGCGGCTGCTGAGTTGGATGGCCCCATTTCTGCGGCATTGTTTCAAATAACGACCTCCGGTACCGACACGATTCAAAGTGTCATTTTTTATGATGATGGGGTTCCACTTGGAAACGCCCAGCCAGAAGGGAATGGAGCATGGTCCTTTACGGTTGATTGGCAGGGGGCCAATCCTCAAATCCGTTCATTGGAGGCCGAAGTTACAACAGAAGAAGGGATTGTGAGGCGTTCGGCGCTGAAGGGGTTTCTCCTTGCAGATCCTAATCAATATATCCCCTTGAATGAGGAAGGGGCATTGCAAATAGGTGGTTTTATCCCGGTCGATGAAACGGGACAGTTGGGGCCATTTGAATTTTATCCGGAGGGGATTGGAGGAGGAGCTGACGTGACCGGGGTTCATATCCGTTTCCCCGCCGGGGCACGTTTACTTCCTGTGGAGGAAGCAAATGTGAGTGATGCAGGGGATCACCCCGTGCAGGATGAAACTGACACGAGCTTCAGTTTCTCAGAAGCATTGTTTTATCGGGGTGGAAATGATCTTGAACCGGTCACAGTGAATGTAGGGGAGCGCTCTCTTCCCTTGGGCCGCTTGACTCCGGACGTGATTGCCACGGCCTTCGATTTACCAAATGGAGCTGTCGAGTTGTGCTGGGGTGATACCTGTGTGCTTTGGGAAGGCGGGACTCTTGGTGATGGTTGGTCGAATCTCTCAGTTGATCTGAATCTGGGGGACTTTGGCTTGCCGGATCAGAAACTCACAGCACAGGTTCGCTTTGATCCCATCTCCGGAGAGTTTTTCCTGACGGTGAGTTATCATGGAAGTTGGACTCCGCTTGAGGATACAACTTTTATCATCTCTGAGGCCAATCCGCTCACCTTATATCTGTCACGTTCCGGCGAGTTTTCAGCACATGGTGCAGCTGAAGCCAGGTTTCCTGGGGGAACCACGCTAAAAGGTAGCTTGTCTTGGAAGGATCCGGTGTTTGAGTTTAGTTTTGAAGGAAAAGGAATCAGCATTCCTGCCTTGAACGATTTGGCTGGGAAACTTCCGGAGATTGATGCGGAGAATTTAGTTCCCGAGATGGGGGCCAGTTCTTCAGAATTGGATGAGCTGGAGTTGAAGTTGTTGGGACTGCAGCAGGGTTTTCGTGGATTGGTTCAAGGAAGTCTTAGCCAAGCGGAAAGCTCACTTTCTTTGGCTGAACCCGCATTGTCCCTGGATCTTCCGCCTGTAAGGCCTCTTCATCCTGCTTCCGCGGCGTTAAGTGGTTGGGCGAACATGATGTCTTCGCTGACAACGGCTGTGAGTCTGAGCCCAGAGGAAGTGGAGCGGCTTGGCGAAACCATGTATCATGCCGGTAAACATGCGCAGGCGACGGATGATCTAGAAGTGGCCCTTCGCGTCTTTGCATCCTTGGAGCAACTCTCCAATGTTGAAGGCCTGACCTTGCCTGCACAAGTCGGACCCGCAAGAGAATTGGCCCTGGCTGCCGTCGAGAGGATTCTAAGTTCATCCGCTGTGGTTCAGCAGAGTGCTGGCATTGAGCATCTGTTCTTGGAGGAGCTCCGGCCAGATGCGCCCATCGTAGAAAATCTAGTGTTGGCCGCAGAAGAGAGTGCAGAAGTCAGTGCAGACCCACTTCCCATTTCGAATAGCCAGCGAGTAACGGAGGCATATCTTCGTAAACAATTTTCTTCTGCTTATTTTGAGGCCATAGGGGTTGTGTCTGGTGACTTCGATGGAACGGATAACCGGAAGTTGATTAAACATATTGAGTTTCTGCCCACTCATGAGCTCGTTCTTGGCTATGAAAAGACCAAGAAGATCATACTTGATATGATCTTCCTGGATAAAGCCTTGAAACGCTTTGGAACTGCAAGCGATGCCTTTCCTATGACTGAAGCCGCTGCTCAGGCCTTGGATGCATTATTTGCGTATCATGAATACCAGGTCAATTTTGCTTCAACCTTGCCTGAATTCATCGCTGTACTGGATCAGCGTGAAGAACTTTGGATTTTGCATCATGCATTTTACCCTAATTTGGCGGAACCTTTTTCAACCAATACCGTGACCCTGGTGGAGCGATTTCAGCCGGTCTTTCTTGCTGCGGTGAAAAACTTGCCTCCCGAAAAACGCTTTCAGTCCTATTTTGATGTGGTCAGACTGCTGAGTACTTTTGCACAGCGGGTGGATTCGGATGACCTCGATGGGTACCTTCGAGAACATTGGGCCAACCTGCAAACCTTGAACTCCTTCTTCTCACTCGCTTCTGCAGATACCAGATATTGTAACTATCTTGCGATGGAATTAACTCTGAACGGCTTTCAACTTAACCAAAGCGCAGAAAGCGGGGAGTTGAGCCTTTCGGGTGCCTATGATGCGGATGATGTCACCATCGTGAATGGAATTCCTAACCTTGGACTCGATACGATGACCATTAGTCAGGCGGGTTCTTTTATCTCGGGTCGCTATGCACGAAGACTCTATTCCGTGGGGACGAGTGGAAACCTAAGGAAAGTGAATATTCAAAAACTCCGGATCCGGGGATTGTTACTCAGTCAGAGCGCTAACTCCCGTGAATTTGCCGTTCAGCTGCTACGTGCAAATAACTCGGTAGCGGGATACGGAAGTTTTAGCTTCGTAGAAACGGATGGGCAGATCCGACTGGACACCAATTTGGAATTTACCGAGAACTCAGCTCTCCTTAGGAGCTTTAGTCAGGTCAGTCGCCAGAATCCCATCTCTGAGGACATATTCGAAACCTTTGATCTGAATGCGCAACGCTTTCTGGAGGGCTTGCATGTATATCCAGTTCATCAGACGGAATATGCATTGTTTCAGTCCACCTTCATGACCTACAAAGCGAGGATTGAAGAATATCTGGCGATCAACCTGGACCTCTCAGACCGGAAAGAACAGATCGTAAATGAACTGAATACACTGAGTGAATTTGTGCGGCGGCAATTGCCGGAGTTTGCGCAAATTCATTATGAATCTTATATGACCACCCGACTTCAGGACCAAGTCTATGAACCGGAGGGAGAGGCGGAAAAGTCATACTGGGACTGGCTCTTTTTTATCATCAACGAACAGAAATTTAATGACGATGTAAGCTTCGATCAGATATCGGATGTGGCTCAGTTACCGTCTGTGAATGTGGCTCAGTTTATTTACGAGCTTAACTTTTATGAGGCATCTCTCGGTCTTGGTGTTGGAGCTATTCTGCAAGCGTCTATCCAAGAAGGCACCTTGCTGATTCGGGTCGATAAAAAAACAACCGACAATGTGTTGTTGGACCAATTTAATGTCGCTGTACGCATTGGAAAGATTACGGGTGGTGCGGCCATCAGCATTCCTTCACCTATCGCTGGCGGATTAACCTCCTCGGCCGGGGTCATCCGGAGTTCACAGAGTTATCAAGCAGAGGACTTTGAAGGCTATGTGATTTTTTCTGACATGTCCCTGACACTTGGTTTGGATGGGGGAGTCAATCCTTTTGGTTCGATGTACTTCAGTGGCTTGAATGCCTATGCCGATACATCAGGGACTTTTGATGTCATTGCTTTGCCTGAAGTATCCGCTGGACTCACGATTGGCGGTGGAATTGTGTATGCCGGTTGGGATGCTGAGAACCCGAGTCCGAGTCCCGAAGAGCGTTTTACGGTTCCGGATAACCACATTCCTTACTCTTCCAGTGCGGACAGTCGTGTGGATCGTTTTCTGCATTTTGAAGAGGGGGGCTTTACCATTAATGAATGTGGGATGCAGTACTTGCGGGAGTTTGTCGCGGAGTACCGCTTTCTGTTTGAGGATCCGGAAGCCGATATCCAAATCCTTGGTTTTACAGATCCAAAAGGTGCAGCCGATCCAGCAGAACTGGGCCCAGTAGAACCTTCTCCCATACCTGGAGATAATTTAACCCTGTCGCAATACCGCGCGGAAGCTGTTCATGAGGCACTTCGAGTCATTCTCGACATAGAAGCGCATGAAGCCTTTATCCCTGCAAATAAGATACAGGGGCTGGGCGAGGGCCCGGCTCGTGATCCTGCTCAGGGAAATATTCCTGATGGGCAGGTCGCTCCTGAATGGCGGAAAGTGGAAATCATTTTAAACAACCGCGTTACCCTCCGGCTGAGTGCTGCTGACCTGACGGCTCAATAATTTATTGGAAACCCATCATGATGAATCCCGTTTCTTCTATCTTACGAAAGTGCCGTTTGGCTTTTCTAGTGTTCACGTTGTTGGCTTTATCCGCGCTCTCCGCTCAAGATCCAACTCTGGATAGCCCAGCTGCTACAAACCGTTGGTTGCGTTCATTACTGGTTGAAGCCAGGTCAGGCTTACAGCACATTGAGAGTTACCAGAGCCCGCGTCTGTTTACAGAAACGATCTCCGACGGCCGAACCTACTTTCAGTTAATTCAAGATAATCTGGGGATGAACTGGGTGGCGTTAGACGAAGCGGTTACCCTACTCGTTGAGGAATCCAGAAAAATGAAAGCCCTTGCGGAAGAGGCGGATCCTGAGGATCAGCCCCGCTATGTAGAAGCGCGGAGGCTCTACCTCAGCAAAGCGGCTGAATTGCTAAGTGTGTATCGTGATTCAGTGGCTGCCGTGCATGAGCATGCACTGGGTGATTTCTTGCCGGAAGCTCTCACAGACCTGGCACTTCCCGGAGAAATCAACATCAAAGAAATTGCCGGAGGGGGTACACTGAATTTTCTCACCGGGGGCTTCTCCGGGCGAATCTCCGGCATGGTGGATTTGCCAGGTTTGGAAAGTTCCTTGTCGGTTCCCAATCTATCGTTTGATTCCCGGGGGAATGTAGATTTTCAGGCACATGGCCGTACCCGGGTTCACGTGGGCGAGGGGGAGAGTGGAGAGGGCTTTACCATCACGGTTCCCGAACGTCGCCCCATTGCATTGCGGGTGGAGGAGGACGGGGAGTGGAGTGCCGCCGGGGGCCTCCGTCTTCAACTACCGGATGGAAATCAGGTCGAAGGCTATTTTGATGTCGATGACCCGGTCTATGAGTTTGGTCTTCGTTTTGCCGGCACACTCCTGCTTCAACTGGCCAAGGACTTCAGTGCCATCCGCCCCACCTTTGCCGTGGATACGGGTGCGGATGAAGCCTTCCGTGTGCTCGAGGGCTTTGCAGCGATGTTTGGTAGTTTTGGTCGTGGCATGGAGTCTTTTTTGGATGAGGCTCCGGAACTGCCCTCCACAGAAGATATCGAAGTGGGGAGACCCCCGGATTTCAAAGCGCCTGAAATGGTGGTCCCCTTGGATGTGTTGGACGCCATGCTGGTCAGTTTCAGTAATGAACAAATTCGACCTCTACTGAATGGAGCCTTGGAGGAACGCAATGCGGCGCTCAAGCAGTTGAGAAGCACCTTGAAGGGCATGCAGCGGGATTTAGCTTCCCAGCAAAGCAATCAGGCACCGAAATTATCGCAAATCAAACAACTGAAACGCTACCACAAAATCAATGCCCGCATGGCTCAGATCTTAGAGGATGAAGCGGCTAAATCCTTGTTGGGCGATGACGAGGAGCAGAGTAGCTTCACTGAAGATGTCTTGATGGCGGCCGATGCTGCAGTTGCGCTCGCAGAGCAGTATCTTGAAAATACCGTTTCTGATCCCAACGCCAGTTCTGGAGAGAACTTTCGTCATGGCTTCGCCAGTATGAAACTGTATCTGAGTGCGGTTACCACTCAGGCCAGTCTGGGTGGCTCCGGGGATATTAATGTCGCAGGGCTCGAGGCTAAACTGGATGAATGGCAGGGAGCCTTGTTGGACCGCTATGGCCTGAATCTGGATGGAAGCGTAAAAGACGCTGCACGTGCGGCCGCCCTGAGCGCTGAGCAATACATCGTGCTCGCGATGGCATCCCTGGAGTTGGATAGCTATCGTGCCGTTCTAACCATTACCCCCAACCAAGTGCATGAAGAGCTGCTGCAAGCGGCCTTTGATTCCTGGTCAGCCATCTACACGAAGGCCGTGAATGAAGATGATTTTATCAATCGCGCCGTTTCTGTGCAGCATCTGATCCAATTACTGCGTTTTTCCACCAAGGGCTTTCTGTCTCTCAGTGAAGAGGAGGAGCTTCAGGTAGTTGAACAGTTGAATGACACCCTGGAGGCTTTGGTTGAACAGGGTGGAGGGGAAGCTGCAGGAAAGAAATTTGCCGCAGATGTGTTTTCCGCTGCCACGGCCAATGTGGATCAAAGCTACCGGAGTATTGCTCTGCGCAAACGCGAATTGCTGGGGCAGAATTTGGAAGATCGCCAACGACTTCCTTTCGACCCGCATACTGAAGATCTGGAAGAGGATACCTTTTTTGAAGCGATTGCCTCGTTATTTACACTGGACTTGGGCACGGCGACAGAAGACAGGCTTCGACAGAATATGGCCCGTTATCTAGGTGGTGTCCGTGTTCAGAGCGAAGAAAATTATGACGAGTTGGATGAGATCTCCAGAAATATGGAAGCCTCGCTGGCCCGCTTGAAATTTCTGGCAGATGCCTTGGCCTTTGTTGAGGTTCATTTGCCGGATGAAAGTACCCTGTTTACGGAAATGCAGGCGACCTGGCAGCCTCTGCATGTTCAGTGGTGGGGCGTCGCCGAGGCTCGGAAGTACCATTGGATGTTATGTAGTTACCTGGCCGAACTTGGGGACTTGGGTTCCCGGTATGGGAACGGTCTCAGCAGCTCCCTGAAACAGGCCTTGTTGCTGGCCGGACAGGAACTGGGGACTTCGTTAGAAAGCGTCCTCAGCGGCATGGAAGGTCTGGTGGGGGCTGTGGATACCGAACGCTTCTCGTTCCAGTTACCTGGGGACGTGGAGATTCAGCGTCTCTCCGGGTCTGTGCTGTTTAACCGGCAGACTCTGGCTTGGGAAATGAATTTCGGAGGACTGCTGGAGTTTCCGGATATTCAGGCCATCTTTGAAGTGCCATCGGCACAACTGTTCAGTACGGGGCTGTTTGCGGTGAATCTGAAGGCAGAGAGCGAGAGCAGCTTTGGCTTGAATGATGACTTTGCCTTGAGCATGGAGGCTTTATTGGAAGGTCGTTTGCCCTTTGTGGAGCGTTTCGAAAATGGAAACCCCGTGTTTTATCCTCCTAATTTGGGGGCCTTTACCGCCACGGGAACTCTGCTTGAAAAAGCAACCGGGGAAACACTTGGAGCCAACATCGATTACAGCTCGGATCTCAATAATGATGGAGCCGGACCGGATGGGCATCGCTTTACGGTGTTGGGAACCTATCAAAATATAACGGAAATCGGGAGTCCGGAAATCGTGATGTTCCAGGGCGGGGTCGGCTTTACTTTGGAGACAGATTTGAACGGGGTTCCCGGGCAGGCTGCCGCGGAAGTCAATAATATCACGATTGGTTTGTTGCAACGTGCGGAAGCTGCAGGAACGGAAACTGCAGAGCTGGAGAGTTCCGACTATTATCTGTTGTTCAGCAATGGTACCGCCAAGACCAGTTATTTTGTGGTTACGGACGAAACGGATCCAGATGTGGGGGATCAGGTAGTTGAGATGTTACTGGGTGCAGGGGGAACCTTGACTCTGCCTGCTGATATTTTTCAAGGGCCGGGAGATGTGCCTGCTTCCATCACCCTGCAGAGTGATATCTGTGTGCGCTGGAATCTGGATACGCCGACGAGTGTACGCTGGTGTGATGTGGATGGAAATCCGGTTCGAATTGCCTTTGAAAATATTGGGTTCCGTATTCCCGGTTTAGAGGAAGCGGAGACCACGAAGGTGGAGAGCGATGCAGAGCTGATTCCGGAAGAGGAACGGCCTCCTGGTTTTGAGGCCGGTGTTTCTGCCATTCTCCTGCTCTCGGGTGGAGATTTTCCGGTGATTGAAAAGATCAATGCGGATCTTCTCTTTCCCGTCCCCGGGCAGAACGGAAGTAACCCGGATCCGAATCTGGTCGAGTTGGTGGTTGAGGGGGAAAACTGGCGAATCGATGGTTTTCCGGATAAAGCCTCCATCGCGTTGGGCTCCGATGTGAAGCTCCTGGACCTGGATGGTCTTGAGATTACGATCCCGAAACAATCCGAAGTGGATTCCTTTCCCAATGTGCCTGCCGGGCTGAGTTTTGTCCGTGACCCGGATACGCTGGAGACGAGCATTCGTATTGCCAGTTCCATGGCGGTGAGTATCGACAGCAGCCTCATTCAATCGGAGGAGGCGGAAGATCAGGACGAGACTCCCATGACCGAAGGGAAATTGGAAACTGCCGTCAGCGGTCTCTTTACCTGGCAGGTAGGTAGCCTGCCTAGCTTTGATTTGGCTGATATCACCTTCCGCGGCCGCTTCCGTCTCGGTGGAGAGGAGGGGATTGAACTTAAGGGTGCGGGGAGTGAAGCCAATGCGATGGTAAGCATTCAAAATCCGGCACAGATGTTTGACCGTAGCCCGGAGAACCCCAATCCCTTCCAAATCAGCCTGAGTGGTGCGTTGAAATTTGCGGACCTGGCTGAACTGGGCCTTCAGGAAAGCACCTTCATCTGGGACGACCGCATGGTGAATGCACAGGGCAACCTGGTACCTCGTGATCCTTCCAATAATCTTTTGCCCCGCTTCACCACGGAGGGGATATGTGCCGGCCTGGGTGCGGATGCCATTGAATTGGCGAACGATCTCTTACCGATTTATCCGACGAACCTCTGTCTGAGTTTTCAAAACCCCTCCTTACCGATTTTCCCAGCCGAAGGGGTGCTTGGTCTGTTTGACCCTGAGAATCTGATTGTCACCGGATCCGGAAAGCTGTCATTGCCCACTGGGACTGCCATCGAATCCGGGAGCCCCGGGGTGAGTGGTTCCGTCGATGATTTGGTGATCACCTTTAATCGGGACGCGAGCACGGGCTTCCCCATTCCGGATTTTGGAGCAATTGATGGATTTTCTCTCAGTCTGAACAATCTGGATATCCCTCCCTTGGGTGGGATCACTGGGAAAATTGGCATTCAAAACATAAACGATCCCCCGAACCTCTACTTCATTGGCGAAGTGGGGGGCGAGGTGAAGGGCATGGGTGCCAGTATCCTGTTGGCGATGTCCTTGGATGAGCTGATCGGTGCTTGCTTTGAGCTCAATGCCGGGCCCGCCGGGATTCCGATTGATGGTGGCACCCTTGGGGGGATTTTGCTCACCGGCGGGAGTGGCGGAATCAATTTTAAAAATCAGTTTGCAGATCCTTGCGCATTTGAGGCCTACCTGATGAATGGGGATTTGTCCGCAACGCGACCTGGAAACCCGCAGGATTTCACGGACCCGGATTCCGGGCACAGCTTTCCCCCCAGCCCGGCACAGGAGGAAGTCCTGCCTCCCCTGGCTAATTGCGTGACCCCCACCCAGCCTCAATTTACCTGCCTGCAGGGAGAGTTCCCCCCTGTATCGATGAACCCCCTCTCGGAAACGATTCAGGTCCAGGGGCAGCCACGGCTCATTTTCAAAGGAAGCAACCTGCCAGCACAACGGCCGAATCCGAATGCGGCTCCTTCCTTTAACTTTAATCCTCTAAGTGATGCGCCTCATAACTTCGGAGTGGATGATGCCTTAGCCTTGGCGGGGATCACAGCTGCAGAATTAAATGCGATGACGCCTCAGGAAGCCATTGCTCAATTCGTGCAGGGACTGACCACACAGGTTGAAAGCTCCTTAACCGAATTCATTGCCTTGCTTCCGGGGGAGGATGACGATCGCTCGAAACAATTCTACAGCCAGACCTTGCGCGAATTTTCTAATTCATTGGATGAATCGGCTACCGCCTTCTTGTCAGAGCTCTTCCGTAACGCTTTGGAAGCCGACCCCACGACACCGTTATATGATCTCCTGGTGGAGAAAGCGGCTGAGGGCATTCCCTGTTTTGATGTAACCCTGAAACTGAATGGAACCTTTTCTCACTCCACGATTTCGACGGTACTTTCCGGAAAAGGTGGCGTGACCGTTTCCACTACAGGCACGGCCGTACTGGAGGGGAGCATTAACCTGGTGGGGATCCCTGTGGGAACCGGGACCTTGGCTTTTGCCCTCACCGATAGTAGCGGTACGATCAATCCATCCTTCGGCGGAATCATCGAGGCCGGTGTGGGTCCTTTGGAATTGGGTGCGATGACCATGAGCCTGAGTTGCCTGGCTACCGATGGTGGCAGTTGTTACACGGTGGTTCAGGAAGAGTTGCAGCTATGGGTGACCACGAATATCACCGAGTTTGTGAATCTGGGGGTGGCTCCATTCATGGTGCAGATGATGGATGTCGCAGCTCCTCGGCGTAGTCCCGATGGAGTTCTACTGCCTCGGGATCCAGCGGAAGGGGTGGAAACGCATTTCCTGGCCATGAACGAAGAAGAGCGATTTGCCTGGTACAGCAGCTTTTTGAATATCTTCCAAATTGTGGTCGATAACACCCTCAAGGTGGCTGAGGGGAAAGATCCCACCCCACTGCCTGTGGATCTCGGGCAAAATGCAGATACGCTGCTCGCTTCCTTTCTCAGCGCCTACCGCTCTCTGGTTGTCAATATTCTGACGCAAGTGAACCCACGTATCTGTATGAGCGGAGACGTCGCTCCGTCCTTGTTTGGCTTTCCGCTGACCGGGGGAAGCAAACCCTTAGCGGGTGGCTTTCTCTACGAACGGGTCGTAGATACGGAAACGAATCAGGATTATCAGCAGCTGATTTCCCAATTGGAGTTTTCTCCCAGTATGCTGCTGCTGTCCTCCTTCGGAGGCAGTTTTGCGGTTCCCTCTGTCGACCAGGCCAGTATGGCCTACTCGCTCCGGGTGCCTGCGTTCACAGAAGAGGATGTCAGCCTGCTTATGACGGATCCAGGAGCCTTTGCCGCTTCTCAGATGACGGCCCTGGTGGAGGATTCCGTGATGACCTATGGTTATCAGCTCGAGCCGCTGGGCTACACTCTGGCGGACGGGCAGGGGAGGGTCATCTTTCCCAGACTCGGCGCTCACCCTCTCAATACAGATCGTTTTCTCACCAATCTGGCGGATCCGGAGAATCCCATACCGCTTCCTGCCTGGGTCTCCGTGGATGAGCGTGCCGCCAAAGACACAGCCTATCCCACACGCCGTGAAGTCATTTTGGCGGCCGTGTCCAAAGGACAGTTGCAGAACCCGATCTGGAAAGGGACGGGAACGGATCTGGCAGCTCTGTTTGCCTTGCCCGGCTCGGACTGTTATGTACCTGGAAATCCCGCCTGCCTGCAATTCACTCAACAGGTGGGTGAACGGATTGCGGCTACGGATCCTGACTTTAAAAAAGTGGGAAGTCTCGACTTCGCTGTCGATTATTTTCCACACGGCGGCTTTATTGGCGGAGCAGAAATTGCCTTGCCCAACGTCCTCGCGCAACCACCTCCTTTAGAGAGATTGTCTGCACTGGCCACCGTTCCGGCGAGCCTTGCAGAGTTTAATAAGACCTGGCTACCGAATGCAGCCTTGTTGTTTGGGGACCCTTCGAACGAGAAAGATCCCAATTTCGGTAAACCGGGTTTTGCCTATTTTACCGGAACAACCTGTGCCGGTCAGATGGCCATGTATGTTCCTGCACCCAACCCGCCGCTATCCGTGTTTGATGGCAACGAAGCTCAAGCCCTATTTGATGCGATTTCTGAAGTGGACTTTGACAGGATTGCCTCCGGTACTGCCGGGCAGTATCCTGAAGGCCACCCTGCGTATCCTGCAGATCAACTCATGTTGAGCGGCTGGATGGATGTACCCATTCTCGGGTTGCCGGTGGCACAGGGCCTTGTGGATTATGATGCGGATGCACAATGTTTCTCCTTGGAAACCCGGGTTTTGGGAGATTATACCCGCGTGATTTCCGGAGGGGATACGGCTTTTGTTGAAGGGCAACTGGTGGAGACGCTTGAGTTTGATGGGGTCAACAGCAAATTGCTACCTTCCCAGACGCCAGCGGTGGGGATTCGGGAAACCTACACGGAGGTGAGCGATCCCGGGGACACCTGGTTTACTGCTGGCCAAGTGGTGTTCACGGCGACCTTTGATCGCGTGAATCAGGAAATGGAAGATCAGGCGCTGATGAAGGCTGCGGGTGTACAGTTGGCATCGAGTTGGCTGAATGATCTGGTCGGAGCCTCATTGCAAGTTCAGATCAAAGCGCCGGAATATCTCGAAGGGCAGGGTTTTGACCCTGACCAGCCTATTGTGGGTGGATCCAATGAACGGCTGGCTCTACTCGGGGCAAAACTTCCGAATTCGCCGGAAAAAGTGGAAGCGTACCTACAGCAACTGTATTCCGTCATGCCCCGTGCTTCGGTGCTGGCAGATGCCAGTTTTACCATTCCACCGGAATTCAGTGATTTGATGCGCTTTTCCTCGGATGTGGATGCCTCTGCTGAAGTCAGCCTGATGGCCTTCTCACCCTATTTTGATCCTGATTTTGGTTTGGGTGCGGGTGGGGAAGTCCTGGACAACAGCAGTTTGGCACGTCTTCGCCGTCAGGGAGGCATTGGCTTACGGGGGAACTTCGAATTCGGTCTCTTCCCGAATGATCTTGCCGAGAATCAGCATTTAATCTTCGAAGCCTCCACGGAGGCGACGCTGGCCCTGACTCCACAAAATGATCCTTCTTTATTTCCGGACATTCTAGCAGAAGTGCAGGTGGCGGCCACCTTGCCCAACAAATTCACCTTTGATGAATCCATTCCTCAACCTTTCCATTTCGAAGGTTTGCTCCGTCTGGATACGGCAGCAGAGGTCGGAGAATCTTCTCTCCTCGTGGAGGGGGCTCTTTCCCCGCTGGACTTTGGTCCTTTCCTTGCGGTGAGACCCTTACCTGAACATGCCAATGCACAGGATTTATTAGGCGGCCGGGTGGTGGTGAATAAAACTGCGGGCGATCCAGAACGATATGTGGAACTGGATCCTGCTTCGGTTCAGGTCCCCCTCCTTGGAAACATCACAGGTCGGATTTATGGCGAGAAAAGCCCTGTGGTTGCAGAACCGGATCCTTGGAATCCGGATCACTATTCGTATAGCCCCTTCCGCTTTGCACCTTATGAAGGTCAGTCCTGGCAGGCCAGTCTGGAACTGCAGGGTACGTTGCAGATCCGTAGCCCCTTTGACGTGAATGGAGCGGTGCTGTTTGAAGCGGCTCCATTAACTTCGGATGGCGAAATCATTCCATTCCTGTGCAGTATCGATGCGGTGGGTACGGAGGAATTTGATCTGAAACTCCAGGTTCCCACCGGAATCACTCTGACCTTCTTTCCAGGTACCGTGCAACAATCCCGCATGTCTCTGGCTGGAAACGCTGCGGCCTGCTTGCTGATCACCCATGAAGGTCGCATCTATTTCGACAGTGGCACGCAGGTGTTGGAATTGGCGCTGCCGAATCTGGCCAGTACCACGAATACACCCTTCGCCGAAATCATGGGCCGCATTGAGTTGGGCTTTGAACCGGTGGATGCCAGTCCTTCTCTAC
Source organism: Verrucomicrobia bacterium UBA6056 (assembly GCA_002429005.1). Lineage (GTDB taxonomy): Bacteria > Verrucomicrobiota > Kiritimatiellia > SS1-B-03-39 > UBA6053 > UBA6056. The sequence continues at coordinate 16,556 of DIYK01000065.1, forward strand.
AGGTTCTTCCGCTGACGGCCTCCTTTTCTGTTGAACCAGGCCAATCCCAGGTGGAACGCTTTACGATTACCAATACAAACAACACGGGGAGTTTGTTGGAAGTGGGCGCGACCTTATCGGATGGGACTGATTTTGAAATCACGCCCAGCCGCCTTCTCATACCTGGGGGGGACAGCGCTGAGCTTGAGGTTCGTTACACCCCAAAATCCTTTTCAGATCGGAATGTGAACCTGATTCTGACTCACAACGCCGCTCCGGATCCTTTACAGATTCCCTTGTTAGGGGAAGTGGAGAGGCAGGCCGAGTTCCATAGCTCTACGAACTCCATGAATTTCGGGGCGGTTGCCTTGGGAAGTCAACGGCGACAGGCCTTTCTGATTACCAACACGGGAAGCCAGTCTTTATATGTTTCCGGGTTTTCTGCGGATGAATCCGAATTCGATGTCATCGGCGGAGGCCGCTTCATTCAACCCAGCCAAAGCCGCGAGGTCATCGTCACATTCACTCCAGAGAGTTCGGGACTCGTTACCGCTACGCTGAGTATGACCAGCTCCGACCCATCCGTGCCTACTGCGACAATCAGTTTAGTGGGGAATGGGTCGAACCGCTATTGGTACGAACAACGAAAGGGAAGGGGAGAGGTCACTCTCCGTGATCTCGCGTTTGGTGCCGAGGATGGTTTTGCTGCAGGTGATTTTGGGGCCCTGTACGAAGCTGCGGTGGACGGACGTGCCTGGGAACGTGACGGAGTGGAAAGCCGCTTTGATTTTCGAACCGCGTTACGGGTCAGCGATCAGGTGTTTTATCTTGCCGGGGTAGAGCGCTCCAGCGCGACTTCCCAACGAGGCTTGGCTTACAAATCCACTAATGGGGGAAGTTCCTGGACGGAAATTACTCTGGGCCGGGCGGATAATCCCTTGCGTTTCTGGAATGATGCGGCCGTGGTCCCAGGGGAAGGCCGGGTCTTTCTGGTTGGGGGCTACGAACAACTGGCCCGGATCGTTGAAGATGAGAATGGGGAATTTAAGGATAAAACGATTACGCCAAGCAACAGTCTCCCCCCCTTGCACGGCATCGCGTTTTCTCCGGATGCTAAAACGGGTCTTGCTGTAGGTGAGCAGGGGCTTGTGTTGAAAACGACGGATGGTGGCTCCTCCTGGGTGCCCCTCACGAATCTGCCTGTTGAAGTGGGTGGAAGAACCTTATTTGATGTAGCTGCCAACCCCGTTCAATCCGGAACTCCGGCCACGGCTACGTATCCACAGAACTTCGTCGTGGTGGGGGAAGGCGGGCTGATTCTGCGCACCAACGACCAAGGGGCGACCTGGTCTGTACGGAACTCAAACAGCAGCGAAGATCTGCATGCGGTGGTTCGGAATGGGGCGAGTCAGTATTATGCAGTGGGCAAGAACGGAACCATTCTCCGTGGGAGTACCACAGGGGTCAATTGGAGTGTGGAAACTACGGAGATACAGGAAGATCTTCTGGGGGTGACTGTGTCTTGGGAAGGCACAGGCAATGCCGGAAGTGAAGTATGGGCCGTGGGCGTCGATGGAGGGATTTATCACCGGGTCTTGAGCCCCATCTCAGGGCCGATCCCGGTGATCACGATGGAAGAACCTTTCAACCAGGCGGAGAATCGTGGTGTCGGCGAGTTAGTGATTCGTGAAGTCCGTATCGCCAACCCGGGAACAGAAGCCTTGGTTATGGGAATTACCGCGAGTGGTACGGATGCAGGAGATTTTGTGATCCTGGAAGATCGCTTCTTGGATACCGATACCAAAAACCCAGGTTCTGACATTGAGGTGCCTCCCGGTTGTGAAGGCATCTTCCACGTGATCACGAATCCGATGGGCACGGGACAAATTGGCAGTACCTTGAATTTCTCTGGAAATGAAAGTTCCCTGGATAAACATAAAGTGCAGGTGATCACCAATGTGCGCTCTTCGGATTTCACAGCTTTGGGGCATGTAGAAGCTCCCGCCTGTGTGCGTCTGCCTCCGGTGTTTGTGGGCGAAGCGAGCACGGCAGCGGTGGCCCTTCGAAATATTGGTCAGGAGGCCTTACTGCTCTTGGGTGCGGAAGTCCGTCACAACGATCCCTCCAGCACCTGGGATGTACGGTTCCCTCTTGGCTTGGGTGAGTTGAAGAAAGATGGAACCACAAGTGCGGTCGTGACCTTGACCGCGAGCGAACCGGGCTTGTACCGAAGTATTCTTGAACTCCCATCAACCGCAGGCAACGGAGTGGTGCGGGTGGAAGTGCTAGGGGAAGTACTCGCCCGTCCAGAGAGTATCCTCTTTACCTCCGATCTGGTCGGATCCACGTTATTCATTGATGCGAACGGAAATGGGACCTTGGAAAGCTACACAACCCCTGTGGTCTTTCAGGTGGTGGATGGCGTTCCCGGCAGCATGCAAATGCAGCGGGGGCGAAACATCCAAGTTCAAGCCCCCCTGTTTGAAGAGCAAGCCGGAGTCGCATATGAGTTTATGCGCTGGGAGCCTGGAAGCGAAGCCGCCTTTTCATTCACAGTCGGAGAAAGTGTTTCCAGCTTTCATGCCCGCTATGCTTCAGGACGAATCGCTGCTCCGGAGACGACGAATCCTCCTATCCGTACGGGCGTTGCCTGTGATTTTGGCCAGGCGCAACAGGCTGTGCCTTATGGTGGATGGCTACGAATTTCCGAGGCAAGCTTGACCTTGCCTTGGTTAGGTGAGGGGGGCGAAGCTTTTGCGGTTTCCGGGAACATGATGCTATCCAGGCAGAAGCTTCAGGGAAGCTTGACGAGTTCTGCTATTCAGGTGCTGGGAGGGGAAAACTCCGTCTTTTCAGGGAAAGAGCTTCTGGAAATCCGTCCTGGAAGTTGGGACATCGATATCGATGCCGCCAGTGGCGAAGCCCGCTTGCGCAGCCAGTCACCTGGGATTCAGGTGTTAGATACCCCTGCACTGCCTCCAAGTACGTTGGACCTGATGGTGGATTTACAGGAAGGGAACAGCAAACGGAAAGCCTGTTTCTACCTGGGGATTCAGGAAGAAATCCCCCTGTTGCCCGGAGTCCTGGCTTTGGGGCCGGGGGCTGCACAACCTGCCTTCCGTTTCTGTGATCGCGCCTATCCCTTGGCAGAGGGAAGCTTGGGCGTCTTCATGGAAGTGACGATGGCCTCCTCGAAACCCAGTTTTCGCTTCCTGACGACCGGGAGCATCCGGGCCCTGGCGGATCCCCGTACGGAGGCGGATTGGTTACTGGAAGAACCCTATCAACTTGAAATTGAAAGCAATGGAACGCTGAGCCCTTATACCTTCAGCAGCTCAGAGACCTTGGTGGACCTGAAGCTGTTTCAGATCGATTCCATTGCGGGTTCCAGTCGTTTAGGACCCAGCTATGATGGCAATGAATTCTCCTTGTTAGCGGAGAACTTTGAAGTGACCTTGTTGGATTCTGCGGAGGCGATAACGGTGCAATCCATCGAAGCAGGTCTGTTGGGCGAACTGAATCTGAGCCTGAGCTTGCCCCTGAGTGGAATGAACGCTGGGCCCGTTTCCTTTGTGCCCAGCAACGCATCCGATCGGGATGCGCTCCTATCCATGAATGCTCTGTCGGCTCTGTTCGAGTTGGATCTTCCTGCGCTTTTCGTGAATAGTCGCAATGCGCTTTGGCCCGATGACCTCGTCGAACTGGATCCACCAGCCATCCGCAGCACGGAGTTTGCAATTCGGGGGAGATTACCTGCAGTGGACTTCAGTGCGGATGGGACTTCCGGAGTGGATTTCCAACTCACAGGGGGATCCGATGCGGATAATTATTTCGAACTTCGACGGGATACGAACGGGCTGGCAGCCCGGCTTCGCAGCGAACAGGATTTCCTAATAGGGGAGATGCGAGTACGCCTGGAAGCCACTCAGAATGCGTTGGATGGAACGCTCTCCGGAAGAGTGGGCATTGATGTGAATGATCCTACCTCTCCCTTGAATTTCCTGAATCTGTTCCAAGACTCCATTTCGATGCGCCTCCGCAGCAATCCACCCAACGGTCGCTCGGTGTTTGAACTCAATCGCTATATCCTTGGTTTCCCAGTCCGTCTGGATCTCGGAGAATTTGCGCCCTTGGGCCGAGCCTGTCTGTTAAAGGATGGAACGGAAGCTCTCGAGGATCGTGGCTCCCTGATCTGCTTTCCCTGAGCAGATGAAACTCATGTTTCCGGATTGAGCTTCAAGGATGGCGGGCGATGGCGGCTTGAGTCCGGATGGCTTCTGGAAGCATTCCAGAGCTGCTCCAGAGCTCGGAGCTCGGGCCCAGCTTTGCCCTGACTTGCCGCAGCCAGTAATTGGGTGCTGATGCGTTGGAGTTCGGGTCGGCTTTCGCTCAGTTCGCTGAGCTGCCAAATGCCTTGATCTGCCAGGCGTTGATAGAGGAGTTCCAGACAGCGTGAAAGGTTTTTCTCTTTGGCTGCCCGAAGATACTCCCGTTTTGCTTTCTGCTCCAGTTGTCGTTGCCGGATGCGTTTGCGGAGTGCCTGAATCCTGCGTAGTTGCCATATCCCACGCAGAACCACGATGAGGAAAGCGAGACCAGGAATCGCGAAGAGCCAGAGCCAAGCACTCGTGTTTGTGGATGGGGAGCTGTCTGTCTTCCCGCTTCTGTTTGCCCTGGCTCCGGAGCCCTTGAGTTCCTGCTCAGGTAAATCAATCTGTTCCAGCTTCCCGGTGCTGGCGTTAAACCAGGTTAGGCTTTCCCCGGGAATGAGGAAACTGTCGGATGTCTGCAGGGTAAACACGACTCGTTCTTCCCGGCTGCCCTGGCTTTTGACCCCCACCACCTTGTCATCCAGCAGGGCCGGAGCTTCGTAGATGTCCAATCCTTTCAGTTGGAGCGAAGGAGAGGCGGGAATGGCCATGGCGGGGGCTCCACTGATTTGAAAGCTTCGGATTCGGGTCACGGCGTCGCCCACTTCATATTCTTCCAACAGCCCCTCCCAGCGTTCCTCCACGCTGAAGCTGTTCGCTGCGAGCCAGGTTTCGAGCTGTTCTGTGCCCGGTGGGATTTCGATCCGTTGCGGGGGAATTTCCAGATTCAATTGCCCTTCGATCACCACGCCTCCTTCTCCTTCCACAGCCATCGAAATCTGGATGGGAGGGATCTGCAATTCTCCGCTTCGTTCGGCATTCACTTGAAAACGCCAACTTTGGAAGGCCCAGGATTGATCTCCGATGCGGCGGGTTTCGCTGAAGGCAAAGCTGGAGATCGGCGTCACCACAGCGCCGGGGATGCGGAAAGATTCGACCTTCGTACTGCGTGCGAAACGGGTGGCGCTGCCGGCTTCCACCGTAAGCAGAATGGGGGCTTTCTGATACAGAGGAGGCTCCGTTTTTAGCACGATGCGGGCCTGAAGCGCTCCCGCATCCAGCAGCTCTTCCAGGCTTTGGGCCGAGAGGCTGAGCGCCGGGATACAGAGAAACCACAGCAGGGCCTTGCGAAGAGAAAACATCAGGGCGTCTCCTTTCCGCGCCGTTCTTCCTGAAGATAAAATTTTGTACTGAGAAATTCGGAGGGATCCCGCTGAATTTGCCGAAGCCACATGTCGGTCAGCGCCGGGTCCTGTAGCAACTGTTCAGCTTGGAACTGCTCCTTCGGTGTCTGTTCCTGTACCGCCTCACCCGGGGCTGCGGCCACTCCTTCTTGTTTCCCGGGTTTGCCTGAGCGATCCCCGCCTTGAGCGGATGCATCCTTAGTGGCTTCGATCAGTCGATCCATCAAGGCGATGTTGGTCTGGCTGGCAGGGTGATCCGGGAAACGGGTGGCCAATGCCTGGTAAGCCGCTTTGGCTTCGGGGTATCGCATTTGATGAGCCAGAGCATTGGCTTTTCCCAGCAAGGCCTCTGCCGTATCCATCTGGGTATACCAAGTCTCGGCAGCCGCGAACTCTTCATCGGCATAGAGGCTGTAGCCTTTCCAAGCGGGATCCTCAAATCTGCTGGAGGCCCGGCGATAGTCGCCAAGCTGAAACCAGAGCAGGCCCTGTTGATCCGGTGTCAGCCAGAGATTCAGAAACGCCTGAGGCTTCAACAGAGCCCACAGCAGTCCTATGAGAACAAGGACAAGGCTGGCTCGTTTGCGCACTGTGCTTACCATCTTAAGGCCCAGCCTTTCCGAAACCAAAGAAGATAAAGGATCATGATCAGGGGGACCAGCGCATAGCCTTGATCTTTCCAAGGCCGGGAGGAATCTGCACTGAGTTCCATATGCCGATCCATCTGTTTCAGGATTTCGTTCAGGTCCTGGTCATCCGCACTCACCCGTTGATAGTTCCCGGCTCCGGCTTCAGCGAGACGGCGGAGCATGTCCTCGTCGATCGGCTCAGCGGAATGAGAGATGCCCCGTGCCTGGTCTGCATCCTGTTCCTGCTGTGTTTTTCCCATGCCCCAGACCAGGAGTTGAATGTTCGGAAGCTCTCTCAGGCCTTGAAAAGCCTCCATCGAGTTTTCGGTCGCTCCATCAGCTATGAGGAGCAGGGTGCCGCCTCTGTCGGCCAGCAACTCTGTGGCTAGAGGCAGAATGCTTTCCGGGGCTTTTCCGGCTGTGGGGAGCATGTCCACATAGAGCGCATCGAGATAATGCAGCATGAGCTCCGGATCATCAGAGAGGGGGAGCACGCTATAGCCTGAACCCGCGTAGGCCAGGAGGGCCGTACTGGCCTCGCCTCGTCGTCGGATAAGCTCGAGAAGTTTGCTGCGGGCCCGTTGCAGGCGATCCGGTTGAAGATCGGCATTCCCCATGGACTCACTCAAATCAATGGCGATGACCAGTGCCGACGAATCGATGGCAAAGGGTGACTCTCCACGGCGCCAACTGGGGCCGGCCAGGGCCAGCGTGAGTAGCGGAACTATCAGCAGGGAGATCCATAAGGGGGAGAACATCTTCCGCTGATTTCCGGGCAGGAGCATGTGGGGAAGCAAATGAGGGGCAATATGTCCACGCCATGCTTTCCCCAGGTCACCCCGAGTCCATTGCAGATAGCTGAACAGGGCAAAGGGCAGCAGGAGTAGAAAGCCTGCCGGGCGTAGAAAATGAAAATTCTGGAAAAAGGGGGCTTCAAACATCTTCCAGCCTCCGCTTTCGGGTGGAGATGAGCAGAAACAGGGGCGTGGCCAGAACGTAGAGGAGGGCGAAGGCTGCCAGTGGTACATGGAACATGGACTGACGTGGCCGATAGGATAAGGAGTCGTATGCAGCCGGTTCCAGTTGATCAATCCTTTCGTAGGTATCCTGAAGCGCGTCCCGGTCTATGGCGGTGAAACTCAGGCCGCCGCTGTCTGATGCAATGGCGTCCAAGGTTTCCAGATCCAAGGCTTCTTCTCCTACGGTACTCGGATCCCCTACAGCCACGGTGTAGATGGTGATTCCTTCCGTCAGCGCGACCTGCGCGGCATCCAAAGGGGGGACCTTACTGCCAGTGTCATTTCCATCCGTAAGGAGGATGAGAACCCGGTTTTCGGTTTTGGATTGGCGGAATTGTGAGATCGAAAGACCAATGGCATCGCCCAGGGCGGTACTAGGGCCGGCCATATTGACGATGCTTTCTTCCAGCAGGGACTGCCAGGCCTGGTGATCATCGGTGAAGGGAGCCTGCAGATAGGCTGCAGAACCAAATACAATCAAACCCAGCCGATCGCCTTCCCGCTGTGCGGCAAAGTCACGGAGTACGTCTTTGGCCACAGTCAGACGGTCGATTTGCTCTCCGTTCGCATTTTGAAAATCGGTAGCCTCCATGGATCCGGACAGATCCAGGGCCAACATCAGATCCCGGGCACTTTTTTCGAGATGTACTGGCTCGCCCAGCCACTGCGGTCGAGCCAACGCTGAAACCAAGAACAGCCAGCCCAAGCTGGTTGCGATGGCCTGTAGGCACAGACGTCTCCGAATCCCGGAGGCAGAGCGGGGAGCTTCCCCGCTCAGGGTGACCAGGCGTTGAAAGTAGGGGACCTGCAGAGAATCCCGGCTTTCCCGATGCGGAGGTACCAGCCACAGCATGAGCAAGGGAAGGGGCAGAAGCAGGAAAGCCCAGACGGCGTCGAACTCAAGCATGGACACAACGGTGTTGTCGGATCCACTCTTCCAAGGAGCGGATCAGGGGTTCCAGTTCGCTTGGCTTCTGATGTCCAAGGGGGGCATAGGCGAGCTCCTGAAGCTGAGCCAGGGGAAGGGGGTCGTTTTGCGGAGCGAGCTCGCTCAGAGCCTGCAGGTAGGCCTCTCCCTGAAGTGAGACCATCCTGTGGCGACCGGCGGCGGCAATGGCCGTCGCTCTCAACAGGGGGGCCAGTTCCCGTAGCGCCTCTGTGGCTCCAGAATCGACGCGCTGTTGGATGGAGTTCAGCTGGGCGAGAGCATCCCGGCGGTATTGCTCACGAAGATAGCGCTGGCGTTGTCTCCAGAGGCTCCGCGCCAGCAGGCCGAGGAGAAGCGCCCACAGAATCCACCAGCCGGGACTGGATGGAAACATGGAAACGGGTTCCGGAGCCTCCAGCTCCGTCAAGGTCCGCAGAGAAGGGTTTCCCCAGTCCGGATCAAACAGGGTCTTGCTCACGCAGGGGCTCCCAGTGCGCGGAGCAATTGTGGGAGGGTTTCCTCTACGGTGTTGATCTCAATGAGCGGCAAGCCATAGCGCTGCAGTGTTTTAAGCATCTGTTCCACATGATGGCGCTGGCTTTGTTCAAAGCGTTGCTGAAGTTCCTGCTGAGTGCCGGACACCCGAATCTGAAGGGCTCCATCCGAGACCACCAGATCCTTGAGCGGAGGCAAATGCTCCTCTGCAGGGTCGGACACGTTGATGGCGATCACATCATTATGGATGGAGAGGCGCTTGAGCAGTTCGTCACTGTGTTCGTCCCAGCCGAATCCATCCCCAATGTAGATCACCAGAGTGTCGTGTGCGATCTGTCGCAGCAGAGCATCCAAAGCCCGGTTCAGTTGCCCGGGCTGTGCCTGGGGACCACAGTGCAGGGCTGCGTTGGCTTTCTCTAGTTGCTTGAGAATTTCGAGCACGGCATGGCGGCTACGACGGGGGGGGAAAGCACGGCACTGTTCATCATCAAAGATGAGGGCACCGACCCGGTCACCCACCTGGAGCACCCTCCAGGCGGCAAGGGCGGCAAGTTCGGCAGCCACCACGCTTTTCATGGCCCGTTGACTCCCGAAAAACATGCTGATTCGTTGATCCACCAGCAGCATGACCCGGCGTTCCCGTTCTTCCGTGTAGACCCGGACATGAGGTTTGCCGGTACGGTTGGTGACCTTCCAGTCCATCGTCCGGATGTCATCTCCGGGGCGGTAGTGACGGAGTTCTTCGAAATTCAATCCCCGTCCCCGCAGGCGGGAGGCATGTTGCCCACTGAGAATACTGCGGGCAGGCTGATGGGGGAGAAAGGAAAAGCCCCGGGCCGAAAATTCCAGAGCCCGTAAATACTCCAGACTGACTGCGATCCGTTCGTCGGGACTCGGGGCCGCTTCTGCTGAACGGTCCTGAAACCAATTCAGCGGGCTCTTCATGCTGCCGCGACCTGCTTCAGCAGTTCATCGATGACATCATCCGTACTCACGGATTCCGCCATGGCATCGTAACTGAGGATGAGGCGATGACGCAGGACGGCGTGAAGCACGCCCCGCACATCATCTGGTGTGACATAGTCACGGCCGGCCAGCCAAGCGGCTGCCCGGGAGCATTTATCCAGGGCGATACTCGCCCGGGGGCTGGAGCCTACGCGGATCCAGGCCTTCAGCTTGGACGATTCATAGCGTGCCGGATCGCGGGTGGCCATGATCAGGGCGACGATGTACTGGTCGATATTGGAGGATACGCTGGTGGCCGCGACCGCCTTGCGGGCTTCGAGCACGAGTTCCTGAGAAAAGCGGGGCTCTTCGACACTCTTTCCTTCTTCTTCGCCACGCACCAGACGGATGATTTTCTCCTCTGCGTCATCATCGGGGTAGTCGACGCTGGTTTTCATGATGAAGCGGTCCATCTGCGCTTCCGGCAGGGGGTAGGTTCCCTCCTGCTCAATCGGGTTCTGCGTGGCCAGCACCATAAACAGGGGGGGGAGCTGATAACTCTTCCCTGCCACGGTGACGGTGCGCTCCTCCATCGCCTCCAGCAGCGCGGCCTGTACCTTGGCGGGGGCCCGGTTGATTTCGTCCGCGAGAACGATGTTGTTGAACACCGGTCCCTGCTGGAACTGCAGCATCTGTTTGCCCTCCAGCTCCTGATACACTTCGGTACCGGTCACATCCGAAGGCAGCAGGTCCGGAGTGAACTGAATACGCCCGAGGCTGGCTTCCAGGCAGCGGGCCAGGGTTTTCACCGAACGGGTTTTGGCGGTGCCCGGCAGACCCTCCAGCAAAATATTGCCATTGGTGAGCAATGCGATGAGCAGCGTGTTGACCACCTGTTCCTGTCCAATGACAGAGCGGTTGATGGCCTCGGTGAGGGCTTGAAAAGATGCCTGATGGGAGTCGTGTTGCATGGGGCAGGTTTTGGGGTGGGGATGAGGTAAAGGAGGATGGGCTTTCCAGCCCGTCAGCTACCATAGCTTGGGTAAACAGAAACACGGAGGCAGGCAGCCCCCGTGTTTCCTGTCAGTTGAGTTAGTTGGTCTTGATCACTTCACTGGGACGCCAGCTCTGGTCGATCCAGGTTTCCAGCGGACTGTACATGCGCAGGATGGTGAACCAGCTTTTGCCAGGAAGCGTCTGCACCCAGTTGTTTTTGTATCCGGGAGGGGGTTCCGGGGCGAAATAGATGTCGATGGAACCATCTTTGTTGTAGCGCAGCCCATCCTGAAGACTGTCGATGCCGGCATTCTTCTGGTCGGTCTGCAGCATGGAGCGGGTCTGGGTGTCATAGATGGTCACCGCCCAGAAGTTGGCAATCGGGGCATCTTTGGGCAGGGTGATTTTGTAGGATTTGCTGCCATCGAAGGGCTGTTTGTCGCCATCCAGAAATGCGATGCCGTAGTCGGAACCGGTGCCCAGACGGGGTTTGGCCATGGCCGGGGTGACCGCGGTGTAGGGGTAGTGGAAACTCACCCGGGCATCGGTGCTCATGGTGCCCCCGTCTTCCCCGTTAAAATGAACATTCCGGCCCGGATAGGCCATGTTCCAGGCAGAGCCGGTATCCGGGTAGATCTGCACCCCAGCCATGTTCATGCCGATCCGGGGATACCAAACGATGGAACGGGCCTGGGCGTTGCCAATGGCCACTCCGTCTTTGAGGATCGCTTTCATGCGCTCATCCGGTTTGAACTCTTTGCCCTTTTCAATGCCCAGGGAGGCAAACAGCCCCCGGACCTCCGGGGTGAACAAACCGGGAGCTTCGTACTGAATCACCTCATTCACATGATGGTAAAACTCCTCGTTGTTGTAATGGATGGTATTAAAATCCTTACCGGAACCACTGATCCATTCCATCGCCGGGGGATTGGCGGCATCCTTGAGGCGGTAGACCTTCAGATTGTCCTTCACCTCTTTGGCTGCGGCAGCCACCACTTCGGGGGATTTATTCTTCGGAGTCTTGCGCAGGAAGACCCAGACCCGGTAGGTCTTGGGACGCAACACCGTGTAGCCTTCGGGAACCTCCCCCTCGTAACCGGGGGGCAGAAAGAGATACTTGCCGCCGGTGATGTTTTCAATGAAGCGGAAGTTGGCATCATTGGCGGCACCCAGCAGCCCTTCGGGTGCATCCACCACGGTGGGGCCGTCCCGCAGCAGGTCGAGGTCCGGCACCACATAGACGGTGGCACTGTTTCCGGTCAGGAAGAGGGACTTGGCATCCATCAGTTCCTCGAAAATCATCACCTGATGGAGTTCAACCGCACCCAGGGAATGAGCTCCTTCAATCAGCGCGGCCACCGATGCGGCGGGCATGCCTTTGAGAAAGGCATCCGCCGCCCGGGCGGTGTCCATAAAGTTGTAGGCTTTTTCCGCCGTTTCGCGGGAGGGGACGCCATCGGTGAAGGACAGGGTTCCGATGGAGGTTTCTACGCTGTCCGGAGTCAGAATCCCTTCAGGGATCTTGGTGGTATATTCGAAGTCCTCGGCGTGAAGGGCACCGGCGCAAAACACAGCAACAGTTAAAAGTATACATTGTTTGTTGATCATATGAGTCTCCTTAAAAATTGAGGAAAAATTTCTACTTCACCCGCTCCATATCGTTCAGCTCGAAGTCCTCGCCAAACAGCTCTGGCTTGGGCCCATAAAAGCGAGCCAACAGGAAAAAGCGGCGGTCGGGATCCGTGATCAGCCAATTGGCTTCTTTACCCTTCTCGGGGGTGGGACCAAAATAAATGGTTACGGTGCCATCGGCGTTCTTCTTCACGTCCTTCATCGTAGAATCGATCGTGCTCTTGTCGATGTTCCGGAGATAAGAAGCTGTCACCAAATCATACGTTGTGATCGACCAGAAATCCTTCACGGGTACATCGGCGGGCATGGTCAGCTTATACTTTTTACCCCCGTCAAGCCATACGCCATCCGGGGTCTCCGCCAGATCGAGGTAGTAGGTAGCGGTTCCATAGTTCTTCACGCTGGTGATGATCGCGTAATACAGAGCTCCACGGGCGTGGAAGTCGTAGTAGGAGGGGAACTCGTAGCTCCATTCGGTTTCTCGGGAACCATTGGGCACCAAAGCTGACCACTTTTTGCCCTCGAAGACAAAGGGGTTCAGCTCTCGGTGATACTGATCGATCATGTATTCCAACGCTTCAGGACCTGCCTGGTCGAACATGGCCTGCAGTTTGGCATCCGGCTCAAAGGGCTCCCCTTTTTTAATGCCCATTCTGGCAAGGGCTCCCATCATGATCATATCCCGTTCTAACACGACCTCTTCGTTGATCATCTCGTGAATATGCTTGTAGATGTTGCCGTCCATTTTCGGGGTCATTTCAAGGTTCTTACCCCAAACATCGATGTAGTTGGTCTTAGCCGGCTCGTTTGCCTCAGAGAGGGGGTACACTTTGATCTTTTTGGTGAGCTCTGTGGCCTTGGCCAGATTCTCCGGGGTTGGACCGCCAGCAATGATGGGTCGAAGAATCGCCCAGCCGAAACGGGTTTCCTGTTCATACACCATCGCATCGGCAAGCAGAGGTCCATCGTAGCCAGGAGGAACCATCAGGTATTTGGCTCCTAGGCCTCGATCTCGTCCCTTGGCTCCCACGTCATCCAAGGGGCGCTGCCAGGAATCCATAATGGTGCCAAAAATGCCAATCCCTTCAACGGACGCCGGCATCTCGAAGACCACCGGGCCCTTATCCAGATTCCAATAGGCATGGATATAGGGTGTTGTATTATTGGGTGTCGCCGTCTGGAAGCGCCAGTCCTGCACTTTGGAATTGTAAGCGACATCATTGGGCCCCACGCCTTGATCCATGAGTGCATCACGCCAGAATTTGAAGCACATGTAGGGCATGGCCCATACGGCGGCATCAATGGCCCGGTGATAGGTCATTCGGTCATGGGTATCCGCTTTGGTCAGATCAAACGCTTCAGCGCTAACGGTATGAAACGAAAATAGGAGAACACAAAGGATAGAGGAGATAACTTTCATGAGATATATTGACTCCTTGGTTAATTCGTTTTGATCACTTCACTCGGACGCCAGGACTGATCAATCCAGGCTTTCAGCGGGCTGTACATCCGCAGGATGGTGAACCAGCTCTTACCCGGAATGGTCTGTACCCAGTTGGCTTCATAGCCGGGAGGTGGCTTCGGGGCGAAGTAGATGTCGATGGAACCGTCCTTGTTGTAGCGCAGTCCCTCCTGGAGACTGTCGACTCCGGCCGCCTTCTGGTCCGTTTGCAGCATGGAGCGGGTCTGAGGGTCGTAAATGGTGACGGCCCAGAAGTTCGCGATCGGGGCATCCTTCGGAAGGCTGATCTTGTAGGTCTTGCTGCCGTCAAAGGGCTGTTTATCGCCGTCCAGGAAGGCAATCCCGTAATCTGAGCCCGTGCCCTCGCGGGGAGTGGCCATGGCGGGAGTGACCCCGGTGTAGGGATAGTGGAAACTCACCCGGGCATCGGTGTTCATCGTGCCTCCGTCTTTGCCATTGAAGTGAACATTCCGTTCAGGATAGCCCATGTTCCAGGCTGAGCCGGTGTCCGGGTAGATCTGGACGCCGCCAAGGTTCATGTCCGTTCTGGGATACCAGACGATGGAACGGGCCTGGGCATTGGCAATCGCGACCCCATCCTTGAGGATGGCTTTCATGCGCTCATCGGGTTTGAATTCTTTGCCCTTCTCAATGCCAATCGAGGCAAACAGACCGCGCACTTCAGGGGTAAGAAGGCCCATGTGCTCATACTGAACAATTTCATTCAAATGCTCATAGAACTCAGAATCATTGGAGTGAATCGTGTTGTACTCTTTGCCCGAGACATTGAACCACTCCATGGCAGGAGGCTTGGCGGCATCCGCCAGCTTGTACACCTTCAGATTGTCCCGGACAAATTTCGAAGCCTCAGCCACATCTTCGGGTTTCTTGCTCTTCGGGGTTTTGCGAAGCAGCACCCATAAGCGGTAGGTTTTGGGGCGGAGCACAATGTAGCCTTCCGGCTCCTCACCCTCATAGTCGGGGGGCAGCAGGAGATATTTCCCGCCGGTGATGTTCTCGACAAAACGGAAAAATCCGTCGTTGAATGCACCCAGCAAGCCCTCCGGTGCCTCAACGACCGTTGGGCCATCCCGTTTCAGGTCCAGATCGGGAAATACATAGAGGGTGGAGGTGTTCGCGGTTAGAAACAGTGATTTGGAATCCATCAACTGATCGAAGATGACAACCTGGTGCGCCTCGACCGCGCCCACCGAATGGGAGCCCTCCAGAAGCTTGGCCAAAGAAACCGCGGGCATGCCCTTGAGAAAGGCATCCGCCGCCCGGGCGGTATCCATAAAGTCATAGGCTTTTTCCGCGGTTTCGCGGGATGGCACGCCATCAGTGAAGGTCAGGGTGCCAATCGAGGTTTCGACGCTATCCGGGGTCAGAATCCCCTCGGGAATTTCGGTGGTGTAGTCGAAGTCTTCTGCAATCGCCAGGCTGCTGCAAAGCGCGCCGAGCAACAAGAGGCGTTTGCTGTGAGGGATGGGGGATGTCATTCTGTATCTCCAATAGGTGAAGGGTGAGTGAGTAAAACTTGTGGGTTTAGGCTGCCTGCAGTTCTTTCCGCTGTTTCAACGTGATGGCCAGAACCACTCCGGACAAGAACCAAACAACGAATTTCAGGATAATGGAGCCTACATCATCATGAGGATGATCCGCGCGGAAGGTTTCCCCGCGCAGGAAGGCTTCGAAATGGGCAGCAAAGGGAATGAACATGCCGCCAAAAGAATAGGCCCAGGACACAATCAGCAGGGTCGTACCCAGTTCCTTGTCCTTTTTGTACACGAGCGCCGAGCTGATCATAATGACCCCCATGAGCATATCTTCGATCATGGTAGAGGCATTGATGGCCAGATAACTGAATCCGCGTCTCACAAACTCGATGACGAAGTAAAAGATTCCAATGCCGAGGGTGAAGTTGGGGATGAGTTTCATAGGGTCTCCAATGGGTGGGAAAATGATGCAGGTTTTCTTTTATTCTTCAAGTGCTGCCGGAGGGACATAGGGATCTTTCTGGCCGGTTGGAATGGGCGGATGAGCCTTCAGAGAGGCTACATGCTCTTCGAGTTGAGGCAGTGCCGCTTTGGCCACCCAGGTGTGAGGGAAAAAGACATTATCCACTTCCTGTGGGTCGGTTAAGAGATTGTAACAGCGGGGCATGGTGTAGACCTGCAGCACCCCGTTCCATCCGGTCTGCTCCTTGAAGTGGAGCTTCCAGTTCCGCCACTTCACTCCGAACACATCCTTTCCCATATAGACGATGAATCCGTCGCGGCCGGAGTTCTCTTTTTTTCCAAGGAAAAACTCTGACATATCTATTCCGTCGATGACCCGGTCTTGCGGAACCTTGCCACCGGCCAGCGCGGCTAGGGTGGGATACAGATCCATCGCATGCACAATCTCATCACTCACACCCCCGGCTTTAATCGCGGCTGGCCAACGCGCGGCAAAGGGCACCCGCAAGGCCCCCTCATACCCGGTAAACAGCGATGCGCGCCAGGGACCGGCTGAACCGTGCATGGCGGTTTCCACTGTAAGCGAGGTCTCTCCGGGACTTAAGGCCTCCGGTCCATTGTCGGCTGTGAAAATGACCAGGGTATTTTCATCCACCCCGGCCTTCTTCAGGGCTGCCATCAGTTCACCCAGGTAACTGTCAATCTGCATGAGCAGATCGGCCCATTCTCCTTTGCCGGACTTGCCGGCAAAATCAGGATGGGGCCGTGTCGGGAAATGCGTCGCGGTGTAGGGGAGGTAGATGAAGAAGGGGGTTTCCGCCTCTGCGTTTTTCTCGATGAAGGAGAGAGCGCGGTTGGTCAGCTCCCGGTCAATCAAGGGACGGTAGTCCAGACGGTAGGGACGGACTTTTTCCGGAACCGATCCTTTCTTTCCGTCCATGACGAAGGTTTCCGATAACCCGCTTTCCGCGAATCCAGGAAGGGAGGAGTAGGTGGATTCGTCCGTCGAATTCGGTACACCAAACCATTCGTCAAAACCCTGGTCTGTGGGGAAACGGCCCGGTGTGCGGCCTAGATGCCATTTTCCATACATGGCCGTGGCATATCCCGCTTCGGACAGCATTTCCGCCATGGTCACTTCCCACTGCACCAGTCCGTAAACCCCTTCGCCGAGGGGGACGGTACCGTTCCCACTGCGGATGGCATAGCGGCCGGTCATAATGGCCGAGCGGGAAGGGGTGCACTGCACTTCCACATTAAAATTCTTGAGGCAGAGCCCCTCTGAGGCCAGACGGTCCATGTTCGGGGTGGCAGCCCCCCGAATGATCCCTCCGCCATTAAAACCGGGCTCACCCCAGCCAAAATTATCCAGGAAGACCAGGATGATATTCGGGCGCTGTGGAGATTGCGCTGAAGTGGAAGCCCATGGATATCCACAAGCCATCAACGCCAAAAAAACGATATGAGCATGTCTCTTCATGTTTACATCCTGTATTGTAGGTTGATTAAATCATTAGCTTTGGGTGGCATTCGCAGCATACAAGGTCGAACACCACACCCGGGTCAGTGCAGCCACTACCGGCTCAAAGGCCTTGCGGGGCTGCCTACCAAACGCATCAATCACTGTTGCGGCATCTGTCCGGTTCAGGATGACGGCCACAGGTGCAGCCTCAAAGGTCTCTATCTCCCCCAGTTGCTGAAGGCGTTGAATGTTCTCGGTTACGGAATCGTCAAATACCTGCATAAAGGCGGCATAGTGTTCCGCCATGCGCGGATCGGCGGACGCGGCCTCGGCTACCGCCCGCAGCACCGGCCCGAGTTCATAACAGGCCTCCATCATGCCCCGGATGGATTGACGGAGAAGCTCCTCGGTATTATTTGTACCTTCCAGCCAAGGGAAAGCCACATCCAGGACGGCCTGTTGCAGGGCCGTGAGCAGTTCCAGCATCACGGCATGGAGATCTGAATAATACTGATAAAATACCGGGCGGCTGTGCCCGGCACGGGTCATCAACTCGCACACCGTCAGCTCATGAAAGGAATGATCGAGAATAAATTCCAAGGCGGCCCGGAGAATATCCTGGCGGGTTTTTTCCGATTTTAAGCTGGAATGCTCTGGCTTCTGAAGATGCTGGAGCAAGTATTCTGGAAGAGCTTCTGACACAGTGTCAGTCCTGTCTGACACGCTGTCAGAAAACAAGTGCAATCTTTGCCCTGCCACTGGTTTCGTTGATTTCTAACAGTGTATTCCTATCTGCCCACAGGTAACATGGTTTCTCGTTGAAAGGAGCAATGGAGCTCAGAATCCGATGTACCGGAGCTGGGGGCGATTTATCGCAAATCAAAGTTACGGGAAAACTTGAGAAACAGGTTTATTTCGTCCCAGTCTAATCCAGGGGACTCCCGCTGACTGTCATCGGATGCATTGCTGTTCATGCCCAGAATGAGCGTATTTAACTTGGAGGGCTTCCAGGCAAACACCAGCTCCATGGAGCTGTCCCGTTCTTTTCCGGACACCTCTTCGAAGAGATAGAGATCGGGGTTGCGGAAGACCAAGTCGTCGATCAAAGTAAAGCGAAGGAAGGAACCCTGTTGGAGCTGATAGGTGAAGCCCAGACGGAGGTAATTTTCCTCAAAAACCTCTCCATCACTCACATCGAGACTGCGGTAGGTGTTTTTGATAAACAGTTCGAGGTGTCGTGCGGAATTCCAGCGGATTTCGGGTTCAACTTCAATGAGATTACCCACACGGTAATTGTCTGTATCAATTGCGCTGCCGAAGCGCCCTTCGAAACTGAAACGGAACTGTTTGCTGAGGGCAGATTCCGTTCGAAGAATCCACTGCTGTTCGTTTTCCATGCGGGCGTTGTTCTCCAGATCCAGGCTGGCCTGATTGATCCGTCGTCCGATTCGATCCCGGTCCCGGTACCCCACACGGACCCAGCTTTGGAAGAGGCCCCAGTAGTTCAACCAAAGCTCACGGGTGGTATTCAGAGATTCACCGGACTGTGAATCCATATGATACAATACGGTCGACAGGCGCAGGCGGGAGACGGCGTTCGCCCGGCCCCGGCTGAAGTAATAGTTTACACCGCCACTGAGGAGCGCCTGCCGGTAATCCACCCGGGGCATATAACCCAGGTCCCCGCGAAACTCCTCTCCGACATCCCGGTAGAGCAGGGTCAGGTGACCAGCCCGGGGTTTGTATTTGTAACTGGCCATCCAGGCATCATCGTTTAGAGTTTGATTCGGCGCAGCCCGCAAGACGCTTTCGGACAAGCCGGTTTCGCCTGGGATCCCGGTATCTTCATCGACTTCGATGCCCTCCGGCGGTTCATAGAGGTCTTCAAAAAAACTGTCGTCATAGCGGGTGCTGGAATAGAGCCACTGCCCCCGGAAGGCATGGTTTCTCCCCTGCTTGAGATACATATCCGTTCCAATAACATGGTTGTAGTATCCCTCCTGGCCTTCCCGATGGGTACTGATCAGTCCAATGGAAGCGCCATCCGGATGATCATGACGGATGCGGAAGCTTCCCGACACACTATCCTGATCCAAATCCACCCGTTCAGAAGAGAGGTTGCCAGGCACGATGACGCTGAGTTCCCGGTCCCCTGTAACAAAAGATCCCAGTTCCCCCTGATCCTGGCGACCGAACAGCTGAGCACCCACAACCGGGTTCTGAATATTCCGGGTGTACACCAGGTCAAAGGGCGTGCCAAATACATCACTTCCTTGCAGGAAAAAGGGGCGTTTTTCCGGATCCAATGAGGTGAAAGGGTCGTTAATGCTGCTGGAGGTCAGGTCGGCCTCCACTTCCAGAAAATTCGGGTTGATGGTGATCGCCCCATTCCAGTTGGTGTTGAACCAATATTGTGCATCCAGACCCACGTCATAGGCCACGCTGTTGTCCCATGTTGAAGCGGAGTCATCCAAGTCTCGTTCTCTGCTGGGTTCAACGGTGAAGGAGGGAATCAGGTTCCATCCTGATTTCACAACTTCCTGATCCTGCTTTTGAGGGAGGATGAGCGCGACACTGCTCAAGTAGTGCCGTACTTTCCGTGGGTAATGGCGTTTGAGGACCAACAATCGTTTTTCAACGTCCGTGCTCAATGGGAGTTCACGGAGGGGGATCCGTAATTCTGCGCTGTATCCCCGTTCATGACGTGAGCTTGCACCTTCCCAGTTTGCATCCCACTCCATGGAACGCCGGTCTTCGACCTGATTGCGGGACCAGTCAGCCTGTACTCCAGAGGCACTGATGTAGAATTCAAAGCTGCGAATCCGTTTCCCATCCGGATCGATCGAAATGCCCACATAATCATCTTTTTCGATGCCATCCCTGTCCCGTAGAGGGGCCTGAATGAGATCGGGCTCCGGATCGATGCAGTCAAAACCTATCCAAAGCGATTCATCAACCAGCATGACCTTTACCATGGTTTCCACGGGGGCAGGGCTGAGAAAAGCGGGGTAACTTTCTCGCTTGATGATCAGGTGGTTGGCCTGATGCCAGACCGCTTCGCTTAGTTTTCCGTCTACCTCCATATCCGCTTTCAGAGGGGAGAGGGACAGCCTGGGAAGTTCTTTCAGCGCTTTGGCCAGAAGTTCCTCCACATTGACCTCACCCAGTTCATCTTCATCCTGACTCTGCGCGTACAGGAATCCAGAGCCTGTGAGACTGAGGAGTAGAACCAGGAAGGTTCTGAAAAAGCAGGTGCAGGGGCGGGGAAGGGAAGTCATCTGGAGAGGTGAGTCGTCTCACACACATTCATCATGATGGCACGTATACCTTTCAAGGTACACATGAAATAGTTCAATACCTGGTGCCCTTTAGTCCTTGCTGGTAGGTTCTCCAGAGACGTTCGCGGAGTTCGGGGCGTTCCTCGTCCTGTTCGATATACACATCCTCCCCCTGTGCACCGGCTTTTTTTCGAAGCTCCGCTCCCGGGAGGCTGCGTTCACGCAGATAGTTCATGTAGCTGAGCTGCGTGCCCAGGAGGAAAATGGTATTTCCTTGTCTCTCTTCGCGGTAATACAGATGCAGTTGCTGAAAATGCTGCCACAGGGCCTCCTCCAGTTCCGGCCGCTCCGGATCACGCTGAATGAGCACCTGTTCCCCCTTGGGGCCGGCCTCATCCATTACCTTGGCCGGTGAAAGCTGTTTCGTTTGCGCAACGGCCTTCGCGGTCTCTTCATCCGCCGTGAGGTAAATCACCCCGTCGTGATGATGTTCTGTGTAAGCAATGTTCAGGGCGACCAGATCTGTCGGAGCGCGTTCTCCGGAGGGGCCGCTCCGGCATCCGAAAAGGAGAGAGAAGAGGAGCAGTGGGATGAAGATCCGTCCCGGAAGCGTGCAGCGCAGTGCGCTGAAGTCAGGTTTAC
Source organism: Verrucomicrobia bacterium UBA6056 (assembly GCA_002429005.1). Lineage (GTDB taxonomy): Bacteria > Verrucomicrobiota > Kiritimatiellia > SS1-B-03-39 > UBA6053 > UBA6056. Next base: position 37,535 of record DIYK01000065.1, read on the forward strand.
GGGGTCTCATGGCCGGGCTCCCTCTGTTTGAGTTCCAGTTCGAAGGCTTCCAGAATATCCGCGCACACATCTGCGTTGGCCTGGGATTTACCGTACATGGAGGAAAAGATCAGACTGATGCCTCCCGTGGCAACCGCCACGCCGTAACTGCCATACTGGGTGGCCACCTCTTTGGGGTCCAGCTGGATTTTCGGCTTAGCCAGTGTGCCGCCCACATGAACCATTTTGGCCAGGCCTCCCAGGCTCACTCCGCTGCCTCCTCTGGGCTTGGAGTGAACGCCTGCATCGAGGGACTCGGTCTTGAGATCGATGGACAGCCCGCCAAACCAGGTGACATCACTCATCTGAATGGCGATTTTCCGCTGGGAATCCAGACGCCCCTGTTCAATGTTGGCGGCGACAATGGCACAATCCAGACGGGAGAAGGCCTCCTTGGCTCCCAGCGGGTTGATGCCCTCGAGAATGCCCTGGCCAAACTGGGTGAGGATCGAATTTTGTAAGCGGAAGTCCTTCGCATGCAGCACCAGAAAGCCGTCGAGGCTGGCGGCCAGTTCGGCAGGGGAGGCTCCGTGGGCCTCCAGGGAGCTGACCGCACTGATCAGCCCTCTGGAATCGCTGAGCGAGGCATCTTTCATAAACAGAGTGATTTCCACATGAGGCTCCACTGCCCGGGTGTCCACGCTGGCCTGAAGATCTGAAAAGCCGGAGCCGATCTGATTCACCTTCATGTCCAGTTCAAGGCGTCCTTCATTGAGTTCGCTGTGCAGATCGACCCCTCGTAAAGCCAGCCCGGGAATGCGCAGTTGCTCTCCACTGAGGTGAATACGCACGCGATGCTCTTGCAGAAAAGCCAGGTTCAGCGGTTCCTCCGAAAAGAGTCGTGTTTTTTTCTTCGCCTTGTTTTCCGCGACCTGATCTTCAGCAGGGGTTTCCTCAGAGGGGGGCTCCGGAGCTTCCGGGGCCGTGGCGACCTGTTCCTCAGCTTCCGAGTTGGATGGCAGCGTGACCGGTACCAAATCCAACTCATTGAAGTGGATGGCCCCATCCCAGCCTTTGGGGCTTCCCGGCTCTGGGGCCGGAGTCCGTTTTAAGGACGCGGAGAGATCCACCACTGAGTCATTGGCTTCCCCGGCAAGATCCAGCTGCAGGCTTTCCCCGTCATAGCTCAGCTCACTGTGTTGGATGAGCAGGCTTCCCTGTTTCCCCTGCAGATGATCCTGATAACGGAGGCGGCAGTCCTTCAGAGACAGGGTCAGGCCCTTTACCTCAAAGGATGAGGAGCTGGAAGGCGAGCTTGCGTCCTCTGCTATAGATGCTGCAGCGGTCGGTTCTGCCGTGGGGGCATCCTCCTCAGGGGTCTCATCCGGAGAGGGGCCCGCTTCGCTACTGGCCCAGCTTTCCAGCCCGTTGAGATCCCGTTCGAGCAGGATTTCAAGCCCCTCCAGTTCCACTTCGGCCTGCAGTCGCCGGCTGAGGAGGTCGGTGAGGGAGAGGCTGGCGGCCATTGAATCGATGTGGAGCAAGGGATCTTCTGAAGACCAGACTTCATTTTCCAGGCCCAGCCCCTCCACGCTGACCCGGAGGCTGGGGCCCAGGCCAAGAGAAAGGCGCTCCATGTACAGATCCCTGCCCAGGGAAGAGGACAGGATGTTTACGGCCATCGATTTATAGAGCGAATTGGCCAGCAAGGGTACGGAGAGCAGCAGCAACAGTAGCAGCAGGGCTACAATGCCGAAGCTCCGCAGCAGGTATGTAACGGGTTTTTTCACTTAGAGCTTCTGTGTGAACACAATAAAGGCCTGCAGCGCCTCAAAATCCACTTCGCCGATGTCCCCTTCAAAATCCACGCTGGAGCTGGCCGCACGGAGCCCGATACCCAGCGTTCCTTCATTGCGATAGTTGAACTCCAGACCGGCGCGGGCATAGACCCCGAATCCGAAGCCACTTCCGGAGACTGAATAGCGAATTCGCTCTCCCAAGGAACTGTCTTCGTCAAAATCAGATTCCAGATTGGCCCAGACCAGTTGTCCGCCTGCGGCCAGATAGATCCGAGCCTTTTCTCCCAGCTGTTGGCTGACAAAAAGTCCGGTGAACACATCGGAGAGGAGCATGTTGCTATCTACGCGAAGCACTCCGCTGCCATTGCTAAAGGCATAGGAATCGACTTCGCCCCCAAAACCAAAGGTTAAGCCCAGCTCTGCTCCTAGCTGGGTCTGCGCATCCGGGTTGCTTAATGCAGTGAAACCGGCAATGCCGACGGTAAACAGTCCAGGAAGATCCCCGTTTTCAGAAACCTCGTTTTGTAAACGACTGTTTTCGCTGAAGTTGATCGAGCCACTATTAAACACAGTATACCCGACCATTCCTTGTCCGTGGGTCATGTCCTGTGCAAAGAGAGATAGGCAGGGGAGGCAGATTGAAAGGGTGAAAATGCGGAAAAATGGGTTCATAGGGTCTCCTGAAGTGACGTTGTACAGAGGGGGGATCCTCAAGATTCTGTGAACACAGTCAATCTGGAAATGGGATGAAACCCTGTGGCTACAGAGATAACTAGATGTGAAGATGCGTTCTCCTGCTCTGCGGGACTTTCGTATTCTGGGTTCTTTAGGTATGATACCCAGGCCATGGAGCAGATTTGGGTTCATCTTTCAACACGCGTGCCGAATTATGCGGATGTCGTATCGAGCCTGCGTGCTTACCGAGACCGCTATCGGCTTCCCTGGAAGTTTGTGGTGGATCCAGAGCCGAATGAATGTATTCCCCCGGAAGCCTGGCAGCTGATGATCCGGCCCAAAAACCATCCACAGGGGCAGCGGGGAATTTGCCATTTATTTTCAGATGTTCGCAAGCTTGGAGCTGTGCCTGAATTAGCCTGTTGTCAGCTTGACGCTCAGAATTTCGGCCGGTTAGCCTGCCGACATTTTCTGGACCGGGGCTACCGGCATTTGGTTTCGACCTTCGTGGGGCCAAGGGGGGCATTACGGCCCCGTGTGGATGCGTTTCAGAGTGCCTGTGAGCTGGCCGGGCTTCCTGCCGATCAGGAATTACCCCAGCACAAGGAGGATATCCTCCTCTATCTGGAGCGGGCACCCAAACCGCTCGGGATTTTTTGCCCTTCGGATGGAACCGCAGATTGGTTGCGGACGCTGCTGACGGAGGCTGGGATCCCTTTGCGCAAACAAATCGGAATTCTGGGCTGTGGCGATCATGCCCGGATTACAGTGGCCCGGGAACCCGAACTCAGCAGTGTCGCTTTGCCCTGGTATTCGATGGGGCAGGCTGCAGGGCAGTGCCTGCAGCATCTCATTCAAGGAACACCGGAACGCTTTGAGCCTTTGTTGCTGCATCCGGTCCGGGTGGTAGAGCGAGATTCTACCTTGTCTGTCCATTGCCAGGATCCACTGGTGTCCAAAGCAGAGCGCTGGTTGAAGCAACATCCCCACAGCAGCCAACCTCTGGCAGAGCTATCCCGTGAATTCGGGGTTTCCGTGCATACGCTCTGCCGGCATTTCCGGGAGGCGAGGGGGATGAGTCCGAAAGCGGTGCATTTGCAACAGCGTCTGCAAAAAAGCTGTGTGCTTCTTGAGAAACCAAAACTACAGATCTCGGAGATTGCCCAGCGGTGCGGCTTCCGCAACAGCACGGCTTTTGGTGTGGCCTTTAAACGCCACTACGGAGTTCCTGCCGGAACCTACCGGCAGGAACGTCTGAGTCCCCGCTGATGCGGGAGTCGATGGGGGTTACTCTTTTTTCCAGCGGCTGTTCACTTTCTCCAGATCTGCTCCTTCCGGCGGCTTGTAAAACATTCGACCCCATTTTTCAGGTTGGATCGCGGCTTCGGCTCCGAGGTCGGATGTGGTCTTGACCGCCTGAGGCGTCGCCCAGTATCTGCGCTCAGCCACACCGGTCCCTCCTGAATTTGCCGCCATGACGCCGGCGTCAAAGTACATCGGGGCGTTGATGCCCAACAGTTTCCAGGGAAGGACGACCTCGGCGGTCCACCATTTGCGTGGATCTGCATCCGCATCCTCATCATCCACATGCAGGCTTTGGGTGGTGGAGGCTTCAAGCATGAGGGTCTCTTCCTGAACCTTCAGTTGAAATTCGTCAGGTTTTAATTCACGGACGACATCGATTCGAGTCGTCACCACCGGAGAAGAATAGGAGCGGCCTTCGCTTTCGTCGGCTCCAGGGACGACGTAGTCATGGAACACTGCGGTCCAGTTGCCGTTGATTTTACCAAAGACAATTCGACGGTCCCCTTCATGCAGGTCTTTCTGATTTCGGGCCCGGGGATCCTTGCGCCAGCGGAAATCAAAGGCAAAACCGTTCTTAAAGATGCCCTCGATGCTGTCATTTGCGGAACCTTGGAAATTTTTCCCGGCATAGACCAGATGCAGGCCTTTGGAGGAACGGGCGACATCAAAATAATATTTGGGTTCGGGATCCGTATGTTTGATACGGGCATCGATGGGATGCATGGTCTTGATTCCCCCCCAGGCATCTACAGAGCCGTCCAGGCGAGGGGAGTCCTGTCCAAGACGTTCCCGGGTGCTTTTCGCCACGAGCCAGCGGGCTGCATTGCGGGCTTGTTGGGCTTCTTTCCATTCCTGGACGAACAACTTCCGTAAGCCCTGATTTTTTGCGTACTGTTGATCTGTGATGGTCAGGGGATGTTCCGTTACCTTGAATTCATCCAAGCCTTCCAGACGCACCAAGGCATGATAATTTTTTCCTGCGGATACAAAATGTCGCCCATCGGTGGAGGTGACAAAGTGTCCAAAATAGGATTCACCTTCAAAGCGACGGTGAGTAACTTCGGTGCCACGGGCTCCGGACAGATCGGTGGAGAACTCTCCATCCCGGCCATCAAAGAGGTTGGCCAGGAGAATGCGGTCTTTGGCGGAGACAAGAGACCAGGTACCCAAATTGCCAATGACGGCAGCCACCTCACCTACCTCGGAGCGGGTACTGCCTACGCCGGCATAACCCATGGGATGCTGGATTTTTCCTCCGGGTACTTCAGGGCGGAAGGCATCGCCGCCCCCTTCGGTATCCGGTGCTCCTCCTAAAGCCTGAAGATTCTGATCCCAGACATAGGGCTGTCCCACCATGATGCGGTGACCGCTGTCGGTGACGATGCTGGCTCCATTGTGAGGGTTGGGATTGCTGCAGGCCCGGGAGCCCCAGGCTTGCAGGCCACTGTAACTGGGAAGATCTGTGGCGCTGAAAGGTTGGAAATCTTCCATGTCATACATGGGGACCCCCTCTTTACTGAAGGAGCGGGGTGCCAATCGGCCGGAGCCGGTATTGAGGGCCAGATCCCTCCCCATTTTCCGTCCCCAGTAGGCCCCGCTGACCATAGGAAAGATCCCGTTTTCCCGGTCCACTTTGTATAGAATGACTTCCTCTTTCTGAAACTGGCCATCGGCATTACGATCGTTCCAAAAGTAGCGTTTGCCTTTTAAATCCACTCCCACCCATTCCTCTTTCCAGGCTTTGTGGGTAAAGAAGCGGGATGGGTTGCCTCCCTTCACCGTGGCGGAACCGGTTACCATGGCTGGCTGCATCACCCCATCTTTGAGCAGGGCGACAAATTCGCTGTTGTAGCCAACGGCATACTTATGACCATTCTCATGATGGATCACCCGGCCTCCATTGGTGTACCAGAACACGGTATCGACCACGATGGGGCTGCTTTCGGCATAAGGGACATCCGAAAAGCCAATCAGGTCTGAGCTCCCCTCACTGTAGTTCAGGTCATAGTGGAGGCCGTTGGTGTAGAAGTTCTCCATATCCGGATCGATATACCCCGTGCCAAAGCCTCCGTATCCAGGGCCGCCGGTAATGTGCCATTCACATTCGCCTGCCATATTAAAGCGTGCCACCCGTTTCGGTTGGCGCCGGCTTTCAATAAACCAGAGTTTGTTGTTATCATCGAGGGCCATGTCATGACCCCCACGTCCCACCATATTCCGGTCAAAGGGCCCGGGAGCATAATCCTGATCCCAACCCAGGGTATGCAAGGTTTCGAGGCTGTTGGGGTCCATGACAAAAATCCGATGTCCTCCCGAGACCAGCAAACGGCCTTTTGAACTGCGGACCGCTAAATAGCTTTCCGGGCCATCATCCGGTTTGAAGGGGCTGTGTTCCCAGCTGCCATCCACCAAACGGCTCTTCACCAGTGGGCGCTCATGCCGGCCCAGGTTCAAGGTACCAAAGATCTGACCGTCCTCATGGACCACAAAATCCTTAAAGCCCGCATCAAAGGTGACTTCCCGGCTGAGCTCTTTCCCGCTCTGCAGATCATATTGAACATAATCATAGGGCTCCCGTTCCTCTGCAGCCTCAACGGAATCGTCTTTAAGCAGAATGGGGCTGAAATCCTGCACCGCTACCCGGTGTGGCTGAGAGGCTTTCCAGTTTACTCCATTCTTCCCGCGGCCTAGACCACTGCGGTAGGTCAGGCGAAGAGCCGTGGTGCTTTCCCGGTGGGGCATAGAGACGAATTGAAGTAGATTGTCTTTTTGTGTGCCGTAGCCTGTGCGGTGACTCGGCCCTACTTTAAAGCGATGAATTTCCTCCCAGTCCTCCTTCGCATCCAAAGCCGGAGGGCCTTCACCCCGCCAGGCCTCAATACTGAAATCGTGGTTGCGATTCTGTTTCATGGCAAAACCGTCAAAGCGAATGGGCTTGCCGTAGTTCAATAGCATCTGAAAGGGACGGGCGGGTTCGATTTTTTCTTTGGTATCCAAACGCCATCCACGGCCTTGTTTGGGCGCGCTGTTCTTTTTCAGCTGAGCCGCTTCGACGACTAATTTGGGCGTATTCGCCCGCTGAATACGCTCTTTCCAAAACACACAATGTTTCAGGTGGACATCGCCCTTTAATTTTCCTTTGGGAAGCGGGAACTTGAGCATGATCGCTTGTGTTTCCCGTGGCGCATCTTTGGCGAGAATCCAGTTCAACGCTTCTTGACCATCTGTGCTGCCGAAGAGCTCCCAATCGCCTGAAAATTCGCTTGTGTCCAATTGGAGTTCTTCTCCGCCGAAACCAAAGTCTCCCATGTCGGCGAGGCTGCCCAAGTCCGCAACCTTGCCCCGGTTGCCTGCCATGGGGGAATGCTCCTCCGGGTTATAGGCGAGCCCGGGTCGAAGAAGATGGACCTCCATGTTGAGACCACTTTTGCTAAAGGCTCCGACCGAAACACTGCCCACGATACCGGGAGAGCGAAGAGGGATAATGAAATAGCCAAAGCCCTTGCGGTAGGTAGGCTGAATCCCCTGCAGGGCATGCGAACCTCCCGTGAATACCTGAGTGAAATTGTCCCGGGCACTGATCGCCATATGTCCGGCTTCATCACTGAGGTGCAGGGGGATCGTGTTCAGGTACTGGATGGCTGTAGCTTTTAAGGTCTTATGAAAGTGTTCTACTTTGACGGCGGAACGGGGTTTGTGAATCACATGGATTCGATCCCCATGAACATCAATATTCTGGATGGGATCCTTGATATTCAGGAAAGGGGAACGGCTGAAATCCAAACTATTCAAGCGGGAGAGTCGTTGACCTTCCAGGAGCAGGAGTTCTTCATCGGATATGGCCCACATGCGACTGGGTCCTTTTCCACCCATGGCTCCGCCTTTTCCCCAGATTTTACGTCCTTCCAAATTCAACGCAATGAAGGGGTCGCCGGCCTCAGCGCCGCTGGCAGATACAAACACGCGGTCGCCCACAACCTCAATGGCTTTGGGTGGGTTGTGGTCAGACATCCATCCTCCACGTAAGGTCGCTTCTCCAGGTTGAATTTCTACCCGGTCGCCACTCAGATGCCGATAGGCCGCTTTTTTCGCTTTATCGGTTAGGTTGCCATCCTTGTCGAACATGCCTTTGGTCATCCGATAGGTCACCCCATCTTTGCGGTAGGCCACGGCTTTGCCATTCGGGCCCATAATCTCGCCGTCTTTTCGATCCGGAAAGGTGAGGGCGGTACGCCAGGGGGGATCCTCTCCATGCCAATCCCCATAACCCAGCGGGAACTCGTAAAAGGCTCGAATGCCCTGATGGCTGAACACTTTCACCTGAAGCCGGGTTCCTGCGGGGATCAGTTTGCCCCACAAATCCATCCCATCCCAGAGAACCGTATGTTTACCTTCTGGAAGTTCAACCGCTTGAAAGAGCACCCGTTTGAGCTGACCCTCGGGCGTATAAATTCCCAGACTGGCGGTGCCATCATATGGCAGTTCAAAGCGAATCGGAATGGCCCCTCGGGTGAGGGATAAGGGTTCCTGTGCAAAAGCAGAGAGGATGAAAACGTAGGGAAGAACACAACACAGAAACAGGTGGCGGAAAATCATCATATGAAAAGGTTCCACGTAAGGGTGAGCTACTCAGAAAACGGAATTTGTTTCAGTATACCCACTGCAACTCTCTGTATGTACGATTTGCCGTTATTTCCAAAAATCTTGCTTGATCCATCTTGGGAAGATGTTGCTTATCATTGGGTAAGGTAACATAGTGCTTAATAGAGATATATCGAAAATATAGCATATAGATCATGAGTTTATATCAAAAGGGTAGCTGGGAACCTAGCTGTGTTTCTTCGTGGATGCATGGAAAGTTTCTTTTGGATACAGCTGTCTTATTTCATTACAGATCTTCCAGTCGTTCCGGGATTGAGCCAAACGGAAAAACAGGTGAAGATTGTACCTTCAATACTAGGAGATTCTGAATGCATGTCCCTTCGCCTTTCGTCGCAGTCGCTTTATTCTATGTTGTATGTGCTTCTATCGAAGGAGCTCTGTTTGCTGAGCAAACGCTTACCCGTCGCCATGAGCGCCAGCCTCCTCAGGGGCAAACGCTTACTGTGCCCACAGGGGATTATCAGGCCTATCATCTTCAACTTTCCGCCTTCCCAAGCGCTCAACTGCATCGGATTCGTGGAGTCTTTCGTGATGGACGTTCCTGGGTTCCGGGACCCGCCAGTGTGAGGCAGCAAGCAGGGGAACTGCAGCTGAACGGAAATCAGATTCAGGGAACCCTGAAGTGGGCAAAGCAAGCCAAGGGCGCCGCTGCGATAGACCTCCAGGCGGAAATTCGGGCCGAAGTATTGGCCGATGGTCGTATTCAGGGAACCTGGAGCTGCGAAGGGGTAGAAGAACAACGTGGGCAGCAGGATCATTTTCGGAAGCAGGGAGAACTTAAGGGCTGGCTTCGTTCCTTGGCTGAGTTGCAACAAAACAACGCGGTTCATGAACAGGCAAGCTGGACCAGTTATATGGGCAGCCAGCACAATATGCAGGCTTTTGACAGTGAGCGGGAGCTTGTGGATGATTTGCGTCAGGCCCGATTGATTTGGCGCAGTGAAGATCCGATTCCTACCGGGCAGGGGAACGGCGTGCCCTTTGGGCGCAGCAGCCGTGTGCCCCGTGCGGTCGATCATTGGAGCATTGGCGGTGGTGCCGGTCCCGTGTTGCTGGATGGACGGATCTACGTATTTTATACTCAACCCGTGCATGCCGCCCCTTTCCGGAAGCCGCATATCCGCTTGCTCGCGGATCTCTATCGTCAGGAATTTTTAAAAGAGGAAGAGAAACAGCAACGAAAACAGGCAGAGTCCCCTGAAGATTTGTTAGGAGGCTTTGGTGGCTTGGACTTGGAGTTAGAGGAAGATACTCCTGAGAAGCGGAAGCAGGATCTCGAGGCGGTGATTGATCGGATTCCCTGGCACGCCAAAGAGAAATACGCCATCTATGCCGATGAGGTATTGGTCTGTATTGAAGCCAGCAGTGGTCGCACTCTATGGAAGGCAACCTTTCCTCATGCCGGAGTGAACTGGCAGGACCATAAGACCGGGCCCGTGAACTTAACGCCCGTGGTGGATGAAGAATCGGTCTATTTCACCGGAACGACAGGACGGGTATATGCGCTGGACCGGAAAAGCGGTGAGCTGCGCTGGACCGCGATCATGCCCAGCGCAGGGGATGTGGCCACCAAGACGCCTTACACGGGAAATTATCATGCCTATGATGATAATTTTTGTCAGAGCCCTCTGTTGCTAGGGAACGTCCTATTGGTGCCGGATCATCAGTTTACCCTCTATGCGTTTGATACAGAGACCGGGAAAGAACTGTGGCGGCAGGAGCAGGGCGTGGGGCGGGTGGTTACTCCTCTTCCATACGTCGAAGGGGATGAAGCGTACGTGGTGACCATGCTCAATCTGAAAGATCCGAAGGATCCTAGAGAAACCCTTGGCTCCCGCTTTCAGTTGCTTCGCGTTCGGGACGGAAAGGTCATGTGGACGCAGGAGGGCACCTATTCACGGGCGATGATGCTGCAAGAGGATATCCTGGTCATCCTGGGAGAAAGCGTAGATGCCATTCGGAAAATTAAAGTGGAGTACGCAGACCTCTATGGTTTTCGTATCTCTGCGGCCGGAGCGAAACAACTGTGGAACAGTACCTTCCGGGAAGCGCCGTTTCTGTCGATGAATTCGGTGCCGGTGATTCAGGGGCAACGGGTGTTTACCACAGATCGAAGTGGCTTCCGTATTTTGGATCTGGAGAGTGGGGAAACCCTTCAACGGGTGCGTCCCAAAGGAGGAAGCAAAATGTCAGTATCCGTTCTGGCCAATGGGAAATTGATGAACCGTATCGACAGCGCACATGGAGCGAATGCCTTTCTGTGGATAAATGATACGCAAGGGCAGGCCACACTTGCCCATGGCTGGAGCGACAAGGAGGGGCAGCCTACACATGTCTGGACTCCACCCCACGAAACCACCAACTCCTATTCCAGTAAACCCATGATGTATGTGATCGCGGATGGACGCCTCTATCTTCGCGGTGCGGTGGGTTTGTATTGTTATGATTTGAGAAAAGAACCCTAAGTTAGTTCTTCGTGACCCGCACCCGTTCCCATTTCGAGGATCGTTTCAATTTTACCCGGTTCTTTTCTTCGATGAACATTCGGGTGAGACCGCAGTCTGCACAGATAACCGGGTGGAAGCGGGCGGGGTTCATAAAGTGACCCAGGCCGGGGAGATAGTTGGTGGAATACATGCCATCTCCGGCACTTCCAGCCTTGTGTCGGTACAAGTCTTCACTGCCGCAATTCGGACAGGGGGAATAGTTGCTCATAGGAGGATAACAGGGGTTGAGGTGAAGAAGGTCAAATTCCGAGAGGATGATCTTTATAGGCTTCGATGCGTTCTGGAAATTTGGATAGAAACTGGGCTTCATGTATAGCCAGGATCATTTGATAAATGAGCGAGCAGAGCAAAAATACTCCCAAATACCCATAGCGAGTGGCATCGCTGATGTCGCGGGGGCCTATGCTTGCCAGCAGGAACACGACGGAAAACATCCACATGGGAAGCCGATTTCGTGGCCATGAATATAGCTTTCGTTTCAGGGCGGAGCGTACCCGTTTTTTCTGCTCGCGGTTGAGCGCTCGATAAGCTGGCACCTGGGAGAAAAAGAGAATCATCGAAGGAATGAATGGGTTAGATTCATCTTAAAATCAGAGACAAGGGATCGCCATTGCAATGTAGCCTTGATTTCGGAATCTCCGCTACCGCTCTTCTCCGTAATGCTTGCTTCAACAGGCAGGCAGCTTTGCGCTGCGCCAAGCAGGAGGAAGGCAAAAAAAACTCCCCGCTGCACCTTATAGGCTCGGGGAGGAGGGCGGAGCAGGTCCTGTTCAGTGTTGTCGGGTTCTGCGGGAAAGCAGAGCCAGCATGGACATTCCCAACAAGGCCAGTGTGCCCGGTTCGGGAATGGCATTTGCGGTAAACACGAAGTTGTCATACCCTTGTCGGCTCTCGCTATTGCTTGTGCGGATCACTTCAGAGGCAAACCCGACCGCCTGCACATCATCAAAGACCACGTTGCCGAAGCTCCCGCCTGAGGGCATGGCCATGGCCCTGGCCGTGCTTCCGATGTCCTGAGGGTTGAAACTCGCCCATTGTGCCGCTCCGGGGTTACTCAAGCTAAAGCTTCCTGCTCCGGTTTGGGCTGCCTGGGAGTAATACCAGGTGCCCCCGTTGTTGATGACAAAATGAACCCCGGAACCACTGACGTTATTGGTGAAGGCACGGACCACGACTTCCATTCGTGAGTTGGGATCACTGAGGTCGATCTGCTCTGCGCTGAGAAACTCACTCTGGTTCCATGCATAGAGGGCGTATTGTTCAAAGCCGTTACCACGCCAGTCGTTGCTCGTGCTGTAGCCGCTGGTCGCTCCGATATTCCGGTTGCCCGAACTCGGATTTGCATCGGCTCGGATTTGCTCACCGGCAAAGGAAAAGGTCCGGGTACTGAGATTAACGCCGCCTGGATCAATCAAGCCGGATAGATGTGTGGAGAGAGTATTTCCGGAGCGACTGTCATCGGAACCCGCATCACCAATACCCAAGTCCAGATTGCTGAAACTGTAATTTGGGCTGATACTGCCCCGCACTGGAGTCGAATCTCCCGCACTGGTTGCGATACGGCGCATATTATAGTTGCTGCCCCATTGCACAAAATCCACGACAGCGCCCTGTAACCGAAGACTCAGGGATAGGGTGGTGATGATCAGTAAAGGAAAGGGGGGGATTTTCTTCGTCATGGTCTGCTCACTTTTCTCCAGTTTATGACAGCGATGTGGCTTGAGCAATACAGCTTTCAACGATAGAATGCATAAAAAGCGTCATGAGTTCTCGTATCGATATTGGTTTGCACATGGATTTCAGTAGTGATTTTGCCCGGGAAATCTACCGAGGCTGTGTGTCGTACTGTCGGACGCATCCGCAAGTACGGATGCAACGCATCAATCCGATTCCCTTACAACAGAGCCAGGTGGAATGGGGGAGGATTCCCAAACACTTGGTAGGGCAATTTTATGCGCCGAAATCCATTCAGGCTTTTCAGAAGCAGGGGATCCAACTGTTGAATATCTCTGGCCGAGGAGAGGAACTGCGGGTCCCCACTGTCCGGATTGATGACTTAGCTGTGGGGCGGATGGCGGCCTCCTACTTTCTGGGCAGAGGCTTTCGGCATTTTGCGTTTAAAGGCTTTGAGGAGATTCCTTTTAGCCAGCGCAGATGGCAGGGTTTTCAAGAGACCCTGCTGAAAGAGGCGCTGTATCCTGTAGAGGGGATTCACCTGCTCAAGGGGACGATTCATGCCTGGCCCGATCTGAAAGACCTGCCCAGACCCTGTGCGTTGTTCTGTGCCTCGGATCATATTGGGGCCAAAGCGATACAGGCTTGTCTGGATCAGGGCATTTCGGTGCCGGAATCCATCGCCGTATTGGGGGTGGATAATGAAGAGTTTTTATCTGAGGGCTTACGGGTTCCTTTATCGAGTATTGATATCGGCCCACGTAAATTGGGTTACGAAGCCGTGCGTGAACTCCTGCAACTGGATGAGGGGGCGGTGGGCGAAAATACCTTGCAACGGCTCATGCCTCCCCTCGGAGTGGTGGAACGTCAATCCAGTGATTTGTTGGCCGTGGATGATGAACTCGTCTCCGAGCTGTTAAGGCGCCTGCGGGTGCATCATCGTGAATCGATTCAGGTGGAAACGCTGATAAAGGGACTCCCGGTGCAACGGAGGATGATGGAGAGACGTTTTAAACTATCCACTGGACGCAGTATCTATCAGGAACTTCGCCGTCTGCGCTTGGAGGCCGCAAAAGATATGCTGGCCCACTCGGATTTGAGTGTAGAGGAAGTGGCGGAAGCTTCAGGAATCGGAGAGTCCCGGCAATTAAGTGCCATGTTTAAAAAAGAAATGGGGATGCGTCCTTCCGACTGGCGGAATCGCTTTCAGTTACGATGACGCCTGCCAGACTGGATTAATCCAGTTCATCAAATTGATTGCGGTATGCACTGGGGGATTGCCCGCTATGTTTCCGGAATGCTACGGAAAGATGTCTGCCATCGGTCCATCCCAGACGTTGGGCAATTTCCTGGAGGGGCAGGCGGGTTCTCGCCAACAGCTCTTTACTGCGCTCAATCCGAAGTCGTTGTAATTCTTCATAGGGAGAACGACCCAGGACCTGTCTGAATCGAATTTCGAAACCCCGCCTCGATATGGGGATCCCCTGGTGCAGGTCGGACACATCCCGAAGCGTTTCCAACTGCGTTTCCAGTTTCTCAAGGGCCATACGAACCAAGGGATCTTGTACGCGAGCATAGGAAGTAGATTGTTCTACCCGGGTGGGAAAGGGGGGCACCTGAATGCAGGTTACTGGTAAGTCTTTGCCCAGTAACAAGCGTTGCAATTGTTTGGCTGCGGCATGTCCTACGGCTTTTCCGTTCAAAGGCACATGGGAGAGCTGGATGCTTCGGAAGGCTCCTGCAGCGGAATCCTGGCCCACGCCCAAGATACATAGCTCTTCAGGAATGGCGATACCTTCCTGAACACAGAGGTCCAACAAGAGGGCCGCAAGATTGTTGTGGGTAGCAAATACGGCAATGGGTTTGGGAAGATCCAAGAGCCACTTTCTCAGTCTGGGGAGCATCCGTTTCCAACTGTGCTTCTCGGCAAACTGACCCGGAAAGGCTAAGGGTGGAGCGTAATACAACTCCGCTGGCAGGGCATTCTTGAAAGCGTGTTCCCGTAAGGATCCCATAGGACCGGAACGATCTATGAGGCAACTGAGCTGCGGTAGCTTCAAGCTAGCTAAATGTGCGGCTGCCTCTTGGCTGATTTTTTTATCATCACTGATGGCTCCCGCAATATGCAGTGGAGCTAAGCAACCGGAGTAATTGACGACGGGGTGACTACGGGCGAAGGCAAGTTGGCTGCTCTTTCGTAAGGGCGCGATCATTCCATCCGCCTGACTGGCCAAGGCCTGATCCCAACTCAGAAAGGGCGAGCCCAGATGATGAACAAATTCCCATTCGGGTTCTGTTTGACCGAATTCGGCGACTCCCTCGGCGACATTTCGGATATAGGCGCTGCCAGGATCGGATACAAAGGCAATCCGGTATGTGGAAGTCTTTCGCATATTCTACAGTAGTTTACGCATCTGCGTATGTACCGACAATGCAAAATGGCTTATAGTTATGAATCGTTCCACCCAGATACCTCCAAGGCCCGATCTTCTCTTTCTCGAACAGGATTTTCGTTATGATTCCGATGTCTTTCTCTCCGCTTCGTTGCACTCTCCTCATGCTGTTGGCACCGTTGTTTGTCACAGAAGCTACTCTGCTTATTGATAACTTTGATGGAACAGGCCGACTGGATTCCTCCACCAGTACCGCTAATAATCTGGGTTGGAACACGGATCGTTGGGTCAGTGGTTCCAATTCCCTGAACATCATCAATGGCAGTCTGAGTTTTGCCAATGCAGCTTACACCGAAGACAGTGGGGGAAACCGGGTGCAGGCCTCTAACAGCATCCGCGCAGGTGGTCGGAAACTGGGAAGCGCGTTAAGCGGAACGGTGTGGATGAGTTATTTGGTCAATTTGTACAACGCCAATGGTACGAGCACGGATGTGGGCTTCCGCGAAGGAACTGGCACTGGGAATGAAAATTGGCCGGGATATGGAACCGATGTGGATGGGGTCGATTATATTTGGAATGCCGGGAGCTCCCGCTACGAGGCCGGGGCTGCGTCGCTTCAGGAGGATGTCACCTACCTTGCGTTAGTGCGTTACGACCTCAATGCGATCAGCAGTTCGCTGACTTCCTGGCATTTTGCAGCCGGAGATGTCATTCCGACGACAGAAGCGGGATTGGATGCACTGACGGCCAATAAACAAACGAAAAGCGGGCTCAGCTATTTGACCAGCGGTACGGCAAACTATGTGGTGTATCATGGAAATGCCCTGCAGGTAGATTCTTTCCGGATCAGTGACGCCTCCGGAGAGGAGGGGCTCAGCCAGGTGCTCACGGCCACTGTGCCTGAACCGGCATCACTCTGCTTACTGCTGATGGGATTGGGCGGCGTTTGTATGTTGCGGCGCCGTCGATCCTAATCCGCCCCACGCTGAGCGAGAGGAAAGGTTGTGTCTGGGCCTCAGGTTGATAGCATGAACAGATGACAGAAAAAAACGAAAGCCATGGAAAGCTGCGTGTTACGGAAGAGGATGCTGTCTGGTGGCTGTTGAACCCGCAGGGTGAGCGCTTTGTCAGTATTGGCGCCAACCATTTGCAGTCGGATTGCTGGCTTGCGCCCTACAACCGCGATGAAATGTTGGCCCGCTATGGTCAGGATTTGGCCACGGATCAGGACCTCTTTAATCCGCAGGGACAGGCCTTACCCCGCCTGGTTTCTTCGGTACTGACGCAGTTACAGGAACTCGGCTTTAATAGTCTGGGGCTGCATACCTATGATGTGCCAGCCAGCTTCTATGGCGAGCAGATGTATTACCTGCGGGCGATCGAACTTGTTCCTCTGGGCTCCCGCTTCCGCTTTGGGGAACAACGCTTTCCGGATATTTTTTCCGAGGAATTCGAGTCCGAACTCGATGCCCATCTTTCCCGGTTGACGGCAACACATGCGCCTCAAGCCCGTTTCATGGGATACGCGTTTAGTGATATACCTCGCTGGTACTTTTTTGGAAATGGAGGGCGGGGAAGCTATCGCGTACACCCCTGGGTTCTGGATCTCTTCAATCAGGATAAACAGAGTGCAGGCTATCAGGCCGCCATGCAGGCCCTGGGTCACGATCAGCCCTCCACGGAAGAGGACAGTGATCGGGTGATGCAGGTGATGGTTCGCCGCTGGTATGAACTGCATTGCCGACTGATCAGGAAGCATGATCCTGGTCGCTTGATCTTCGGCGATAAATTACACAGCCCTCATCTAGTACCGGATTGGTTTTTGGACCTTCTGAAGGAGTGTGTGGATGTGGTCTTGATCCAGTGGTATACCCCGATTGAAGATCAACGGGAGACGTTACTTCGTATACACCAACATACGGGAAAACCTATTTTGAACGGGGACAGCTGTTTTGGGCATGCCAAAGCACCCAAACAAAGCAAAGTTAAAGGCTATGCAGTGGCCTCACAGGAAGAAGTGGGACTTCACTATGCGGCTTATCTGGATGCTCTGATGGAACTTCCCTTTATGCTGGGATGGCATCACTGCGGTATTTTGGAGCAGTGGGATGGCGGAAAGCGCCGTGACTGGGAGATCAATGAAAATGGATTTATGGATCCCTTCGGGAAGCTCTATGAGGAAATATGTGGGCCGATGCAGGGTGCGAATCTGCGTTCTCACCAGATACATCAACATTCAGGGAGCTGATCCCTTAGCCAATTGCACATAGCGTTCCTGCAAACTGAGTGGTGACGTAGTGGAGGGTTACCGTTGCAAGTGCTTTGGTTGGATCCAAAAAAAGTCCAACCATGATCAGGATCATGGCGACCGCTCCGCAAAATAAACACCACAAGGTTGGCTGCTCTAAACAGGCTCCCCCCCCGGTCATGTAGAGCACAAAGACGGCTAAGGCTACAAAGAATATCAAGGCGGCTTTTTCTGCAATGGAACCTCCCCAACCTGAGCGTCCTACATATCCCGTTATTTGTGCGGTTTCAGGATGAAACGCCCACCAGAGGGATTGTTCGGCGGACCGCTCCGCATAATCCGGCGGAATGCGTAGATGGAAACCTTGCTGAAGCTGCTCGGCAAGATGTTGATAATATAACGGATCAAGTTCGTCTTTGATGCGCTCAAGCTCGGCTGATTTTTGGAGAGGGATCCATCCTTCTGCACTTATTCGTTCTAACTCACCCGATGCACTGAAGGAATCCATGCCGGGGTTGCTCGGTAAGACCGATTCGGTAATGTTATCCA
Organism: Verrucomicrobia bacterium UBA6056; assembly: GCA_002429005.1. GTDB lineage: Bacteria > Verrucomicrobiota > Kiritimatiellia > SS1-B-03-39 > UBA6053 > UBA6056. Next base: position 55,326 of record DIYK01000065.1, read on the forward strand.
AAACATGTTGTTTAAATTGTGGTGATACATGCACCCCTTTGTGGGGAAGCATGGCGATCGGTACAGAAAGCAGGTCATAGCCTCGGACCAGAAGGAGCTCTTCCTGTTCGTTTTTCCTCAGGCTGCCATGAAATCCAATGAGATTGGCTTGGTCTAAATAGATCCGTTTTTGATCCGGATTCAACAGAAAACGCGTGAGGGCAAAATCGTATAACTCTTGAGAAGTACGCTCAATTTTGCTGATGGCTTTCCCTTTTTTCTCCGCATCGGCAGGATCCCCATAAAGCAGGGCGCCTTGAAGTGGGTTTTGATTGGTCAAGGCTCTTTCAAGAGCTCGTGCCGTAACGAAATTCCGGGTCAACATGGAGCTTTGAACGAACATGTCGACTACACAGCTAATCGACAAACTCCGCTCTTCTTCTTCTTCAGCGTTGAGAGCTTTCTCCTTAAGTAGCCCCTGTTCTATCTGAAGCCGGTCATCATAGCTCAGTGCATTGTAGAGGGTGCGGGATTCTTCGTCCGGGGGAGATCCAGGGCGTAGGGTTTTGGTAACCAACCGAACCCGTGTGAGCGTGGAGTTGTTTACAGCGGGTTCGTTTTGATCCATGCCGCCCAATAGACCGCTGGCTTGGTTCATGGCTTTGCCAGAGGCCGTAGATGTGTGATCCTGGTTCAGGGTACCGTCTACAGAAAAGCTATTTTGCCGGATCAGTTCCCCCGCAATGTCAAAGTAGGGTGTCCACTGTTTTGTTTCCAACAGATGTTTGTTCATTTCTGCGCGGGCGCTTCCCATACCCAGGCTTTTGTAATCTACAGGCAACTCTGTGGGCTGGATCGCGAGGAGTATAGGTTTGTTGCCAAGCGTCGCCATGGTTTTCTGGGTCTGGAGGGCCGATTCCTCAACCAATTTGCCCCCTTCCAGGCGTTCCACTTGGAGGGTGAATTCGATGGAATGATGAGCACTACTAGGTAATTCTGAATATGCACAGCGTTGCTCTGCTTCAAGTTTCGGAGCTCCGCTTGGATCAAGCTGGAGTTGAAGATTTTCGAGTTCTACCCACCAGTGACGCGTGGGAAGCTGTTTTGGAGCCCGCTTTTCCGAGGATGATTCAAACCAGGAATGTAGAACGGACATTTGACGGGAGGCCCGGGTGGCAATTCCTTCCAAGTGGCGGTTTCGCAGCGTGATCACATCATTTACCTTTGCCACCACCTCTGGATCCTCCAGACCTTCCGGGACCTCCAGATTTCCTGGCCGGATGTCCTTTCGAAGTTGGCCGGATGCAAGAACGGGTTCGAGGAGCTGCTTCTGAACCCAATCCGCTTCCACTGCAGCAGAGGCAAGCACGGGACGATGACCCGCTCGCTTTAGGAGCTGATACAAGAGTACAGCTTGATCTAAACTGTTTCCTGTCTGGTCCATGAGAACGGCAGAAGGATTCCTCAAATGGCCCTCATAGGGTACCCAGCTAATCTGTTTTTGCACCCAGTTGCACAAGACGTCCGGGTCCTTGCCGAGTTCCTGAACTAAGGCGTCGGGGTCAAATCCATCTCTGGGTAGGACAGACAACAGCTGACGCATGGCGTCAAACACATCGGTCATCTCCTCTTGCGTAGGTTCCGAGCTCGTGGAAGACGCTTCTGCTTGCGGAGCTGCAGGTGCCGCAGAAACTCTGGACCCAGTAAACTCTGTGGGAAAGATCAGAGCGGAGATCAACAGGGCGTAAAGCACAGAAAAGAGGCTGCGAAAGGTAAAACGAAACGAGGCGTGTAGATAAGCTGTCATGAGGGCCAGGTGCAGGAGTTCGTAGAGGCGATCGGAATCTTATTTCCAGTGCAGAGGTTTTGTTGCCGCTTTCTGGATTGTCAAGGTCAACTCTGGCTGCCGAAGACTTAGGGTCTGGATGTTCTGCTCTTTTCCAGAATCACGCGGCCACATCGCGGGCAACGGCCAGTCCCAAGGACTTCAGGTACATAGGGTTTGCCTTTGCCTCCGATGAAATTGAGTCCGCACTCGGGACAGATCAGCTGATGTGTTTTGGCGTGGTTCCTATAGAGGATGTGACTGGAGAGGGAAATGGGTAGTACACTGAGGATGAGGATGAATCCTATTTGTCCATCGTTCAGGTAGGGATATTTTGCGGGGAGCACCTGGTACAGAAATAGCAAGATGAAGGCCATGGAAAGAAACAACATCCAGGATAGAGGGCGCCAGCTCTGTTCGGACTGTTTTATCTGCTCATAAAAATCAGCATGGTTCATGAGGTGAGCATGTCATAGGTCTCAGGGGAACGCGCTTACAAAGCCTCCGCTGCTTTGTAGGGGAATGAGGGTCAAGGTTCCTTATGCTTCGTTTGATCAGCTGCTTCCTCTGCTAGGGCAACCTGAATCAAGTTGACGCCGAAGCGAAACGCCTGCTCGGTTATCTCATCCGATAAAGCAGCTGCTGGATCTCTCCTGGCATTGTCGATGTCCCCTGGATGATAGAAGAGAACCCATCACCCATTCTGCGGAATACCCAGCAGGTCCTGGCCAGCATGTTGCCAGAGGGGAGGACTGCCCTGAGGAAAAAGATAGGGGGTCCGGAATACGCTGTGCTTGAGCGGTACTTTTTCTAAAGCTTGGTACGGAAACACTTCTTGGATCCATTTCCGGAACTGGCGATCATACCCGGGGCCATTGCAACTGACGATGAGGGTTCCTTCCTACTCGGTGAGCTATCCTTGTAGGGCTTTTTTGGCCTCCGGAGACCAGGCGGGCGACAGCTCCCTCGGAAAGAAAATCACGGGGTGAGTGTCTGCATCCAGCTCCTCTAACAAGAGGAGCGGCAACGCAAGCGCCTGTTCTGCGATCTTCATATTGGCTTGATCGCGGGCATATATTGCTAGATGTTCCAAAAAAGAACCTGCTGTAGGCTTTCTGGCACGTTCCTGTTGATAGGTGATGAGGAGATCTTCCCCCCCCTGCACGTCGTTTGGCATAGTCTGCCAAATGATGCTTGGAGAGCTGTGTTCCCTGCATCTTCACCAGCACCAGTTGGATTTCTTTCTTCGTGACTTCCGCTTCGTCCGAAGGCGAGGGCTGATCAGCTGCGGATACTGCGCTGCTGTGAATCAGGTGACAGGTGATCAGAGCCCAGAGTCGTATCCATGTGTAAAACAGGTGTCACTTCATGTTTTGTCCATTCCGTTGCTCTTGCCGCTTTGTTGATGATGTAGAAAACGAAGCATCGGGTGCAACCCTTCGAGCTACAGCTCATCCAGGTTGTGAGCCCGGATCTTTCCCAACCTTGTTGCTTTTCACGAGACAATTGCAAATCAGGATTGGTTTTGGATTCGGGGAGCGGAATGTATCTGCTCATTCCTTTGTGGAGCTGAGCTCGATAACCTGGCAGAGATGCTTCGTTGTTTTGCTGACAGGCCGGAGGCCTATCCTCCTTTTTTGAGCTGCCTCTGCGCGTTCAGTGGGTCCCGCCGGCTAGGTCATTCAGCGCGTCTGCGAAATGGGAGTACCGGAAGGGAAAGCCGCTTTGCTGAAGCTTAGCTGGAAACACCCGCCGGCTCTTGATGATCAATTCCGTTTCGGTTCGCATAAAGAAGGCACCCAGTTCCAGGAGGGCTTCAGGGGCCGGGAGGCTCCAGGGGCGATGATATTGTTTGCGGAAGAGTTGCATCATGTCCCGGTTGGGTAGGGGATGGGGTGCAGACAGATTCAGCGCGTCTCGTAGTTCCCGGTGCTCCATAATCCAGTCCAGTGCCTGGCAGAAATCCTGTTCATGAATCCAGGAGACATACTGGTTGCCTTTGCCCATGCTTCCTCCCAGTCCCAGACGGGTCAGCCTGCGCAGCGTACATAGGACGTTATTCGGGTCCTCCCCGCGTCCCAGCACCATAGCTGTGCGCAAACTGACTCCCCGGCAGTTTGAGGGCAGTACGGCATAAAATTCATCCTCCCAGGCTTGAGCCAGTTCGATGGAAAAGGCATCTTTCGCCCGGGGATCCGAACCGAGTTCTCCGGATTCATCCCAGCCAGTTCCCAGGGTATGTTTATACAAGGTCGCTGTACTGGCTTGAAGCCATAGTTCCAGAGCCTCTTCCCGGTCCCGAAGGGCTTCGCCAAGTAAACGGGTTGGCAGGATACGGGAGTCCATCAGCCGTTTCCGGTTGGCAGGCGTATATCTACAATTGACGCTGGCCCCGCAGAGGTTCACCAGAACATCCACTCCCTCCAGTGCGGCCTCCCACTCACCCCGCTGAACTCCATCCCAGCGGTACAGTTTCACAGCGGGCTGTGCGGATTCACGCCGGCTGAGGTGGCGGAGCTCATGACCCTGTTCCAGCCAGTGACGGGTGAGCAGGCCTCCGAGGAAACCGTTGGCTCCGGCGATGAGGATTCGTTTCGGGGTCATCTCGTTTCTCCTGCGAAGGCTGCATAGGCATAGATGGGAATAAAGAGGGCAAAGGCCGTGTTTAAGACGTGGTACCCGATCTTTTTCAGGATCGTCGTTAGGTAGGGTTTCAGATCGAGAAGCCAGCTGGCAAAGAACAGCCGCAGGCTCCAGAAGGCGGCGAGAAACAAACAGACGGCCCGTGCCAAGGGCGTGCCTGAGCTTAGCTCTTTTGCAAACAGGAAACTTCCCAGGCCAAAGCTGATCAGACTGAATCCGATGAAACTGTAGTACATCCAGAACAGTTGGCGGTGAAAGGGGGGCAGTTGGCGCATGGATTCCGGGAGACCCGTGACGCGGGGCATCAGCAGCCCTGCACAGATCAGACCCAGGTGCATCAGTGCGCAGAGTTGGAGCAGGAGTTCGGGAGGGGGCATGGGGACCTTTCAGGGCTGGGGTTGTAACAGATTTACACAGGGTGCCAGAACCTCTGTGAGAAAGGCTTCTGGAACCAAGAGCGGGAGAGGCATGGCCAGAACGCAGAGCGTGAGTATCCGTTTTCTGACGGGGTGCTGACGGAAGCCTGGCTGTCGTTCGAGCTGGAGACCCAGCGCTTGCAGCAGAAAATACAGGGTCGGTCCTCCATAACCGCTTCCAGCTGGAAGACTGATCACCAGTTCATGGATGAGACCGGAGACGGCAAAACTCAGGAACAGGGCGAGTCTGCCCGGAAAGCATCTGCTCAGTGGTTGAAAGAGAAAGCGGTAGGTCAGGTCACGGAAGGCCCGGTTCCAGCGTATTCCCCAGAATTCGGCGAGACTACCTGCCAGCAAGGGCCTGTGCATGAGGGGGGGAGCATGGAAGCCTTTCGCTTGCCAGATCTCACTCAGGATGCGGAAGAGTCCAAAATGGAGAGTCCATAAAAAGGAGGGAATGGCGAGTAAGCCGGCGACCAAGGCTTGTTGTTGTGCTGCAATCCACATCAACAGAAGCCCACATAGGAAAAACGAAAACCCGGAGCCGAGACCTGCAACATTCATGGACCGAGATTTTTGGCGATGCCAAAAGCTGGGTGCATTCATACCGGGCCAGCCAAAGAGGTATGCGTACAGATGCCCAGGCTGTTTGGGCAAGGAACAGCCCCGAAGACTGAGGCCTTTGCATAAGGCAAAGAGAGAAAAGGCAAGGCCCCACATGAGGACCCAGGCTGGCAGTTGCGTAAGCATAATATATTTATGAAATATCAGATATTTCTGTAATTACAGAAATAAATGATGAAAAAAAATCAGGAAGGGCGTTTTCCACCCTTGATCAAGGGTTTCAGCAGGGAGAGGGGCAGGTGCTGAATCCGTTCGAACGCAGCGGTCCCCGTTTCCAGAAAATCGGCCATGGCCCGTATCCGTTCGAGGGTTCCTTCCGGCATCTGCTCATCTTCTTTAGCCAGTTCGGTACAGGCCTTGAGCAGATCCACCGTCGGATCAATTTCGCGTTTCTTGCGTTCGGTGGCAATAATCCGGGCCAGCTCCCAGACATCTTTCACTGAGGTGAAGTGATCACGCTTGTCTCCCAGGATGGCGGTCTTGCGCACAATGCCCCAGCCCACCAGTTCTTTGAGGCTGGTGCTGACATTCGAACGGGCAATATTGAGAATATCGCAGATATCCTCGGCGTGCAGGGGATCCTCAGAGAGATAGAGCAGGGCATGGACCTGGGCGACTGTACGGTTGATGCCCCATTGTGTGCCCATTTGGCCCCAGTGGAGGATAAACTGTTCTTCGGCAGGTCTCAGCGTCTTACTCATAGTTCAGAACCTAACGAAATTGCTGAAAGAATCAAAGGGACAGCATCAGCTTTCTACATCTTTTTGCAGCGAGCGGAAGCGCCCGGGGGGCTGTCCCATCCGTTTGCTAAACAATCGCGAGAAATGTTGAGGGGTACTGAAGCCACAACGGAAGGCAATTTCTGCGGAGCTCAAGGCGGTGTAGCGCAATAAATCTGCGGCGGTTTCACAACGGGTGGCCCAGATCCACTCTTTGGGGCTGCAGCCCAGCTCCTCCCGGAAGAGGCGGGCGAGGTGACCGGAACTGACTCCGGCTTCTTCCGCAAGTTCCGCCTGAGTCACGGGATGTTGTAAATGTTGGCGTAACCAGGTGGTGGCCCGGAGCAAAGCGGGATGCAGGGCTTTCTCTTCTGTGCCAGGATAACCGGAATCCCGTAGCAGCAAGGCCAGCAGGCTGAGAACCAATTGTTCCCGATAGGCCCGTTGACGGGGATCGCTGTCCCAGAGAATATCTCCCAAGAGCTGCTCCAGCATCTGCATTTCCGTACTGAAGACTTGGGGGTCCTGATGTTCCTGAAACCAATTCTGAGCAGAAGATGTGAGAGCGCCTCCCAGGAGGTTGCACCAGCCATGCAGAGTTTGCCGCTGTTGGGCAAAGAGATACTGTACCCGTTGTTTGGGGAGGATCAGGGTAATTTCACCCTCCTCCAGGCGGAAGGCCTTGCCATCGCGGACGATGTCAATTTCCCCTTCATAGACATAGACCAATTGAACATGGCCCTGCGTAAGTGGGCCTAATTGACTTTGTTCTGTGTAGATAACGTCACCTACGAAAACATGGTCTAAATTCCGGTAAATGTTCATTTCAGACAATATAATGCCGTGTGTGGATATTGTCCATCCCGATGAATCCGGGTAGATTAGATCATAGAAACCCATAAGAGGAGCACAGCCATGACCACGATTTCCCGCACACAACCCGGATATGTTTCCCGTCATCATTTGGATGATTCCATTCGCGATTTTTATCAGGAGAACGGCTTTCTCGTTGTTCATGATGCCCTCACGCCTGCAGAGGTTGCAGAACTCCGTGCTGAGACGGTTGCGATCTGTCGTCAGGAACGGGAACCCATTCGTCCCCCCCGTGGAGTTAAGGATTGGGCGGCCGCCTTTCCTCCGGTGGAGGAATTGCGGAAGATGTCGGATGAGGAAGCGATCTCGCATTTCCTCTGCATTCACCAGGCTCACAAATCCAGCAGTCTCATGCGGGAATATCTCTCACACGAGGTGATTGTGGATGTGCTCACGAAGGTGATTGGCCCTGATGTGAAATGCATGCAGTCTATGCTGTTTATCAAATCATCCGGCAAACCGGGCCAGGCCTGGCATCAGGATGAGGATTTTATCCCTACCCGGGACCGTTCCTTGGCCGGAGCCTGGATTGCCATGGATGATGCGGTTATTGAGAACGGCTGTTTGTGGATCCTCCCCAAATCCCAGAAGCCCGGGGTGCTCTGGCCGATGTATCCTCATGATGATCCCCGTTATGATTGTGCGCAGATGGCATACGATTTCCCATATCGGGATGAAGATGCTGTTCCTGTAGAAGTTCCAGCCGGGGCGATTGTCTTTTTCAATGGGTACACCCTGCATAAATCTGAACCCAATCAGAGCCAGGGAGCCTTCCGCCGCGTGCTGGTCAACCACTACATGAGTGGCGCAAGTCTCTTACCCTGGGGCTATGACAGCAATCAGGGCGTGACCGTGGCTCAGGCCGATTATCGCGATATCGAATGGATTGCAGGAAAAGATCCCTATGCCTACAAGGGCACCGAAACGCGAACCTCTGCTTTTGTACGTCCCGCCGGGGAAGGGGGCTGTGGAGATGGTCGTACCAATTTGGCCGAGTACAAAAAACAGCTCGAAACTCAGGGTGCTTGAGGCGTTTCTGTTCCGACCCAGCGGCAGCGGCTGCCGCTGGGGATGCGGTTTTTCGGGTTTGCTAGTTCCACCCGTACTCTGCGCGTCTGGCTTGCGGGATCAATGAGGGGGGATATGAACAGCAGGGTCCCTGTGAGGAGGCGTTCATCATCGAGACGAATCTGTTGAGGAGCTCCTTGCCGTAACGAAGCGGCTTCGGGTGCGGGGATGTGAAATTCGATATGTAAGGGGTCCAACGCGACGAGGGTCATCACCGGTGGGCCTCCTTCCAGGGCCTGTTCGGCCTCCTCCAGATGTATCCGGGTGATCAGGCCGGAGAAGGGGGCCTTCAATTCATGTTGTTCGATTCGCTTTTCAATGCGGGTTTGCTCCAAGCGGGCTATGCGGAGATCCACTTTGGCCCGCTCGAATTCCTGAGGAGAGAGGCGTTGTTGGGCCTGCAATTTCTCTAACTCGGCAAAACGTTTTTCCAGCAGCGTGATCTGTTCCTGGGCAATGTCCTGTTCGACTCGGAGAAGCGCATGGGTCACCCGTGCCAGCAGTTGACCCTGTTCGACTTGCTCGCCCTCCTGCACCAGAAGCTCTTCCAGGAGACCTCCCTGCGCGAAGGATAAATCGGCCTCCCGACTGGGGCGGGCAAAGGCAAAAGGGGGCTGGGCCTGAACACAGAGGCAACAGAGACTGAGGAGGGAGAACAGGAAGATGGGCAATCGTTGCATCATGTTTTCTTTCGCCTTAGGCATGCTCTTTGAGTTTATCGAGCCATTTGTGATGTTGCATCAGTGCTCGACGTTGGCGTAGCCCCTCCTGTTCCTTCTCCCGTTGAGCCTGTCGGATTTCCCGGGCGGAAGGGGCATGTTTTCGGCTTCGAGGCTGCAACAGGGGATCTTCAGCTGATGCCAGTTTTTGATAACTGCCCGGTTGCCCCTGGCGTCCCGCCCGACCTGCGAGTTGGCGATCAATGCGGGCCGCGTCATTCCATTCGACGCCAAATACATGGAGCCCCCCGGCACGTTCTGCGGCCTCGTCCAGAGGAATATCTGCACCGCGACCTGCCATGTTTGTGGCTACGGTTACCTGCGCAGCCTGTCCCGCCTGTTGAATCTGTTTGGCTTCCTCTGCATCCTGCCGTGCATTGAGCAAGGCATGGGGAATGTTCACTTCGTGAAGGCGTAGGGAAACCTGTTCGCTGACCTTCAGACTGCGCGTGCCAATGAGCACGGGGCGATTCGCACTGCGCAGCTTTCGCAGCTCTTGTATCACGTAGCTCAACAGCATGTCCAAGCTACTGAATTGCTTGGAGGGCCATTCTTCTCTCAGCAAGGGGCGATGGCGAGGAATACAGCGGGTCGGCAGGGCATACACCCGTTCAAATTCACGACGGGCTTCCCAGGCCGTTCCGGTCATGCCACAGAGTTTGGGGTACATCTGATAGAGCTGTTGCCTGGAAATACTGACATCGGATCGGCTTTCGTGGGTGATACTCACCGCCTCTTTTGCCTCTACAGCCTGATGGAGCCCATTTCGCCACTTCCGGTCTTTGAAGCGCCGTCCCGTAGATAGATCAATCAGCTCGACCTTGTCATCCTCGACCAAATAATGAATATCCCGAAAATACTGATGTTTGGCCTGCAAGGCACTCTCCACATAATGATGCCAGGCGCGTTGGTACCATGCCTGGGGAAGCTGCGGTTGTTGCTCATAGACCTTGGCCAGTCCTGCATGCGTGAGGCGGGGCCGTTCCGCTGCTTCAAGCAGCACATGCTCTCCCTCGAGCAAGGAGCGGGCGACTTGTTCTGCAGCGTGAAAGAGGGGAGCTGCTGGATTCTGTCCGGGCGCCGTGGGGCGGCTGAGAATCAAGGGGGTCATGGCCTCATCAATTAATACAGAATCCACCTCGTCGATCACAGCCATGTGAAGAGGACGTTGCACCTGTTTGCCTCGCTGTTGTTCGCGAAACCCTGCCAACTCCCGAAGCCAGTCTTCGCCCAAAATCCCCTGGCCGCGGGAGAGTTCGTGCAGGCGGTCCCGAAGAAAATCGAACCCAAATCCATAGCCGGTGCCATAACTGATATCTGCAGCATAGGCTTCCCGTTTTTCCTCGGATTCTCCCTGATCTGGTACCCAGGCCGAGCGCAGTCCCAAGTAGGCATAGGCTGGGCGGAGGATCTCTTCGTCACGTTCGGCGAGATAGGCATTCACCGTGGCAACATGTACCCCTTTTCCGCTCAACGCAGCCGTGGCTGCGGGGATGGCGGCCACGAGGGTCTTGCCTTCCCCGGTGGCCATTTCCGCCAATTCTCCCCGCATTAAAACCAGACCGGCCATGAGTTGCTCATCGTAGAGTCGGAGCGACAAGGTACGGCGAATCGCCTCCCGGATACAGGCCAAGGCTTCCGCCTCCTCACTGTGAAGGCGGAAGCGGTCCTGAAGTTGTTCGATGGAATCCTGCTTGACCTGTTTCTCCAGGCTTTCGGCGACGTGGACTACCTGCAAGAGAGAAGCGCTCCGGCGTGATTTCATGTGTCACCCCGTTCCTCGGCCCGCCGCAACAACAGTTCTCCGGCTTGTCGGATCAGTCGACGGCTTCGCTGCCAGAGATTTTCGGCTTCCAGGTCCCGGAAGCGCAGTTTGACCCGTTCGCCCACCCGGACCCGTCTGGGTAAAGAAGCTGGGTCGGGTTGAACCCGGCCAATAAATACGGGGCTTAGCCATTCGGGACCCTGCTCGCTGGGACGAATGGGGATGGGCCCTCCCGCTGCTGCGGTGAGTTCAGGTAATCCGGGTTGCTGAGTCGCCCGGCCATCCATGCCGATAAACGAAGCGGTCGCTGCGGAAGCTCCACTCTCCAACAAGAGCTCAACCTCAGCGCCCTCCCGTTCTCGAAATGCATCGGCCTGATCCTGTGGGATGGCAACATGAATCATAAATTCCGTTTCCTGCTGCAGTTGAAGGAGTTCGGTTCCCGAGGAAATCCACATGCCTTCCCGGGCATGCAGATGCCGGCTTAGAACCTGTCCTGTTGTGTCGGCCTCCAGCTGTAGGCTGTTCAATTCCGCCTGAAGTTCCTCAATTTGTTCTTCAAGTGAGTCAAGGGCCTGAGCCTCGGCTTGCATCCGTGCGGGAAAACCCGAGAGCGAGGCTTGGCGGAGTTGAATCTCCCGTTTGCCCCGCTCCAGTTTAGCCAAAGCCAGGCGTAGTTCGGTGTCCGGGTTGCTTAGGGTGAGAAGGGGATCTCCGTTTTGGATCTGCTGGCCATCCTGGACATGAATCTGTTTCAGGATTCCGTCTCCTTCCGGACGAGGGGCGAGATTGTTTTCCTGACGGAATACTCCGGTAAGAACCCAGCTGCGTTCTACAGGGATCAGCATGATGAGCATCAGCGCTGTACAGGCGATGAGGATGCGGGGCAGGGCGCGTTGCCAACGGATGCGGTTGAAAAATCCTGATTCACTCAAGCGTAGAATCGATTGTAGTTTTGCAGCCGCCATCGAAGCCAAGGTGATCAGAACCAGCAGCCATCCTCCGCCACCAAGTAACAGGGAGGCGGCTGTGAGTAAGGTGAGCAGAATGAGGATGCGCCATAACCAGGCGGCCAGGCCATAGATCAGGTAGATCATAGGACTTTTCTCCCCCAATTCCGGCGGGGAAAGCTCCTTCATTCCTAACAGGAGCTTTTGGGAAAGATATCGAAGGTAGTGTTGGGAACGCGTGCCCAGGTTGGGAATGTTGATTAGATCACAGAGGAGATAATACCCGTCAAAACGCATCAGGGGATTAAGATTGAACAACAGGGTAATCACAGAGCCCATCGTGGCCACATTAAAGAGCAGCTCTCGGGTTGGACCGGGGTCAACCCGTAGCCAGAGAAAGAAGGCAAGCGCTGCCAAAAGCAGTTCGGCCATCATACCGGCTGCGGCAACATGCATCCGCTTCCATTTTGAACTGAATGCCAAGCTCTCACTGGCATCCACGTATCCCAATGGCATCAACAGGATAAACAAAATCCCCGCTTCCCGAATCCGCCCCCCATAATGCATGCAGGTCATGGCGTGAGCCGCCTCGTGCCAGAGTTTTAATCCAATCCAGACGACGGCCAGGCGTAACCAGTTGTTTGGCGCCAGCAAGCCCTGACTAGCCTCAGCCAGAAGAGCTGGCTGACTCCATGCGATGAGCGTTGCCGCCAGGACAATCAGGCTCCCCAACAACAGGATGGGGATGCTGCAACACAACGGGGAGAACACCCGCAACGGGGCCAGTAGTTTTGCCGGAGAGCCAAAAGGAACCCGAATGGAGATCAGATTCATCCCTTGAAAGAAGCGCTGCCGGGCCCCCCGTCGTCCCTCCTCTTTCATGGGTTCTCCAGGAAGTTGCGAACCCACATGGACCAGATGCTGTTCGATCAGCCAACCCAAAAGCTGCAGGGCTTGTTCTTCCTGCAATGCATCCTCTGCACTTGCGGCACAGGCCCGCGCATAGGCCTCGGCAAAGCTTCTTTTCCCATTTAATTCCTGAAGGAATTGTGTTTCCGCTACACCCAACTGGTGATAGCGGGATCGCAAAGGATCTTCGAGAACGCATTGTAAGCCAGCAGCTTCCTTGCGGAAGTGCAGACGGACATCCTCCCTCAGGCGGGGACGGAGGCTTTGAACTTCGCGAACCTGATGGAGATTCATAGCTTAAAAGAAGAGCAGGCGGATGCGATCCACCCAGGGGCTGAGCAGCTGGAGGATTCGGGGTGCCTTTTCCCCCTCGATGCTGGCGCGGGCCTGCATCCCCGGCCGAAGGGCGAGCTCCTGTTGTTCGGGAAAGGGGACAACAATGAGAAAGGGGTTCTCAGGCAAACTACTTTGAGAACGAGCGTGGATATGACGGATCTCCGCCTCCCAGACTTGTTCGGGAAACGCTTCGAGTCGAAAGCGTACCTGCTGGCCAATTTCAATGCCGGCAATCTCACGTGACGGTACCTTGAGTTCTAGATGCATCTGATCCAGAGGGGCCACTTCAAACAAAATTTCCCCCGGTTCCACCCGGTCTCCGATACGTCGGCTTAGATCACCAGACAGTAAAATCCCGGAGATCGGGGATTCCAGACGCAGCTGTTGTTGTCTAAGATGCAATCGTTCCAGTTGACGTTTAGTTTCCTCTAACTCCAGCGAGGCCATCTGGTATTCTGCAATATCGGCTTCTGGGGAACCTGCCAACGCATCCCTGCGTTTCCGGCGGCGTTCCCGGGCGGCAATGAGTTCTGCTTCCTGGAGGCGCAATTCCCGATCCTCAAGGCGAGCTAAGAGTTGTCCTTCTTGCAAGGATTCACCGGGACGAACCGGGCTTTCTGCCAGGAGGCCCCCGGCCTGCACGGTGATCAATCGCCGCAGCTCGGGCTCTACCTGCCCCTGTACCCGGAGACGGGAGGGGACAGGCTGAAGTAGAAAAAAGGCTGCCAAGGCACAGGCCGCAGAGACGGCCAGGCTTTTCCACAGTTTTGCGGGTCCGATCACTCGGGGTAGCCACTTGGCCAGGCCACGTGAACGGCGTTGATAGCCCGTGTGCAGGAGCACCGAAAGGGGAGCTTGAAGCGCCTGTAAAAAGCTTTCCTCGCTGCATTGACCAAGGCAGAGCAGGAAAAAGTGCTGTTTCGATTGCCCAGAGCTTAGGGGGATGAGACTGGCATGTTCTACATGAAGCTGTTTGCCGACTTCGTGAAAGGGAGGGGAGTGATTGCTCTGTTCCGGGTGGAGATGAAGCACTTCATCACTTTCCTGATGATAGTCGAACAGAGCTTCCAAGAGTTCGGCTAAGCGGCCGCGGCGATCAATCTGAGTCTGACCTGTCATGGCTTCCAGGCGAATGCGGCCCTGAGCGGAAACCCGTGCCACCATACAGCCCTGCAAGTGGAGATGTTGCTGAAGGCCCTCTGCCAGACGAAGAGAGAGTTCTTCAAAATCACTCAGATTCAAGAGCCGGCTGCAGAGCTCCACCCAAGCCGCACTATGACGAAGCATCGTACCCTGTTTGAGCAACTGTTGTTGGCGTAGCCCGGAGAGCACAAAGCCGCAGGCAGCCTGAAAGAGAGCCAGTTGCTGGGTCTGAGCCTCTGCTTGCTGTTGTGGACAGATGCAGCCACAGATCAGGCTGCTTCCTGGTAGGGGCACACTGAGTCGGGCCGCGGGAGCAGGCGTTTCCACGAGATCCACACTGGGAATGTCCGCCTGGCGAACCTGATTCAGCTTTTTGAGCCAATCCTGAGCCAGTTGTTCCCGGAAGCCGGCATCCGGACGCCGCCAGAGCAAGATCAGGTCTTCCTCGGAGGAAACCTGAAAACAGAGCGCTTCCCCTTGGACCAGGCTTAAAAGGGCTTCGAGCAGATCGAGGGGTACATCCTGCAGAAGGTCGGCTCGACGACCCAATTCAGCCGCCAAGGACAGCGGTTGCAGACTCGGAGCTTTCCTCAGGTCAACATGGCGGATGCCAGACGGACTCATCCTTTGCCTGATTCGCTTACGCCCTCATGACGCCGCAATGATTGCTGCAGCGCGGCCATCAGCCTTCTCGCTGCGGCCGGGCTCATGGCGATTCGTGTATGCACCGGAACGAGCGTCTCCCCCGTTTCCGGGTCCTGGATGGGGCCGGAGGAAAAATCTAAAAAGAGCTCTTCAGGAGATCCGTTCAGGATGACCTGATTGGCATAGAGCGCTTTTTTGTCTTCGTATTCTACGCGGATGCGGGTTTTAGGGTCAGGTGAACTCATGCAGCCGTTCTACTGTGCTTCCCCGCTGGGGTCCAGTCCTTAGAGCGAATTGTCCAGTTCGACCGACTGACCTTCAAAGCCCAAGGACAGAGGTCGGGTCATGGCCTGTTGTAACTGCTGGATCAAGCTGCCCGTGTCCGAATGGGACATGTTCAGCCAACTCCGCCCGGAGATGAGATAATTACTGGTATGGAAGCTTCCCCCGAATTCAGGCTGAAGCCCCTGTGCATTTCCACCGGCACGCTGTACCGGTTGTGAGGCCACCAGGTAGATGTTCACTGGACGCAGCGTGATGTTGGCTCCGGGGAAGGAGGCCAGATAATTTCCACCTGCATCCGCGACCACCGTTTGCCGTGCGATTTCCTGTCCTTTGCCATCCTGTAGAATGAGTACCAAGGTGGTACCGGGGGCAGCGGCTCCGCTGTAAATTGGAGGCAGCACGATCGGAAGGAAGTCATTGAAATCGGTGGGATTCTGTAAGAGGACACGCCGATTAAGGAACTGATTGGGTTCCGGCTGGTTAATGGGGCCGGGATCGACGGGATCCACAGGACCCACCGGAGGAGCGGGAGGGGGAACCTGCAAACCATAGTCCACATCCAAGCGGCTTTCTCCCGCATTCAGGTTGATCGACACCAGACCGTCGAGGTTGCCATCCAATTCAAAACTGAGAAAACGGGGAGCCGGCAGAGCCTGCGGATCAATCTGAATGCTGTAATTACCCGGGATCAGACCGGTGAACAGATAGTTCCCGTCACCGGCGGTGTTTTGGGTGAGCGTCAGTTGCTGCCCCTGAATTCCAGATCCGGAGAGAAAGGTGAGGGTGACCGGAATGTCATTCACTCCGGGTTCTCCGCCATCCTGCAGATTATTCCGGTTGTTGTCATCCCAGATCCGGTCCCCAATCTGTCCAGTACCTGTGTAGCCGAAGTCGACATCCAGACGTTCTCTGTTCAGCACATTCAAGGCTACTCCAGCCAGGTCTTTGGTGCTCAGGCCATCCAAGTCGAAGGTTTGCCGCAGTCCGGCGATCGGCAGCACTTCGACCAGATAGGTCACATCGGTGGCCCCACCGGGAACCGGGTTTCGGGTGGGTAGACCGGTGAAGAGATACTGGCCATCGCTGTCGGTCACTTGACTGGTTAAGAACGTATCCCCGGCATCGAGCACGCCATCCTCATTGATGTCATAATACAGGTTCACGGTCAGACCGGGCAGTCCGAGTTCTCCTGCATCCTGCCGTCCATTTGCATTTATATCCCACCAGACCCGGTCACCGATGCTGCCTCCACCAACCACCACGGTATCATCATCCGAGTTGATGTGATCATTCACAGAATCGCCTGTGCCCGTGCGTTCATCATTCAGACCGTCTGAAATCCCGCTTTCATCACCTCGCAAGTTCCCATCCAGACTGCTCCATGTGATGGTGGCGTCATTGACGATGGCATCTCCCGTAGGGGTGTCCGTTCGGACCTGTCCGCTGATCGAAAGGGTCAGTACCTGACCCTGAGCAATATCCAGGGGGAGCAGGCTGGCCAAGGTTTCCGGCATACCCGGCTGAATTTCAAAGGCGGCTAATACATCCGTACCACTTAAGTCGGCGCTGACCAGCATGTAATTTTCTAACTGCAGGGGTAGGGGGTCATTGAGCATGACCTCATAGGCATCAGACGTCGACGTGGCACTATGTTGAATCGTAAAGGTATAGGTGATCGTCTGTCCCCGGCCGACATTGTTGTCGTTATCGTCATTGACCTTGCTGATTTCCAGCACGGGCTCGATCACCTGAACATCATCATTGGTATTCAGGTCCTCGCCAGCGTCGAGAACATCATCATCGTCATTCAGGTCTGCGGTGACATTCACGGCATTGGTCAGGATCGTCTGTCCACCCAAGTCACCCTGATTGCTGGCAACATTCTGCACCAAAGCTTGGTAGGTGACGGTGAAACTGCTGTTATGAGCCGTGGCTCCATCGTTCTCCACTGTTCCGCTTGTCCGGTTGCTGGTAACCACCAGACTCTGGGTCAGACTGTTATTGGTCAAGCCGCTGATATCGAGTCCGTCCGGATTCATTCCCAGCGCCATGCTGTTGGCTACAAAGACCATGCCTGTGGGAAGGACATCTGTGAAATCAAGTTCGGTACGCCCTTCAGCCACCGTGATCTGCAGGGTGTAGTTCACGATTTGACCGATGTTGGCCTGCGTCACATCCGCCGTTTTGGAAATCGCGAGGAATCCGCGGGTGTTGGTGGTCACATTATCCGAGTCACTGTAATCGTTGGGCGGATTGATACCCTCACCCGTACGTTCATCATTCACATCATCCTGAACTCCGGGATCATCCCCGCTCAGGCCTCCGTCCAGACTGGACCATTTCAGTTCTGCGGTGTTATCAATGAGCTGTCCTACATCCGTATCATCGTTGATGGTCGTACTGATAACAACGATCAGCACTTCACCCCGGGCAAGATCGATATTCCCCGTTGTGCTAAGGATATCATTGGTGATGTCCAGACTGCCACTGACATCGCTTGTGCCATCGATTAACGCCGAAACGATCATGCCTTCGTTCAGGTAAATGGGCAGGGTGTCATCCAGAATCAGTTCAAAGGCATCCGCAGTGGAACGCAGGGTATGGCTGATGCGCAACTGGTAGCTAAGGGTATCGCCGGCATCCAGATTGCTGGTGTCCGAGAGGATACTCTTTTCGATCTGAAGAACCGGTTCGATCACATCCACATCATCGCTGGTTGTGATGGTTTCTCCACCATCGCTGCTATCGTCATCATCATTCAGGTCGGCGCTCACGGTAACAGAGTTCGTTAGTCGGGTCTGATTCAGCAGTTCACCCTGGTTTCCGACCACGTTCTGTACCAGGGCCTGATAGCTAATGGTGAAGCTGCTGTTGTGTGCGGTAGCTCCATCATTTTCAACCGTGCCGCTTGTCCGGTTACTGGTCACCACCAGGTTTTGGCTGAGACTGTTGGCATCCAGCCCGCTGATATCGAGTCCATCAGCATTGGCACTGATCGAGGCGGAGTTAGCCACAAAGACCATGCCCGCAGGCAGAACGTCATTCAGGGCCACTTCCGTGCGCCCTTCAGCCACTGTGATCTCGAGGGAGTAGGTGACGACCTGACCGATGGTGGCCTCTGTGACATCCGCAGTTTTAACGATGGCGAGGAAGCCGCGGGTGTTGGTGCTGACCGTATCGTCGTCGAGATAATCGTTGGGCGGGTTGCTGCCGCCACCGGTCCGCTCATCGTTGACATCATCCTGAACACCGGGGTCATCCCCGTCCAGGCCGCCATCCAG
>DIYK01000035.1 GCA_002429005.1 Verrucomicrobia bacterium UBA6056
TTTCCAATTCCCTCTGACGAAGCCCCCCCCCCGCAAAAAAAAGGGGCGGATGGGAGTTCAGCCCATCCGCCCCTTAGGGCTTCAATGTCGAAATGATTTAGGTGTCATGTGCATCATTCAATAGTCATTTTCAGTGATACAACCACTCCGACATCAAATTGCGTACGGTGAAGCGTTTCAAGGAAGCATTCGCATGCCCTGTGCTCACTTTGTCCTTAATGGATCAGTCTGTCCTTAGGGATTGAAACGTACCCGGTAATAATCCGATGTCCCGGTACTGATGGCATCGAGATCCACTTCCTCATCCTTAGTGACGATGACCTGCTGGCCTTCGACCGCTTCCCAGGTGCCATTGACCAGATCCGTGCAATGCTCCAGCGTGTAGGTGCCGGCCTGAGGGGCATCAAAGCTCAAGGTCATGCCATCGCCAGAGGGAAGCGGGGTCATGGTTTCGAGTTTGATCGGCGTGGGGGCAGGACCTCCACTGTCTGCACGGTGAATCACGATTCCCATAATGTTGGGATAGTTTTCCGACGCGCTGGCATCTTTCGCTACACTGAGGTTCAAGGTACCATCGTTTACAGTGACCGTGACCTGCTCGCTGTGAGCGGTCTTCGTAGCGCCAGCCAATGCCGCCACATCGAGGTTATCGATACGCAGCTCGCCTTCCAGACTCACATCCATGTTGCGGCCGGAACCGGTATTTTCGGACCACATCAAGGTGACAATGTACTGCCCATTATCCACCGGGAAGCTGTAGTCCACACTGTCAGGAGCTTTGATGTAACGTTCGCTCTGGTACACCGAGTCATCTTCCGTCGCGGCAATAGCTCCGCTGATACTATGGCTGCTTCCACTCTGATGGTAGTTGTCTGCCTCGAAGGGGGTTCCGTCCGCCGCGGTGAAGGCGGAGCCGCCACAATTAATGGCATACACCAGATCACCCAGGTCCGGCTGGCGGGTAATGCTGACTTCATCAGACTGGGTCAGCTCGCTATCATCCCCGGTCAGTCGGAACACATAGGTCCCCACTTCCGGCAGGGTCACCGTGGTTTCCTGCTGATCCGCGGTTCCGATCACAGAAGTCGGGCCACTGATCTGAGTCCAGAGCGAGCTCAGGTTGCCCGAAGGGAGCCCATCATCACTGACGCTTCCCAGCAGCGTCACGGAACTCGTCTCATGGGTGACACTGCGGTCCTCTCCGGCACTCACCAACGGCGCTTGGTTCCCGGCAGCCCCACGACCACTTTCCGCCAGGGAGGTATTTTGTGCGGCTGAAGCCGACCAATCCGATTTTCGGTAGAGCACGATGCGGTCAAGGCTGTAAGACTTCGAGCGACCACTCACCGTCAGGGTGTAGGTTTCCCCGGCTTTGAAGGTGTATTCTGCTTCACGGAAGGTGTGACTGTTGTTCATATCGAACTGACGGCCCCAGACCCACTGATTGGCTTTTTTCAGGATGGTGAAGAACTTCTGATTTTTGGTCAGGTTCTCCAAGGTGGCATTACTGCCTGGAGTAAAATCCCCTTCCATTTTCAGGTAACAGTCATTGCCCTGATCATCGGGCACCGAGTCCGGACGGGTGGTGGCCGCACGCGGCACCAAACGGTACACACCTGCATTCTGAATGGTAAAGGTGTAGGTAATGGGAGATTTAGCGCCACCGGACTGATAATTGTTCCCGGTGAATTCGAGGTAGCCGCTGCCGGTATACCCGGACAGGGTCGTCCCCTTCTTCCATTGCCCGAGGTTGGACGGAGTGTTTTCGGCTTCCATGATTACGATCCCGTTTTCTTCCAGGTAATGATCGCCATTTACGGCGGCCTGGCGGGTCACCGTGACTTCATCATAGGCGGACAGGTCACCATCGCTGACCGTGAGCCGGAACACATAGGTCCCACTTTGTGGCAGCGTTGCTGTGCTATCTTCACTGCTGGCGGACCCGAAGGATGCCGTGGCCGGACCACTTTCCTGCGTCCAGCTATAGCTTAGGTTGTTTGAAGGCAGTCCGTCATCGCTGACCGACGCATTCAGGGAGACACTGTTCACGGAATGGGCCACACTGAGATCCGCACCGGCGTTTACGGAGGGTGCCGTATTCGGGGTGGTACCCTGACGGATCACTTGAACATCATCCTGAGCACTTTTCTCGCCGTCACTGACGGTCAAGCGGAATACATAGGTCCCGGCTTCGGGAAGCGTCACCGTCGTGTCTTCGTTGGTGGCAGAAGCGAAGCTGGAAGCCGGACCGCTGACTTTTGTCCACTGGTAGCTCAGATTTCCATTCGGCTGACCGTCATCACTGACTGTGGCATTGAGGGTCGTGCTGGTCACGCTATTGGCCAGATCCTGATCCGCACCCGCATCTACCGTCGGGGCCAGGTTACCGCCGCCACCTGCTTTGAACACCTTGATTGCCATCACGTTGGGGTACTTCTCTGTAGCACTGGCATCAGCGGCAATGCTCAGACTCAGATTGCCATCGGTCACCGTGACGCTGATCTGTTCCTCATGAGCGGTCTTGCTGGCACCGGCTTTCGCCAGCACATCGAGGTTATCGATCATCAGCTGAGCTTCGGCGGACACATCCATGATGCGGCCACTTCCGGTATTTTCCGACCACATCAGAGTGACCAGATAATCTCCGTTTGCCACCGGGAAGCTGTAGTCCACCGTGCCGGGGGCTTTGATGTAGCGCTCACTGTGGAAGAGCGTGTCATCCACAGTTCCGGCAATGGCCTGGCTCTTGCTGTAGGCATCACCACTCTGGTAGTAGTTATCCGCCTCAAAGGGCGTTCCATCCGCAGCGGTAAAGGCCTCCCCCCCGGCATTGACCGCATAGACCAGGTCGCCGAGGTCGGGCTGACGGGTGATCCGGAGCTCATCACTGTTGCTGAGATCGCCATCACTGACCGAAAGACGGAATACATAGCTTCCCACTTCGGGCAAAGTCACCGTGGTATCCTCTTCATCCGGAGTAGCGAACACGGAGCTGGGGCCACTGACCTGGGTCCACTGATAGGTCAGCGTTCCATCGGGAAGACCATCATCCGACACCGTGGCATCCAATGTAAGACTTGTGCTGTCATGAGCCACATTCCGGTCCGCCCCGGCATTCACCGAAGGCGCAGCATTCCCCGGAACGGCTTCACGCGTGACACTGACTTCGTCGTAGGAACTTTTGTCACTGTCGCTGACCGTCAGACGGAATACGTAGGTCCCGGCGGATGGCAGGGTTACGGAAGAGTCTTTGGCGTTTTCATTGCTGAAGGATGCTGCGGCCGGGCCACTTTCCTGCGTCCAGGTATAGGTCAGGGAATTCGTAGGTTTGCCGTCATCGCTGGCACTGCCGTCCAACTGGGTACTGGTGACCGCATTAGCCAGGGTCTGATCCGCACCGGCGTTTACCGAAGGAGCAATGTTGCCAGCGCCCCCTCCGCCGCCGCCACCGCGGCTGCTTTCCGGCAGGTTGAGGTTCTGAGCTGCATTCTTAGAGGAATCAGATTTGTGGTAAAACACCAGGCGGTCCAGACTGTAGGACTTGGAACGGCCACTGATGGTCAGGGTGTAGGTTTTGCCAGCTTTAAAGTTATAATCTCCCCAATGGAAATCATGACTGTTGTTCATATCGAACTTCTCTCCCCATTTCCACTGATTGTTGTTCTTCAGAATGGTGAAGAACTTCTGGTTCTTGGTCAGATCCGACAAATTGGCCGTTCCACCGGAGCTGAAATCGCCCTCCATCTTAATGAAGATGTCATTGCCTTGATCATCCGGAATAGAATCCGGACGGGTCGAGGCCGCACGCGGCCACAGACGGTAGGAGCCTCCTTTATTGATTTTAAAGGTATAGGTAATGGGAGAATTAGCCCCTCCGGACTGATATTTATTTCCAGTGAATTCCAGATACCCAGTGCCGGTGTAACCGGAAACCGAGCTTCCTTTTTTCCAATTTCCCAGGTTGGAGCTGGTGTTTTCCGCTTCGATAACCAGCAGGCCGTCTTTTTCTTCATAGGTGCCCGTAGCCACCGGGGACTGACGGGTCACACTCACTTCATCATAGCCGGAGAGGCTACCTTCATCCGTAACCGTCAAGCGGAACACATAGGTGCCGGACTGAGGCAAGGTCACGCTGCTATCTTCGGAAGAGGCGGACCCAAAGGACACCGTGGCCGGTCCACTCTCCTGAGTCCAGGAGTAGATCAATGCACCCGTCTGTTCTCCACTGACACTGACGGAGGCGTTCAGGGTGCTGCTGGTGGTATCCTCCGCCACAGTCTGATCCGATCCGGCACTCACCTGAATGCCGCCACCGCCGCCTCCGCCAGCGGCGGAGCTGAAGCTGAGCCGCTGCCAGCGGCCACGGGACCAGGCCGTTCCGTTGCCTTCGGGGATCTTGCCATTGGTATCCGCGTTGGACTCAACCGCAATGGTATCGCCGTTGTTCACCGAGATCCCGGTCCAGGTGTGCTGATAGGGCTGGAAGTCGCCACTGGAGTCCACTTCGGGGTTCTGAAAACTGGCCACCTGGGTGCCATTGACCAGCAGGCGGTAGTTCGATTCACCGTCTTCTTCCGTTACCGTAGTGATGGTGACCTCATAGGTACCGGAAGCCTCCGTAAAGGTTGTCTCTGCACGGGCATAGGGGCCGCGGTTGGCTGACTTACTGGCATCAATGGCCAGGGCATTGATGCTCAGATAGGTATCTTTGTAATAATCAATTGCACCGGCTTTGATATTCGGAAAATCCGAGTTGGCGACAAACACAACCTGTACAGGGTTGCCTCCACCTCCACCTCCGCCATTTCCAGAATCGGAATTGATCACATAGCGGTCAAAGAATTTCCGCAAGCTGTCCGCTTTATCTCCAATTTCAAAAATCCACCAGTTCTCCACACAGTCGGAGCAATCCACTCCGCCTTTGCCGATAGTGGCATGGCCACCGCTGGCGCCTTCGCGGTCAATCACATCTTTGGCTTTCTGCCAATAGGACTGAGCCGTTTTGTTCGGATTACTGGAAGAAAAAGCATCCGACAACAGGCTGCTATCGGTTTTGTTATAATTCGGCGTTTTGGAATCGTGATCTCCACCTGATTTATTTCCATCACCAATGGACACATAGGTCGCTTTGTTTTTGACATAGGACAAGTCGCTGGAATTGGTGCGGTCATTATTCCACTGACTATGCTGAACCACGATCACGTTGTTTTTGATCACGGTTTCAGAAATGCCTTCATCATTGATCAACTTGTAGATCCAGTCGCGGGTAATATTGGACTGCCCGGCTTCCTGAACCCAAACCTTGCCTCCATTCTGCAGAATAGGTTTCACCCGCTTCACGATGCGGTTGACGGACCGATTCCAGTTGCTGCCTTCATTGCCGTTATCCCAGGCATTGGTCCAGGTATTATCCCCTTCCGGACCATAGATCAGCTCCATCAAATCCCAGGGATCTTTAAAATCACTGGCCTTGGTCCCTTTCCAACCAATCTGGTCACCAATGGCTCCCAGTACGGCATACACCTCGACCCCGGACATATCCGGGTGAAGCAACATGGATCCCAAAGCAGCTTGTGCATGGATATCATCCGGATCCGGAAGGGAATCAAACTGGGCGAGAAGAAGATCTTTATTCCGGTCGAAGGAAGGATAATTGCTTCTCGGCGTGTGCGGGTTCAAAGCCAGAACCGGCAGCAGGGCAAAACAGAGCCAGGCACCCAGCAGGGCAAAAAAAGCTCTCGTATTGAATAGTTTTATACTCATTGCGGTCTCGTTGGGGTTAGGAATGATGCGTGATGTGGGGGCACATGCGTTGTGTGTGATAAGAGACCTACCCAGCCACCCCCTTTACAGATTCTAATTTGTTCTCTAGGATTGGTGAAACAGTTCACCTATGGAAAAACGCGTAACCTTAAAAGAAATCGCCACTCGCAGTGGCTATGCAGTTTCGACCGTATCGATGGCCTTACGGGGCTTATCCAAGATTCCGGAAACCACCCGGAAGGAAATTGAAGAGCTGGCTGAATCCATGGGATATCAACGCGATCCCATGCTCTCGGCTCTGGCAGCATACCGGGATTCCCATCGCGAACGCAGCACCTGGCGGGGAGGACTGGCCGCACTTACCTTAAACCGAAATTGGGACTGGCATGCCATCCCCGTCT
Source organism: Verrucomicrobia bacterium UBA6056 (assembly GCA_002429005.1). Classification (GTDB taxonomy): domain Bacteria; phylum Verrucomicrobiota; class Kiritimatiellia; order SS1-B-03-39; family UBA6053; genus UBA6056. Next base: position 6,165 of record DIYK01000035.1, read on the forward strand.
GGCGGGGGGTACTTGCCTCCATGAAACTCACGGCAGAGAACAGCGGCTACTCACTGAATGAATACAACATCGATGATGACAGCCACAGCCCCCAGAGACATCTCGAGATTCTCGCCGCCCGGGGCATCGTCGGTCTGATTCTCCAACCAGCTGAATCCTTTCCCGTCCACGAGCTGGACTGGAGTGCCTTTAGCGTACTCAGTTTTGGCATGGACCCCGCCCGTCGCTTCCATACGGTATCCACCGATTTTTTCCGATCCGCCATGGGCTGCGTGCGCCGGGCCCGCGAAGCTGGCTACCGCCGCATTGGCCTCGCCCTTCCCGAAGGGATGCTGGATCCACGACACTACCGCGAGATCGGGGCCATTCTTGCACACCAGGAATTCTATCCGGAATTGAATCTCTACTTCCTCAAAAAAAACAACAATGATTTAGCTACGCGGCAACGCTGGATTGAACAGAATCAGATTGAAGTGATTATCGGCAATGTGATCGAATTTGCTACGGCACCCGATGGAAGCCTTCTTCCCTTTCTCAACTTAAACGTGAAAGAACCCAACATGGAGGAAAGCGGGTACCACCACCCCCCTTCCCTCATCGGGGAAACGCTCATTCATCAACTACACAGTCTCATCATTCGCGGAGAAACAGGGATCCCCACCGTACAGACCTCCATTCAGATTGCAGGGCTATGGCGGGAGGGGCGCAGCTTCGGATAAAATACGTGCGGAACAGAATGAGTGAGGGATGCGTTCCTTCACGGCCTGAATGAGTTCAGGCCACACTGTGGCTGGGGAGCGCAGAGGGAGCCAGAAACAGGGGTTCAGCCCTCAGGAAACATCCAGTTCCCACGGAAGAACAAGGACGCATTCCATTCGCAATTATTAAATATTACGCATATATCCCTCATTCCTTTATCCAGTCCTGGAAAGGGGATTTTTGATAAATCCTAAATTTTCTAACATGATTAACTATATTAGGTTTCATATAAAGGGTATTGCAGGGGATCTTGTCCAGAACTGAGGCTTAGGGCACTTCTTTAAGCTTGCCCCAAAACTAGACGCACTATACGTAGTTAAATTCTCTATTTACAAACACTATGAACTCTGACCCTCTTATTCTTCTTCATCCCGATGATGATGTCGCAGTAGCTTGCCGCGATGTGCTGCCGGGTGAACACATTCAATTTGACCAAGGTAATTTTCCCGTTCAGGAACGGGTACGGATGAGCCACAAGATTTCCCTGCACCATATGCCCCGGCATTCTGAAGTGCGGAAATATGGCCAGGTGATCGGTTTCGCAACTCAGGATATTCTGCCCGGCTCGCATGTACATGATCACAATCTGGAGATTCGTCCTTTTGACCGCAACCCGGTAAAAGAAGGGCTGACCGCCCGTTCTTCCTGGGGACGTCATGTCCCCATGCCCTCCTTTCAAGGCTACCTTCGCCCTGATGGACGCGTAGGCACCCGGAACTACCTTGCGTTAATTTCCAGTGTAAACTGCTCTGCCGCGGTCACGCGTCAGGTGCAACGTGCCGTGGAGTCACCGGAATTCCGAGAACGCTGGCCGGAAGTGGATGGCATCATTTGTCTGACCCATGGTTCAGGCTGTTGCCAGCAACCGGGTGAAAATAGCGAGCGCCTGGAGCGGGTACTCCTGGGCATGGCCTCTCATCCAAACATTTACGGTTCGATTATCATTGGTCTGGGCTGTGAAGGCATGCAGATCAAAAAATTGCGGGAAAAACTCCCTCGGGGTCCCGGGCAGATCGAACCACTCTTTTTGGAGATCCAACAACGTGGAGGCATCCGAAAAAGCGCGGAAGCAGCCTTAGAGGCCCTGGATTCCATGCTCCCAGAAGCAAATTCCGCCCAGCGCAGCACCCAACCCGCCTCCAAGTTGGTGCTCGCACTGCAATGTGGCGGATCTGATGCGAACAGTGGCATCACCGCCAACCCGGCGGTTGGCGTGGCCTCCGATCTTCTGGTCCGGCAAGGGGGCACCTCGGTGTTGGCCGAAACCCCGGAAATTTACGGAGCGGAACACCTGCTCACGGCCCGGGCCGCCAGTACGGAGGTCGCTGATGCACTCATGCGCCATGTACACTGGTGGGAAGAACACGCCCGCATGCATGGTGCCAGCATCAACAACAATCCTACCCCCGGAAACAAACGGGGCGGCCTGAGTACCATCTACGAAAAAAGCCTGGGCGCGGTGGCCAAAGCAGGTCAGTCGCCCCTACAGGCCGTGTATGATTACGCAGCACCCATAGATCAAAGCGGATTAGGCTTTATGGACAGCCCAGGGTATGACCCCGCTTCCATGACCGGCATGTGCGCTGGCGGCGCCACCTTGGGCGTGTTCACCACCGGGCGGGGTTCCTGCTTTGGTTGCAAACCCATGCCTGTGCTCAAAGTCGCCTCTCACAGTCCCCTCTACAGTTTTATGGAAGAGGACATGGATGTGAATGCCGGCCGTATTTTGGATGGTGACATCGATGTGGAAGGCCTGGGGGAAGAGATTTTCCAGAGCCTCTTGGATCTGGCCAGCGGCATTCCCTCCAAGAGTGAAGCTCAAGGACTCGGCGATGATGAGTTCGTGCCCTGGATCACCGGCCCCGTTTTCTGAACGTCCTTCTGACCCTCACACGGATATGGTATGAGCTTCACCAAGACCCTGAATAAGATTCCCGGCAGCCTGATGATCATCCCGCTGCTGCTGGGAGCACTGCTGAATACCATCGATCAGCAGTACCTTCCTCCCGTTCAACAACTGCTTCACTTCATTGGTGCCCCGGCAGAAGTCCGGCAACTCCCGGTACTGGACGGAGAGCTTCCCAAAGCCCTGTGGGAAGGCTTTATTCAATCCGAGCCCTATGATCTCAAGGGGCAGGAGGTCGTGGATGTCACCGCTCACCGCCTGCTCAACCTGGGATCCTTCAGCACGGCGCTGGGCAAAAAGGGAATTCTTACCCTCATTGCCATGTTCCTCTTCTGCGTGGGTGCCCAGATGGACTTCAAGGTCGGAAGACGTTCCCTGAAAAAAGGTCTCGTGATCACAGGGAGCAAGTTACTCGCGGCCATTGCCGTGGGCCTACTCATCGGGAGGGTCACCGACCCCTATATGGGCTTCCTCGGCCTCTCCACCATGGCCATTATTGCTGCGATGGAGAATGGAAATGGCGGGATGTATGTAGCCCTGACGGCAGAATACGGGAACCGTTCCGATGTGGGTTCCATTTCAGTGATCTCTCTGAATGACGGTCCCTTCTTTACCCTGCTGGCCCTGGGCCTGATCGGGGAGAAATTTCCTGCAGCCGCTTTTATTGCCGTGCTCCTGCCCATGCTGTTGGGTTTCGGTCTGGCACAGCTGGATCCGGCCATCCGCAGTTTCACAGCAGCGGGAGAACGGCTGACCATTCCCTTTTTCGCGTTTGCCCTGGGTTCGGCGATGAACCTCTCCGCTTTCTTTAATCCCAGCGTGCTTGCAGCCGGTCTGTTCCTTGCAGTCTGCACCATGTTTCTCACCGGAGGTGCAGCTCTGCTGGGTCTGCGGCTCTTCGGAGAAAAGGCCAATATTGCCGGACTCTGTGAAGCATCTACCGCAGGCAATGCCGTCCAAACACCCGCCGCGGTTGCGGCGGCCATGGCCGCAGGTGCGGCAGCCGGTATTGTGGATCCCGAAAAAGCAGAGATCTATGCGGAGCTCATTCCCCGCGCCACCGCACAGATTTCCATCTCGACCATTACCTGTGCTGTGGTACTTCCCTTTCTGGTCATTGCCTACGACCGTTTTCTCCGCAAAAAGGGCATCGATTCCCGACTGGAAACCTAAGAAATGTACAGCTTCCCCACCGTCTGCAGCCTGGAATACCGCGATGCGGAACTGAGTGAGGCCCATCCGGCCTACACCCATCTGCTGGAGATGGCCTGCCGGGCGCATTCAGAAGGCCGCAATCCCAATGCGCTGACCGAACAGGATATTCAGCGCTCCCGTCTCTATTGTTATGCGTATCGACGTCAGGCCATCGGCGTCTTTCACGCCACCCGGGTTTTGCTGGAAGCGGAAGTAGAACCCTCTGCGGCCTGCAAACCCCATCGCCTGCGTGCCCGGGAACTGCTCTCTGATCTGGCCAACCTCTCCGTTGAACTGATCCCCACGGATTTCCGAGCCCTGCTCGGAACCCTCTACCGCTATGAAATTTCCATTCACCGCTGCATTCAGGCCCTGCGGGAAGATGCGGCGTGTGGCGGCGGCTCCGCTGTGCAGGCGGCGGCGGAACGCTTTGAACAGGTGATCAACTCTGTTCGCGGCAGTTGTGGCATTGAGCTCAGCCGCGACGACGAATGCCCGGAGCAAGCTTCCTTTGTCGTACCCAATCTGGGGATCACCATCATTCCTCTGGTGTATGGGGATCACCACAGCTGGAATCTGGCCTGGCTGAATCCGGAGCAGAGTGATGTGCCCTTTCATCAACATGCACACGGTGTAGAAATTCACCTGGGCTATGGCCCCATGCAAGGACATATGGTGCTGGGGGGAGCACGTGGTCTGACCAAAGAAGGCTATGCCCTGCCCATCCCTCCCAATACCCGTCACGGCTATGTCAACGACTCCAACATGGCCCACAATCTGCCCTTTATTTTCGGCTCCCAGCGCCGCTCCGGTTGGGGCATCTTTTTTGATGTGGACCCACAACCCATCGATTTGAGCAATCTCGATGCCGTGGAACCCTACGGCCCCCGCATGAACCATGCCGTGCCGATTGAGCAACGCATTGCCGCGTTCGCCAGGCTGCCCATGCCTACTCGCCGCTGCATCCTTCCCTCCTCACTTACGGACCGGGACGGTACCGGCGGAATCGAACTCCATCTCATCCGTGCCCCGGAAAAACGATCGATCCGGATTTGCCCGGAACGTTTCCTCGCCTGCTCCGTCGTACAAGGTGCCGGAGAACTACGCATGCTTGGAGAAACGGTGAATATTGAACATCACCATCATTTTGCCGTGCCTGCCGGCATCGAAGCCGAGTTCATCCAACGTGGCCCCACTCCCCTGGTCCTCATGGATGCGGATTTACGTCCCAGCCGCAGCAAACGCATTGGAGCTCATCTATGAAAACGCTGATTACCGGCGGCGCCGGCAACCTCGCCTGTCAGTTTACCCATCTGCTTCCGGCGGAAGAAGAGGTCCTGCTCGTGGACATTGCCAAAGCTCCGGTGGCCCCGGTCCGTGAAGGCACCCGTTTCCTACAGGGAGACCTCTGCGACCGGAAACAACTGGAAGAGCTGTTTGCCGAAGAACGCCCCACCCGGGTGCTGCATCTGGCATCTCTGTTAAGCGGTAGCACCGAACAAAACCGGGAACTGGGGTGGCGCATCAATGCCACGGCCGGCTTCGACGTTCTGGAACTGAGCCTCAAATATGCTGTGGATCGGGTGCTCTTCCCCTCCTCACTGGCGGTGTGGGGCGGCGAACTCCCGGACCCCATGCCCGAGGATCAGGAAACCTGGCCTGACGGACTCTACGGCGTGACCAAAGTCGCGGTGGAACGCCTCGGTCATTATTACCATGCCAAACATGGCCTCGATTTCCGCTCCCTGCGCCTGCCCATCATTATTTCTCCCTACGCCCCTCAGGGCGCAGCCAGCGCCTACGCCTCCCACGCCTTTGTGGAATGCGCTCAGGGCCGCCCCTTCCGCTTCAAGGTGCGTCCCGATACCCGGGTGAGCATGATGTATGTCAAAGATGCCCTGCGGGCTTTTAGCATGCTGCTGGATGCGGATCCCGCACGCCTGAGTCGCCGGGTCTACAATCTGCAGGCCATCGCTCCGGATGGAACAGAACTGCTGACCTGCGTCAAAAATCTACTGCCGGAAGCCGACATTGCCTTCGAGCCGGATCCGGTGGTGGCCGAACTGATCAACTCCTGGCCTGGCGTGATCGGGGATGAGAGTGCCCGGCAGGACTGGGCTTGGCAGGAAGCCTGGGATTTGGATACACTGGCAACCGATATCCTGCAGGAGCTCCGCTGATATGCCTCCCTATTCTCTGAACATGCCGCCAATGTATCGCCTACGGCAGCAATTTGACCGCAGCCGGATTGAAGATGTTGATGCGGCCGTGGATCAGGCCATGCAGGCTTGTCCCGTGGAACTGCCCGTCGGAAAAGAAATCGCCATTACCGCAGGCAGCCGTGGGATTGCCAATATCGACCGCATCCTCAAACGGGTGGTGGATCAGGTGCGGGCCGCGGGCTGCATTCCCTTCATCGTGCCGGCCATGGGCTCCCATGGCGGGGCCACCGCAGAAGGTCAAAAAGAGATGCTGGGGGAATTCGGCATCACAGAAGCCAGCATGGGTTGCGAAATCCGCAGTAGCATGGAGACGGTGGAACTGCCGCAGGAGGATTGCCCGATCCCTGTGTACTTCGACCGCCACGCCTCCGAAGCGGCCGGCACCATTGTGGTCAACCGCATCAAGATCCATACCTGCTTCCACGGCGGGTATGAAAGCGGCATGGTCAAAATGATGGGCATTGGCCTGGGCAAGCACAAGCAGGCACTGGCCATTCACAGTCATGGCACCACCGGTCTGGTGGAATACATGCCCAAAGTGGGAGAACAGGTCTTAAAACATGCCAATGTTCTCATGGGCATCGGTATCGTGGAAAACGCCTACGATGAAACCCGTCATATCGAGGCCTTTCCCGCCGACCGGATTTTGAAAGAGGAGCCCCGGCTGCTGGCCATGGCCCGGGACAACATGCCCTCCCTGCCTTTGGACGATATCGATATTGTTGTGGTGGACCGTATGGGCAAAAACCTCAGCGGCACGGGCATGGACGGAAACCTCATCGGCCGCATGGGCGTACCCGATTTCCCGGATCCCGAAACGCCACGGGTCCGTATTGTTGTGGTCCGGGATCTCACTCCTGAATCTCATGGCAACGCACTCGGGGTCGGTCTTGCAGATATCACCACGCGCAGACTCTTTGAGAAAATTGATTTCAAACCCCTCTACGAAAACCTCTTCACCAGCACCTACCTCCCCCGGGGAAAAGTCCCGGTCATCTGCGAAAGCGACTGGGAGTGTATGGCCTTTGCCGCCCGCTGTGTCACCTCCACCGAGAACCGGGATCTACGGATTATCCGCATCGACAGTACGCTGCATGTGGGAGAGTTGCACGTATCCCAGGCCGTGCGGGATGCACTGAAAGCGCATCCGCAGATGGAAGATCTCGGCCTGGTGGCAGCGGACTACTTCTCGGAAAATGGAGAGATGACCCCTATGGAAGGATCCCACGCATGATTCCCCTCGAAACCTGGCTCAAACAACAGAACCTTGAATTTGAACTGATCGAAAAAGCGAACACTGTACATACGGCAGACGCAGCAGAAGCCACGGGCATTCCATTGGAACGGATCACCAAATCTCTGGTCTGCCTCGATTCCGATAAAAAAGCCTACGTCGCCGTGATTCCCGGAACACACAAGCTGCGACCGAAAGAAGTCGCCCGGGCGTTTGGCGTGAAAAAAGTGCGCATGTGTCCCTTTGATGATGCACATCACTATTCCGGCTACGCCCCCGGAGCCACCCCTCCTCTGCATCATGCCAAAGTCGAAGGCGTCATCATGGACCAAAGCCTGCAGGCATGGGATTGGGTCTATGGCGGAGGGGGCACCAATGAGCTCCTGTTGAAGCTGCGCAGTGAGGATCTGATCCGGTTGAATGGCGATCGCCTGGGAGACATCGCGATTCCCCCGGAAGAATAACCGCCTTCCCTTCGATGGGGATTCAGAACGGGGTCTTGATGCGAAGGTTCACCCCGTCAGGGTTGCATTGAGCCATAGCTTGATTAACAGCAGGGGTTTTCTGACTGAAGCCACAGTAGCCGTCCGACCCCATGAAACCCTTTCGCTGGGACCTCCACAAACCTGAACAACTTGGCAGCCTCCTCCAGGGAGAGCGGTCTCCCGCTTACCCTGAATTCAAGGAGGATGTACGCAGCTGTGCAGCCAAAGTCCTGGCCCGTTCACAGAATGGATACCTGGTGTTTGTGGGCCGTTCTCCGGAGAGTCTCTTTGATTACCTTTCCGGAGTGCTTCAGGGCAGTTCGAAAGAACATAGCTTCGTGCAGTTGAACATTTCCAATCGCTACGAACATGTCACCGCGATTGGGGCACAGCGCTTGACCCGCCTCAAAGCCTTTCAGGATCACTTGGAAGCCTGTGCTCTCTCGCCACGACAGATCCTCGCGAGGAGAGGCCCCACAATGTTCGTGGATTTGGTCTATGAAGGAGGCACCTTCGGTGTACTGGCAAGCTACCTGCTCACATGGGCGAAACAGGAGCACATCTCCCTCAAAGAGTTCCAACCCAAGCTGCATTTTCTCGGGCTCACCTGGCAGACCCATACCAGTCCAAATACGATTCGTTGGCAACAGCATGCGGACTGGGTATCGCGCTTGGATATCCGTACGATCGAAAACATTTCGATTCCAGGGCGCTTTTGGGACTACCTCGGAAACTGGCAGCTCAAAGTCAGCAAAACAAACCGCAGTACGGACTGGGATCAAGAACAGATTCTGGAGCCCCCCAGACAGGAAACACACTACAAGGCACTGCGAAGAGCCTTTGACCTCTACAGCCTGGGCCAACAGGAACGACGCAGCTTTACTCGGATCCTCGCGAAGGAAGCTGCGGTCGAATACTCCTGGTTCCGTAGTCTGATCTCGGAGTTAAAAGGCACCGCAGCCTCATGACGGCTGTCCGGAAAGGAGGAGGCCCTTTGTGGGAAGCCGGGATTGCAATCCTGTTGTTGGGTTGCGTACCCGTCGCCATCAAGTTTAGCTCAGCCAACCCCTACAGCATTGGGCTCTTCCGCCTGAGTGTCGCCCTTCTGGCTATGCTCTGCAGTTCCGGGCTGCGGCAACAGCTCCGTACGCTGAGCCTCTCCCAGCTGAAAGCCCTCTTCCCCATTGGCCTGATCTTCGGCCTGCACTGGCTGACCTACTTTATCAGCATCAAACTATCCTCCGCCTCTACTGCAGCCATCGGACTTTCCAGCTACGGCATTCATCTCATGCTGATGGGAGCTCTCTTTCAAAAACGATTTCCAGGCTGGCAGGATCTACTGGCCTTCGGCATGGTCTTCGCCGGCAATAGCCTGGTGGTTCCCGAATACTCCTTCAGCAGCAGCGCCACCATCGGGTTTTTACTGGGTGTGTTGAGTGGCTTCTTTTACGCCTGTCTCCCTCTGCTGCACCAACGTCACGCTAACATGCCCTCGCAACTTCGCATCTTTGGCCAGTTTGCCTTTGCCTGGCTTCTGTTCGCGATGCTCTCCCCCAAGGCCGAATGGGACTTACAGCAACAGGATTGGCTGGCCCTGCTCTTTCTGGGAATCGGCGGCACCCTCATCGCTCACTCCCTCTGGGTACGCTGCACCACGCAACTCTCCACCACCGTCACGAGTATTATCTATTACGGATTCGTTCCGGTAGCCCTGCTGGTCAGTTATCTGGTGTTAGATGAACAGATTGACCTGCGTAAAGGCCTAGGGGCGGCCCTGGTTCTCAGCGGAGGTCTGCTGGGCGTCCTCGCCCGGATGAAATCAGGTTCTCTGCTCGCCAAGAATGATGGCCAGCGCTGAGACCCCCACCCATGTCTATCCCCCAGTGAACACATACCGCCGTATCCTGAGACGCTTTGGACTTCTTTGTCTCGTTGTCCTGGCTTTGAGTAGCTGCACAGGATTGCAGATCTGGAAGTATCCCAGCGACCCTGGAAACTCTGCCGGAGCAGCCGTCATCCTCGGGGCTGCAGTCTGGAACGGCCAGCCCTCGCCCGTGTATCGGGAACGGCTTCGGCATGCAGTGCAGCTCTATCAGGAAAAGAGGGTACAGTTGCTGATCTTCACTGGCGGCACGGCGAAGGGCGAAACGTATTCTGAAGCTGAAGTCGGGCAACGTTTCGCCCTGGAGCAGGGCGTGGCTGCTGAACATATCCGAATGGAAGAACTATCAACCCGGACCCGGGAACAGCTCGCGTTCACTAGGGAGCTGCTCACACAGGAAAAAATCTCACGTGTGCTCATCGTATCCGACCCCTTACACTTAAGAAGGGCCATGATCATGGCCAAAGATCTCGGCCTCTCTGCAGAAGCCTCCCCCACTCCCACTACTCGCTACCGAACTTGGAATAGCCAGTGGCCCTTTTTACGCAGGGAAATATTTTACACGTTGCAGTATCAGCTCATCACCCGTTTTCTGCCTCTTCGGGAACAGCAACTCGAAGAGATTAACCAGGCAATCGAGTAATGACAGGTAGCCCATCGGCTTTTTGACCGAAATGAGCAAAAGCTTGGGTCTACAGGTCAAGACAGGCTGATTCTATTTCGCTATAGGGAGAGAATGAGTTCTCCCAATATCCTAATCCTCCTTGCTGACCAACACCGAGCCTCCGCCACGGGATACGGCGGCAACCCGGATGTACGCAGTCCCCGCCTCGACCGAATGGCTGCTGAGGGCTTGCGCATGGATGGTTGCGTCTCCATTCATCCCCTCTGCGCACCTTACAGGGCCTGTTTTCAGACAGGTCAACCTGCCAGCGTGAATGGCGTGTACAAGAATGAGGACAATCTGGACCGAAGCCTCCCCACCCTGCCACAACTGTTCCGGGAACAGGGCTACGCAACAGCTTATTTCGGCAAATGCCACTGGCATGCCAGTATCGGAAAGGATTCACGGTACACGCCGCCGGAATGGCGCTTAGGCTGGCAGCATTGGAAAGGCTGGCAAAACGGCCACGCCGATTATGACCTCCCCGAGTTTGATGAACAAGGCCAACGCCTGCACCCTCATAAAGGCCGCTTTGCGCCGGAAGTGCAAAGCGAACAGTTCCTGGAGTGGCAGGAGCAGCAAAGCGGGCCCTGGATTGCCCAAATGAACTGGGGCCCTCCTCACAATGCCGGTATTTCCGAAGAAGATCTGGAGCCTCTCAAAGCTCCAAGCAAACAGATCAGTGATGAGCTGGGACTCGGCCTCCAAGATCAGCATTTTCAAACCCCCTGGTGGTGGGTGCAAAGTTTTCCGCAGCATCTCATCACCGATGTAGTTCCTCAACCGTACCTGGAGCACTTTGACCCGGAACAGCTGAAGATCCCCGAAAACGTTCACCCGGACAACCGGAAACTCATCGGCTATCAACTGCGGGAATATTATGCACAGATTGAGGCCTTGGATGATGTGACCGCACATATTCTTTCTAGCTTGGATGCCCGGGGAGACTTGGAAAATACCATCGTGATTTACACCTCGGATCATGGCGACTGGATTGGCAGTGACCGGGATCCGGAACAAAACTGCCGGGGCAAAGGCGGCCCCTCTCCCGAAAGCGTCCGGGTGCCTCTCCTCCTGCAGGGACCGGGTATTGAGGGCGGGAGAGATCTGGACATGGCCATCAACACCCTGGATTTCCTCCCCAGCATCTGCGGACTGGCTGGTTTTGATGCAGGAGAAGGTTTTCCCGGAGAAGACCTTTCTCCGATCCTCCGTGGCGAAAAAGCTCCAATCCAGCGCGTCGTTGAAATGGGACTCTATGATTGGAAATCCGAGTTCGACGGACAGGACATCCGCATCGTCCACTGAGCCTTAAGCCAGTGGCTTACGCAGCGGAATTTCTGGACCCCGGGCAGAAATTGAGTCAGGTACTGGGTACATTATGCCTGACCCCTACCTGAACCCGGACGCCCTGCCTGAAAGCACCCTGACAGCCATGTCTACCCGCCTGGAAGAGCGGGGGCAGCACGCAGGCTTTCTCAAGATGATGGACCGCTATCTGTCCACGCTGCCCACAGATCGCCCCCTGCGGGTTCTCGACCTGGGTACGGGCACGGGGGTGGTTCTCCGCCGCCTGGCGGAGAAGCTCCATCCCGACTCCGAACTGCATGGGGCCGATATCAGCAACAATCTACTGGATGAAGCCAGGCGCCTCAGTCCGGAGCAGCATATCCACTGGGACCACCTCCAGCCCGGCACGCTCCCCTACGACGACGCCTCCTTTGATGTCATTCTCATGCACACCTTGTTGGGACATGTCCCGGAACCCGCTGAACTCTTACGTGACGTTCGGCGTATTTGCAGCGAGCAGGGACAGCTGATCATTTTCGATGCCGACCATGCCGGCACCACCTACAGTCTGCCCGATTATCAGGAAAGCCGCCGCATCGATGCTCTCCTGGTCTCCGCTATCGCCACTCAGCCGGATATCTGCCGCCAATTGCCCCGCCTGCTGCAGGCCAGCGGCTTTGAACTCCAATCTCATGATGCGGAACTTCTTTCCGAATGCGGCAAAGGGAATTACTGGCTGAGCAGCGTGCGCGGCTTCGCCAAACTCATCCCGGCTCTGGGGATTCTGCCTCCGGAGGAAGGCGAACGTTGGGAACAACAGATGCTAACATCTCATGAAGAAGGCAGCTTCTTTGCCTCTGGTGCGTTTTACACATTCTATGCCCGCCCCCGACGCGGAGAAGTATGATGCTCATGTAGGCCGCCTTACAGATCAACTATGTTGGCATGGGCCTACAGCCACTCTGAGGGGAATCTGCTCCTGTGCTCTGGGGGGGCTCCGGGAGATGGATGCGGATTTGAAGCAAAATAGACTTTCCGGGCCTCGCCCCCCGCTCCACCCTTGCTCTTGCCCCTCGCTTCAGGGTACAAGCGAACCATGCGTACTCTGATTAAGTGTTGTTCGATGTTGAGTTGTGCCCTGTTCGCCCAGCAACCCGAAGCCCTCTGGGTCTCTTTGCTGGGCAGCCCGGGAGAAGACAACGTGGAGGAAGCCTGTTTTCATTCGGATGGATCCATCCTGGTCGCCGGCAATGTGGCCGAAGCACCGAAACAGATGGGAAGCGCAAAGGTCAGCGTACTCGGAAATCCCATCGAAGATCCGGTCTACGGCCAGGGGATGCTGTCCCTGCTGGACCCGGAACGTGGTCAGGTTACCCGCGCCCTCGCGTTTGCCCCCGGACTCTTTTACGCCACCTCGGTTCTGGCCACAGAGGATGCCGTGTACCTCGGGGGATATGGCACAGAGGGCATGGAAGTACTCGCGCGTCGTCATCAGGGGATCCTGCAGGACAGTGGACTGCCCGGAGAACGGGAGCTCAGCCCCACCCCCTTTATTCATCGCCATGATCCGCTCTTTGATCAAAGCCGAAACGGTCAGGGACGTCCCATGGTGCTGCGCTTCTCTGCAGATCTCACTCAGATCACTGGAGCCACCTTTCTCGAAGGCTGGCACCACATCTGGCATGTACCCCGCCCCTTGAACGAAGACCGGCATAGCCCAGTGGGTCTGGGTCTGCTCGCGAATGGCGATCTTGCGGTGGTCCACGATGGAGGACAGATGATTCCCGGAGCCAAGGGCGGCAAAAGCAAAGGCTTCTATCTGGCCCACGATCATCTTTCGCGGATCAGCCCTGATTTGCGGACACGCCGTTGGCATCGTCTCATTCGCAGCCCTATGGTCGAACCCAGCCGCTCCCAGAAACTGGAAGGACCAAGCTTTCAAAGCCCCTGGATGGGCTCTGTACGCAGTCTGCGTCTGCGGGTGGACCGGGAGGACCGGATTTATGTGATGGGCTGGTCCTGCAGTCAGACCATGGATGAACCCTGGTGGAGCTCTTTCCTCATTCAGTTCTCCCCCCTGGACGGCCGGGAGGCCTGGTCGGGCTGGACCGTGGATCCCACCGGAGGCGGCGGCGGGCGCATGAACGGTCTGGTCAGTGATTCGGTAATCCGCTCTCTGGCTTTTGATGAGCAAAACCGCCTGCTGGTGGCGACTAATTCGGATGGCGGCAATACCATCACCCGCAATCCTCCCAATGATTACAGCCGGGATGGCGGCCCCAAACTTCAAGGCGACAGCCCCTGGGGCTTAAAGGGGCGCACCTTGTTTATTGGCACGGTACAGCGCCTGAATGCCGAGCGCAGCGAACGGCTGGGCGGGGCCTACCTGCTGGGGCGTCAAGAGCGCAAGGCCACTGCCGCCTGGCCCATTGATGTCAGCGCTCTTTCCGGAGAGCGGGTCATGGTCCTGGGACGCTACACCCAGGGCTTTCCCCAAAAGCAGGCCTGGAACCCCTCTCAAGGGCCCGGCTCCTTCCTCCGCGTCTACTCCCCGGATTTTGGCTTGCAGTTCTCCACCGGGCTCGACGGTGCCGATCTGCGGCAGCTCACCCGGAAAGGAGACTTGATTCTGGTGGCCGGATCCACCCGGAATGCGCTCCCCATCGGAGAACGTCCGCCGGCCTACCAGGGCGGAAAAGGTGACGGCTGTGTGCTCTTGGTCCGGGTTCCGGAACACGAATAGATCTTGAACAGCCTCCGCTCACGGTGTCACAGCCAGAGGCATTCCGGCATCACTGCTTCAACAGGGTATCCGCACGCTGATCGATCAACCACTGCGGTACCGGGCCGAAGGGATAGCCTACATCGGGAATGAAGAGTCCCACCTCGCCCTGAGAGCGGTTCAGATCAATATCCTGCGCCTGCAGCAGCCATTCACTTTTGCCATCCACACGCAACTGCACGGATCCATCCTGGGCGATGTGAAGCTTGCCGCGCTCTCCCAGATCCAGAACTCCGTCTTTCCAGCTCATGTCCAGTCGCTGATTCCCGGGAAGCAGTACGGACAGAAACTGCCCCTGTGTTCCTTTGCGGGTGATGCGACCGGCGACCGTTCGTTCCAGGCCGCCGTTTTCATGCTCCCAGGGAAAGGCTTCATAGCTCTCCCCCGCCTCCGCGGGAACGAAGGCCTGAGCCACCCCAAAGTTAATCCAGTCCCCTTCCCGCTTAGCCTGATTTCCGGTCACATGCAGATTCCAGGTGGCGCTGAGCTCGGGGCCGGAAAATTCATCCAGCATGACCAAGAGTTCCGGACTGCCTTTGAGTAGAATCAGCGTGCGCCGGTAGCGAAGTTCTTCATCCAGGACGATCTGCGGAAACTCCACATCCCAATCCTCGGGAGGCAGTTTCTTCACTTTCCGCAAGCGCCCGCTGCTCACCTCGCCCACGGCCACATCCCCCAGGTTGTTACGCTTAAACGCAATCAGCCGTTCATGACCGTCCATGTTGGCGAATTCAAAGTCACCCGCAGTAAAGGACAGGCGGTTATGCATGTGCTCCTGACCCGGACGGGGTTTATAACTGGCATGATGATCCACCGCCAGAGAACGGCCGAAGGTCACCCAGTGGATCGATAGCTGATCTCCATGAAAATGCCCGCGGTTGGGACCGGCCTTGAAGGAAACAAAGGTCTCGGTGTTGGTCCCGGGCCGTTGCCGCAGCACCGCACCAAATCCGGGAAGTTCCTCCGAGCTCCAGCTCTTGGGATCTTCATTCACGCCAAAACTCTTGGCCCAATCCAGCGGGTTCCCCCCACCGGGGTGGGTATCTCCGGCGGGATGAAATTTCCGCCCGGATCCTTCCGGCGGCGACACCCGGGCCTGAAAGCGGGCGCCCTCCACATAGCGGGGCCATTTCCGTGGGTCGAAGCCCAGATGTTTTGCACAGAGCGGCGCCATGCTGTTCCAGATTTTCATGGCATGCCGCTGATAGCCGGGACACTCCTGACCGGCTCCGCCCGGGAGGGTGATGGCATAATCAATATCCCGTCGCAGAGCCTCTTCCGCCAGATCCCTCAGGTAGGGAAACTCCGGATGATTCCGCAACTGAGCCGTCAGGGCAATCCCGCCTTTGATAAAATCAGTATGAAAGTTGGGGTTAATCGGAGACCAGCCATGTTCCATATATCCGTACCAGTCCGGATCAAAAAAGGCCTGGGCTTCATAGAGCGCATGCAGACTGTTGGTAGTTTTCCCTCCGAGACTGTCCTTCAGCCGACGACGGTTTTGCTGACGCATCATCCCGGTGGGGTTGGTCTGGTTGGAAAAGAAATCCACTCCGCCAATCCATTTTTTCTGATCCCCCGCGAAGGGCAGCCGGTACTGATTCGTCAGTTTATCCGCATTGAGCACATTCTCCCGACGGGCGATGGCCGGTACCTGATCGGCCAGGGCCGCATCCCCGGCCAACAGCAGCCAACTGCGTGCCCCCCGCCACGTGGGCAGGTCCAATGCCGTCCAGCCGCCCCCCTCGCGGACCCGGGCTGCGGGTGTGTTATCATGTGGCCAACGCCACAGTCCCGCACGCAACACCAGAGCTCCACTGTAGATGGGTCCGTTGCTCACCCCATAGCTCCAGGCTTCATCATAGGACTGCGTCCAGCGGGGCTGCAGATGCACCACCGTATCCCCAAGGCGGGTAAAGCCGGGGGTCAGATCAAAACTCTCCTGAGCGGGAGCCCCCTTGAAGGGCCCGGAGTACCAGCGGCGTAGCAGCCCCTGGGCCTCGGATTGATTGTCGCAGAGTTCAAGACGCCAGCCATCGCCCGGGCGCATAGAGTGCCGGGACTGAATCCAGGCATAGGGTTTTCCCGGGGGAAGGCGGATTTTACATTCGGCCCAATGATCTCCGAACTCATAGCGGAGAGTCACTTGAGCAAACAGGGGCCCTCCATCCACGGTCGTGGTCAAGCCTGTGGCCTCAGGATGCTGCAACCATGTCGCAGCACCGCTCCATTCGGCTCCTTTCGGCTGGTATGCTTGAATGGGAGCCGGCAAGGGGCTGCCCGGTTTCCAGGAGGCCGGGACCCGCAGGCGTAACAGGTCGTTTTTCAAGATCAGGCTGTTCCCTTCACGGATCACCAATGACCCGGAGGACAGCCCCTTTTTTGCTGTGGCTTGGTACTCTGCCTGCTCTCCGGGTGCGAGATCGACCGCCACCCAAATCCAGCCCCCCTCCTCGGTCTGCTCCACCTGTGCAGGGATCTCTTCTCCATTGCGGGTGGCCGTGACCGCATGCACGCCCGGATGCAGAGGTTTTTCCGGATTCAGCCGGATCAACGCCTGCTGGTAAGGGTTTTTTGTGGGATTGGAAATCGTGCGGGCCTGCAGAGAAGACAAGGCAACACAACTCATGAGAACGAGAGCAACTGGGAAACGACGCATCCCCTAAACGTGAAGAGACAAAAGGCTCTGGTCAAGTCTTGAGTGGGGAGGCCGCGGCCCGATGCATGTCCTCCAGATACGCCGGGAAGCCTGCATGTAAACTCGCCTCATGCTCCAGGAGGACATCCAACAAAGGGCGCAAATCCACAGGTCGCTTCAATCGCCTCCCCAGGCGCAACAGCACCTCGGAAATTTCATCAAGATCCCCATAGGCTTCCAACATGTCGTATTGCAGTAAAAAGTCCGCAAATCGCTGTGCTGAACGGGGCCAATGAGGTTGTGAGGCGCTCAGGAACTGCTCCATCTCCTCCCTCCAGAGAGCCCAGGGGCTTCCGCCACATTCCTGCCAGTGCTGACGCAATAACCAATCACTGAGTAAATCGACCACGATGCCTCCATAGCGCCGCTGTTCTCTGGGCAGAAGTTGCTTACAATGCCGCATAAAGGGATGTACATCTCCTGCTGCATCCACCCGCCGATGGGCGCGAATGCCCTCCAGGACCTCACGGGAAAACGGAAAATCCTCTACAGCGCCCCGGCAGAAATCGCCCAAAAACTGCCCTTCCCGGAGTGCCTCGGACTCTCCAGCCAGCAACAAATGCCCCAACACATTCACCGCCGCATCCCCTTAGTCACGCCGGAGTCCATGATTCAAGGCGGCAAACACAATCAGCACTACGGCTTTGATCAGCATCTGAGTCCCGGTTTGCACCCCACATTGATAGAGCCCCGAACCCAGGACCTGCATGATCAGCGCCCCCAAGGTAGCCCCCAGCACCGAGCCCCGTCCCCCACGCAACGAAACTCCGCCCAGCACACAGGCCGCAATCACATCCAGTTCCAGCAGATTTCCGGCCCCGGAGACGGCCGTGCCCTGCTGGCCCAATTCCATCATCGCGGCCACAGCGGTGTAGAAGCCCAGCAGGGAAAATCCGGCAATGGTAATCCGGTTCACCGAAATTCCGGAGAGGTAGGCCGCCTCCCGGTTTCCCCCCGTGGCGTAGAGTTGCCGGCCGAACACGGTGTGTTCGCTGAGGTAATAGGTCAGCAAGAGGGTGAGTCCCCAGATACTGCTGAGCACGGCAATGCCCCGGGCATGCGGCAGCACATTGGGATGAGGCAACTGCAGATAGGCAATGACCGCTGCCGTCAACAAGGCCGGCAGGCCGGCACTCCAGCCCGCACTTCGCCCCTGCCGCAACAGCATCGCAGTTCGGGTGAGTCCCCCTAGGAGCAACAGCAGCACCACCACCCAGCCTAAAGACATCGGCAAGGTCTGAGTACCCAGTCGGGAAAGCAGATTATCCGGAGGCAGGGCGATTTCCCGCACGGCAATGTTCAGAGCCAGTCCCCGATAGGCCATAAATCCACCTAGCGTAATAATAAAGGCAGGCATGCCGGTTTTCACCTGTAGCCAGCCCTTGCCGGCCCACAACAGCAAGCCCAGAAACATCATCAGGATCAGCACCAGCCAGGGAGGCCAGCCAAGCCCACTTACGCTATGGCCCTGACTTTCGCCCGCAGGCGCCATCATCCAGGCAGCCAAGGCTCCCAGAAACGCAACCGCTGAGCCTACGGATAAATCAATATGCGTGAGCACGATGACCAAGGTCATCCCACAGACAATGACGCCCACCACCGACACCTGCCGCAGCACCGTACTGATCGAGCGCCCGGAGAGAAAGGGGCTGGCCGAGTCCAGCGTCAACAGCTGAAACAGAATTCCCAACCCGACCAGGGCATAGAGTAGGAAGGCATTCCGACTAAACAGAAGCTTTCGGATGGGGAGAGCAGGGAGCTTCATAGGCAGAGAGGTTCCGGAGGCTGTGGTTCACGGGTGGCAGCACTCATCACTGCCTGTTCATCAAAGGGACGTTCGTGGAAGGAAGCCCGGAGTTCGCCCTGGGCCAGGACCAGGACCCGATCAGAAATTCCCAGCAGTTCCTGAAGTTCGGAACTGGCCCAGAGAATCGTCCAGCCCTCCCGGGTCCAGCGTTCCATGCGTCGGTAAATCTCATCCTTGGCACCGACATCAATCCCCCGGGTGGGCTCATCCAGTAAAAGCAGCTTCGGCGCCACCAGAGCTGCACGGGCCATGAGGACTTTCTGCTGATTTCCGCCGGACAGGGTCTTTACCTGCTGTTCCACCGAAGGCGTCTTCACCCGGAAGCTATCCTTCAGCTCGTTCGCCTGAACCTGTATCGCCTGATGATCCAGCACGGGGCCGCGCCGGAAGCTCGAAAAAGAAGCACACACGGTATTCATGGCCACCGACTCCTCCAAAAAGAGTGCCTGCCCTTTGCGATCCTCCGGTACCAGAAAGAGACCCATGCGACGGGCCTCAGCCGGAGAAGCGGGCAAGTCCTGCCAAATCTCTCCATCCAAAGAGCATTGCCCTTCCACCCGGGTTCCCGCGTCGAGCGCTCCGCTCAACAGACGTAACAGACAACTCCGCCCTGCCCCCATGAGACCGGCTAAGCCCAGAATTTCACCCTGTCGGAGCTCCAGGGAGGGAACCGATAAAACACAGCCTCCGGATTTCACCACCCGAAGCCCACGCAAGGCCAACACCAGCTCGCCAGGCTCACAGGGCTGATGCCCGTAGAGATCGGAGGGGGGGCGGTCCACCATCGCTGCAATCACCGCCTCCACCTCCACGCCCTCTCGGGGACGGGTCCACACACTGCGCCCATCCCGAAGCACGGTGACCTGATCGGCAATCTGAAAAATTTCCTCCATGCGGTGACTGATGTAAACGCAGGCGGTTCCTTTTCGGGCAAGGCGGCGAATCCACTCGAGCAGTTGCGCTGCATCATCCTCAGGGAGGGCGCTGGTGGGTTCATCCAGGATCAGTACTTCCGGGTCATGGAGGAGAGCCCGGGCAATTTCCAGTCGCTGCTGCTGACCGATACTCAGAAGCCCGACCCGTTGTTCCAAGGGCAGGCTCAATTCGAGCGCCTGCAGATGCGCCTCGGCTTTTTTCTGCTGAGCTTCCCGTTTTAGAAAACCCAACGGCCCACGTATCTCCGCCCCCAAAAACAAATTATCCAGTACGCTGAGCTCGGGGAGCAAAGCCAACTCCTGGTGAACAAGCACGACCCCGGCCTGGGAAGCATCGCGTAAACTTCGGAAACGAAGCTCTTCTCCGTTTTTGAGGATGCGCCCCTCATAACTGCCATGGGGGTAGACGCCGGAAAGCACCTTCATCAAGGTACTTTTCCCAGCTCCGTTCTCGCCAATCAGCGCATGAACTTCTCCCGCATTCAGCTCCAGATGCACCTCATCCAGAGCCACCACTCCGGGAAAGCATTTCCGAATGCCCTCCAGCTTCAGCAGCATCAATCAGAGTCCAAGATCTTCTTTGCTATGGAAGCCATCCCCCACGATGACCTCTTCCAGGTTGTCTTTGTCCACCATCACCGGGTCAAGCAACACACTGGGAACGTCGATCGCCCCATTGTTCACCGTCTGAGTGCTGGCGATCTCTTTGCCTTCGGCCAACTCAACCGCCACCTGTGCCGCCCGGGTGGCAAGCGTTTTGAGCGGTTTGTACACCGTCATCGATTGCGTGCCTTCCAAAATCCGTTTGCAGGCCTGCAGGTCTGCATCCTGGCCACTGACCAACACCTTTCCTGCCAGGCCTTGTTGACGCAGGGCCTGAATGGCTCCACCGGCGGTGCCATCATTGGAGGCCAAGAGCACATCCATCTCCGTACCCACCGATACGAGCACGTTTTCCATAATTTCGCGGGCTTTGTTTGGAGACCAGCCCTCACACCATTGCTGACCAATCACGTCAATCTTTCCCTGGTCTATCAAAGGCTGCAATACCTCCATTTGTCCCTGGCGGAAGAGATGAGCGTTATTATCATCCGGAGCTCCCCCCAGCAGAAAGTAGCGTCCCTGTTTGCGGGAGCTCAGATACTCTGCCTGCATGCGGCCCACACGGACATTATCAAAGCTGATGTACAGATCGGGTTTCGAATTCAGAATCAACCGGTCATACGATAATACCGGGACTCCAGCCGCATTGGCGTTCTGCACCGCGCGGGCTGCGGCGGTGGCGGATTTGGGCACGATGACCAGCACATCCACCCCCTGACTGAGCAGCAGATCACACTGTTCATTCTGCTTACGGGCATCCCCATTGGCATCCTGGAATACACAGGTCGCCCCGAGTTTTTCCGCTTCCGCAATAAAAGTGTCCCGGTCTTTCTGCCAGCGTTCGATGGCCAGGCTGTCGAAACTCAGGCCAATGACAATGCCCTCTTTTTTCTCGGTGCTGCTTCCCGGATCCGGCTCCTGTTTTTTTCCACAGGACATTAGTCCCAGCATGACCATCAGCAACAGACCTACACGCAATCGTTGTTTCATATGCAAAGCTTTCCTTCGTTCCAAAGTGCGCAACCGCCCTAACAGAGCTCATAACTCAAGTCCAGAGCCTTCCCTTGAGCAAGCCTCCCTCCACTGAACTTGTGACTTGTCCCCGTACGGGCATCCCTTTACACTTGGTTTGTTTCTCCCTGCGGTCTTTGCCTCCCGCCACGTATGAATCCCCCGGACCCTATTCCCGCACCAAAGCCTGCGCTTCCATCCTCTGCCCGGGCGGAGCAGTTTGACGCGCTCCCCCTCCCTGCAGGCGACCTGCATTTGCTCATCGACGCCCATGCACGGATCTTCGCCGTGAAAGCGCCCAAACGGGGCAGCCTGCCTGCACCCCAAGCCGGGGACTCCTTACAGGACTGGTTTCAACAACTCAGTCCCTCTGATCCGGAATGGCCCAGCCAGTTTGCCCAGGCGGCCTGTGGAGATCCGGAACGCATCCGTGACTTTATCCGGGAAGCTCCGGAATTGCGCCTGGAAAGCGACCATTCGGTACTCGGCATTGACTTTGACCTCTCGGCCACGGCCTGGAAGGGTTCCGGAGGGCTGCTGATTCTCAGTTTCCGGGACATCACCTCCTACATTCAGGACGCAGAACAGGTGCGTCTGATGAAACTCTTTGCGGAGTATAACCCCAATCCGGTTTTCCGCTTTGATCCTGAGGGCCGGGTCACCATGGCCAACCTGGCGGCCCGCAGCAGCATGGGTGTGCCCGATGGAGAGGAGCAGGAGCTGCTGGTCACCGAGGCGCTACCGGAATTTGCCAAACTGGACCTGCAGGCCATTGCGTCCGAAGGCCTCATTCAACAACTGGAAGTGACGCTGCCCAACGGTTCCTATCAGTTCTTTATCCGGGGCATGCCAGAATACGGATGGATTCACGCCTATGGCAGCGATATCTCGGAACGGGTCGCCGCAGAGGAACAGACCCGGGTTGCGCAGAAGGAAGCCGAAATTGCTAACCGCGCCAAGAGTGAATTTCTCGCCAACATGAGCCATGAAATCCGTACGCCCATGAATGGCATCATGGGCATGGCCGACCTGCTCTTACAACAGGAACTCTCCAACCAATCGCATGAGTTTGCCAAAACCATTCTGCACAGCTCCGAAGCCTTGCTGACCATACTCAATGACATTCTGGACTTCTCCAAAATCGAGGCCCGCAAACTTAATCTCGAAGACGTTGAATTTCCGTTGCAGGAAACCCTGTCGGAAATCATGGAGCTGTTGGCACATCAGGCCCATCAAAAACAGTTGGAAATTCTTTACGATTTGGCCCCCGGAGTTCCGGAATGGGTGCACGGAGATCCCGGACGCCTGCGGCAGATTATCACCAACCTGTTAGGCAATGGCATTAAATTCACGGAACAAGGCGAAGTGGTGCTGCGGGTCAGCACCGAGCCCCGGTCCAATAAGGCGTCCTGGTTGCGGATTGAGGTCAAAGATACCGGCATCGGCATTCCAGCCGAGGTGCTGCCGCGATTGTTCAAACCTTTTTCGCAAGCAGATTCCTCGACCACCCGACGCTACGGCGGTTCCGGCCTGGGTTTGGTGATTTCTGCAAGTTTGGTGGAACTGATGGGTGGCGATATGGGAGTGGATAGCCAACCCGGTCAAGGCAGCCGCTTCTGGTTCCGTATTCCTCTACGCCCCTGTGATCTGAGCAAACAGCAAGCGCGCCACTCTCCAGCAGTACTCTGCGGGAAACGGGCGCTGGTTGTAGATGATAACCTGACCAATCGAGACATCCTGGCCCGGCAATTATCGATCTGGGGCCTGGAAACGGAATTGGTCGAGAACGGAAGTCAGGCGCTGCAGGCCTTGAGTGCCTCCCTCTCCGGAGCACGTCCCTTTGACCTGATGTTGTTGGACATGCAGATGCCGGAAATGGATGGCTTAACAGTGTCCCAGTTCACCCGCAGTCACCCGGGTTGCAGTCAGATCCGAATCGTGATGATGACCTCTCTAGGGCATGCCTTGTCTGAAGAGGAGGCCAAAGAACACGGTCTGGACGCCTACCTGATTAAGCCGGTCAAACCCGCCCGTCTCCTACAGCAGTTGATTCAGATCTTTGCCAGCCGAGTGGATCCTCCCAGCCCTGCCCCGCGCAGTAGATCCGCGTCCTCAAAAGAACGGAGTCCCCCCAGTTCCACCCAAGGCATGCGCGTGCTGCTCGTGGAAGACAATGCCATCAATCAGCAAGTGGCATTGGAGCAGCTGAAACGACTCGGCTGTATCTCCGAAAGCGCCAACAATGGCTACGAAGCGCTCGAATATCTGGAGCAACATCCGGTAGATGTCATTCTGATGGATTGCCAGATGCCTGAAATGGATGGCTATGCCTGCACCCGTGAAATCCGCGAACGGCTGCTACCGGAAGCTCAGCCCTATATCCTGGCCATGACCGCACATGCCATGCAGGGGGACCGCGAGAAATGCATGGCCGCGGGCATGGATGACTACATGACCAAACCCGTGCGCTATGAAGAACTGAAACAGCGTCTGAGTTCCCGACAAAGCGAAAGCCTTTCCAGCCTGCTTCCGCATCATGTATCCAGCGAACGGCTCAATCTTGAACGCTTGCGAGGAGACATTGGACCGGCCATTGCCGCAGAAGTGGTTCGACTCTTCTTAGAGAAATGCGATGGCGTCTGCACGCAGCTCCGCCTCCCCGGACTCTTCGAGAAAGACTTCGCAGCAGAGGTGCATGCGTTCAAAGGCTGCGCCGCGACCTGTGGAGCGGATTCCATGGCCAGACTCTGTGAACAACTGGAGCAGAGCGAGGATCGACAGCAGCGCTATATCCTGATCGAGCAGTTAGAACTCGAAATTCTCGAGCTCTCCCCCACCCTGCAAAGTTTTGTTGACCGCTATCTCCCGGCAAGCCGGCCGGAAGAGACCCCTTAAGGATGCGGCTTCCGCATGGCCTGCAATCTGGCCTCCAAGGCACTCAGGGGTTCCAGGCTGATTTCGGCCCAGCGCCCCTCCCGTAATTGGATACGAGCATTGAGTTCCCCTTCCGGTAAGGGCTTGGGAATCTGCAGGCGGAGATCCTCGCTTACATAAGACCTCCCTTGCAACATCCAGCTAAGTCTAAGGGAGTTTCCCTGATACTCCCGCACTGGAAATCCATACGAACTTTCCGCTCCTGCGGGGATCTGATTCAGCTCCAAACTACGCTGTCGTTTAGGGACAGACAGCTCCACCTGCGTAACCGGAAATGCCGCTTCATTCTCCAGGCTAACCGAAGCAATCTGAATTGATCTTCGGGGAGGCATGCTCGCACAGCCACTTAACAGAAAAAGACTTACACAAACGAGAAATCGAAACATGTCTAGCTACTATGTCAGCAGAGAGCCCCTGTCAACGCAGCGCCAAGCCGCAGCAGCGGGTGGAACAGATCTCCTGCCATCAGAAGCCTGCAGAGCTTCTGTCCTGCTGCCCATAAAGAACTTAACCCGTTTTTAAGCTATAATGCGGGTTGCCTATTCCATACAGTTTGCAAACACCCTTATCGTGCGAAACGCCCAAGCAGTCCCTATGGCTGATGTAGAGCAAATGACGATTCCGTTACAGTCGAAGCCCACCCGGTTTCCGGGATGGAGTGGCTTGTGCTGTTGCGGTAGCCTGATTGGGAGCTGGTTCGCTCTCGCCTTTTTGCTGTTTCTGCCTGCAAGCCTACACGCACAGGGTCTCCCCCAGCAGGTCACCAAGCCTCAGTTGAAAGCCGCTTTCGTCTACAACTTTTTAAAATTCATCGAATGGCCCGCCGAAGAAGAAAATAAAGATCCCATCCGCATCGGTCTCTACGGGCTCAGTGAGGAGTTCGGCTCTGAATTAAAAAAATTGCAGGGCAAAACCGTGCGCTCTCAAGTCATTGAGATCGTGAACCTCGAGAGTCTGGAGGATCCGAAAAGCCTGGACAGTCTCAAGGTACTGATCCTCAATCCTGACGACGAAGCCGAGCAAAGCTGGCTGAAAGAACAGGCCCCCAAACGCTCAGAACTCCTCATCATTGGAGAAGAAAAAACGGTAGCCGACCAAGGCGGGATGATCGATTTTTATACCCAACGGGACCGGGTACGTTTCCGCATCAACCGGAAGCGCTTGGAGCAAGCCAATCTGGAGGTCAGCTCCAAGTTGCTGCGACTCGCAAAGATTGTCACGGAGGATTCACCATGATGCGCTTCCGCAACTTAAGTGTGGGTCGGCAGTTAATGGTCCTGATCATGGTCACCTCCACGGTGGCAGTAGGCTTGGCCATGTTAGGATTCGGAAGTTTTGAATACCGTTTCCTCAAACAACGGATCCAAACCAACATGCAGACGCTGGCCACGCTGATTGGCCAGAACTCCAGTGCGGCCCTGCTGTTTCAAGATGTGCGGGATGCAGAACAGACCTTGAACAGTCTGCAGGCGGAAAACCATGTGCTCGGAGCCGCGCTGTATCTGCCGAATGGGCGACGGATGGCCTCATATCAACGTTCAGAACTCTCCCCCACGCATCCACCCCTGCCGGAAACTGCGCCCTTTGAACGGCCTCAATCCACCAGCAAATACCAAGTGATCTTTGATCCGATTCTCCTGGATGGTGAACGAGTGGGCTACATCCTGATTCGGCATGACCTGCGGGATCTCACCCAACAGGCCATGCTCATGACCGCCATCGGTGGGGCCGTGCTCACCCTCAGCCTGCTGCTCTCCAGTCTACTGGCTTTATGGCTGCAACGGGTCATTTCCTCCCCGATCCGCGACATGGCGGACACCGCTCAACAGGTCGCGGATGAAGGCGATTACAGCCTGCGGGTCCAGCCCAGCCTCGGCAACGAAATCAATAGTCTGGCTCAAAGCTTCAACCGCATGCTTGAGGAGATTCTCAATCGGGATCAAAAACTGGTGGAATCCAATCAGCTACTCGAAAAACGGGTCAAGGACCGCACGCTGGACCTGGAAACCGAAATGGATATCCGCCGGGGGGTTCAGTTTGAACTGCAACGCCGCAACGAGATTTTCCACAATATCATTTCCAGAAACTCGGAAGGGGTCATGGTCATCGCTGAAGACTGCATCCGTTTCAGCAACCCGGCAGCGGCCCGCTTCCTGGGGAGTGATGTGGCCAGCCTGCTCAATGAGCCGGTTCCCTTTCCCATTCCACGCAAGGAAACCAAGATTGTGGAGCTCACTCTGGCCTCCCGTACTCCTACGCAATTTGCATTACGCATTATTCCTACAGAGTGGAATGCAGCACCCGCCGAGTTGATCCTCATGCAGGACATCAGTAAAGCCCAGCAATTGCAGGATCAGCTTAATCAGGCTCAGAAAAGTGAGATTATTGGACAATTCGCCGGCGGCGTGGCCCATGATTTCAATAATATCCTGTTTGTCATTGGCGGCACAGGCACCTTGCTGCGCGAACACTTGCCGTTGGACAATCAGCCCAAATTGAAAAACCTGCTGGAAGACATGCTGCGGGCGACGGAAAAAGGCGCCGAATTGACCCGTCAGTTGCTGGTCTTCAGCCGCCACCAGGTCTACGAAGCCAACACCATCAACGTAACCGATACCCTGCAGGGCATGATGAAAATCCTGCGACGCTTGATCCGGGAGGATATGGAGTTGGTCACGCTTCTCCCGGATAAAAACCTCTATGTCTACGGAGGCGCCGTTCAGCTGCAACAGGTCATTATGAACTTAGTGGTCAATGCCCGC
Source organism: Verrucomicrobia bacterium UBA6056 (assembly GCA_002429005.1). Lineage (GTDB taxonomy): Bacteria > Verrucomicrobiota > Kiritimatiellia > SS1-B-03-39 > UBA6053 > UBA6056. The sequence continues at coordinate 33,333 of DIYK01000035.1, forward strand.
GACGCCATGGGCGAGGAAGGCGGCCGCTGCGAGGTCCAGATTAAAGAGATCGATCGGAAACATTCCAAACTTCCTCCCTGGGTGTGCCTGAGCGTTCAAGACAACGGCACGGGAATCCCGGAGGCTATCCGGGATAAAATCTTTGAACCCTTTTTCACCACCAAGGAAAAAGGCCAGGGAACCGGCTTGGGCCTGGCCACGGTGAAGGCCATTGTCGAGCGCATGGACGGGCGCATTGAGCTCGAAAGCCACGCGGGAGAAGGCACCTGCTTCCGCATTCTCCTCCCCCAGGAATTTCCCACAGAAGAGGAGCTGAACCCTGCACTCCTCAAAACGCCTCAACGCAAATACAAAGCGGCACAGCTGCACATCCTGCTGGTCGATGACGACCCCATGGTCAATGAAACCCTGAGCATCCTGCTCAGCATGTCCGGATACAAGGTCGAATCCAAAATGCTCGCCAGCGAAGCGCTACGTCACTGCGAAGAACATGGCCCACCCGACATGTTGATTTCAGATATGGTGATGCCGGAAATGACCGGAGCCGAACTCGCGCAGGAGTTGCGGCTACGCTTCCCCGACCTCCCCGTGCTCCTGATGTCTGGATACAACGAAGATCTCGTGCTCGGCACCGTCCTCAAGACCGCCCGCACCGCATATATCCAGAAACCCTTCAGCATGGATAATCTCAATCAGGCCGTTCACGACCTGATGCACCCCACCCTTTCTCCTCCATCCGCCCCCTAAGAAAGAACAAGTATGCTTAGTACTCCCCTACGTTCCCTCTGCACCCGCTTCCGTTTCAGGACCTCAGGCCTCCTCCCCACCACAGCCAAACTTCCGCTGTTGCTGTTGGGACTCAGCTGTGCAGCCCCTCTGGCTGCGGAGGAGGAAGCCAACCCCCTGCTGCTCATGCCGCTGGATCAGCTCCTGGAAATCCCGGTCAGCAGTATCGCTACAGAACTGCCCCTGCCCGTGGACAAAAACCCGGGTTTTGTTTCCGTGATGAAACGGGACACCATGCGCAAACGCGGAGCCCGGAATGTGCAGGAAGCCTTGGAACTGTTCCCGGGGGTGGAAGTGACCCGCTCCCACACCAACGTTCCTAAAGTCAGTTTCAGCGGCAAGGGGAGCTACCGGACCAGTTACCTTGTGCAGATTAACGGAATGGATATCCGCACTCTGGCCTTTAACGATGCGCCCATGCACCTGTTCATGCCCGTGGATATTCTGGAATCTGTGGATGTGATCCGGGGTCCGGGAGCGGTGACCCACGGGGAGAATGCCATGTATGGCGTGGTGGACATCCGTCTGAAGAAGTTTGAAAACTCCACCTTTGCGGAAGTGGCGCCGGAGGAACGCCGCATCACCGCAGGGGCCGTGTTCTCAGACAGTTTCGCAGACGGGGATTGGCATCTGCATGGTGCCGTGCATGGCAGTTATCAGGAGGGTGTGGAAGATGAAATTGATGCCACCATTCTCGACGTGTTTGCCGGAGGGGTCTATCGCGGGTTGGACGCCCCGCCCTATGAGCTCAACAATGCCGTCGAACATGCCGGCCTGGGCTTGCAGTTGGAATCCGAGTTCACCGAAATCTCTCTGTACCTCTATCATCTGAGTCGCGGAGATGCCTACGGAATTTTCGGGAACCCCAATGGCGATGACAGCCCCTTGATCACCAACAACAACTTTAACGGTAAAGTGGCTCATAAGATTCCCCTGAACGAACAACTGTTGCTCGAGCTGGCCTTGGAATACCACTGGGCCGATATCCGCATCGACAACCATCAGGTCTTTCCCGCAGGTCTCTTGACGGGCCTGCCTCTTTCCCCTGAGCTCCCGCCTTACCCTGGCAACCCTTCTCCACTCACCCTGTACGGACAGGTAGAAGAATACCGGGTGCTGCCCTACGCACAGCTGTTCCAGACGCTGTCTCCCACCCATGAGATCCGCTATAAAATCGAAGTGGGACACTCCAACCTGCACAACTCCAACTCCCGGGTGAACTATGATCCCAGCACGCTGATTCAGGTGGAGGAAGTCAACCGCAGCGGTCAGGATGCGCTCATCCCCACACATGAGCGCAATCAATTGGCGCTGACCATTGACAGCTCCCAGCAGATTACGCCCAGCGATATGATTTTTCTAGGTCTGCGCAGCGACAGCTATGACGACCTCGACACAACGGTGCTCAGCCCCCGTATCGCCTGGTTGCATGACATCAGCGACGAGTGGATGTTCAAAACCCAGTACGCCGGAGCGCATCAAACGCCATCATCCGACACCCTCAATGCACGCTACCGCCCCATCGGAAACCCGGATTTAAAACCCGAACACTCCCACACCTTTGAGGCGGGCTTGATCTTTAACAATGACGAGCAGAGCATGTTCCGCCTCACCGCCCAGCACAGCCGGATTTACGATCTGATTCTGCCGGTACAGGATCCCGAGCTGGATTTCATCACCCGCTACAACAATCCGGGCAGTTTGATCAGCAACAGTGTCACCGCGGAATGGAATCAGCGCTTCACGCCCACCAATGTCCTGCTCGCCTCGGTCACCTACAACCATCTCGACGACGACGTGGACAACGCGGGCGACCCCAGCTATTACCTGCCCTGGTTTGCCAAAGCCGCGCTCATTCATTCCTTCACCCCCAACGCCACCGGCACCCTGCAGGCGCGCTATCAGGACACCTACAAAACCATTGGCGCAGCCTTTCCAGAATCGGTACCCGCCCGAGTGGAAGTGGATCTGATTGCAGAACTGGAACCCGGTGAACAGCAGGGATTCTCCTTTCTCGCCGGTATCCGCAACGTGTTCGACGAGCAAATTACCCACCCCGTACGTTTCTTTCCGGAAGGCATCAACATGGGCGGCCGGGTCTGGCACCTGGGCATGAAATATACCTGGTGAGTCTTCAGCAGAAAAACGACGTACAGTCAGAAACTTCCTTCAGGCAACCCTTTCCCTCTTGCCTTTTTAATCGGGCGATGCAGAGGGTGGGTCTGATCAACAGACCTGGAGGAAGCCATGGCATTTCAAAACCACTATCCAAATCTGGTTAGCGAACAGACACAGGCGCATTCACGCCTGATCCGTAATTACGACGGACCGAACTCCGATTTCGACTTCATCATCATCGGCTCCGGTATCGGAGGCGGGATCCTCGCCGATGATCTGGCGGATCGCCTTGGCGACCAAAAACGCATTCTCCTGCTCGATGCAGGCTCCTTCATTTACCCCACCCATGTGTATAACATTAGCCGGATCCCCAATGGAGCGGTTGCCAATCATTTCGGAGTGGCCAGCACGCGACCCTGGCAAGATTCACGGCATTTCATCGGCGGGGAACCTCAACTGGCCTTCGGCGGACGCTCCATTTTCTGGTCGGGACTCATTCCAGAAGCCCAGGACTGGGAACTCGATTTTTTCCCGGATCAGGTTCGGACAGACCTGAAGGCAGACTATCTGAGCAAAGCCGCCACCCGCATGCATGCCAGCAAAACGCTCGGTGACAAAGCGAAAGCGGTCGTAACCTATTTCCGCAACAGCAGCCTGGCTGCGGATTTTGATATACAGGAGACGCCACGTGCCCTGCATCAACCTTATCTGGATGATCAAGGTCATCCGCGGGATCGCTTTTTTGAAGAACCCACAGGCGTATTCAACACGAGTGAACTGCTGATCAATCAACTGGGGTTGACACCCGGCCGGGACCAGAACGGGAACGGTCTCTTCCTGCGTCTGAACAGTTTCGTAGAGGGGATTACGGATATTCCCCACAACTGGCATGAAGTCCGATGCACCAGCACCTTGAATGGAGAAGCCCGTTCCTTTTACGCACCCAATGTGATCGTCGCCGCGGGCTCGATGGAAAGCCCCAAACTGATCAACCGTTCTTCGGTATTTCAGCGGCTCCCCCAGGATATTCAATCCCGGGTAGGCTTCGGCCTGACCGACCACCCGGTCAGCGGGGAATCCCAGGCCTACGTCAGCGCAGTGGGCAAGAGCCCGGCCAACCGCATTGAGCTTGGCCCCAAGGATCATGCTAAACTTATCTTCTACTCCAAGGGGCTTACCGACGCTCAGGGGAACACGCGCTTCCCCTTCAATGTTGAGATGAACATCAACCATGAGTACTGGCATTTACGGAACAACGATCCTTCTGCCGAGGCCATCCCTCACGACTCAACCCGAACGAGGGTAGATATCAAATTCAGCTTCGCCAATCTGCTTGATGACGCCAATGGCATTCTCTCCCATGCCCAGGACGGCTACCGTCCTGGAGTACGTTTCAAACGCTTCGCCGACCTGCAGGACCTCTTGGGCAACCGCTTTCCCCGCATCGCGGGATGGCAGAAAAGTCCCGGTGATTTTCTGCACCTGCTCAACAGCACCCGGGACCGCATCTTTCATGAGTTTGATCAGGTTCAGTGGTTGAGTGCCCCCTACGGATATCCTCCGGGCGGACAGTGGCCCTTCGGCTGGGGGACAGTCCACCATGCCTGCGGCACCCTGCGGATGCCCTGGAAGGCCCACCGCAACGAAGCTCAGTTCAACCGCAGATCCGTGGTCGACGAAAACCTTCAGGTCCACAACAGCCCCGGCCTCTACGTCTGCGATATGTCAGTTCTACCCATCAGCTGCGCCGCCAACCCCGTCCGTCAACTCGGTGCATTGGCCCTGAGGCTTTCCGAGCATCTGGGTTAGAAGACTGTGTTTTTCAGATCCACTTGCCGCGTTGACTGGAGGTGCCCCGGAGGGCTGCGAGATCTACACGGGTCCTCCCTTCGGCGAGCCCGATGTTCACGAAGAATCTGACACCCGGCATAAAAAGCTGCACCCCGCCGGGGCGCAGCTGTATTTCTGTGGCGATACCGGGGTTGTCACCCGGGCCTAGACTGAATGGCACGAACGTAAGGCTCATTGCACCCAACCAAATGTGCCCCAACGGGGCTATGCATCCCAGCCCGGGGAGGAACCCCGGGTTAGGGTTTCCAAACCATGAGCGGTCTGTAGGTGCGCCGCATCTCCAGTTTGTATGCGGTGTTCCTTCAGAACACACCCGTATGCGAAACGGGGGAACCCAGGGTTGCACCCTGGGCTGAAATGCAACGCCCCTTCAGGGCGACTTTCTTCGCAATGACCTGAAAACGGCCTTA